>CAKULV010000044.1 GCA_934667425.1 uncultured Kiritimatiellota bacterium | reverse complement strand
TTCCACGACGGCGAGGGCGCACCCCTCTTGCGACCGCTTGCGCGGCTCACTTCGTTCGGGGGATATGTCGCTACGGGGACAAAGCTACCATCTATCAACTACCATCTACCAACTACCAACTAACCGAAGCGCAATATTTCTGTTGAAAAAAAAAATGCATTTGCTATTATCCCAATCGCTTGATATCATGTCGCCTATCGCGGCATGGGACACACGCTTGTGGAGGCAAGGTTATGAATGCAAAAAGTATGGTTGTGTTGTCGGCGGCAATTGCTATGATTGCGCATACGGGAACCGTCCTTGCGGATGTCCCGCTAAATGAGCATCCCGTGCCGCTTGTCTCGAACGATGTTCCGGTTGGAGCAACCCAATCGCTCTCGCCGAATCTCTGCATCCCTGAGCGGACTTCAATCGTGAAGACCGGCGGAGGAACGCTTGCCGTTCCCGCAAGTGCGCCAGGCATTGCGCCACTTCGCATTCTGGCAAGGGAGGGCGTCGTTTCGGTGCAGAGTGACTTGGCGGACACCGGCGCTGCGCTTCCGGAACTGTCCGATTCCATAATGGCGAAACTCGCGCTTTGGGTGTCGGTGAAGGATCGGGCGCACATTGTCTTTGCGGATGGCGTGGAGATCGAACGGTGGTACGACGTACGTGAGACGGATACCGCGAATCCGACCTGCCGCTATCTTCAGGCGTTGCGTCTGGATGGTGCGCCGGGTCCGTCGCTGGCGAATGCGGTGTACGTTCGCCAATATTGGACATCCACCAACGAGATGGAGATGGCGTATTTCGGCGGATACGGCAGTGGACAGGCCCTGCAGGTCTTCAACAATGACGGCACCCCTTGCATGTCACGGCTCAAGGAGACGTCCGTCGTATATGGCTATCTTGATGACTCGAAGGCGTTCGGATACCTTTTCGGACATTGCAGAGACACCAGCGAACACAGCCTCTGGAATGAAGGCAACGGCTTGCCGTGGGAAAGCGTGTGGGGTGCTTCGGCCGGCGATACGCGCATCTGGATAGACGGGAAGGACTTCGTGAGGAATGGCCGCAATCCTCCATATGGCTTCCATTCGATGCATCAGCGCTATAACACCCTGATGACGCATGAATCCTTGAATTCCTTCGAGAATGCGCTATTCTCCGGCACTGGGAAGGCCGGCGGCAACGGGAGTCGCGGCGGAGAATACATCGGCGAGGTGATGATCTTCGACGCGACCCTTACCGATCTTGAACGCGCCGCCGTACAGGCGTATCTCAACCGCAAATGGTTCGGATCCCGCTCCGGCACCGGCGAGATATCGGTAGAGGATGGCGCAAGCGTGGAAGTCGCAACCGATGGAACTGAAGAGGCCGACGTACGGGTCGTTGGCGATGGCGCGTTCGTAAAGAAGGGCGGCGGCACACTCGTGTATCGTCCCAAGGCTCTCGAAAACGGAGGTGCGGCGGAAGTGTCCATTGAGGGCGGCGCAGTGCAGCCGTTGCGCAACCTCTCCATAAAAGCTTCGGCCGGCGACAAGATCACATCTGATTTCCCGGGCGCGGAAATAGGCGAGACCGTGACAGCCGGCGCGGCGGCAACGCCAAGCACCGTCGAGAAGACGGGCCCCGGATACGCGGTGCTTGCCTCTATTCCTGAAGGCGCCAGAAAACTGTCCGTATCGGGTGGCACCCTCGCCTTGCGTCCGACGAGACCGGCCGTCCGCCGATATGAGGTGGCGATACCCAATGGCGACTTCTCCGACTGGGGGAGCAAGACGATGACGACGGGCAACGTCTTTGCCGCATATGGCGGCTGGTCCCGCACTGGAGTTGCCGTATTCTATCACCACGACAAGTGGCTGGAATGTGGCGGCGGGGAGGCTTTGGGCGGCACCGTGAGTATCACGGCTTTCGGATACGATGCCTGTCCGCCGCCCGAAGGACGCTGTGTGCTGGCCCTTAAGGTTGCAGGAGCGACGGCAAAAGTCGAAGGCGTAAATTTCACGGAGCCGGGCGAATACGAGCTTTCGTACCTGATGACCGGACGAGGCACGAACAATGGCGTGGGGGCTCGCATAAGGAACTACTTGACTGACGAAAACGGAGACGAGACGTACATCGGCACGGCAACGGCCAGAACCGTCAAGGACTGGAGCGATCAGAAGGCGTTCCGCTTCTTTGTCGAGAAGCCGGGCTCGCACACGCTCCATTTCGACCATGTGAATCCGTGGTATGACGGCACGGCGAACAGAGACGACATGGTGCTGATCAATTCGCTTCACCTTTATCGCGTCGGAGACCATGTGGCGAACTACAAGATACCCGGCGGCGATTTCGAGAATGTGAGCGGGACTGGGGTTAACGGTTCGGGCAACATTCTCAACATGAACGGGAATGCGCAGGTTGCGGGCTGGACGTTCGACAACACTCTCGTTCCAGAGAGCGAGGGGAAGTATTCTCGTTCAGGTGTGGTTGGCTTCAACACATACTGCGAGACGGGCCGCCGCTACGGCAGCGCATACAACGGCACGCGCCGTCCGCTGGGAGGCGTCCGCCAGATGCTCATCAGGAGATCCGGCGGGTTCGCCACGGCGACGTTCACGCCGCCGAAGGGCAAGTGGTACCTTAAGGCGCATCTTGCGTATTGGGGCGACAACATCCCCGCCAACGGCGTGCCCACGCTTGCGGCGACGGTCACGGGGCCAGATGGTGCGCAAGCCGATCTTGGCGCGTTGCCGGTGCCGCTGTGCCACACGATGCTTCCGTACGTGTGGGCCAAACCGTTCGAGGCCGATGGCATTGAATCGGTGACGCTGAAGCTTGCGTTCAGCTCAAAGACGGTCCTGACCGGCGTGAACATCGACGATGTGGAGCTGGTAGGCGCCTACGAGAACGACCATGAACTCGTCACCAACGGCGATTTCGAGCTTCCGTACGGACCGAACGGAAGCAATGTTTTGCCCCGTTCCGGATGGTCGTATGTGAACACAAAGGTGACGGAGGTCGTTGACCAGGAGACTGGCGAGACGAAGACCAATGTGGCGGCAAATGCGATTGCGCGCGAGTACGGACGGAATGACGGCGACGCCTTCGGGACGGATCACGGCTCCGGGGACTACTTCATTGAGCCGTACAGCCAAAGGACTGGATGCGTCGGAGGATTCAGTCAGGATATCGCGTTCCCGCATGGCGGATGGTATCGTCTTTCGTATCTCGCGAAGACGCGGAACTACTATACGAACTCGTCTTCGCCAGTCGATATCTATCTCGTCGATGTCGATGCGTCCGCCACGAACCGCATAGATTCGGTCACGAGAATGGCTCCCGGCGTATTCGTGCAGCGGACGACCCTTTTCCATGTAGAAGAGGCCTGTACGCGGCGACTGATGGTGCTAATATCAGCGCAGCATGGCGGCTACATGGCCTTGGCCTTCGACGACATATCCATCCGCTATGTCGGACAGGAGGGGGATGGCGCGCTCCGTTCACCGGATCCCGACGGCAACGGCGTTTCCATCGACATCGCAAATGGAGCGAGACTGCAGCTCGACTTCACGGGCACAAACGTGGTCAACAGGCTTTACATCGATGGCGTGAGGCAGGACTATGGCGTGGTGAACGCCGAGAACTGCCCGTCGGTGTACGGCCCAGGCACGTTGCTGGTGCGGCCTCGCAAAGTTGGCGTCAAGATAGTGGTCAGATAAGAGAAGGGAGATTTCGTGATGTGTGCATCCAACCGTTGGAAGAATAAGGGCCGAATGGCGCTGATGGCGGCGGTTGCCGCTTCGGCGACGCTTTTGACGAATGCCAAGGAACCCCAGTGGATATTCAACCATGGGCCAGACGCGCCGAAGGCCCATGTGGCGCAAGGCGTTGCGTTGGAATCGCTTGGCCTTTTCCGCATAAGCGTGATTGGCACCGACGTGACGCTTTCCGTTCCGTATGACAGGAAGGATGCGTTCAAGGCAGAGGAACGTCCGTACTTCGCCCTGCGCTACAGGATCAGGTCCTCCATCCGCCGGTGTGGGCTCTTCTTCGTGACGGATACGCTCACCTCGCTTTCGGACAAGTCGTATTCGCCGTTCGAGATCGTGCCCGACGGCCAGTGGCGCAATGCGGTGGTGGACATGCGCACACTTAAGCCGGAGCAGTGGAAGGGGAACGTGTACGAGTTCCGTCTGGATCCCACGAATCCGAGCGTGCCTGGCGACGTGGACGAGATTTCGCGGCTCGGCTTCTTCCCGTCCCGCGAGGCGGCGGATGCGTTTCTCGCGCAGGCGGACGACACCGAGGACTATTCGCGTGAACTTATCCTGGCAAAGGATGCTTACCGTGTGCTGATTCCGGGGAACAACCTTTCCTTCGGATGGAAGGAATCTGATTTCCTCATCAGCGAAGCAAATCCGCCATCTGGCGAGGGCGCACTTACCGTAGTGTGCGACGGTGAGCCTGTGCCGTGCTACGTAAATGGCAGGGGATTCGCGTTCTATGTGGCGGAAAAGCCCGGCAAATACGGCTTTGCGCGTGGCGTAGATGCGGCGAAACTGCGTCACATCGACCGTGCGGCGATGGAAAAGCTTGGCTGTGGCGTTTCCGACAAGGCGAAGCCGCCATCCTATTTCAGTCGCGAGCGCATACGCATTGGCGGATGGGGGCTGCTCACTGGCGGCGAATGGAGCCGCAAGGCCGTAAGCGACTTCGCGGAATGCGGCTTTGACTTCCTTGTCGGGAACGGACGTGATTCGGGGTCGCATGCCGGAAAACTGCTTTCCGCCTGCGATGAGGATGGGATAGAGGTCATCCTGAACCTCGGAGTGCCGAAGGACATGACGAACATGGGCCGCGAATTCGTCGATCACCCGTCGCTGGGCGGATACTATCTCGTCGACGAACCGGGAACGGACTCCTACGGACACTGGGGCGAGCGGGCGATTGCCTGCCGCAAGGCGACGGGGCTGCGTCCATTCATCAACCTCCTTCCAATGTACGCGAACGCGGCCCAGCTCAAGTTCGGGGCAAACGCGGCGGCGATCGAGTACTACGATTCAGACCCAAACCTGTACCGCAAGTATTGCGAGGAGTATTGCGACAAGGTGCCTACGGATTACATCTGCACCGACATCTATCCGCTCCATTGGAACAAGGGGCGGGCGGTGACGTATCGCGACTACGTGGAATCCATAAACGTGATCGCCTCGGTAGCGCGTGAACGCAACCGCGAGTTCTGGTGCTGCATCCAGACGTTCGGATGGTGCGCGAGCAAGCGCACCCCGAACGCCGCCGAATTCCGCTGGCAGTGCCATTCGCTTCTGTCGTTCGGCTGCCGGGCGATACTGTGCTGGGTGTATTCTTCCCGCAACAGCTCATGGCCATCGCTCGTGACGTGCGATGGGGAGCGGACGGCGGCCTGGTACGATGCCCGCACCGTGCTGAACGAGGTGCGGGCCATATCGGATGTATACTGCTCCTACCGCAACCTCGGCGCGTTCACGCACAACTGCACGGATGCGACGCCATACCTGAAGATGTCTGGCGAATACCGCGACTTCGCGACGGTAAGGTCGGTGAAGTGCGAAGCTCCGCTGCTCTTCGGCTGTTTCGCCGCAAAGGCGGGCAAAGGCACTGCGTTCACCGTGGTGAACATGAACGATCTTGAGAAGGCGCACAGCGCCTTGGTGAAGCTGGATATTGCCGGAAGCCGCGTCATGGTCTACCGTCGTGGCATCCCTCAGCGGGCGGAGCGTGGGGCCGATGGCCTGTACGACATCCCGCTCGAATGCGGCGAAGGCGTGTTCGTCACCGTGGATAGGTAGATGGTAGTTGGTAGATGATAGTTGGTAGCTTTGTCCCCGGACACTGGTGTCGTGGCGACGGCGCCCTCGCCGTCGTGAATGTACGGGAGGGCCGCACTCGGCCCCTTGCGGCCCTGCGGGTTCGCTTCGCTCAGGCAACCCGACGCCTGCGGCGCGGGCGAATCTGTTGCGTCCGCCACGAATGTGCAATGGGAGGGACGCGCTCCCGCGCGTCCGTTGCCCCTACGCCGTTTTCGGTCGAGCGGGAGCTCGACCCTCCCGTGCAATGCGCGGCGGTTGGGGACAACCGCCCGCCCGCAAATGAATCAATACCTAAATGCAATCGTAAATCGCAAATTCCCTTCCCCACGACGGCGAGGGCGCCGTCGCTACGGGGACAAAGCTACCATCTATCAACTACCAACTACATCTTCTACACTTCTACATGGCCATTTTCCACGACGGCGAGGGCGCACCCCTCTTGCGACCGCTTGCGCGGCTCACTTCGTTCGGGGGATATGTCGCTACGGGAGGGACGCGCTCCCGCGCGTCCGTTGCCCCTGCGCCGTTTTCGGTCGAGCGGGAGCTCGCCCCTCCCGTTGCCGGTCGCCACGGGGACAAAGCTACCAACTATCAACTACCAACTACCACCTACCAACCGCACATTTTCGCAGCGCTTCGCATCTTTGTCCGGAGTTTTGCTATAATCGCGCTTTCAACTTCAGGATGATATGGCATGATCGAAACAGATGTGTTGATCGTTGGTGCGGGCCCGGCCGGGCTCGCCGCTGCAATCGCCCTTAAGCGTGGCGCAAAGGCCAATGGTGACGTGGCTTCCCCTCGCGTCATTGTGCTTGACAAGGGAAGAAGCGTCGGCTCGCATGTGCTTTCGGGCGCAATCATTGACCCGTCCGGTTTCGTCGGGCTGCTCACCGATGATGAGATCGACAGGCTGCCCATCGAGGCGTATGTCGTCAAGGAGAGCTTTCGCACGCTGCTTTCGCGTGGCGCATCCGTGAAGATTCCATGGGTGCCGCCGATGATGAGCTCCAAGGGGTATCCCGTCGGCTCGCTCACGAAGGTCGTCCAGTATCTCGCTGGCATAGCCCGGAAGGAGGGCGTGGAAATATACACGGGATATGCGGTGACGGGCCTGATGGAGGAGAATGGTGTGGTGGTCGGCGCACGTACCGGCGAAAAGGGCCTCGACAGGGATGGCAGGAAGAAGTCGAACTACCTTCCGTCTGAAGAGGTGCGCGCCAAGACTACGATCCTTGCGGAGGGCGGCTGCGGGATCCTCACGGAACGCCTTGTCGCGGAGCGAAAGCTTGGCGGGGTGCGTCCGCAGACGTACGCGCTCGCGATCAAGGAACTCATGGAGGTGCCGTCCGGTACGCAGATGGCCGGAGAGGTGATGCACACCTTCGGCTGGCCGAGCGACTTCATGACGTACGGCGGCGGATTCGTCTACCACGTCTCCGAGACGCAGGTGATGGTCGGCTATGCGTATGCGCTGGACTATGCCGATGCGGAGATCGATCCGTTCGAGCTTTTCCGCCAGTTCAAGCGTTCGGTCGCCGTAAGGCGCCACATAGAGGGAGGCAAGACCGTCGCGTATGGCGCGAAGGTGATTCCGGAGGGCGGCTTCTATTCGATCCCGAAAGTGGAGGCCCCGGGCGTGATGATTGTTGGCGACGGCGCCGGGCTTCTTGACTCCCTGCGGATCAAGGGGGTGCACATTGCGCTCCAGAGCGGCAGGGCGGCGGCGGAAAGCATACTCACTGGCAGAAGCTATACGGGGCTGCTGCATGCGACCTCTGGATTCCGTGAGATAAGGCGTGTGCGGAACGTGCGCGCGTCATTCTGCTACGGGCTGCCATTCGGCGTGGCGGCGGCCGGGCTCGCCTGGATTACGCGCGGGGCGTTCCCCTGTTTCCGTGTACCGGGACTTTCCGAGGGCGATGCAGCCTCGCTGCGTCAGATCGCCAATGGGAAGGCGGGCATGGGCCGACCTGCCGCCAAGGTTTCGCCATGCGACAGGGATGAAACGGCGTTGATGCCCGATCGCCTTACCGATGTGTTCATGAGCGGAACAATCCATGAAGAGAACCAGCCGTGTCACCTGAAGGTGCTTGATCCGGCAAAATGCGACGAGTGCCGCGTCAGGTTCGGCGCACCATGCACCAGGTTCTGTCCGGCGGAGGTCTACCGCATGGATGGAGCCGAGGCGGCGTGCAGGCTTGAGATCGACTTCTCCAACTGCCTGCACTGCAAGACTTGCCGCATCAAGTGTCCGATGGGGAACATCGACTGGACCTTCCCGCAGGGCGGCGACGGCCCTCGCTATACGCGGATGTGAGCCTTCGGGCCAGAATCGGGGAACGGGGGCGAGTCCGTGGAGAGCAAGGCCGACATACGCAGGCGCATGAGGAATGCCAGACGCGGCGTGGACGCAGCCGAGCGTGCCTCGTATTCTGCGGCTGTCTGCAGGCGGATGCTGCGGCGTCCCGACGTAATGGCGGCAGTTGCGGCCAAAGAGCCGTTTGCCGTATACCTCGCCACTTCGCAGGAGATAGACCTCACGGTGCTGATAGAGAGCCTGTGGGCGGCGGAATGCCCGGTGTTCGCTCCGGCTTGGGATGGCGAGTCGTATGTCCTCGCGAGATATGCGCGAGGAGCCAAACTTGTCGCTGGCCCGATGGATGTCCTTGAGCCTGCCGTTGACGGCCATGTCGACCCCGCGCCTGCCCCGAAGATATGGATTGTCCCCGGCCTTGCGTTCACGAGGGACGGCTCCCGCCTTGGCTATGGAGGCGGCTGGTATGACAGGCTGCTTGCGTCCGCCCCGCAGTCTTCTGCCGTTGCGCTCGGCGTCGCCTATCCGTTTCAGCTGCTGGAGGAATTGCCGTCCGAACCGCACGACATTGCGCTGACCGATGTCGTGGTGGCTTCATAGGAAGGAATCGCGGTTGGCGGGGGCGCCTGCCTTGACCAGGGCTTCACCGCATCACAGTGGATGGTACGGATAGACCGTAAGGCGCAGTGCAACTGCGTACAGGATGCCGAATGCGAGGTGGATGCCGCCGGAAGCCCTTTCCAGGCGGATCCACTTGGGATTCTGCGGATTGTCCAGATAGGTCTTGGTTGCGCGAACGAGCGTCCTTCGCGTAAGGGGAAGGGCCATGAACGGAAGAAGCATCATGCGTCCGTACCGACAGATCATCATTGCGCACACTACGTAAGGAAGCATATGGCATATCCAGTATATCGCAAGGGCGCCTTTCGGTCCTGCCGTCGATGCGCAAGTGCGTATCCCGGCGGCACGGTCGCTTTGGATGTCGCGCATGTCGTTGCCGTGCATTATCACGCACACGAGCGATGCGATCGGGATGGACATGAATGCCGTGACCGGAGTGAGGAATGCAGTGGCGTCCGCCGGACGCAGTATGCATATTGCGGCAGCCAGTTCAAGCGGCCCCATCAGGAATGCGACGAACGGAACCCCAAGCCCGATGTACTTGAACTTGATTCCCGTGGAATAGTTCGTCGCCCCAAGGAAGCCGATGAATCCGATTGCGAGTAGCGGCCACGAGGCATTCCAGGCCCCTTCGTTTCGATATAGGCAGAGGAGCGTTCCGAGAGCCGCCGCGCAGGCCGCGCATGCGGTCGCGGCGGTGAGGACCGCCCGCATCGATATCGTCCCGTCGTGCACCTGTGGCGTTGTGCGTATTGCGCCGGGCGCGGCGTCTACGCCGGAGAGTTCGTCCCCCCAGGTGTTCAGCAGGTTCACCGTCGCCTGGAAAAGGATGCCTGCGGCAAGGCCGACCAGCCAGCGAAGCATCCCATGTGACGGCGGCACGATCGCGGCGCCTACCAGAAACGGGACGAGCGTCGCCGCATAGCTCCATGGCCTGAAGACCAAGAACCAGGCTTTTGCTTTCTTTGTGTCCATGCGGCTTCGTCAGAACAGGTCGGAATGGGTTCCGGTGTCGGTTAGGGTGAGGACCAAGACATCGGATTCTATTTGGTAAAGGAGAAGCCAGTCATTTTCGACATGGCAGTCGCGAAGGCCGAGAAGATCTCCTGTCAGGGCGTGATCCCTGTATTGGGATGGAAGGGGCTCACCATGGGCGAGGATGGAAACGACATTGGAGATCTTCTTGATGTCCTTCCCTCGGCGAAGCATTTTCTTCAGGTTCTTCCTGAATTGCTTCGTTTTTACGATTGCGTATTTCATGAGAGAAGAAATTCTTCGATTTTGTCAGAATCAATGCAGCGCGGCGTGTTTGGGTCGTGGGCGATGGCCTTGGATTCCTGGAGCAGGGCAACAAGCCTGGCGTGCTTGCTCTTGCGGGAAAGGGCGAAGGGGATGCCGCCGACGTCGCGCACCTTGTTCATGAAGCAGTTGAATGCCGTCGAGAGGTTCATGCCGATGTCCTCAAGGATATCTTCGACGTCGGCCTTGAGTTCAGGGTCGGTTCTGAAGGTTATGGTTGCTGTCGCGCTCATTGATTTTTCTCCTTTGTCAACAAATATGCGGATAGTGTATCAAAGATGCCTTACAAGGTCAATACGATGTGTTTTCGGTCAGCGTTGGATTTTGTGGAATTTCAGCATAAAGTCTCCAATGTAATCGGAAATCGAAGAATCGAAAATCGCATGCGCCGCATTTGCCGCGACACGTGGCGATGGCGCCCTCGCCATCGTATCAGCCTGTGGACACAGGCCCGGTCGCAATGGATTGCGACCCTCCCGCGCAACGCACGACGACGAGGGCGTCGTCGCTACGGGGGTGCTTTCGTGGCGATGGCGCCCTCGCCATCGCATCAGCATGTCATCAAATGCCTAAATGGCCAAATGCAGTCGCAAATCGAAAAATCGGAAATCGAAAATTTTCGGTTTGTCGCGGTTGCGCCATGGGCGAGAAGATATGGTATAATCGTCCGCAACATTATTGGAGGCGCTTCATGAACAGGAGAGAATTTCTTAAAGGGACGGTGGCGACGGCCGGAGCGGCCGCGGCGGGATGCGCGGTGGCCGCACCGCGGTGCAGCGGCGGCGTATGCTCGATTGTCGCGCCGGCAAATGCTCCGCTGATCGCGTCGGCACCCATGCTTCAGAACCCGGCGCCGACGTCGATGGGCGTTGCGTTCGCGGTAAGCTCGATGGCCAACGGGTTCGTGGAATACTCCGAGTCCGCCGACATGAAGGCGGCGAAGAGGGTGAAGTGCGGCGGATTCCGCGTCACGGACATGAACGACAAGGTGATGCTCGTGCGCCTTACCGGCTTGAAGCCCGCCACTCGGTACTATTATCGGATCGGTGCGGACAGGATCAAGTACGGCGGTGGCTACGACATGAAGGTGCTCGGCACGGAGATCGATCCTGCGGTCCGGTCGTTCACGACGGCCGGCGGGGCGGCCGGCTCGCATTTCTGCGTATGCAACGATACGCATGCCGTATGGTCGTCGTTCGGGCCTGTGGTCGACAAGATCGCCGAGCTCAAGCCGGCGTTGGCGGTATGGAACGGAGATGCCTGCAACACCCAGGAGACTATCGACAGCCTTGTGCAGATATTCCTCAATCCGGGAATTTCGCGCAAGGACTACGCATCGGAGATCCCGTTCTGCCTTGTCCCTGGCAACCATGACCAGCGCGGCCTTGCGTGCCGCCGTCTGGAGCGCGTGTTCATGTTCAGGCAGCCGGAGGAGCGCCTTTCCCGAGACTGGGACCTTGGGCGCAACTTCGCGTTCCGGCTCGGCGACATTGCGCTTGTCGGCCTTGATACCGGGGAGGACAAGCCTGACGGACGGGACGTCTATGCGGGCCTCTTCAACAACGAGGCGTATCGCGTGGCGCAGACGGCGTGGCTTGCGGATGCCCTTGAAAGGCCCGAGATAAAGTCCGCCCCGTACCTTGTCGCGTTCTGCCACATCCCGCTCTTCGATCCGCGCCCGTGGGCCAACCCCGGCGGCACATGCGACAACTGCGGCGGCAAGTACCGGCACGACTTCGCCATCTGGGAGAAGTCGTGCGCCGAACTGTGGGGGCCGCTGTTCAAGCGGCACGGGGTGCAGCTCCTGATCGCGGCGCATCAGCATGAATACCGCTACGACGCGCCTGCCGCAGACCGTCCTTGGGCGCAGATCGTCGGCGGCAGTCCCACCCTTGACGAGAAGAGGGGGCGTTTCGCCACGGTGATCGAAGGCAAGGTAGAGGCCGGAGAGCTGAAGATCGCTGTCCACGATCTGCACCACGGCCGCGTTGCTGGAGAGTTCGCGTTCAAGCCCAGGGCGTAGCGTCCGTTGGATTGATGTTCTTGAAGATGGAATAGAGGAAACAGGTAATGAAGAAGCACATGTTGTTTGGGATCGCCTCGATCTGCGCGTTCGGCGCACTTGCCGAGGTGGGGTTCTTCCAGGATAGGGAAGTGTTCATACGCGAGCCGAACTACGACGAGTCGAAGATACCTGCGTATGCGCTTGAGGACCCGCTTACCTTCGTGGACGGACGGAAGGTCAAGAACGCTGCGGACTGGGCCGAGCGCCGCAGGGAGATACTCGGAATCTTCGCCAGGGAGATGTTCGGAGAGGAGCCGCCGAGGCCGGAGGCCGTGGTCACCGAACTCGTGGACGAGAAGAATACCGTTGACGGGTACGCGATCCGCCGCCAGTACAGGATGTGGTTCAGGAAGGACAAGAGCGGACCCTGCGTCAACTGGATCGTCTGGGTGCCGACGTTCGCGAAGAAGCCTGTCCCGGTCATATCCTTCCTCAACTATCGAGGCAACCACGAGCTCGTGCCGGACGCCGACATCCCCGTCCAGCAGGGCTGGAGCCGGGCCGGGGAGAATACGGACGGGCACAGGTGCGTGGAGCGCACTCGCGGAATCATGCAGGATCCAAACGGGGCGAGCGTATTCCCGCTTGGGATCATCCTTGCGCGCGGCTACGCCGTGATGAGCGCATGCTACTGCGAGGTATCCCCGGATCCGAACCGCAACGAGAAGGATCCAAAGTTCCAGCAGAACCCGTTCGCGTACACCGGGGTGTTCGGGCTGTGGGGCAGGCGCGACGAGAGCCGCACGGACAACATCACCGCCATCGGCGCATGGGCATGGGCGCTTTCGCGCGGCCTCGACCTTGCGGAGCGCGTCCCCGGGATCGATGCGAAGAGAAGCGTGGTCACGGGGTGCTCCCGTCTCGGCAAGGCCGCGTTCCTCGCTGCGGCGAGAGACGAGCGCTTCGCCGTCTGCGTGCCGAACCAGACCGGCGGCGGCGGCATCCCGCTCGCCAAGCGCGACTACGGCGAGAACGTCTCCACCGAGAACCGCTACTTCACGCATTGGTACTGCCGCGCCTACGCGAAGTACGCGGAGGCTCCGTGGAAGACCATGCCGTTCGACCAGCACCTGCTCGTCGCGTGCATTGCGCCGCGCGCGCTTCTCGTCGAGGGCTTTGGCTCCAAGTGGTTCGACACGAAGGGCGAATACCTCTCGGTCAAGGCGGCAAGCCCCGTGTGGACGTTCCTCGGAAAGGGCGGCATGCCCGACGTGGAGTGGCCGGCGGACTTCGACACCTCGGCGATCGGCAAGGATCTCGGATACGTGCGCCGCAGCCAGAATCACGGAATCTCCGGCTACGACTGGCAATGGCTGATGGACTTTGCCGACGGCGTGTTCGGGAAATAGCGGTTCGCAAGGCGTTGCCATTTTCCCTATTGGACTATAGACAAGAGAGGAGACGACCATGAAGATCACGTTTCTTGGCGCTGCCCGAACGACGACCGGATCCATGCACCTCGTCGAGGCGTGCGGAAAGCGCATCCTGCTTGACTGCGGACTCTACCAGGGGCATCGCAAGGAGGCGTTCGAGAAGAACCGCAACCTGCCTGTCGATGCGAAGACCGTCGACTACGTGATCCTCTCCCACGCGCACATCGACCACTCCGGCAACCTGCCGCAGCTCGTGAAGGCGGGCTTTCGCGGACGGGTCTTCGCGAGAAGCCAGACCGTCGACCTCTGCGACATAATGCTCCGCGACTCCTGCTTCCTCCAGCGGCGTGACGTGGAGTACGTGAACAAGAAGCGCAGGGCTCAGGGCAAGAAACTCTTCGAGGAGCTTTACAACGAGGCGGACATCGATGCGCTGATGAAGCTGATGACGCCGGTGCACCTCCACACTCCCACGAGGATCGCCCCCGGAATCGAGTTCACGTTCCACAACGCGGGTCACATCCTCGGCTCGGCGCTTGTCCAGTTAGACGTTTCGGGCGGCACGGGCCACAGCCACAGGCTGCTGTTCTCAGGCGACCTTGGCCAGCCCAACCAACCGATCCTCCGCCATTACGAATATCCGGAGGGCGCGGACATCCTGCTGATAGAGTCCACCTACGCAGACAGGCTCCATCCCTCCGCCGGGTCGGTGCAGGACAAGCTTGAGATGCTCGTGAGGAAGATCGACAGGCACAACGCCAAACTGCTGATCCCTGCGTTCTCCGTTGGGCGCACCCAGCAGATCATATACTACCTCAACAGACTCCGCGATGCGGGCCGCCTTCCGAGGGTCCCGATCTACATAGATTCGCCGCTTTCGCAGAAGGCCACCGAGATCTATGCGCACCATCCGGGGTGCTACAACGAGGAGGCTCTGGCGATGATAAAGGCGGGGCGTTCCCCCCTGTGCCTTGACGGCATGCAGTACGTGCTCACGCCGAGCGATTCGATGGCCCTGAACGACAAGAGCGGCCCGATGATAATAATCGCCGCGTCCGGGATGTGCGAGGGAGGTCGGGTAGTCCACCACCTGAAGCAGATCGTCTCCGATCCGTGGAACATAGTCCTGATAGTGGGGTTCCAGGCCGAGAACACGCTTGGCCGCCGCCTTGTGGAGGAGCGCAACCCAATCCGCATACTTGGCGAGGAGCTTGAACTCAATGCCAGGGTGGAGACCATCAACGCGCTTTCCGCGCATGCGGACCGCGATGGCCTCATGGACTGGTTCGACCATGTCGGCAAGAACGTCAAGCATGCGTTCGCGATACATGGCGAGCCGGAAAAGGTGGAGGCGATGCGCAAGCTGCTTGTCGAGCACGGCGCACCCCGCGCAACCGCCCCGCAGCCGGGGCAATCCTTCGTGTTCGACTGAGATGAAGCGCGCTTTCGACATCACGCTTGTTGCGCTTACCGCAGCGCTTTGGCTGCCGCTGATGCTCGCGACTGCGCTTGCCGTGCTTGCGTGCGATGGAAGACCTGTATTCTTCCTTCAGGAGCGGGCCGGCCTTGGCGGCAGGCCTTTCTTCGTGCTGAAGTTCAGGACTATGGACGCCCGGGACGGAGAAGAGCCCGAGGCGACGCGGCTTGGCCGCTGGCTTCGCAAGCTTTCGCTCGACGAGGTGCCGCAGTTCCTGAATGTGCTGAAAGGCGACATGTCCCTCGTTGGGCCGCGCCCGCTGCCTGTCGCATACCTGCCGCGATACTCGGCGGAGCAGTTTCGGCGGCACAATGTGCGGCCCGGGATAACCGGATGGGCGCAGGTGCATGGACGCAATGCGCTGTCATGGGATGAGAAGTTCGCGTATGACGTTGACTACGTCGAGAACCACAGCCTGCTGATGGACGTAAAGATTCTTTTGATGACGATTCCCGCCGCGTTCGCCGGCGGAGACAGGATGGAGGAGTTCCGTGGCGCGTGACATAATAATAGTTGGGGCTGGCGGCTGGGGCCGCGAGGTCATTTGGACGCTTGAGAGGATAAACGAGCGGGAAGAGACCTGGAATATCCTCGGGTTCGCCGACGACGACCCTGCGAAGGCGACCGGATCCGTAGAGGGCTATCCGCTCCTCGGCGACGTAGAGAAGGCGTTTCAGGACAATCCGGCCGCCGCCGTGTATCTGGCGATAGGGGACAATGCGGCCCGTGAGAGGGTGTACCGCCGTCTTCGCGGGCGCGACTTCCCCGTGATAGTGGATCCTTCGGCGGATGTCGCCCCCACGGCCGAGCTGCGCCACGGGGTGTTTGTCGGCCCTCAGGCGGTCGTATCCGTCGGCGCGGAGCTCGGCAAGTTCGCCATAGTCTGTTCCAGGGCCGGCGTAGGCCACGACACAAGGATGGGCGACTTCTCAATGCTGCGCCCGGCGGCGACGCTACTCGGGCACATGAGCGTAGGAGACCACGCATACATCGCGGCGGGGGTCGTGGTGCGGCGCAATGTCGGGGACGGCGAGGCTCTACAGGCCGTTTGATCGGCGTAAAGAAAAACGAAAAGGAGACACATAGATGAACAGAAGGGAATTCCTCATGACTGCGGCAGCCACCGGATTGGCGGGCTGCACAACCGGCGGAAGCGGAAAGGCCTGCGCGAATGGCTCGTCCTGCGCAGGGAAGGCCAAGATTCTTTTTGGCGTGTGCCGCCCGATATCCGACGCCAAGCTGCTCAAGGCGCACGGCTACGACTTCGTCGAGACCTCTGCCGCGAGTGCATTCATCCCCACCAAGTCGGATGAGGAATGGAAGAGGCAGAAGGACAAGATCCTTGCATGCGGGCTTCCGCTCCGCAGCTGCAACGGATTCTTGCCCGGCACGTTCCGCATTACGGGCCCGAAGGCAGACTTTGCGCCGGCGCTCGACTATGCGGAACGCGTGCTTCGCCGCGCCGATGAGGTTGGCACCAAGACCATCGTGTTCGGTTCCGGCGGCGCCCGCAACGTCCCCGGCGACATCTGCGGGCCCCGCGACCAGCAGCCCAAGCCCGAGACCGGCGTTCAGCAGTACACGGAGTTCTGCCGCCAGCTGTGCAAGCGCGTTGAGGATCTTAAGACCGTCCAGATCGTGATTGAGCCGTTGCGCCCGAACGAGTCGAACATCATAAACTACGTGTGGCAGGGAATGCAGATCGTGCGCGACGTGAACCATCCCCGCCTCCAGGAGCTTGCGGACATCTTCCACATGATCTGCGGAAGGGAGTCTGCCTGCTCGATCGTAGACGCGGGATGCCACCTCAAGCACTGCCACATCGCGTGCAAGGAGACCCGCCAGTTCCCGGGGACCCGTCCCGACGATGCGGAGATATTCAAGCCGTACTTCGATGCGCTCAAGAAGATCGGCTACACAGGCGGCGTTTCGTGCGAATGCGGATGGCCGAAGGGCGCGGAGTTCGAGAAGGCTCTTGACAAGGCCCTCGCGCTGATGAAGTCGCTGGCGTGACAATCATACATATGCTTTGCGCATTTCTGGCTTCGATCCTGGTCACGTTCCCCGCCGAGAACCAGAGGCTGCCGGCGACGGCCTGCACCTATGTGATTGGCGCGGCCGACACGAACCGGCAGGAACGGCTCTACCTTAACGGCGTAGGAATAGACGTATACCGTACGGGTGCGTTCCTGGCGATGGCCGGGACGAAGCCGGGAACGAACACGCTGGCGTTTGCGCAAGGCACAAACGTCCTTGTCCGCAGCTTCACCGTCGCTTCGCCATCCGTGGCGAAGCCGGCCGTTGCGGGCAAGCCCCACGATCCATATGCCGATCTCGGCATCCCGACGGACGCAAGGTTTGCCCCAAGGCCGAAGCGCGGAACGCCGCCGGGCGAGGTGCACGTGATGGTCGATGCGGGTCACGGCGGCAGGGACACGGGAGCGCTTTCCCCGCGCGGACTGAAGGAGAAGGACTTCAACATCCTGCTGGCGAAGTCCGTGGAGTCGGTGCTGCGCAAGGCCGGGTTCAAGGTTTCGATGACCAGGACGGATGATGCGACATTGCCCCTGTACGATCGCCCTCGCCGGGCGTATCGAGAGAAGGTCGATGCGTTCATCTCGATCCACCACAACGCAACAGGCGTGGCGTCCGACCCTCGTGACGCGAGGCATACCGTCACGTATGCGTCCAATGATAAGGGACTTGCGCTGGCCAAGGCCGTGCAGAGGCATGTCGCGGAGGCGGTTGCTCCCGTGCGCAACAAGGGAGCGGAGATCAAGTCCCTCGCGGTATGCCGCAACCCTGCGGTCCCGAGTTGCCTCGTGGAGGCGGACTTCATCAACCTCCCGGAAGGCGAAGAGGCTTCGCTCGATCCCGCCCGGCGCGAGCGGATCGCCAACGCAATCCTGCTCGGTCTGCTGGACTGGCTGTATGAATGACATGGTTTTTTTTTGATAGGAGTACTGACAATGAAGAAACTGATGATCTATGCGTATGCGCCGCTTCTTGCGATGTCGGCGCTTGCCTCGTCGGACGCTGGACTGAAGCCGTTCCCGGAGTTTTCCGCGCCGCGCGCGATCACGGCAGGGCCGCACGACCATTTTTTAGCGAGCTATTTCGCGATAAACTCGTGGAGTCCTGACAATCGATACGTTCTTGTGCTTGAGACGGACATCAAGGACAAGCTCCCGGACGGCAGGCCGTGCACGATTGGAGTGGTAGACACCGAAGACGGCAACAGGTTCATCCCGTTCTCGACCACGCGCACGTGGAATTTCCAGGAGGCGGCGATGGCGTTCTGGCTACCTTGGGCAAAGGATACTGTCATCTTCAACGACATGCGCGGCGGAAAGTTCGTCTCAGTCGTCATGAACTGGAAGACAAAAGAAGAGCGCATCATCCCGTATCCAATAAGCGCGGTTTCCGAGGACGGGACGTGGGCGCTCGGCATCAACTACGCGAGACTGTTCCTCACCCGTCCCGACTACGGATACTTCGGCAACGGGCAGGATCCGAAGCAGGGCGTAGTGTTCCCGGAAGACGACGGGCTTTTCCGGATCAACCTGAAGACCGGCGAGATCAGGCTCATCGTGCCGTGCGCCGCCGTGAAGGGCATGGTCCCGGAAGTGAAGTCCGCAGGCGGCATGAGCTACATCTGCCACACGGTCATCTCTAAGGACGGCAAGCGGATATACTTCCTGTCGCGTTCCGTGGAGCAGTCCATGGAGGGCGTGAAGAAGTTCAAGGGCGTGAACTGGCACACCACCGCGTTTACGTGCAATGCAGATGGTTCCGGCATCCGCCGCTGCTTCCCGGATGGCTGGGGGTCCTCCCATTTCAACTGGAAGCCGGCCCTTTCGGAAAGGGACGCCCGCACTATGATCGTGACCTGCAAGTGGCAGGATCGGGTGTACACGCACGTGGAGTTCACGGTCGGGGAGGAGGAAAAGGCCCATCAGGTGGGTGGAGACGAAATGAACTTCGACGGGCACTGCATATATTCCCCGGACGGCAATTTCATATCGGGCGACGGATATTGGGACAAGAAATTCCATCGGCACTGGAAGATGGTGCGCCTTGCGGACAACAAGGTGCGGAATGTCGGGGACTTCTTCGTCCCGGAAGCGTATCGCGACATCTACTGCCGGTGCGACCTGCATCCGAGATGGCGTCCGGACGGGAAGATGATAGGGTTCAATTCGGTGCACGAGGGGTCTCGCCAGGTCTATGTGATGGATGTGAAGAACGCAAAGGCAAAGTGACGGCGCAGGGAGTGCCGCTCTTGCAGGTGACATAAGGGAGAACTTGTCAGATGTACATAAAACTCACGCGAATCGATGGGAGTCCGATATGGCTGAACGCCAGTTTCATCGTGACGATAGAGCCGACGCGGAATGGCGGATCGATCGTAGTGCCGATCGGCGATGGCCTGGACTACGAGGTAAAGGAGGCGGCAGAGGCCGTACTCGATCTGCTCAACGAGGCGCCGCCAGCCGCAGTCGTGCCCGTACCGCCTCCAAAATCCCTCGCGCCGACGGCCGAAGACGTGTCCCCGGGAAACCTGGAGGCGAACGAGATTGCCCACGAGCATAAGGCATCTGCTCCAAAGAAGGCGGCCAAGACTCCGGCAAAGGCGAAAAAGTCTGCGTCTGCGGGTTCGGACAAGAAGGCTAAAGCGGCCTCCGTTGCGGTGAAGGCCGAATCTCCTGTAGAGGAGCCTGGCAAGGGACAGCCTGTTGCCGATGGCACCTCAGCCGAGCCTGCCTCTGCCACAGCGCCTGAAGATCCGGTTGGGCAGGTAGTAGAGAAGCTGAAGGCGCACAAGTGCCGCACGGAGAAGCGTCTCATGAATTTCATAAAGAGTTCCCACAAGACGATGTCGGATGCGGACGTCCTTGAGGTCATGGACGCAATGAAAAGCCGCGGGTATATCACGGTGGAAGACGATGGCCATGTGATCTGGGCCTGATCTTGCGCTTGAGGCGTCCAGCACGTAGACGTTAAGTCACGAGGGGAATGCAGTGGCGACGGCGCCCCCGCCGTCGCAGGAGACAGTCTGCCCCGTGTCTTCGCAAAACAGCAAGATCCACCGGTTTTCGGGATGGGACTGGCTTGCTTCGTCCGTAATCGCGAAGGTTTGCAAGTGCCATCTTTGATGAGAAATAGCCGCACAAGCAGAGATTCGCGTTTTCTCCATCTGGGCGGCAAGCGCGACGTGCGGATTTCTGATATAATAGCATCAAATGTTCGTTCATGGGGGACACGGGATGTCAATTGTAAAGATGGTTGGAGGGATCGGAGTTGTTGGCGTTGCGGCGGCGGTTTGCCTATGGCCTGGGAAGGGTGGCACGGTTGCAACGCGGGAGCCGTTGCGCCCGGTGCGCAGCGCGGTCGCGAAATCGTGCGACAGGATGCCCGACCTCACGTTTGCGGGCATCGTGCAGGCCGCTGAGACAAGGACGCTTGCGTTCAAGCAATCCGGACGCATCCAGCGCATTGCCGTTTCGAAGGGGCAGGAGGTGCGCAAGGGCGACAAGCTCGCGTGGCTGGATCCGCTCGATTTCAAGAGTTCGCTTGCGAAGGCCGAGGCCATCGAGAAGAGGGATCGGCTGAGCTATGAACGCAAGAGCGACGCACTTAGGAAAAAGGCCATATCCCAGGAGGAGGTCTCGCAAGCCGAGGCGCAGCTCCGCCAGAGCGAGGCGGCGCTTGACCTGGCGAAGCGCGCACTGGAGGAAACGGTGCTGTATGCGCCGTTCGACGGCACGGTCGCGGAGGTCCCGGCTACGGAGCTGGACATGGTCGGCCCAGCCAACCATATCGTGAAGATGCAGGATACGTCGTCCGTGAACATAGATGTCGGCGTCGCCGAGAAGTACATACTCAGGCGGAAGCAGTTCGTTGACGTGGATACGGACGAAGGCCGTACGGTTTCGTTCGACTCCCTGCCGGGGAGGTCGTTCCGCGTATCGTTCAAGGAGTTTCAGGCATCGGCCGACCAGAACAACCAGACGTTTGTCGCGACTTATACGATGGTGGCGCCCAAAGACCTGATGCTCCTGCCGGGAATGTCCGCAACGCTTACCATTTCGGGGGCGTCGTACGCCAAGACGGGGGACGAGTCGGCAGATGCCATGATGATCATACCCGAAAGCGGCATCGGAGCCGCTTCGGATGGCTCCCACTTTGTGTGGGTGCTGCGCCAGACGCCGGAAAAGGGCGTGTACGAGGTGAATCGCAGGGGCGTGGTCGTCGTTCGCCGGACGGACGAAGGGACTGTGGTTACGGGGCTTAAATCGGATGAGCGCATCGCTACGGCCGGCGTATCAATCCTCAGCGAGGGCCGCAAGGTGACGCTCCTATGAACATTGCCGAACTTTGCTTCAACAAGAGAACGATCGTCGTGTGCCTTGCGGCCGCGCTGACGGTCGCGGGCATCCGCAGCTACTTCGGCATAGGAAGGCTTGAGGATCCCGAATTCACCATCCGTTCCGCGCAAATCGTAACTTCCTATCCCGGCGCATCGGCCGAAGAGGTAGCCGAACGAGTCACCGATCCGATCGAGACGGCGGTTCAGCGGCTTGGGCGCATCAAGCACGTCACGTCCACATCATATCCAGGCCGGTCGATAGTGATGGTCGAGATGCAGGATGGCATTGCGGGGAGCCAGCTTCCGCAGATATGGGACGAACTTCGGCGGAAGGTTGGGGATGCGCAGTCCGAACTGCCGCCGGGATGCGGCGCGCCGATCGTCAACGACGACTACGGGGACGTCTACGGCGTGTTCTACGCGATCAGCGGCGACGGATATACGCCCGCTGAACTTAAAGAGTACGCGAAGGTGCTCCGCAGGGAACTGCTGCTGTGCGAGGATGTCGCCAAGATCGACATCCTCGGCGACCAGCGCCAGATCGTCCTGCTGGAAATCTCCCGGGTAAAGATAGCGGCGCTCGGGCTCACCCCAGAGAAGATATCCGCAGCCCTTGCCGGGCATACGACGCCTGCTGATGCAGGGAACCTGCGTGTCGATGACAAGTACATACGATTCGACATCGGTTCGAGCATGAAGTCGATTGACGCGCTCGAGGACGTGTTGATAGCGGATGGCATCTATCTCGGCGACGTGTGCACGTATCGCTTCGACTACGCCGATCCTCCATCGGTTCTCGTTCGGCGCAACGGCAAGCCTTGCATTGCTCTCGGCATATCCACCGCAAAGGGCGGGAACGTGATTAGGATGGGACGTTCCGTGGAGAGGCGCATGCGGGAACTTCTGCCGACTACGCCGATAGGCATCGAGACGGACGTGATCTCCCACCAGGCGACAAGTGTCGATGTGGCCATCGGCGGATTCGTGGAGAACCTTGTCGAGTCCGTGATCCTTGTGATCGCAGTCCTGCTGTTCACGATGGGGCTGAGGTCGGGGCTGGTTATCGGCGGAATACTCGTGATGACGGTGCTCGGCACCATATGGATCATGGACTTGCTGGGGATCGTGTTCGAGCGGATCTCGCTTGGGGCGTTCATCATCGCCCTTGGGATGCTTGTGGACAACGCAATCGTCATAACCGAGTCGGTTCTTGTCGCGGGGCGGCAGGGGCGGTCGCGGAAGGATGCCGCGATCGAGGCCGTTCGCAGTACCCAATGGGCTCTCTTGGGCGGCACCGTGATAGCGGTGCTTTCCTTTGCGCCGATAGGGGCGGCGCAGAACTCTACAGGTGAATACTGCCGGTCGCTTTTCCTTGTCATCGCAATCTCGCTGCTGCTGAGCTGGGTGCTGGCCGTCACTGTGACGCCCCTGCTTGCCGAATGGGGCCTGAAAGGGGAGCAAAGCCCGGTCAAGGGTGGTGGGAAGGGTGTGGATCCGTATGGCGGCGCTTTCTTCCGCATGTATCGCCGCCTGCTTGAGAAGTGCATCGACAATCGCCTCTTTACCATGCTTGTCCTTGGATGCCTGCTTGCGGCGAGCGTGGCGGGCTTCGCTTTCGTCAAGCGCAACTTCTTCCCGGACTCGACTCGTCCACAGTTCATGGTGCATCTCTGGATGCCGGAAGGGACGTTCATAAGAAAGACGGATGAGCGAGTTGCCCGTCTTGCCGAGTCGGTCGAAAAGCTCGATGGCGTGACCGGCATTTCCTCCTTTACGGGAAGTGGCGCACTGCGTTTCCTGCTCACCTATTCGCCGGAGGAGCCGAATCCCGCGTATGGCCTGCTGCTTGTGGATGTCAAAGACGAATGCGCGATATCGGGTCTGATGCGCCAGATCGAGTCCATGTCTCCGTCGCTTGTGCCGGATGCGGAGGTGTCATGCCAGCGCTTTGTGCTTGGTCCCGGCGATCCCTACAAGATACAGATGCGGATACTTGGGCCGGATGCCGCCCGGCTTCGCGCCTTTGGCGATGAGGCTCTTTCGATCCTGCGGGCCGATGGCCGCCTGAAGGATGTGCGCAGCGACTGGCGAAACCGGGCGGAGCTCATCGGCCCGGTAATCTCCGATGAGCGAATCTCGAAGCTGGGGTTGAGCAGATTCGATGTTGCCAGGGCGTTCCGCCTCGCGACCGATGGCGTGTCGGTAGGGGAGTACCAGCTCGGGGACGAGTCTTTGCCGATTATCCTTCGCGCCAAGAAAGGAGAGCGAGACACCGTTTCGGGCGTAAATGCCGCATGGGCCTGGAGCTCCAACCGCAGCATGGCCGTTCCGCTTGCGCAGATAGTGGAACAGGAGCGTCTGACTACGGAGGAGGTGCGGTTCAAGCGGCGAGACCGCGTCCCATGCCTTACCGTGATGTGCAATCCGCAGGAGGGTGATACCGCGTTGGAGGCGTTCTCGCGGATTCGTCCGGCGCTTGACGCATTTGCCTCGCGCTTGCCTGCTGGATACCGGGCGGAGTATGGGGGCGAGTACGAGGATTCCAAAGAGGCGAACGAGAAGCTTGCCCCGTCCTTCCTTCCGCTGTCGGCGGCAATGGCGTTCGTAGTGCTGATGCTGTTCAATTCCGTGAAGAAGGCGTTCGTGATATTCCTTACGATGCCGCTGATCGTGGTTGGCGTGGTCGCGGGGCTTCTGTCGTTCGGGCAGCCCTTTGGGTTCATGGCGCTGCTTGGATTCCTTTCGCTCGTAGGCATGCAGGTCAAGAACGCGATTGTCCTGATGGACGAGATACAGGCGAACGTCGACCGCGGGCTTGATGGATACCGGTCCGTCGTGGAGGCGGGCGTCTCAAGGCTGCGTCCAGTGGCGAACGCATCGCTGACGACGATGCTCGGCATGGTTCCCTTGCTTACGGATGCCTTCTATGTTTCGATGGCTGTCACGATCATGTTCGGGCTTGCGTTCGCCACGGTCCTTACCATGATAGTGATCCCCGTCAACTATGCGTTGATTTTTGGGATCAGAAGGTGAGAGGGTGGATTTGCGATTTACGATTTGCGATTGCATTTAGTCATTTGTTGATTTGGTAGGGCGATTTCGATGAAATCGCCGCACGATGGCGAGGGCGCCATCGCCACGGGAGGGTCGAGCTCCCGCTAGACCGAACACGGCAACGGGGCAACGGACGCGCAGGAGCGCGTCCCTCCCGAACACGGCGTGGCAAAGCCTGCGTACGTCTCGCGCATATGGTCGCAACAAGTTGCGGCCAATCTATGTCTTCTAAAGTCTAGCGCCTAACGCCTAAAACATAGCACTACCTTCACGGCCCAAACCTAAACCTCTCTCTGTGACTTTGTGTCTTTGAAGATTGTCGTGCGTTGCGCGGGAAGGATGCACACCCCTGATAGGACATCCGCTTCGCGGACAACCTGTGGCTGGGGGATGCTGTCGCGTCCATGTATCTCCTATATTGCTTTACATTATATGCAATTCCTACATTGCATTGACAATGATTTCCAAGTACTGAAACGAAATATATATATCCTTACGTGTAGTGTAAAGAAAAATGGGCTAAAATGGGCTTTGACGGCATTGGCACGGTGATTGCTAAAACATCGGGCATAGAAAGGTCTACCATATGAAGCTCATAATTGCCTATATTCAGCCTGAGCGGTTAAATGCCGTCAAGCATGCTTTGTACGAACGCGAGATATACAAAATGTCCGTATCGAACGCACTTGGGTGCGGACGCCAAAAGGGCTACATCCACCAGTATCGTGGCGCCATTGAAGAGGTGACGCTTCTGAAGAAGATGCGCCTTGCCATCGCGGTGAACGACGAATTCGTCCAGAAGACGGTCGACGGTATCATAGAGGGTGCGCGTACGGGCGACATCGGCGACGGAAAGATATTCGTGCTGCCAATGGACGAGTGCATCCGCATCCGCACCGGCGAGAAGGGGCCGGCGGCGATCGGGTGACACCCCTTGGGAGGGACGCGCTTGTCGCGTCCGTTGCAAAAGCAAAACAAGAAACGGAAAGACAATGAAAATGAAAAAGCTACTGTTGTGCGGATTGATGGCGCTATGTGCCGGCGGCGCGTTGGCGGAGGAGGCCGCGCCCACGGCGGCGGACGTCCAGACGAACCTGAACGTCGTGTGGACGCTCCTCGGCGGCATCCTCGTGTTCGT
>CAKULV010000043.1 GCA_934667425.1 uncultured Kiritimatiellota bacterium | reverse complement strand
AGTGCGAGCTTAACTCAGTTGGTAGAGTGCCACCTTGCCAAGGTGGTTGTCGAGGGTTCGAGTCCCTTAGCTCGCTCCATTAGCGTGGTGCTGTGAGATCGGTGAAATGGGAGCATAGCTCAGTTGGTAGAGCAAGTGACTCTTAATCACTGGGTCCAGGGTTCGAGTCCCTGTGCTCCTACCATTTCGCTTGTTGGCTAGGTAGCTCAGTTGGTAGAGCAACGGACTGAAAATCCGTGTGTCAGCGGTTCGATCCCGCTCCTGGCCACCAATTCCAATCTGACTCGGAGAGAGTCCCGAGGTTTTTTCATGCCCGGTTGTCAGGCGTGCTGGAGCTGGGAGAACTTCAGCTTGTAGGTCTTGAGGAATTTTGTAATTCGGTCTGAATCGTTCGCGGTCGCGCGGTTGTCGCGGGAGACGTTGTACAGGCGGCGACCGGCTTCGGCGGCAGAGGCGCTGGTGCGGCAGACGTCCAGCACGTACTTGAGCGTGGCGATCTCAATGGCGTCCATCCTCTCGGAATAGCCGCTGCCAAGCAACGATTTGAGGTAGGGGTCTTCCGCTTCGAGGCCTGCTTGGGCGGGAACGGGCTCTGTCGGGGCCGTGGGGGCTTCCTCCGATACGGTCGGAGCCATGCGCCTAATCTCGCGCTCGACGTCTGTGGGGCGGATTTCGCCGTCCTGTGCCAGGGTTCCCATGCGGGCGACCATGTTGCGAAGCTCGCGGAAGTTGCCGTCCCACGGTGTGGTTTCGGCGAGGGCGTAGTCCATGAAGATCTTCCGGGCTTCGTCCGTGATGACGACGCCGCGGTTCACGTGATTCTTGAAGAGGTCCAGTTCGTAGTCGAGGTTCGGTTCAATGTCCTCGCGCCGCCAGTGCAAGGCGTTCTCGGTCACCTACATCAAACAGCAGCAATTCTAAACGCGGCAGTTGAACGGGCCGGATGTTGATTCCGCCTTATTTTACTGGCAATGGACGCCCTGGCATCCATCTTGATGGAAATGTCGTGCGAAGAAGCGATTTGCTCCCGAAGGAGAGCGCACCGCGCACATTCTTGCGGAATGAGCACAAGGTGTATCCGCTCTCACTTTTTTCAAAAAGCGAGAGCGGATTTTGTGTGTCAGATTCTCTCGTAATAAACGCCTTGTGGAATGGCAGTGTTACATGAATGGAACAAGGAAGGGAGAAAGACATGAGGAAACTTGCATTGACTGTTGCGCTTGCGGCGATGTGTGCCGTCGCTTTTGCGAATAATAGAACGACCTACCGCGACGCGCAGGGCCGCAACATGGGATCGGCCGCGACCGACCGCTACGGGAGGACGACCTACCGTGACGCGCAGGGCCGCAACATGGGATCGGCCTCGACCGACCGCTACGGGAGGACGACCTACCGCGACGCGCAGGGCCGCAACATGGGATCCGCTTCGACGGACAGCTACGGGAAGACTACCTACCGCGATGCGCAGGGCCGCAACATTGGATCGGCTACGACGGATCGGTACGGAAAGACAACCTACCGCGACGCGCAGGGCCGGCTGCAGGGGACGTCCTCGACCGACCGCTACGGGAAGACTACCTACCGCGATGCCCAAGGCCGCTTGCAAGGCTCGAAGAGGTGATTTGCATGTTGGCGTATGTTCCTGGACGCGCGCCATGCGTGTCCAGGAACTGGGTGTCACTTCTGGGTCGCTGGGCCACACCCGGTGCAGGAACCGCGATCGCATGAGCAGACGCTGGTCTTGCTCGGCTTGAGCAGGCGGCAGCCTGAAAACGCGATGGCGAGTGTTCCCGCAGCCATGATGATCGTGATTGTTCTCTTGAGTGTCGTGTTCATGGTGTACCTCCGCTTGTTTTCCAGGAAAGAGCCATTCTTTCCGATGCCGCAGATGATAGGCAATTTCTCAATGAAAGTATGTTGTATGTCCAACGCGCCCGAATTCCTGCCAAGCCTGGATTTTGCGCGGACAGTAAAAATCGCGTAAAAAGGCATTGCCGTAAACTGTGAAATAGCATATACTACACAACGTTTCATTTCATCAGGAACCATAAGGAAGCAGAAAATGAAAAAGATACTGTTCACGTTGACGATGGCAGCTACCTGTGCATTTGCCCAGGAATCCGCAAAGTCCGATGATGCGGAGAAGAAGGCGGAGGTTTCAGCCCCCATGCAGCAGGCTGTTCGCGAGCAGACGGTCCAGAAGGCTTCGTGGCCCGTTTGGCTTGCGTTCAATTCAACAAAGAACATTGACGTGGTTGGATGCCGCTTTACTCTGCCATATGGAGCCTGCGAGGGGCTTACGGGATTTGATCTCGGCCTTTTCGGCCGTTGCCGCTATATGGAGGGCTTCCAGCTCAATATCATGCGCAATGCCGCCGAGGATACGTTGGCAGGCGTGCAGATCGGCCTTTACAATTCGGCAGGGCGGGCAGACATGCTCGGTGTGCAGATTGGCCTTTGGAACGAGGCGCAGTCGATTCGCGGCATCCAGGTCGGCCTCGTCAACATCGCGAATGCCGTATCGGGATTCCAGGTCGGCCTCATAAACCGCAGCGAGTCGCTGTATGGCGTACAGGTCGGCGCGGTGAATGTCATTCGCGACGCCGAGTTCCCGTTCCTGCCTCTTGTGAACGTTGGCCTTGAGGCATTCGGTTCGCCTGCTTTCTAAGGTTGCACGATAGATGAATATCCGTCCGTTCGCCGCTGTCCGTCCGGCCAAGGAATTCGCCGCACAGGTGGCGGCGGTTCCGTATGACGTGGTTGATACCGCAGAGGCGCGTGCGCTTGCGGATGGCAACCCGAAAAGCTTCCTGCACGTGTCCCGTCCGGAGATCGACATGCCGGATGGTACCGACTGCTCTTCGCCGGAGGCGTATGCGCAGGCCCGCAAGGCTCTTGACGCGCTTCGTGGAGACGGCACGCTAATCCAGGATGGAGAGCCCTCGTTCTATGCCTACAGGCAGGTGATGGACGGGCGTGGGCAGACTGGCATCGTTGCGGTGTTCGATACTGAAGACTACCTTGCCGGAATCCTCAAGCAGCACGAGAAGACGCGTAAGGACAAGGAAGACGACCGCACGAACCACATTCGCATCCTCGGTGCGCAGACGGGACCCGCATTTCTGACATACCGAGACGGGAACGCCTATGGCAGGGCGATCTCGGAAATGGTCGCCGCTGCGTGCCGCAATGAGCCGCTATACGATTTCACGGCTGAAGATGGCGTCCGGCACACGGTGTGGAAACTGGCGACAGGTGCCTCATGCGCGGCGGACGAGATACAGGAACTCTTCGCAAACATACCTGCCGCGTACATTGCAGACGGGCACCATCGAAGTGCGGCGGCGAGCCGCTATGCGAGGGAGCGTGGATTCAAGGGTGAATCCAGGTGGTTCATGGCGGTGATATTCCCGGCTTCCCAGCTTGCGATACTCCCATACAACAGGTTGGTGCGCGATTTGAACGGCCTTGATGCCGCGCAGGTGCTGACAAGGGCGAAGGAGATATTTACGGGCGGGGCCCGCCATTGCAGGATGTACATCGGCGGCAGGTGGCACGAGCTGTCTTGGGATATCCCCGCGGGTGCCGATCCCGTTTCGGCGTTGGACGTCTCGTACCTGCAGGATCGTTTTCTCGCGCCTGTCCTTGGCATAGCGGATCCTCGCACAGACCCGCGCATATCCTTCATGGGCGGGATACGCGGCGAGGCCGCTCTCTCCGCAAAGGTGGATGCCGGCGAGGCCGCCGTTGCGTTTTCGATGGAAGGGGTCTCCGTTGAGGAGATGATGTCCATTGCCGACGCGGGGCAGGTGATGCCGCCGAAGTCCACCTGGTTCGAGCCGAAGCTTCGTTCAGGGCTCTTTGTCCATGCGCTGGATTAGGGAGAAGTTCAGGGCTCTCCGCGAGAAGATCGTAAGCGAGCAGAAGTCCGCGACGTTCATCGCTCGCGGATGGGCGCTTGGCGTGTTCGTCGGGAGCGTGATCCCGTTCGGAGTCCAGATCTATGTGGCGTTGCCCCTGTCCTTCCTGCTGAGGTGCTCCAAGATAGGCGCACTGACCGGTACGCTCATCACAAATCCGCTTACGATCATATTCATATATCCGGCGCAATGCTGGGTTGGCGGACGGCTTCTCGGGAAGGACTTGTCGTGGCAGGCGATATCCGAAGCCTTGAAAGGCGTCCTTGAGCAGCAGAGCTGGAGTTCCCTTATGCAGCTTTCCGGCGATTTGATCGCGTCGTTTTTCGTGGGTGGCTTCCTGCTTGCCGCAGCGGCGACTCCGCTTGCGTACTTCGGGACGCTCAGCCTCGTGCGGAACTACCGCCGCATGCGCGGCGACAGGGATTAGCCTCAAGGTCGCAACGAGTTGCGACCCTTCCGTGCCATGCACGACGGCGGGGGCGCCGTCGCCACGATGCCGGCTCGCGAGGACATGCGTCCTCCCCGGCCTTGCGCCAGGAACATTAGAGTCTATCGCACGACAGGCTTTAGCGAGAATGCCTCGAACGAGGCGGGTTCATTGCCGATCGAGTGTCCTGCGGAAAGCACGGCCTTGGCGGAACCCTGCGGGATTGGGACTTTCGACTTCTTGCTTTTCTTGACCGACCAGCGCTCGTCTCCGATGGTTTCGCCCTTCTCGTTCAGGAACGCGAGCTGCACCTGTACGGCGGGAGATTTCTTCTTGAGCTTTATGTGAAGCTGGACCTTCTTGTCTCCGGGCAGGATGTCGCACGTCACAGAGTTGTCTATGTGGGCGATTGCCGCAACGTTGTTGGTGACGATCTCCACAGTCCTTACGCTGTTCGTCACGACTTCCGTGACGGTCTCTATGCGCTCGTCGGGGGCGAATACCCACGCAAGCGCACCGGACGCAAGGGCGGCAACCACGGCTATTGCGGCGATTACGCGCTTCCTGGTGCGCTTCTGGTTCCGTCCGGTCTGCATCACGGAGCGAACCGCAAACGGAATGTGGCGGAACGCCACGGTGCGCTCTGCGTCATCGTATATCACGTATGTGGATTCGCACGTGTTTCCGTCTGTGCGCGGGTAGCCTACGCTTCCGGGGTTGACGATGTAGCGTTTGCCGTCCTCGATCGTGAAATCCGTCGGCGGCAGCGCATACACATGGCCGCTTGCGCCAGTGAGAAAAATGCCCGGCACGTGGGAATGGCCAACAAACATCAGCTGTTCGCCCCTCGCTGAGAAATTCGCGGCGGCCTCGGCCTCGTCGGTTACGTACAGGAAGGACTTCGGGGAAGTGAAGTCGCCATGGGTGCAGGCGAAGGTCTTGCCGCGAAACGTATACGGACGATTCATGAGCCATTCAAGGTTTTCCTTAGACAGGGCTTCGCGATGCCTTGCCACGGCGTCAGCCGCAAGATCGATGAAATCCGCCGAGTCAAGCCGCCCTGCCACGGCATCGTCGTGATTGCCTGCAAGCGACATCACGGTTGCCCTGCGCACGATGTCGATGGTCTTCTCGGGTTCGGGGCCATACCCGACAACGTCCCCGAGGCAGATTATCTTCTGCACTCCACAGTTTCGGGCATCCTCAAGCACCGCCGAGAGCGCAATCTCGTTTGCGTGTACGTCCGATATGATGGCATAGGTCATTACGTGATCTCCGCGTTACCGTTGTGCATGCGTTTCGGTGTCGGCGAGGCGGAAGCCTCGGCCACGCATCGAACATGGTGGCGATTATATCACATATTCGGCGCGTTAAAGTGCGGAAAGGGAGGAAATGGCCGACTGTTTTTCGGATAAGCCGCAAAATGGGCTGATTTGGGACGAAAGCGCAAACGCAAACGGGAAAAATATGGTATAATCTGTGAAAATTTTGATATGGAGTGCTGATGACAATTGATAAAGTATGGCTGAAGGATCACGCCAACAAGATCCGCAAGGCGGATTGGATCGATCCGGCGTTGTACCAGAAATATAATGTGAAGCGCGGATTGCGCAACGCTGATGGCACGGGTGTGCTCGTGGGGCTTACGACCATCGGTAACGTACATGGCTACGTGGTATCCGAGGGCGAGAAGCAGGCCATTCCCGGCGAGTTGTACTATCGCGGCATAAACGTGCGGGACATCGTGATGGCCGACAAGCGCGAGCACCGCTTCGGCTACGAGGAGACGGCGTATCTGCTTCTGTTCGGCGAGCTGCCCAGCGTAAAGCAGCTCATCGAGTGGAAGAACATGCTCGGCAAGTATCGCAAGCTTTCTGACGGATTCAAGGAGAACGCAATCATGCGCAATCCGTCGAAGGACATCATGAATGCGATGGCCCGCGCGGTCCTCTTCGCGTATGCGTTCGATCCCGACGACAATCCCGATGACCTCTCGATAGAGAAATGCCTTGAGCAGTCCATGGATCTCATAGGCTCCTTGCCAACAATGGCCGCCTATGCTTTTCAGGCCAAGGAGCACTACCACAAGGGGACTTCCCTGCTGATCCGCAACCCGGACGAGCGCAAGTCCACGGCCGAGAACATCCTTGCCCTGATCCGCGAGGACGGGAAGTACACGCGGCTTGAGGCCGAGACGCTTGACCTTGCGCTCATCCTACATGCGGAGCATGGCGGCGGAAACAATTCGTCGTTCACCACGCACGTGGTCACGAGTTCGTTCACGGACATATACTCGTCGGTCGCAGCTTCCCTGCTCGCCCTCAAGGGGGCGCGCCACGGCGGCGCGAACCTTCGCGTGATGCGGCAGATGGAGGAGATTACGGAGAAGGTCAAGGACTGGACCAATCCCAAGAGCGTGGAACACTACCTTGAGAAGATCGCCGACAAGAAGGCTGGCGACCATACCGGGCTGATCTATGGGCTTGGTCATGCCGTGTACACCATATCCGATCCGCGCGCCCAAATGCTGAAGAAGAAGGCCGAGCTCCTCGCCAAGGAGAAGAAGTGCGTGGACAGGATGCGTCTTTTCGAGTGCGTGGAGGAGCTGGGGCCTGCGATCATAAAGGCAAAGCATCCGCGCGCAGAGGATGTGTGCGCCAACGTGGATCTGTACTCCGGGCTGGTGTACGAGATGCTTGGAATCCCCAAGGATCTCTACACGCCTCTCTTCGCCGTCGCGCGCTGCGTAAGCTGGTGCGCCCACCGCATGGAGGAGCTGATCAATCACGGGCCGATCATACGTCCGGCATACAAGCCGCTTTTCCATCCAAAGAAATATGTGCCGTTGAGGAATCGCTAAAATGGAGAAAGTCGAGATAATAGAGGGCGGAGTCTGTTCCGCAAAGGGCTTCAGGGCGTCGGGCGTCGCCGCCGGGATCAAGTACAAGGATCGTAAGGACGTGGCGCTCATCGTCGCGGATGCACCGTGCGCCGCCGCCGCAATGTTCACCACCAACACGCTCGCCGCCGCCCCCGTGGTGCTGGATCGCGGCATCGCGAAGTACGGCAAGGCGCAGGCGATATTGGCGAATTCCGGCATTGCGAACGCCTGCACTGGCGCAGACGGATTGCGCGACGCCGTCGAAAGCGTAAAGGCAACGGCGGCGGAACTGCACGTGGATCCACGCCATGTGTTCGTCGCGTCCACGGGCGTGATAGGGCGGCGCTTGCCGATGAAGAAGCTGCTGGCTGGCATGCGCGAGGCGGCAAAGTGCCTGGAGTCCTCTCCGAAGGCCGGGCTTGACGCGGAGTACGCGGTAATGACGACCGACACCAAGCCGAAACAGGCCGCCGTAAAGCTGAACATACTTGGGCACGAGGTCACCATCGGCGGCATGTGCAAGGGATCCGGCATGATAGAGCCGAATATGGCGACCATGCTCGGCTTCATCACGACCGACTGCTCGATAACCCCCGGCATGCTCAGAAACGCCTTGCGCAGCGCCGTCAACAAGGGCTTCAACAGGCTCGTGGTGGATGGAGACGAGTCCACGAACGATTCGGTGTTCATCCTGGCTTCCGGCGCGGCCGGCAACAAGGAGATCCGCCATCCGGATTCTGCGTTCCGGGCGTTCCGGGACGCCCTCATCCAGCTTGTCGCGTTCCTTGCGAAGCAGATGGCGGCGGACGGAGAGGGCGCGACGAAGTTCGTCACCGTGAAGGTGACGGGCGCTGCGACCGAAAGGGATGCCGAGGCGGCTGCGCGCGCCATCGCCAAGTCGCCGCTGTGCAAGACGAGCTGGTTCGGCAGGGATCCGAACTGGGGCAGGGTGCTTGCCGCCATCGGGGCTTCCGGCGCCAAGATCGACGAGAACACGGTCGAGGTGTTCTATGGCAAGACATGGGCGTACAAGAAGGGGAAGGTGGCGGATTCGGCCCAACTGAAGAAGCTTGAGGCTGAACTTGCCGGGCCGGAGGTGACGATAACCGTAGACCTGCATTTCAATGCCACGCGCGAGGCCGTGATATACACCTGCGACTTCTCTACGGAGTATGTCCACATCAACGCCGACTACACCACCTGACAAGCAACCCTGGGGACTGCACATGGAAGCGAATGGATATGGCTGGAAATTCTTCAGAAGCAGCGGACTTAGGCAGGTGAGGCTCGAATCGGGAGAGGATGTCGGGCATCTGAGGGAGCTGGACCAGAAATCATGGTCTGTGCTTGCCGCCTCGAACAATGGCCTTCGCTTCGACCGACGGACGCTTGAGCTTCTCGATTCCGATGGCGACGGGCGCATACAGGCGCCGGACGTACTCGCTGCGATCGAGTTCCTCAAGGCTCATGGCGTGGATCTTGATTCGCTTTTCCGCAAGGACGATGGCGACGAGCAGCGCCTTGCCGACATTTCCGACAAGCTCGCCGACCTCGCAAAGGTTGAGCCTTCCGCCGAGGAGAAGGCTGCCATGGAGCGATGGGAGAATGCGCCAGCTGGCGATGCCTCCATCCTCCCTCTTGGCGATGCCACGGCAGAGGGCAATGCGGCCCTTGCCGCCGTGGAGCCGATCCTTGACGCATTCTTCACGCCACCTGCGGATGCTCCGCTCGTGATGGACGGGCCGGTTGCGGCCCTCCCGCTCGACGGCAACATCAATCCCCTGTATTCCGACAGTATCGCCGCATTCGTCGAGAAGTCCGTGAAGCCCGTGGTCGGATCGGCCGGTTCGCTTTGCCGGGCAGACTACCGCCGGGTGAAGGCTGCGTTCGCCCCGTATCGGGCATGGCTTGCCTCGAAGCCCGTGATGAACGCCAACGCGCGCAGTTTGCTGGTTGAAGAGGAGCGTGTTGTGCGCTACAGGATGCACCTCGGTGAATATCTCCGAAACTTCGTGAGTCAGGAGCGGCTGTACGACGGTAGCCTTGAGGCGATATTCCTCACCGGCACGCTGTTCATAGACGGCCGGGAATGCCGGCTTTGCTTCCATGTGGAGAACGAGGCCGCACATGCCGCGCTTGCGGAGCGCTCGGAGTGCTGTCTCATCTACCTCAAGCTTTCGCGCAGTGGAGCGGCGGCATCGCGCACGATATGCGCAGTGGTCACGGCGGGCCGCACCACGCCGCTCTATGTCGGGCGCAACGGCCTGTTCTATGACCGCGACGGGGTCGCCTGGGATGCCACGATCACCAGGGTGGTGCAGGCGCAGGTGTCTCTTCTCGAGGCGTTCTGGGCTCCGTGGCGCAAGCTTGGCGAGATGGTCGGCGGGCAGGTAAGGAAGTTCATAGGCGATACGCAGGCGAAGTCGGCAGAAGGCGTCGCTGGTGCGGTATCCGGCGTCGGGTCAGCGGCGGCGAAGGCCGAAAGCAAGCCAGTGGATTCGTCCGCGTCAGGCGCAGCGCTCGCAAGCTCTGTTGCGGCTCTCGGCATTGGCGTTGGCATGGTCGGGGCCGCAATCGCCGGGCTTATCGGCGTTGTCGCAGATTTGCCGTGGTGGAAGACTGCGATATGTGTTGCCCTCGTGCTGCTTGCCGTATCGCTTCCGAGCGTGATTCTCGCATGGTTCAAGCTCCGCCGCCGCGACTTGGGTGCGGTGTTGAACGCATGCGGCTGGGCGGTGAACCGTCCGCTCCGCTTCCCGCAAAGGCTTGCGCGGCGTTTCACAGTTCGCGCCTGACGTAGGATGAAGTCGATCGCATTCCATGTAAACGCAACGAAAGATTCGGCACACGCCGTGTGCGAGCGCCTTTCGGGTGTCGCTCGCGGTTGCGGAATGTCCGTTGTGGATGCCACTGCCGGCAATCCTGATGCAGTGGTGGTGCTTGGCGGTGACGGCACGATGCTTTCCGCCGTGCATCTCTTTCCGGGGATTCCGCTGCTTGGGCTGAACCTTGGTTCGCTCGGCTACCTCGCATCCGTGGAGGAGGCGCATTTCGACGATGCGATAAGGGCGCTTTCCGACGGCAGGTTCATCGTTTCACGCCGCACTGCGCTGAATGTGCGTGGGGTTCGGGCCTTGAACGACGTGGTCGTCTCGCGAGGAGTCTCCGGGCATGCCATAAGGCTGAACTTCTCCGTTGACGGGGAGCGCGTCACGCGCTTCGTCGCGGATGGGCTTGTGATTGCCACGCCCACGGGGTCTACCGCATATTCGCTTGCCGCCGGCGGCCCCGTGCTGATGCCAACGTCGCAATCTGTCGTCGTTACGCCGGTGTGTCCGCATGCGCTTTCATCCAGGCCGCTGGTGCTGAAGGACTCCGCGAGAATGGAGGTGTCGGCGGAGATTCGCGGCGACGGGGATTGCCCGGCCGTGTTTGCGGACGGACGCCCGATAGGCGTGGTTGCCGATGGGGATGCCCTTACGATAGAGAAGTCGGCCGACACGGTCCCCCTCATTGAGCTCGACGGCGTAAACCAGTATGAGATACTGACCCGCAAGCTCGGCTGGTCCGGCTCGTCGTTCAAATGAAGGTGCATTGCATGACAGATCTTGAAGCGAGGATAGGCTATGTGTTTCGGGATGCGAAGCTGCTTGAGCGGGCGCTGACGACGCCTGCGTGCCGCATGGATCATCCCGAGGCGGAGGACAATCAGAGGCTTGAGTTCCTTGGGGACGCTGTGTTTGGCCTCTTGAGCGCAGACGCTGTGTTTTCGGCATATCCGTCGGATCAGGAAGGCCCGCTTACGGTCAGGCGCACACACCTTGTATCCGGGCTCGCGCTTGCCGAGGCGGCCGAGCGGATCGGGCTAACCAGGTTTCTGAAGCGGAATGCCGGTGCTTCGCCGTTGCCGCCGCACGCGAAGGTCTATGCCGATGCGATGGAGGCCGTGATGGGGGCCGTGTGGCTCGATGGCGGCCTTGACGCTGTGCGAAGCGTGTTTGCCAGGCTGGATCTTCCGATAGGCGAGAGCCTGAACGAATGGGGTGACAATCCCAAAGGGCGCCTGCAGGTGCTCGCACAGGCGAGAAGACCGTCCCGCAGGCCGGTGTACAAGGTCGATTCCGTGTCCGGCCCGCCGCATCGCCCCATTGTCACCGTCACGGTGTCCGTATCTGGCGTGGGCAAGGCTACGGCTACGGCCGGATCGCAGCGCCGTGCGGAGATAGAGGCGGCGGCCAGGCTGCTTGCGCTCATGGACGGGGACAGGCACGGCTGACGCATCGGATGGGTGATGTGGAACCGTTTCCCGTAGAGAGGGCCATTGGGCCGATAAGATCCTCGTTGGCGGCGAACCGCGACGTTGTGCTTCGTGCGCCGCCCGGAAGCGGAAAGACAACCTGCGTGCCTCCGGCCCTTCTTGATGAGCGTTGGCTTGGCGGAAAGAAGATCCTCATGCTTGAGCCTCGCCGCCTCGCGGCCCGCTCCGCCGCCGCATACATATCCGCAAGGCTTGGCGAATCCGTCGGCGGCACCGTGGGGTATTCCGTGCGGCTTGAGCGCAAGGTGTCCGCCCGCACCCGCCTTGAGATCGTCACGGAGGGGCTTCTCGCCCAGCGCCTGCTTCGCGATCCCGAAATTTCCGATGTAGGGCTTATCGTGTTTGACGAGTTCCACGAGCGTTCCATGCAGTGCGATTTCGGATTCGCGATGTCGCTTGATGTGCGCCGTGCCTTGCGTCCAGACCTGCGGCTTCTCGTGATGTCCGCCACGCTCGATACCGAAACGGTCGCGGCGCACCTCGGCGATGCGGATGTCCACACCGTGGAATCTCGGATGTTCCCGGTTGAGACGAGATACCTTCAGGTGGCGTCGTCCGCCCCGATATGGGCGCAGGTCGCCGGTGCGGTCATGCGTGTGCTTGGCGAGACGGATGGCGACGTGCTTTGCTTCCTTCCGGGCGAGGGAGAGATCCGGCGCTGCGAGGAGACGCTTGTCGGAGATCTGTCGGAGCGTGGCATCGCCGGAAAGGTCGAGGTCCTGCCGCTGTATGGGGCCATGCCGAAGGAGGCTCAGGATTATGCCGTAAGTCCGCAGTCCGGCAAAAGCCGGAAGAGAAGGGTGATACTCGCGACATCCATTGCGGAGACGTCGCTCACCATACCCGGGATTACGGTGGTGGTCGATTCCGGGCTGATGCGCGTAAGCAGGTTCTCCGCCGCAAGCGGCATGGACAGGCTTGAGACTCTGCCGTTGACGAAGGATCGTGCGGAGCAGCGGCGAGGACGCGCCGGGAGAGTCCGCCCCGGACTGTGCCTGCGCCTGTGGACGGAACGGGAGGACTCGACGCGCATCTCGGCAATGCAGCCGGAGATACGGTATGCCGACCTGGCTCCGGTCGCCCTTTCCGCTGCGATTTGGGGAACTGTCAAGATAGACGGCCTGCCGTGGCTCACTCCACCGCCGGACGCGGCGTGGGCGAATGCCGTAGCCCTGCTTCAGATGCTCGGTGCACTCGATGCCGACGGGCGCGTCACCGATGCGGGACGCAGAATGGCGGATTTCGCCGCGCATCCGCGGCTTGCCAACATGATGATGAGGACAGGCGCCGTAGACCTTGCCGCGATCATCGAGGAGGGGGCTCCGCATGGCGTCACCGACATACGGGATGTGCGGCCAACCTCGCGCATGAAGGAACTCGCCCGGCGATGGGCGCGGGTGTGCGACGGCGAACGCCGAGCGGCTGTTGACGCGGGCGAAGCCCTTTGCCATGCGTTCCCTGACCGCATAGGCAGGAATCGGGGGAACGGCTCGTTCCAGCTGAGCGGCGGACGCGGGGCGTTCCTGGATAGGACAGATGCGCTTTCGCGCGAGGAATATCTCGTATGCTGCGATCTTGACGATCAGGGAGGCGATGCGCGGATACGCCTTGCGGCGGCAGTGTCGCGCGAGGCGGTCGAGGACATATTCGCGGATCAGATACAGGAATGCGTGGCCTGCTTCTGGGACAGGAAGGGCGAGGCCGTGAAGGTGGTGCGCCGACGCGCTTTCGGCAAGATGGTCATAGAGGAGCACGATTGCCCAGACGGCGCGGCGGATGAAGCCGTGTCGGCCGCGCTTTTCGAGGGCATCAGGCGCAAGGGGGTGGCAAATATGCCGTGCTGGACAAAAGAGTCCCGTCGGCTTCAGTCCCGAATCTGTTTCCTGCGCAAGACGATGCCGGACGCCAATCCGCCATGGCCGGACGTCTCCGACGAAGGCATGGCCGCAAATCTTGAGAGGTGGCTCTCGGGATTCGTTTCCGGAATGTCGCGGTGGACGCATCTTGAAAGGCTCGACATGCATTCGGTGCTTGACTTTGCGCTGTCGTCTGAAGGCCATGACCGCCGCGAGCTCAATGCGCTTGCCCCGGCGTCAATGGCAGTGCCTTCCGGGTCGGAGATGAAGATCCGCTACGAGGGAGACAGGCCGTTTTGCGAAGTGAGGCTGCAGGAATGCTTCGGCATGATGGAAACACCGAAGATAGCGGGTGGCAAGGTGCCGATAGTCATGAGGCTGCTTTCGCCGGCGCAGCGTCCGATTCAGGTGACGTCCGATCTCGCAAACTTCTGGAAGGAAGGCTATCCGCTTGTCCGCAAGGATATGCGCGGTCGCTATCCACGGCACTACTGGCCGGAAGACCCTTTCTCCGCAACGGCGACGAGGCGTGTCCGCCCGCAGACGTGACGGCGTGGCGAATGGCGGCCGTGTCGTGTCCGGGATTAGTGTGGCCGGGTACGCCCGTGTCCGATGAGGCCGCGTTGCCTTAGGCAGTCGAGGGCGCGAGAGAGGCGTTCGCGCTTTTCCCTTGTCGCGTCTTCAGGCGCATCGAAAAGCGTCGGCTGGTCGCCGTCCGGCGTCTTGCGGAAGTTCGTCACCCCGAACCCGATGAGGCGCACCGATCCATGCGACTCTGCGCCGTCCGGCCATTCGGCGTCGAAGAGCGCTATGGCCGCCTTGCGGAACGAGGTGTCGTCGCAGACTGGCCGATCGAAGGGCAGCTGCCTGAGGCGAGTCTCGAATGCGGCGTTGCGTATCTTCAGTCTGGCGGTTGTGGCCCATCGTGGTGTGCGGCGGAAACGGTATCCGACCTCCTCCACGAGTTCCAGCAGCTTTGCGCGTACTGCTGCGCGACTGGATTCGTCCTCCCCGAACGTGTGTTCGCGCGAGACGGACTTTTCATCCCTCTCCTCCCAGTGGACGAATTCCTCCGAGCGTCCGCATGCGAGGTCGATGAGCGATTGGGGAACGATGGCGTTTGGCCTCATGCGCTGGAGGTCGCCGCATTTCGATATTCCGTATGGCTTCAGCGCCGATATCGTCTTTTTGCCTACGCCCCACAATACGCCGATTGGCTTTGGGGCGAGGAATGCTGCGATCTCCGATGGCGACGTGGGCATTATCGTAAGCCCGTTGGGCTTGTTTTCCTCCGACCCTATCTTGGCGAGCAGGCGGTTCGGGGCTATGCCGACGGAACAGGTGACGCCGCACGTCTCGCGCACCTCCTTCCGGAGCGACTCTCCGAGTCGCTTGGGGTCGCCGCCAAACAGGTGGAGCGTGCCGCTTGCGTCAAGGAAGGCCTCGTCTATGCTCACTTCCTCGATGTACGGCGAGTAGTGAGAGAAGATCTCGAACACTCGGGCCGAAACCTCCTTGTACAGTTCCATGTTCGGTGGCGTGAAGATTGCCTGCGGACATCTCTCGTAGGCGGTGCGCGATGGCATCGCGGAGCGTACGCCAAATGCGCGGGCCTCATACGAACACGTGGAGACCACCCCGCGCTCGTGGGGGCCAGCCCCGACGATGAGCGGCTTGCCGCGCCATTCGGGATGGTGCAGCTGCTCGACAGACGCGAAGAAGGCATCCATATCTACATGTAGGATTGTTGCCACGAACTGCGATTATAGCAAAATCTGGGCAAATGGTAGATGGTAGTTGGTAGTTGGTAGATGGTAGTTGGTAGATGGTAGATGCGGGAGGGACGCAATTCATTGCGTCCGCGATAGCCTTCGGGCGCAACAAGTTGCGACCATCCCATGCCATGCACGACGACGAGGGCGTCGTCGCTACGATAGGGAAAACCGCCCACTACCAACTACCAACTACCAACTACTTTTTGGTATAATATGCCGCATTATGAATATTGTCATTCTTCTGGGTGCTCCGGGTTCGGGCAAGGGTACGGTCGCGGCAAAGCTTGCGGCCGAGGACGCAAAGCTCAAGCATGTCTCGTCTGGCGATCTCCTTCGTGGCGCAGTTGCGAAAGGCACGGATGCCGGGAAGGCCGCCAAGGACTACATGGAGGCGGGCAAGCTCGTCCCCGACGAACTGATCGCGACCATGATCAAGGATGTGATCGCCGAGTCCGCCGGCGACGTGACGATGCTTCTCGATGGCTTCCCGCGCAATGTGGCGCAGGCGGAGATCCTTGACAAGACGGGTGCGGAGATCCGCTCCGTAGTGTTGCTGGATGTTCCGGATTCCATCATACAGGATCGCATTGCGGGGCGCAGGACTTGCCCCAAGTGCAAGGCGGGATACCATGTTAAGGCGCTTCCCCCCAAGGTTGAGGGCAAGTGCGACCACTGCGGTTCGGATCTCGTCATCCGCAAGGACGACAATCCCGAGACCGTGAAGGATCGTCTCATCGTCTATCACCAGCAGACCGAGCCGCTGATCGCATACTACAAGGCCAAGGGCCTGTTGCGCGTCATCAACGGCGATTGCGGCCCTGAAAAGAATGCCGAAGCATTCAAGGCAGTGATGTGAAAGTCGACATAAAGACCAAGGAGCAACTCGACAGGATGCGGGTTGCCTGCCGCATGAGCGCAGAGGTGCGAGACCTTTGCGCTCACGCTGTGATGCCAGGTATGCGCACTCGCGACATTGACGAGATCGTGCGCCGGTACTGCGCAGAGAGGAATGTGGCCGCCAGCTTCTACCGGTACGAAGGCTTCCCGGGGCGCATCTGCGTGAGCGTGAACGACGAGGTCATACATGGGATCCCCGGCGATCGCGTCATACAGCCGGGCGATATCGTGAAGACCGACGTGGGCATACGCTGCAACGGGTACAATGGCGACACGAGCCGCACTGTCATGGTGGGCGTCACGGATCCCGAGGTGATACGCCTTGTGGAGACGACCAAGAAATGCCTCGCGGCGGGAATCGCCGCCTGCGGTCCCGGGGTGCACCTTGGAGACGTGGGCTACGCAATCCAGTGCGTGGCGGAAGAGGCCGGATTCGGCGTTGTCAGGGACTGGATCGGGCATGGCGTCGGTCGGGACGTGCATGAAGATCCCGAAGTGCCAAATTTCGGGAAGCCGGGGACGAAGCTTGTGCTGAAGCCCGGAATGACGATCGCGATAGAGCCAATGATCACGATGACCAAGGCCGGGGCAAAGACCTATGTGGATAGGGACAACGGGTGGACGGTAATAACGAAAGACCATTCGCTTGCCGCCCATTGGGAACACACCGTCGCCATCACCGAAGATGGCTGTGAGATATTGACAGTTCCGGCAGACTACCCGTGACGATGTTTCCGAGACACGCCTGCTCCTACGCCGAAAGGCTTGCGGAGACCTGTGAGCCTTTCAGAAGGCAGCTTGAACCTGATGCGCGAGAGCAGGATGACGGCGGATACGATGCCGATCCGTTTGGCGAAACCGGCGTGGCTGCGGGCGTGTATGGCCTGAAGCAGCGGTTTGAGGATCGTGTGCTTGTGATGGCGAGCGACAGTTGCTTCATGAACTGCCGCCACTGCACCCGCAAGGGGCTTCTCTCGTCCGCCGAGGTAGTCCGCACGGACGAGGAACTCCAGAACTGCGTGGATTACGTGAAGGCCCATCCGATGGTGCGCGACGTGCTCGTATCGGGCGGCGATCCGCTTGTCTTGCCGGACGATGAGGTGCTCCGTTTCATAGAGGCGTTTGCCGGCATAGGTCAGGTTGACGTTGTGAGGCTCTGCACACGTGCGCCGTGCGTAAACCCGATGCGCATCACTGACGCCATTGCGGCGCGGCTCAGGCGTTGCGGGAAGGTGTGGGTGAACACCCAGTTCAATTGCGCGGGCGAGTTGACGGACGAGTCTGTCTCGGCTTGCGGAAAACTGGTGGACGCGGGGATCCCCGTGTCTTGCCAGACGGTGCTTCTGGCTGGCGTCAACGATTCGGTGGATGCCATGCTGGAACTCTTCCGCGCCCTGCAGCGGGCGAGGGTGCGTCCGTACTACGTGTTCCAGTGCGATCCGATCGCGGGCGTGGAGCATTTCCGGGTGCCGCTCGAGAGGGCCAAGGAGATAGCTTCAGAATGTGCGGAGCGCATAGGCGGGTTGGCCCTGCCGCGCTTTGTCGCTGATGTTCCGGGAGCGCCAAGAAAGATCCCCGTCGAGGATCTGTAATCCTGTTGCGCCTTGAGATGTCGCGCAAGGGCCGTTATGGCGAACGCGCCACCGTGTTTTCAGAGCGAGCGGAAGTATTCGATAGTCCTTGCCAGACCTTCGCCAAGCGGCATCTTGGGCTCCCATCCCATGAGTTCCTTCGCAAGCGAGATATCCGGCTTGCGGCGTTTTGGATCGTCGGACGGCAATGGCTTTAAGGCAAGGCTGGATTTCGATTCTGGTATTTGCCTGAGAATTTCTCCGGCAAGCTCGCGAATCGTGTATTCCACCGGATTGCCCGTGTTGATGACTGGGATCGAGAACCCTTTTCTGGCAAAGAAGGCGCTGACTTCGCCCTGCGGCATCTCCATGTAGCGGCGGAAGGCCTCGATGAGGTCGTCGCAGTACTGGAAGGACCTCGTCTGCGAGCCGTCGCCGAAGATCGTGATGTCCTCGTCGCGCAGGGCCTGCATGATGAAGTTGGATATCACGCGGCCATCCTGCGGATGCATCGCCGGACCGTACGTGTTGAATATCCGAACCATTCGCACATCGGTACCGAACTCGCGTACGTAGTCCGCACACAGCGTCTCGGCGCAGCGCTTGCCCTCGTCGTAGCAAGACCTGACCCCGATCGTGTTCACGTTTCCCCAGTACGTTTCCACCTGGGGGTGGATCAGGGGGTCTCCGTAGATTTCGCTCGTCGAGGTATGGAGCATCTTCGCTCCGCAGCGCTTGGCGAGCTCAAGCATATTGAGCGCACCAAGCACGGAGGTGCAGGTGGTGAACAATGGGCGGGCCTGATAGTGGATCGGAGATGCCGGACAAGCAAGATTGTATATCTGGTCGAAAGACTCGTCCGTGGCGAAGTCGATCACATCACCCTCTATGAGCTTGAACGAACGGTTGGACAGCAGGTCTTCGACGTTTCGCCGAGACCCGGTGTACATGTTGTCCAGAGCCACTACCTCAAATCCGTCGGAAATGAGCCTGCGGCAGAGGTTCGAGCCTAGGAATCCGCTGCCGCCTGTGACGAGCGCCCTGTTCATGCCTGCTTCACTTCGAGTAGACGACTTGGGGGCCGTTGCCCTTGCGGGCGCGGATTACGCCGATCTGATACCATTTCTGACGCATGTTCTTGAAGATAGTCGCCATGCGCTTCAGGGAGGCCTTGGGCATTATCAGCACATAGCCTACGCCCATGTTGAACACGCGATACATCTCGTCGTGGTCAACCTTGCCTTGGCGTTCGATGAACTTGAAGATCGTCGGCGGCTCCCATGTGGAGCGGTCTATCTCGGCGAACACTGCTTCCGGCAGCACGCGCGGGATGTTGTCCGGGAATCCTCCTCCCGTTATGTGGGCCATGCCGTTGATCTTAACCTTGGCGTCAAGAAGGCGGGAGACGGGCTTGAGGAAGCTCTTGTGGACTGTGAGGAGTGCGGCACCGACCGTCTGATTCGTGCCGGGCAGCTTGTCGGACGGGGACATTCCGCATATGTCGAAGAATACGCGGCGGGCAAGCGAGAAGCCGTTCGTCTGGAGGCCATCGGCGGGAAGGCCGACTATCACGTCTCCGGCGCGTATCGACTGGCCTGTTATCACCGCTTTCTTGGACACCGTGCCGACGATCGTTCCGGTGAGGTCGTATTCGCCCGTAGGATAGAGGCCGGGAAGCTCGGCAGTCTCGCCGCCGAGAAGCGCCATGCCGTTCTCCTTGCAGGCCTTGCAGAGGCCGGCGACTATCTGCTTGAAGACAACCCCGTCGAATTTCGACGTACCTACGTAGTCCATGAAGAAGAGCGGCCTTGCGCCCTGCACGAGTATGTCGTTCACGCAGTGGTTAACGATATCCTGGCCGACGGTATCGTGTTTCTTCACCATGCAGGCGATCTTGAGCTTTGTGCCGACTCCGTCCGTGGATGCCACCAGCATCGGGTCTTTCAGCCCGGCGGGTAGCCTGCACAGACCGCCGAACGATCCGATTCCCCCAGCCACGTTGGCCGTTTTCGTCGATCCAACCATCGCCTTGATGGCTTTCAACGCAGTCATTTTGTTGTCGATATTCACGCCGGCAGCGGCGTAGGCAGATGTGTTCGCGCTCACAAGACGCTCCATGTAGAGATTAAAAACGCTTTAAGTATATCATTTTTCGCAGAAGATTGCAACGATTCCAGTTGGGGCCCTGGGGCAAAATCAAAAAATGAGAAATGTTTGCTGGCACGAGGCTGGATGGCGCGAAGCGTCAGGCGCAGCGGTAGCGGAGCCCCTTTGCCAACCCTCGGAGTTTCTATACCACGCTGTTCAGTGACGCATTACTATTTTCTTAAGCCGCGCGATTCGTTAGAATAGTGTGCACCCAATCAAAAATGTAGGTTCTATCGAGAGGGACCCGTTCGTCAAATACTGTGCACCGTAGTAACTCCTATGTACTATGCGATACCTATTGCAACTTGGCTACTTCACCTTAACGCGCATGAAGAACGAGCTACCCGCATCGGCTGGCGGCGAAACGATAAATCGCGCCTTGCCATCAACTGGTGTATCAAAGGTTATGTCGATGTTGTCGGATGAGAAACCACCCGGCGAGAGCGTCGCCGAACCCTCAATGCCAAGCACCTTCTTCAAGTTCTCTTTTAGCGTTTCCACAGCAACCGAACCGCCGCCGATGTTTACATCCTTGACGCTTACAGTAAACTCAAACTTGCCGTCTGTTGATGCGGGCGTGAACGATTCTATCTTCACGTCGTCAGATGTGAGTTCCTTGTCGATGAGGGCATCTGCGGCAAACGCATAGGAAAGCCATGTTCTTGTGGATTCCTTTACCATCTGCGCCGTTGTCGTGTCATTAGTCACTGACAGCGCCCAAGCACGATAGGCGGTATACTGCGCCGCGTTTGTTACGTTTGCCGTAAGATTCACATCTGTTGTTCCGGCCAATGCCGTTAACACTTCGCTATCGGACACGATGGGCGGGATTGGGTCTGTCAGCGTCCACATCACGCCATCCACCCATGCGCAATCCTCGCCGCCCACGCCACTCTTATCTTTGTAGTACACCCATTTGACCGTGTTCTCGCCTCCCGCGAATGACACTTCCCGCCGCGTCCAATCCGTCTCGCCATCCATGCGCCATTCCACAATTTCAACCCCGTTCGTGTAAATCATAAGTCTGTCTGCCGCCAAGGCATTTTCTTCGTCATCATATTCACATGAGGTCTTTAACCAGAACGACATCGTACCCGCCCCAGAAACCGTGGCCGTGATCCAAGTGTTCGTCTTGTCGCCAATCGCCCCGCTCCGTGCCGTTGTATCACCCACTTTCGCTGTTGAATCGAATACCGGCATCCATGGATTGACCTCGCTTGTTGCAAGCCGTACCGACACATCAACATCCATTGCTTCGTCCAGCGTCTGTGGTAACCAATGCGCATATAGTGTCGTACTTTGGGTTACAATCATCGCTTCATCCATCTGACTACCACCATCCGCAGACGTAAACCATCCAAGAAAAACGGCATTCGTTAACACGGGAGTTGGCAATATCCCTATGGGCAAGCCGTCGGCAACGCTCACCGATGAGACATTACATGTCCCTCCATTTGCCACAAAAAACACATCATGCTGGATATAATCAAGTGTAATTCCGTTCCAAGAACGAGGGATCACAGTTCCCCATCCCCTCGATGCGCGATGAATGTATGCGCAGCATTCAGACGAGACGCCGCCAAATACACTGCTGCCCATGTTACTTGGACACTTGCCTTCAAACACTACGGTTACGAGTCGCGAACAATAGCGAAAAGCATACGAACCAATCCTTGTCACGCCAGTTCCTATTGTCACATTTGTAAGACCGCCGCAAGAAGAGAATGCGGAAGGCCCTATGAAGCCGACGCTATCGGGAATGACGACATTCTCAAGACTATTGCATTCCGCGAATGCGTAGTTCTCGATGGTGTTCACGCCAGCTGGAATCGTTATGTCGGACAGTCTGCTGCAGCCACGAAACGCCGAATTGCCGATAACGGTAACACCCCCGCCGATTTCAACGTTCAACAGAGCATAGCAATCGCGAAATGCATTTGTACCAATGTTCATCACACCGCTGCCAATCCACACATTAGTCAATGCGCTACAATTGCGAAACGACTCATCATCAATACTCGTCACGCCATCTGGAATCGTTACGCTCGTCAGCCCCGTACGATAGGAGAATACGCTTGCCGCAATTGCTGTAACCGGATATCCGTCAATCTCTGCTGGGACGATAATATCACCAGTCGGCGTCGAATATCTCGTTATTCGCGCCTTGCCGTCCTCGACATCATAAAGCCATACGTTAGGCTGAAGCGTCCACTGCGCATACAGCGTCATGTCACTTGTGACCGACATCCCATCCCGCCAAACGGTTCCACCATTTGCGGACTGACACCAACAGCGGAAATCATAATTCGTACGAGTCACTTCAGGAGTCACAAGCGGCATGCCATGTTCAAAAACCATATTCGTCCCTCCTATACCACCATTCGCATCAAACGTAATGACATGTCTGCTTATTTCCCATTGCGCTGTATACGTAACGTCATTTGCCGGAACCGTCGCGGCTACGTTAGGCGACCACCCCATGAATGTGTAACCAGTTCGTACTACAGTTGGAGCAAGAATTACTGAATCATAATCTAGACTTCTACTCCATCCCCCCGTGCCGCCGTTCGCATCAAATGTCACGTTGTACTTGTTTGGCGTCCATTGAGCCAAATATGACACATCGTGCGAAGGGACAGAAGTATCAACGCTAGGAGACCAACCTACAAATGTGTAGCCCGTACGCGTCACAATTGGTACAACAATAGGGGAGCCTATATCCATAAAGACACTAGTTCCACCTTCTCCACCACAGGCATCAAAAACTACCCTCCTTTCAAGATAGTCAATTCTGATGCCATGCCATGGGCCCGGAATATCAACATCCCAGCCTGTCGAGGCACGCCTGACATACGCACAACAGTCTGATGCGATATCCGAAAATGCATGATCTCCAATCACCGGTGCATCACCACAAAAAACGATGTTCGTCAGATTGTAGCAATGTGAGAACGCATAAGCCTCTATGCTCGTAACACTATCTGGTATCGTCACGCTCGTAAGTCCTCTACACCTAGAAAATGCTTGGCACCCGATACTTGTCACGCCATTGCTGATCGCCACACTCGTCAGACCGCTGCATCCGTAGAATGCATCGGAACCAATGCTAGTTACGCTGTTGGGAATTGTCACACTAGTAAGACTAGTGCCGTTTGAGAACGCAGAGTCTGCAATACCACGAACGCCTGTTAAATGCAAGTCCAGAGGAAGTGACCCTGTAGGACCGACCGCCCATCCATCGACAAGTTTTACCTGAGTAATCGTTGCGGTATCAAAAAGTGCACTATTACAATCATAAAACGCCGAAGAAGCGATGCTCGTAACACTGTCGGGTATCGTTACGCTCGTAAGGTTAGTACAATTAGAGAACGCAAAAGCACCGATGCTTTTCACGCTGTCCGATATCGTTATACTTGTAAGCCCGCTACAACCAGAAAACGCAGAAGGACCAATACTCATAACGCTGTCGGGTATTGTCACACTCATCAGGCCAGTACAATCACCGAACGCGGAATATCCGATGTTGGTGATTGCCGATGAGTATGAGATATTCGTAATGGATGAATACGATGACGAAAAAACACCCGAGATACGTCGTCTGTCTATGACATATTGCGGTATAGTCACATCCCGAATGCTGCTACAACCGTAGAATGCATCGAAACCAATGCTAGTTACGCCGTCGCCTATCATCACACTTGCAAGACCGTTACAACCAGAAAACGCATAACTATCGATACTTGTTACGCTGTCTGGTATCGTCACGCTCGTAAGACCGCTACAACCAGAAAACGCATAGCTACCAATACTTGTTACGCTGTCTGGTATCGTCACGCTCGTAAGACCTCTGCAACCGTCAAACGTTTCGTACCCGATGCTTGTCACACCATTGCCGATCACCACGTTCGTCAAGCTACTGCAACCAGAGAACACTCTGTACCCGATACTCGTCACACTATCGGGTATTGTTACGCTCGTCAAGCTGCTGCAATGGTTGAACGCTCCATACGCGAGTACGGTATCGTCGGTAACAACAACTTTCTTGATATTTGACGGAATATAGCAAATATAGCAAGAACTAGACGAATAGTATTGCCAAGTCTCCGCTCCGCCGGTGTAGGACGACGAGCCGAATATGTAGCCGAATACCGAATCGGACGAACCGCTCTCTCCGCGCCGCGCTCCTACGAATGGCAACGTAATCTCCTCAAGCCCGCTACAGCCAGAGAACGCAGAAAACCCGATGCTCGTCACGCTGTCTGGTATAGTCATGCTCGTCAGGCTACTGCAATCTTTGAACGCATAAACCCCGACACTCATCACACCTGCATCTATCGTAACATTCGTAAGCCCGCTGCAACCGGAAAATGCAAAAGATCCAATGCTCGTCGCGTTGTCAGGTATCGTTACGCTCGTAAGCCCACTACAACCAGTGAACGCATCTGATCCGATGCTGGTCACGCTATCTGGTATTGACACATTCGTCAGACCACTACAACCAGAGAACGCTGAGGCACCGATACTGGTCACACCATCAGGTATCGTTACGTTTGTCAGCCCTCTGCAACCTGAGAACACTGAGGACTTGATGCTTGTCACACTATCCGGTATAGTCACGTTCAAAAGGCGACTGCAACCTTTGAACGATCCTTCTCCAATACCCGTCGCACTGTCTGGTATCGTTACACTCATTAGTCGGCTACAATCGGAGAACGCATAAGCCTCTATGCTCGTAACACCACCTGGTATCGTCACGCTCGTAAGTTTATTGCAATCTCTGAACGCAGAATTTCCGATGCTTGTAACGGGTCTGCCACCAAGCGTGGACGGTATTACAATAGCTCCTGAAGTGCTAGCAGAAACGGCTGGCGGTGAAGAAGATCCACCACCAACCGATGCCTCGCCATTCAAGACTGTGTAAGTCCAGATGATGCCGTCAACTGTTTCGGTGTATGTTGCCGCACCCAATACAGCCGCAAGCGTCATCACAAATCCAGTCAAAATGTACTTTGACTGTTGAATGCGGTTCTTAGTTTTCACAGCCCTAATATCCCTTCGTTATAGCGAACGCTCTTAGCGATGCCGACGAGGTCTGGATAGATGGTCGATGCGTTGATGTTCGCCTGATCAAGCATTCGCCATGCTTCATCCTCCATTTTTGGATCAAATACGAATTTTATGAGTGATGTCGGAAAGTGCTTCTCAACATCCGTCATGTGGGAAACGTCTGTCACCCCAGCATTTGGCGGATCGTCAACTAATCTCATATCCACACCAAGAACTGCGGCAAGGTTGTTAACGAACCCGTCAAATGTACAAGGCATCAGTTCAACGCCGGATTGGGCCATCTGCCGCTTGTTGAAACACGCTTTGTACAGCGGTATGATTCCTTTGCCAAAGGTACTATGTCCATTATTGATGATCTTCTCAGCTTCTTCCAACATGAACTTCTGGAAGTAATAATTCTCGATCTGCGATTCCAGTTCCCACCATGCCTCCTCGTCTCCTCTATCTTTCAGATCCGACCTGTTTGCATACGTCAAATACCGCTCTCTCCATCCACCATGCTCAATGATCGTCCTGTAGTTGACAGCGTATATCGCACGCTCCTCGCCCGTCATCTTTTCTTCGTATGCAAAGAACAAGGCAACCATTATGGATGTCGTAAAATCAAGAAACCGCGTTTTTGCTCCGTAATGCTGCATGGCGAGTAGCGCAGATACGTTTGTAGTCCATTCATGAAACTCCTCTGCCTTGGCTCTGAAGTTTGCAATGGCGAAATGTTCCGCCCTTGGTAACGCGCGCGCTAATGATTTTTTATCTGTCTTGATACCGCGATTATTCCGCGCTGCAACAATGTCCTTGACATATCTATCGAGACCACTATCAAGATGATAGGTCACGGATTTGTGCCCACGATAAATCCACTTACCCGCGCCCATAATCTTCATGACTTTGGTGAAGTCACGCCATGAGTGCAGTCCTATCGTACCAGTTTTCGGTTGATCGTTCATTGCCTATAAGCCTTTTTCGTTCATGCCGACAAGGTGATGTCTTATCTGTGCCATTAGCAACTTACAGTCATACTTGAAAAGAAATCCTCCCTCCGTGTCTACTAGGAGGCCCTGAGATTGCCTGTCTGGAACACGAAGGGAGGAAGCGTGTACACGCTTACCTGCCAAGTGTCGCCAGAATTTTCTCAGGATTCCCTAGTACGACTGCTTGCAGCATTGCAAATTGTTGTTCGGCGGATTTCTCCCGCCTTATCGTTTTAACTGTTTATTGGCTTTGTCTTTTCATTTCAGTTTCCACGATTGTTGAAGATTGCTACTTGAGGAACAGAAACAACTGGTCGTAGGTGATAGGCTTCCCGTTCTCGGTTGTGTCACGGACGGCAAACTTGTTGAATCCGCAATTGCCGTAGAAGGACTCAAGCTTGCTGTTGCCATGCTCCATTTCAAGGAACACGATTTGTCCGCCGACTTCATCCTGAGCGCGGCGGATATGGTTGATGGCGAACGCAAGCAGTTCCGCCCCGGAGATGACATTGCCATCCGTATTGAAGTTCTTGCCGAATTGCGCAATCAGATACGCCGCGACGGTATAGGAATCTGTCAAAGGGTCGAGTTTCGAGAATCGCTCAATTCGCTTGCGCTGCGTGGAAGAAAGCGCAGACGCCGGAATCTGGATCGGCTTCACCGCCAATGTGAAGTACCCGGCGCACAATTGGCTTTCATTGTCGAATACGAGTTCCGTCACAGAGACTTTGCGCCTTGCGAAGTCAAGGGAGTTGCGCTTCAGGAAATTATCTACCTCATCATTAAAACGGCAAGAAAAGGACTTCGTCACGCGGTTGACGAAATCCTCGCCATATTCTGCCGCGAGTTCGGAAACCTTTCTGATGGTATAGCCGCTCACCGTTGCCGAACTCCTGTTGCGTATGGCCCCTTCAAAAAGAAGTCGCGCTCCGCTTTTGGGGACTCGAAATGAGTCTCCATGACGCGCGGCAGATTCGGTTCGCGCACCGAATCGGAACACAGCGCGTTTACGAACGCCTTGGCCATCTTTGGATCTTTGATCCTGAAGTTCGCCGTTATGCTCGATGTTGCCATTTTTCTTGCCTCCTTCCCGTTCAAGTGTACAATCCACCTAAAAGAAGATTATGGCAATATAGCATATTGACCGCTCAAAAGTCAATGCTGGCGAGGGCGAAAATGGGTAAGCTACAGCAGGGGAATTCAGGTTTACGGGAATCGGTCCGTTGTGATAAAATAACAGGCATGAAACGGAAGAAACACATCGTCATGGCGCTTGCCCTATATATAGAGGAGAGAGAATGGCCCGCTTCGCGCTGTTAGCCCTTTTCCTCGCGAGCCTGCCGGTCGCGGCGGCCGAACCCGTGCCGACGATCAGCGTGCTCCTCGGCGCCTACTATACCGACTCGGGCCAGCGCGAGACGCACGACATGGCCGTCCACG
>CAKULV010000042.1 GCA_934667425.1 uncultured Kiritimatiellota bacterium | reverse complement strand
CTGCGCCACAGTAGGCTTTTCTGCAATAACTTCCGCGAATGTCGTGGGGTATATGAGCAAGGACATGGCGGCGGCGGGTTACTACAACTACACGCCGATGTTCGTGAGCGCGGATGGAACCGATCCGGCGGTGAAGGACATCGTGCCCTCCTCCACTGAAAAGACGGACCTCAGCGGCGGCGTGATTGCGATGTTCGTGCTCGACACCAACCGCAAGTTCGCAAAGACGTTCTCGTGGATGACCATGGATGACCTCATGGATGAGGACGGTTGGTATCTCGGCGCTGAAGAAACCGTGACCGACTACACGCTCAAGCCTGGCGAGTCGCTTCAGGTGATGGCTCCCTATCAGGTGAGCTTCACCTTTGCGGGGCAGGTCGATCAGGGTGCATACGACTTCACCGCCCCCGCCGCAGGATACTACATGGTCGGCAACCAGCACGCGACGGAGATGCCCGTGAAGGATATCGTCCCCTCGTCCACGGAGGCGACGGACCTCAGCGGCGGCGTGATTGCGATGTTCGTACTCGACACCAACCGCAAGTTCGCGAAGACGTTCTCGTGGATGACTGAGGATGACCTCATGGACAAAGACGGCTGGTACTACGGTTCTGAAGAGACCATTACGGACTACAAGCTCAAGCCCGGCGAAGTGCTTCAGGTTATGGTGCCTTATCAGGTAAAGCTTTCCTTCCCCTCGCAGGAAATCAAGTGAATTTTGCGCGTGGCCTTAAGCCTTGCGCAGACATCAAAGGAAAATCAACATGAAGAAAATAATAGTGTTTATCATGGCTGTGGGGGCGGTCGCCCTCGCAAACGCTGCGGCGGTTGACTGGACTGCTTCGGCCGTGCTTGATCCAGTCGCAACTGCAGCCAATGGCAAGAATACTGGTGCCAACGGGTGGCTCGGATACCTCATCATGGCATCCGACCTCGATGCGATCACGGCGGATCTCGCCAACGGCAACACCGATTCGCTGATCGCAAGCGCAGTCGGCGCGACAAAGACAACGAGCAGCAAAGGCGCGTTTTCAGCCGCTCCGGCAACAGGCAATGTCGCGGCCGGTTCGCAGGACTTCTACATGATCGTCCTCAACGCCGGTAGCGCAGATGCCGCGAAGGCGTACTATGTGTCGCAGATGGTCACCAAGGATGTGGATGCCTCATTGGAGACTCTGATTACATTCGGCTCCCAGGCGGCGAACTCGAAGAACGCCGACAACTGGAAGGCGATGGGTGTTCCGGAGCCCACGAGCGCGATGCTGATGCTCGTCGGCCTCGCGGGCCTTGCGCTCCGCCGCCGTCGCGCGTAAGCGAGTGCGTGGCATAGCCACGCAAACGGCCCGTCCGCAGGTGCGGGCGGGCCGTTTAGGTTTCAGGTTTTAGGTTTTAGGTTTTAGGTTTCAGCAGTTGGTAGTTGGTAGTGGGTGGTGGAAGGGATTTGCCTTACCACAGATAGCCCAGATGCGGCGCAAGCGCCGACACGGATGGGAGTTGGTAGGTTTCAGGTTTTAGGTTTTAGGTTTCAGCAGTTGGAGGATTTAGGATTTACGATTTACGATTGCATTTGGGGATTTAGTCATTTAGGGATTTACCACGATGGCGAGGGCGCCATCGCTACGAGGCAGCCCTCTCCGGCCGAGGCGCACGACGGCGAGGGCGCACCCCTCTAGCGACCGCTTGCGCGGCTCGCTTCGCTCGGGGGATATATCGCTACGAGACAGCCCTCTCCGGCCGAGGCGCACGACGGCGAGGCGCACCCCTCTATCGACCGCTTGCGCGGCTCGCTTCGCTCGGGGGATACGTCGCTACGGTAAATCATAAAATCGGCAAATGGCTAAATGCAATCGGAAATCGCAAATGGTGATTTAGTTAGTAGTTGGTAGATGGTAGTTGGTAGTGGGTAGCTATGTGGAAGAGTGAAGGTGACAATGATAGGCGGGTGGCAGCGTCCGCCGTCCGGCAAGGGGTATTGTGCGGCAAGCGCCGTCTTGCCGCAGTCGCCGTTGGCGCATCGCTGTGCGTGGCCGCGATCGTGGCGGTATACCTGGCGTGGCGCGGCGGCGGGGCGCACGATGGCGAGGGCACCATCGCTACGAGGCATGGCGAGGCGCGCGACGGCGAGGGCGCCGTCGCCACGAGGCAGCCCCCTCCGGCCGTGGTACACGACGGCGAGGGCGGCGGCGCTACGAGGCATGGCGGGGCGCACGACGGCGGGGGCGGCGGCGCTACGATGACGGCGGAACCGCAGAAGACGCCGGAGGAGATAGAGGCCGAGGAACGGGCGAAGGATCCCCTGTACGACCGGCACCACATCGTCGCAAAGAGGCCCCTTCTCGATAGTCCGCTTGAGCAGATCGTCCACTCGGTGTTCAGTGTGGAGGTCGGGGACATGCCGCCGATGCTGCCGCCAATACCCACTGTAGACGAGAGGCAGCTCAGGTCGGCAATCGAATCCATCACCGCAGCGAAGGATGGCGACAGCGAAGAGGCGAAGGAGGCCAAGCGGATAGTCAACCAAGTGAAGACCGCGCTCAAGGAGTTCCTTGACGAGGGCGGAACCGTGGAGGGCTTCCTGCAGTACTACGTGAACGTGCTTGATTCCGCATTCAACGAAAGGAACATGTGCAGGGAACTCCAGATGAAGTCCATGAAGACCGATCCGCCCGAAGTCGCGCGAGAGTTCTACAACACGATACAGAAGCGTCTTGAAGACAAGGGGATCAAGCGGCTTACGCTGACCAGACGGCAGAAGGAATATCTTGGAATAGAGGAATAGCATGAAGCACAAAGTCATTGGAGGTTGCGAAACCCCGGACACGACAAGCGTGTCCCGTCCGCAATCGCGAAGGTTTTGCATAATCGCGTTCATCTGCGTCGCGCTTGCCGCCGTGGTGGATGCGGCGCCGGACAGGGGCAAGAAGCCGTTGACGGACGCCGAGCGCGCGGCCAGGCGGGAAGCCGTGATGCGCCGGACAGGCGGCCCGTTCACCATACCCGCATCGGGGTTCGTGCAGCTTGTGGACTACCAGAGGCGGGCGGACTTCGCGAAGCTCACAAGGAAATTCGAGGAGACATTCTCGGGATTCAACATCCCGGCAAGGGCAATCCAGGCGACAAACGCATTCTGCATCGCGTCCATGAAGACGCTCGCTCACGACATGGGCGCGGGGTCGGTCGTCGCGGTCGTGGACGACCCGGCCTTGCCGATGTCCCTTGTCTCGATAGAGACGCGATGCGGCCTTGTGAACGTCGCGGCGCTGGCGGCCGACACCCCTTCTCCGGCGCTGCTCACGCGGCGCACCGGCAAGGTGGTGGGGCGCGTGGCCATGCTTGCGAGCGGAGGGGCGGAAAGCGATTCGCCCAGCAGTTCGCTCAAGACGGTCACTTCGCTGAAGGAGCTTGACGCGAGCGAGGGGATCGGCGACGAGGCGTACGTGATGATGGGAGTCATCCGGGGGATGGCGAAGGCGGGAGTGCATCCCAGCCGGGTGACGTCCTACAGGCAAGCGTGCCGGATGGGCATCGCTCCGCCGCCGACGAACGACGTGCAGAGGGCGGTGTGGGAGAAGGTGCACTCCGAGAAGGAGCGCGGACCCTCTCACGGACTGAAGATCAGTCCGTGAGAGGGGTAGGTTTTAGGTTATAGGTTTCAGGTTTTAGTTGGTAGTTGGTAGGTTTCAGGTCGCAGAGGACTGCGACCCTCCCGCGTGCACGATGATAAATCATAAAATCGGCAAATGGCTAAATGCAATCGTAAATCGCAAATGATATAGGTCGCAGAGGACTGCGACCCTCCCGCGCAACGCCTCACTGCTAAAACCTAAAACCTATAACCTGAAACCTAAAACCTACCAACTACCAACTATCAACTATCAAAACCTAAAACTCACGGCGCGGTCAGCCAGCCATTCGTCGCGCAGAGACCTGTCGGTCGTCGGCGAGGTGGCAAGGTTGAGCTGGTAGAGGGATTCGAAGGCCTTCTTGCCGGAAAGACCCTGAAGCGTGAACACGAGCTTCTTCACCGATGCCGGGCATCGTCCGCGAAGCTCCACGCGACCGCCCCGGTAAAGGTTCTTGAGGAGAAGCGGATATGTCTCCGCCTCTGTACTGGAAGCGAACGCCACGCGCAGATCCGTGAGTACGGGGTCGCGGAACGCCTTGGCCAGGGATTCGAGTTCCTTTCCTGCATTGAACCTGAAGCCGGTATGGATGAACGACTCGCCCCGATTCCCCTTCGTGAGGATCTCGATCAGCTCGCGGTTCGCCTTTTTCTTTACGCCATACATGTACACGGAGACAAGTCCGTCGTTGAGCTTCGTGAAGCGCGAAAGTATCTCCGCAGTGTCGCTCACGCCCGCATTGGCGTCGCCATCCGTCACGACAAGCGCAATGAGCGGACGCGACGGGTCGCGCGGCAGCGTCAGCACGGACCGTATCACGGAAAACACGTCCGTCCTTCCATGGGCGGTAAGGTTCGAGAGCCATCGGTCCGCCGCCGCAAACGAGGCGGCATCGCACTCGCGCCATTCCTTGAAGGCGTACGAGAAGCTGTTCCTGAACGCGACGAGGTTGAATCTGTCTCCCGTATTCAGGCAGGAGCGCAATACGGACTTCGCCACCTCGCGGCAGTCCCTGAGCCGATCCTTGCCGATCGAGCCCGAAGCATCCATCAGTATCACCGCGTCCTTCGGCACTATCGGCAGCGCGTACGCCCCCCCCTTCGGCTCGAACGTTATCTTGAAATAGCGCCATTTCGGGTCTGGCGGATCGACGTACGTCACCATTCCGCAGCTGACCACGCTTTCCGCCGGCAGGGTTTTCTGTTCCGAGAGAAGCTGCCTCACGGCGGCCTTTTCCTCCTCAACGAAGGATTCGTCGACCTCTTCCAGCACCTTGTTCTCGAACTTGAACTCTACGGATGGAGGCTTCTTCGCCGCCTCGATGCCGGCCATTGCGCCATCTCCCACCTTGATCTCCGGCAACGTAAACACCGGAGCCGGGGCGGACATCCCGGGAACGGGTATTACGGACTCCGCACCTCCCGACGCCGCCGATAGAGGCGCGACGGGCAGTGACGGCGCCGCCGCATCAATCTCGGCGGCGGACGGCATCGTGAAGCCTGTATCCTCGATCGCATTGGCATTCAGGATTGACGGTCTGGGAAGTTCCGCCGGGGCATCCATCGGCCCGCTCAGCACCTGCGGAACGACAACCGGCGGCGCCGGGATCGGGACGTCGCCAGAGGATGGTGCCGCAGTCGGGGCGGATGACGCCGATGCCTGCGCCACCGTCGGGGCGCTGCGCGGGGCGGGAACGTCGGATGCCGGGACGGACTTCACCCGTTCGCGGAACGGATCTCCCTCGAAGCGCCTTACCGACATCGGCGGGCGGTGCGTACGCCGGGCCTCAAAGTCCGACGAACCCGCAGTGTGGCTCATCACGTGCGGAGCGGCGAAGAACATCAGCACGCCATGCAGAATGAGCGACGCCACCACCGCGAAAAGGATGAGATCGCCATGTTCGGAACTACTCTTCATCGCCAAACAGCTCCTTCAGTACGGTTTCGTATCCCTTCGCCTTCAGCGCCTCGCCCTTCGCCCGGCACACGTCGGCAAGCGCGCGGTATGCCTTGGCGCGGGCCTTCAGCCCGTCCGGCCCGGCATTGCGCGACACGGCATCCGTAAGCGTCCGCTCGGCGGCGGCGTATTCGCCCTTGCGGTACTCAAGCAGGCCAAGGGACAGGGCCGCCGCAGAGCCTTCGTCCGTATCGGCCTTCACGGCGAAGGCGCGGCGATATGCCGCTATCGCCTCGTCATACCGGGCAAGCCCCTCCAGAGCCTGGCCTTCCCTTGCCGCCGCGATCTGCACAAACGCCGGATCGCCCGATCTCGCCGCAAGGGCCTTGGCGCCGGTGAGCAGGGCTTCCCACTCGCCGCATCCGGCAAGCAGCCTGAGCACGGCGGCAAGGTGCGTCGCCGACATCCGCTCCGATGCGCCCTTGGAAAGAAGCTCGACATACCTTGCGGCGGCATCCTTCGTCCTGCCCGCGCGGGCATCCGAATCGGCGACAAGCAGATTCGCCTCCCTCGCCTGATCCAGGGATATCCCGAGATTCAGGGCCTCCTTAAGCCGCGCAACGCCCTCCTCCTCGTGTCCAAGGCGGATGGCGGCGATTCCCCGCCAGTAGATGGCTTCGCTGCGCCGCTGAAGGTTCGGGAAGCGCCTCAGCGCCTCGTCGAGCGCCAGCTCGCCCGCAGCCCAGTTCTCGGCGCGAAGGTCGGACAGCGCATTGGCGAACAGCGCCTCCCCGGCGGCCGGATCCTTCGGCCACCTCTCCGCTATGCGCCTGTACTCCGCGCGGGCCTCTGCGGACGCGCCGGAGCGCTCGTGCGCCCATGCGAGGCGCAATGCGTCGCCGGGGGAATCCGAGAGCGCCGCGGCAAGCTTCGCCGCCTGCACGGCGGCGGGGATGTCCCCGCGCTTCACGGCGGCATCGAACTTCATGCGCTGCACCGGGAGCATCGCCGCCGCGCGGTAGCGTCCCTGCGGATGCAGCTCTACATATCTCGAAAGTTCGGCAATCCCCTGCTCGCGCCTGTCGAGAGCCATCATCGCCGCGCCGCGCAGGTAGGCGAGATCGTCCTCGGCGGAATCCCCGCACGCGGCAAGGCAATCGGTGTATCGTCCGCAAAGGAACGCGCTCCATGCCCTTGGCGTACGCGCCGCCGCCGTGCGCGGGCTGTCGGGATAGGACTTGGCGAGGCGGCCGAAAAGGATTGCCGCCTCGTTCCACCGCTTGTCGCCGTAGGCAAGCGACGCGGCGGCGTACATCGACTCCTCCGCCACGGACTTCTCGTTCGACATGGACAGCTCGAGGAAAATCCCGGTGGCCTCGCGGCGATCCTCCGGCCTGTCGCTCTTCGCCAGGATGAGGGCGCGCTTGAGCCGCGCGAAGAGGGCGTAGCGTCCATTGGGATCCGCCTTCTCGCTTTCGAGGAACATCGCGGGGTCGTTCTTCGCGCTTGCCACGCGATAGAGGGCAACGGCCCGCATCTGGCTGGACAGATCCCGGCGGAGCAGCCTTTCGTAGGCGGGCAGCGCCTCCGCCTCCTTTCCGAGCGCATGGGCGCACTCGGCGATCCGGAACTCGATATCCGTCCCGGAGATCGACTTCTCGGACCTCAGCGCGGCATACTCCCTTGCGGCATCCGCGTGAAGCCCCTTGGCGAACATCTTGTCCGCCATGAGGAGCCTGTCCGCCGGCGCGAGCGCGAGCGAGGCCGCGAAGACGGCCGCGGGGAACATCGCCGGGAGAAGCGCTGCGCACATGCGGCGCACCTTCGTCCTGTATCCGTAATCGGTTGTTGTCATCATAGGCAAACTCCGCCGATGCCGCTCACCGGCAGTGGGTGTGGCTCATTTCCTTTTCTTCGCTATGCGGGCGATTATCCGCGAAGCGCCGAGGTTCTTGAACCCGAGGGCAAGCAGAAGCCTCCCTATCGGATGGCGGGACTCCGCCTTGAGCTCGAGTATCTCGATCCCCTCCTTCTCGCAAAGGTTGCGGAAGTCCTTGAGGGTGATGAGGTGGATGTTAGGGGTGTCGTACCACTGGAACGGCAGCTGCTTCGAGACCGGCAGATGGCCGCCAAAGCCGAGAGTGAGCCTTATCCTGTACGCCGCGAAGTTGGGGAAGGATACGATCGCCTCGTCCGCAAGCCTAAGGGCCTCGTGCAGGAGGCCGCGCGGGTTCTTCACCACCTGAAGCGTCTCAGAGCATATGGCGATGTCGTAATGGCCGTCCGGGACGAGGGAGATGCCCTCGTCGGCGTCTTCCCACAGCAGGGTGTTGCCGTCCGCCACGGCCTCCTCGAATTCCGTGACGTCGATCTCAACCCCGTCACCCGTCACGTGGCGGTTCTTCTTGAGCACGTTGAGGAGCGTCCCGTCGCCGCATCCTATGTCGATCACGTGGGCGCCGTCCCGAACCATGGACAGCACCGCGGCGTGCTGGCGTTCCTGGGCCTGGGTGACATTCGGCCTGCGCGTGCCGAGGAATCCTCCGACAAGGCGCGAGAGGTCGTCGATGTGGGTGAGGAACGCATCGTGCCCCGTACCTATCTCAAGGTGGCAGTAGCTCACGTCCTTGCCTCCGCGTATCAGCGACTCCACGATGTCGCGGGACTGCCATTCCGCGAAAAGCACGTCCCCGGACAGGGACACGACGAGCGTCTTGCACGTCACGCGGGCACATGCGGCATCAAGGGAGCCGTAAGGCGCGCTGGCGTCGAAGAGATCCATCGACCTCGTTATGTGAAGGTAGCTGTTCGCGTCAAAGCGCTTCAGGAACTTGTCCGCCTGGTATACGAGATAGCTCTCGATCTGGAAGAACGTGCGGAAGTCCCGCACCCTGCGGTCCTTGAACTCCTTGGATTCCTCAAGCCAGTTGCTCTGGAGCTCGCGGTGGAACTTCTCCTGGAGAAGATCGCGCGAAAGGTACGTTATGTGGGCGAGCTGGCGTGCGGAGGCGAGCCCCCGCTTGGGGCCGTGCCCGTCGCCGACGTCGTAGTAGTCGCCGTTCCGCCAATCCGGATCGTCCGTGATCGCGCTGCGCCCCACCACGTCGTAGGCGAGCGCCTGCGTGTTGAGGGAGGCCGAGGACGCTATCACGCACGCCCGGTCAGTCTCGCCCGGGCATCGGGTGATCCAGTCCATTACCTGCATCCCGCCGTAGCTTCCGCCTATCAGCGCGGCAAGGTGCTTCACGCCGAGCTGCGCAAGGAGCATGCGGTACACGTCCACCGCGTCGGAGAAGTCGTAGCGCGGGAACGCGCTGCCGTACGGCTTGCCGGTATCGGGGTTTATGGACGACGGGCCGGTGGTTCCGCTGCATCCGCCAAGCACGTTCGCGCATATCACGTGGTAGCGGCTGGTGTCGATGGCGCGTCCCGGGCCGACCATGCCCTCCCACCATCCGCTCGGCTTCGTCTCGCCCGGCCTTATCCCGGCCACATGGGCGTCGCCCGTGAGCGCATGGCATATGAACACCACGTTGTCCATCTCGGGACGCATCGCGCCGCATTCCTCGTACGCGACGTCTACCTGCTTCAGAACGCCGCCCGTGCGAAGCCTGAAGCCCCCTTCCGGGAGCTTTAGCCGGAGGCACTTGGCCTCCACGACACCCACACCTCTATCCTCTGCATCCATGCTTCAGTCTTCCGTCCACCCGTTTCCGGTCAGGGAGAACGCCTGGTGCCTCTCTGGCGGCACATATCCATGCGTAGACCCCTGCACCCAGTTGATCTTCTTCGGGCATTTCAGGTTGTTGTAGAGGATCGCCACGCCGCTCGGCGGGCAGCAGTAGTCCCCAAGTCCCGCCCTGGTGATCTCCACCCGGCACTTCGGGCTAACGCGCTTCGCGAAGTTTACCGGGTCGAAATAGCGGAGCGCCTCCGTCTCATCCACGCCCCATCCGGAGTAGTTGCGCTTCATGGACTGCCGCCCGCCCATGTCGCAGCACCACGGGATGCTCGGCCTCGCGACGCTCACGTCCGGGTCGATGCCGGCCGCCCACATCGTCTGCAGCCCGCCCATGGAGCCGCCGCTGGCGATGAGGTCCCTGCCGTTCCACTCCGGGAACGACTTCAGGTACTGCAACGCCCGCATGATGCGGTAGATCATCCACCCAAAGTAGGCGGTGTCGGTAGACTTGTTCTGCCAAGCCGAATCGAGGCCAAACGTCTTGTCGTTTGACTTTATCGAATTGTAGAACTCGGTGTAGTACTCCTCCTCGCGCCCAAGCTCATAGCCGTGCGCGTTGATGAACATGCGGATCTCGTCCTTCGGGCCCGACGACGGAATGGACTGTATGAAATGTGCGCCGTAGCCGTGGAATAAAATGTGCGCCGGATATTTCCTGGACGCATCCGTCGGCACGGTCACCCACCCCGTCACGGGACGAGGCCCCGCGCAAAGGACGCTGAACGTAAGGACCCGGACCGCCGGGTTCGAGCTGCGGTGCTCCTTCACCGTGGCAGTCATCGGCACTTTCGCGAGGCGGGCCTTGCGCCTGGCCCAGAACTCGTCGTAATCCTTCGGCTCGGGCGCGGACTGGAGCGTATCGACCTGGACGCCCGCGCCGCCGTCGAAGAACACGCGCTTGTCCATGCGCTCGAATGCGTTCAGGGCCTTCTTCCCCTCCGGCGTGTTCGGGTCTCCGCGAAAGCTCTTCCTGTAGGCATTGCCCTTGCCGTCCACCACGTACGCCAGGACCCGCACAAAGCCAGGCATGTCCATCTTCGTCCTTATGACAAGCGGATCGAGCGTCGCGGGAACCTTGCCGGTCTCCGTCACGCCGTCATCGCCGGTACGGTTCCATTCGATGAAATACTTGCCTTCGGGAACGGATTCCACGCCCTGCATCCGAAGCGTGAACGTAATCGGCTCTCCGGGCCTGTAGTCGATTGCCCGCTCCTTGTCCGTATCACCGTGAAGCACGGCATCGTCAAGCTCCCCGGCGGCAAAGGCCGTGAACGCCGCAAGGGCCGCAACGAATGAAGCATAGATTCGTCTCATTGGTCTCTCCTGGATTTATTCCCTGCCTACTGTTCCCGTAAATGGGCGGTAGGATAGCACATTTCGTGTTTTTTTGCTATACTCCCGTGCCGTATGCAAATGCCAAACTCCATTTCACCTGCTTTTCCAAAGCGTCCCGTGGACGCCAACAAGTATTCCGTCGGGACCGTAACCGTGGTGGGCGGGTCAAGCCACTACATTCACGCGCCCGTCATAAGCGGCCTCGGCGCCCGGGCCGCAGGCGCCGGCCTCATCCATCTCGTCGTGCCGGATGCGTCCCGAATCGCCGCCGGCTCGCTCGTGCCGGAAGCCACGTTCATGAAGCAGACCGCTGTATGCGTGCCGCCAAGGGCGGACGTCACCGTGATCGGCATGGGGCTTGGCGTGACGCAAACGGCGGAGATGCTCGTGTCGCGGCTGCTTTCCGGCTCGAAGGGACGGTTCGTCATAGATGCCGACGCCCTCACGATACTCTCGAACTGGTACGCAAAGAAGCAGAGCAACCTCCCCGTCATCGAGGGGCAGTCCGTGATACTCACCCCACATGCCGGAGAGGCGGCACGGCTTCTGGCCTGCAAGACGGAGGATGTCCTGAGCGACCGCAAGGCGGCGGCCCGGCGCATAGTCGAGCGCTACCACGCGATCTGCGTGCTGAAGGGAGCACACACGATCGTGTGCGAGCCCAACGGACGCGAGTTCGTGTGCGAGGCCGGCAACCCGTCCATGGCAATGGGCGGCATGGGCGACCTGCTCTCCGGCGTCATCGCCGCAAGGTGGGCCTACACCAAGGATGCCTACATTGCCGCATGCTCGGCGGTGTGGCTTCATGCGGCAGCCTCGGATGCGCTTGTGAATGCGGATGTGCCCGCCGACCCGTCGATAGTAAATGTCGCCGCGAAGATCGGCTCGATGAGAGTCTGCCTTGAGCGGGCGAGCCGCTGATCGGCGATTGCGAATCAGCCGCCCCACTCACTTGCGTCATTTCTTGAGCCCGAAGACGAGGCGCGCGACCGTTCGTATCCGCCACCACTCCTCGGTTCCGCCGATGACGGCATCGGTCGCCTCCGCGACGGCCTTCGCTACCGTGCGAGGGTCCGCGCCTGCCGCATGCGCCGCGTAGGCCGCGCGCATCGCCTTGCCGCCGAAGCCGTAGGCTCGCCAGAAATGGTCGTCGCCCGCAGCGCCCTCCGTCGGCCATTCGCGGAAGAACGCCTCGAGCGCCGCCCTGTCGGCCGAACGCTCGAACTCCCGGCTCTTCGGGTCCTTCCACGCGCCGTCCGCGAACGCCCGCCATCTGGCGGGCGAGACGTCCGGGCGACCGGCGAGTCGGCACGGCTTCACCCCGAGGCGGGCCAGGCGCGGCAGCGCCGTGCCGTGCAGGCCCGGCCAGAAGAAGCGCACGCCGACGACCCGCTCAAGAAACGCGTAGACGGCCCACGACGGATCGGACGCCTCAAGAACGAGCGAACCGGGCTCCGCGACGACCGAATACCCGTCCGAGTCCTTCGCCTCGACGAGCGTGATGGCGACGCGTCCCGGCGTAGGCGCCGGGACTATGGGCACCTTCTCCTCGAAGACGATGCCCAAGTACCGCGAGAGCACCGCCGCCGCATCCTTGAGGGCGCGCGAAGGGCCGGCCGCGACGATCTCCGCCCTGTCCGCCGGCAGTACGAGCGCGCACGCGGAGAAGTCCTCCGGCTCGGGGATCTTCTGTCCATAGGCCCGCAGTTCCGCCTGCAGCTCCCGGATGTGTCGCTTGCCGTAGTCTCGCGGCGAGAGCCCCGTCTTCACGCAGTTCGCCGCCGCGAGGCCGGCAGCCTGCCCCGTCACCGCGCAGGTCGACTGCACGCGAAGCGAGCCGAGGGCCCGGTGCGTCGCCGAGCAGCATCGTCCGCACATCAGCAGGTTCGGCACGTTGACGGAGTAGATGCAGCGGTAAGGGATGCCGTATATCGCCGGCTCAGGGCGGTTGTAGTCTCCGTTCGAGCCGAAGCTTCCGGCGGAGTCGTGCGTCGTGATGGGATACCCTCCGTAGCCGATGGCGTCCTCGAACATCCGCCCCTCGTGCTCGTCGCATTCGGTGAGGATGTAGTCGCCAATCAGCCGCCGCCCCTCGCGCCGCGCGTTTGTGTGGGGGATAGCGACCATCTGCCAGGCCTCGCCGTCCGCCCGGTTGACCGCAAGGTTCTTGGCCCAGTTCCAGTAGCACACCGACATGCGGATGAGGTAGTCGCGCGCATATTCCGGGTCCGCGACGTCGTCGATCTCGTGCGGATGCTCTATCGCCGCGCCGCCGAAGCCTGGCACGTGTCGCTTCGCGTACCAGGGAGGCAGCTCGAGGTTCGCCCATTCGGGGGCTGTGAAGCCGAACTTCGCGCCGCGCGTCTTCCTGCCCCGGAAGGCCGCGAAGTAGCCGCGGTCGCTCCACAGGCCGGAGAATATCGAACCGCTCATCGTGCGTCCGTTGGGCTTCTCCGGCGCATATGGCTCGTTGAACTCCGCCTTGCCCTCGCTGCCGAAGCGGTATCTGGCGCCTGCGAAGAAGCCCAGCCAGCCGTCGCCCGTCGCATCTACGAACTGCCTGCCGCGCCAGCGCCGCCGCGCTCCCGTAAGCGTGTCTACGCCCGTGACGGACAGGATCTCCCCCTTCCGCCCCGTCTCGGCTGCGACGATGCGCACGTTCGGGACTGCCGTAAGGTTCTTCTCGCGGGCCGCAAGCGTCTGGTAGGCGTCCGTCCAGTCGAATCCCTCCGTCTCGCGCGCGAGGGCCAGCATCTCCGCGTCAATGCCGCCTTCCTGGTGGTCGGGCCGGTATGTCCCCGCGCCGCGCGGGGGGATGCGGAACTCGCTTGAGGCGTTCCCGCCCATCACAGGACGGTCATATACGAGCAGCGTCCGCACGCCCGCGCGGGCGGACTGGATCGCCGCCGTAGAGCCGCCAGGCCCCGCGCCGACGACAACTACGTCGAACTCGCCGCCGTCCTCCTCCGGCGGCAGGCCGGCGAAGCGAGCGCGGGCCGCCTCGCACGCGGCCGGATCGTCCGGCGGGACGTAGCCGAGGTCGGTCGTGAGGAGGATCGCGTCGCAGCGCGCGAACCAGCCCGTCAGGTCTACAAGCCGCACGTCCGTCTCGCCGGCGGAGAGACTGAAGTCGCCCGCCTTCTGCCAGACCCAGCCGGTGCGCCCGCTGTCGCCGAGGTCTGCGGATCGAATGCCGCCGATCTCCAGCGCGAAGCGCCCGGGATGGAAGTCGGGGATCCAGTCGCGCGACCGCGCCCAGGCGCGCCACGTGCCGGAGCGGGGAACGGCCAGGCGCGTCGTCGCTGGTGCGCAGACGTTCGTGACGCCGGCCCCGAGCAGGTACGCCGAACCCATCTTGCCTACGAACTGCGTGTCGATGATCCACGTTCCGTAGTCGTCGAACGCCTCGGCCTCCATCCAGAGGTAGCCGCGCACGTGCTCGACGGCCGCCTTGGCCGGTGCGCGGAACCCCGCCCAGTAGGCGCCGTCGCCCCGGCAGGCCGCCATCAAGGCGGCGGCGAACATCATCCTGACAATGCCTCCACACGGTTTCATCCTTCCCCTCCGTCAGCGAATCGTAACCATCAGGCCTTTGATAGCCTTGACCTGAAGTTCACTGCCGCCGGACGGCAGGTCCTGTACGCGGAACTCCAGATTTCTCCCGACCGGGAGACCTTCAATCGCAACGCCGTCCGCAACCGTCAGCAGCGTCGTCCAGCCCGTCGACGACGGGCCTGCCCACACGACAGTCGCGCCATCCACCGATAGGGACTCTGTCACGGTGAGCGCAGCAGCCCCGGCCCGGAGCGTCGCGCCCGGGGCGACCGCGAGGCGAGGAAGCGTCAGGTCTGCCGTCCAGGCGAATGCGCCCGAAAGCACGTCTATGGCGGACGCCTCGGCAAGCGTGTTCGCTCCCGACGCGAGCGCGAGCGTTCCCGCGCCCTTCTTTACCATCTTCGCCGCGACGCCCATCACAAGCGGCTTGGCAACCGTGAGGCAATGATCGCCGTCCACCGTCAGCTCGCCCAGCGGACGCACGGTCAGGGGGCGTCCCGTAGTGATGTCGTTCTGCGGCAGGAGTGCCACCTTCCCGCCCGCGCGCACAGTCCAGTCAACGCCGCCCAGCTCCGTCACCGCCGCCGTGACGCCCCCGGCGAGAACGAGCCGAGGGGGTGTCGCGGACGAAGCCGCGACCGCCGCGAAATCGACGCGTCCCGTGCCGCAGAACGTATGCTCCGAAGCGAGCGAGAGCGTGTCGCCGAACGTGAGGCGTCCGTCAACGAGGTGGTCGAGCGCAGTTGTGCTCGCAAACGCCACGGGCGCGGCAAAGGACATCGTGCCGCCGCCGACCGTGTTGAGTGTGATCGGCGACGCGAACGACGTCGCCGTCGCCGTGCCCTCGCCTGCCGTCACCGAGCCGCCAGGCAACACGGTCAGCGAAGGGTAACGGCCATCGACCAATGCGAAATCCGACAGGGAACCGAGGACTCGAGCCGCAAGCGAGCCCGCAACGCGCACATCGCCGCCGATCCTCAGCAAACCTGAACTGGAAGCGTCGGCAGGAGCGGCGACCGCGCCTTCCAGCACTACGGGGCCCATGCCGAGAATCACACCGCCGTCATACCTGAACTGTACGTCATTCTCGACGACAAGAGGCAGCCGTGCATGGTTCAGGAGCGCGGAATGCACGTCGTTTGCGGTGCGGTTCAGCAGCAGGGGGCCTCCCGTAAAGCGATACGGCGGTCCGCAGCGCCTGAAGACCCCTTCCTTGTGCATTTTGCCGCCAACCGTCACCTGGTTGGCCTTCTGCCCGCCCGAAGGGAATGCAACGACATTCGTGCCCTCGAAGCGAAAATGAAGGTCCTTATATTCATTGACACCAGGTGCGACGCCGCACGACCAGTTCGCGCCCGTCGCAACGGCGTTATCCGCCGCCGTGCCGACCCAGACGTACTCGTTGGTGAGTGCCGAGTCGTTGTTCAGAGTAGCGTTCATATCCTGGAGATAGACGGCGCCGCCGAACTTCCTGAGCGTCCATGCCTTTCCTTCGGGCTGGTTGACGAGCTCGAAGTTCGCGAGCGGGATGCCGTCGCCCATGGTATCGAAAAAGACCGGGCGAACGACGCGGCCGGACGACGCATCGCTTGGGCTTGTGCCGTCCGTAGAGTCGGTGAGGTTCGTGAGGTCCAGCACGATGCGCGCGGACGCGGCGACCTCCGGAGACGTCAGGCAGTCGAACGAATGGATATTCGGATCGAACGTGAAACACGCCCCCGCCCCCATCCTGAATGCGCCGACCTGGAGGATGGCCCGGTTGTCCGGACGCAACGTGACCTGCGCTCCCGAATCGACCTCGATGGCGCGGATGCGCTGCATGTAGCTTGGGATTGGCGCGAAGCCGATCTCCGCTCGGCCATTCCCCGTGAAGCGGTAGGCTCCGCCTATCGATCCCGCAATGCCGAGAAACGAGTAGGCGTTCCCCGTCACACCGTCAATCGCATCGCGCGAATCGAATGTCGCCGTGCCGTAGAAGCGGCTCTGCAAATTGTATGTACTCGACGAATAGCCGCCGCCCCAGCTTCCAAGCGTAGTGTCTCCGGGATATTCTACGTTCGACCGTGTCTGGTATTTGCCGGCCATGTCAATCCGGTCAATGCCTAACACATACTCGCAATCTCTGCCGTACGGCAAGAACCAGCCGACCGTCCATCGCCCGCCGCCGTGGGCAATGGTGTTCGTGCCAAGGTTCAAGCCGGCCTTCACGGCGTTCGTGGCGACAAATGCGCCGTTGCAGATGACGGCGGGAGACGAGAATTGCATCGCTGATGTTTCGACGCCCCAACTCTCCAGCGTCGCACCGCCAGACGGCAGCAGACGGCTATCAGACACGGAGTTCTCGGTCGCAGCCACGATCTTGCCTCCCGTGAACGAGACTTCAAGCATCTCCTTGAACCGTGTGTCGCTGAGCGCGCCACGCGAGACGAAGCGTCCGCCGGAGACGATGAACCGTCCCCGCTCAAAGCCTTGCGGATAGGAGAACTTGCCGTCAAACACTCCGCCAGCCAGTTCAACCGACGCACCGTCGGCGAAGGCAATCGACCGATAGGGGCCGCAGTTGACGTCGTCGCAAAGGCATAGGCTCGCATCGGCGGTTAGCGAAATGTCGTTTTGCGCCATCTCCAGGCAACCGCCAAACGATGCCTTTTGCGAAGCGTAGAGCATCACCTTGAACTTTGCGTTGACCTTTCCGTCGCCAATAAACTTGACCCATCCCAGTCCGGCAGGCCTGCCGTCATTGCCTACCTTGAAGAAAGCCGGCTTCGGCACAACGCCATCGCCTATCGCGACATCAAGCGTCACGACGTAATCGGCGTCCCGGGTGTAAAAGACGGCATCCTCGCCTTTGTCGCAGTCGGGCAAGTGTCCGAGCGACCAGTGGCGACTGTCGGAATACGCGCCATTCCAATCCCCATCAACAGGTTGCCATATGTTTTCCGTATAGCCAAACACCGTTCCGGCATTCAAGCCAACCAGAGCCGCGAATATGACCGCATGTCGCTTCATGACTTTATTCATCATTCCTCGGGCCTCCTCTAACATAAAAATATCCGGTTCATTCAAACTCGACGATGCCCATCGACTCAATGTCGCGCATGCCGCGATCGCTCAGGCTCGGATTCCAGAGCTGCAGCTGCGTCCCGTTGCCCTTGAACGTCGCCCTTCCGAGATTCAGGTACCACTTCGTGCCGGGGAGCGGTCTCTTCACGCCCAACGTCGCGAACGGGATAGTTACTAAACTGCGCCAGCGGCCATTAGTGCGGGAGACACTGTAGTCCCATTTTCCGTCCCATGAGAGCCTGAACTTGTCGGCCTCGGGATCCAGCGGATCCGACACGAGTCCATACGCCTCGTCAAGGCAGGAGCCCTCGACCGGGTTCCAGGCAAAGTGGTAGTTGCGTGTCTTCTCGAAAAGAGGATCGATGAACAGGTCCAGACATTCCTGATCGCGGCAACCACCGTCACGGCCCTTTGGAACGAATCTCAGCGCATCCGGCAGCTCCGCGTCGACCTCAACGTAGAAGTTCGAATCGTCATGGAAGCACCTGAACTTCGTCGCGTAGTCGCACTTCCCGAACTGGATGCCGCCAACGTCCTGCCACGTCGTGGCCTTGCCCTTGGCCACGACGCGAGCCGTCTTCCTCCGGATCGTGCTCGCCAGCGCCTTGCGCATCTTCTCAATATTCCAGTTGAACGGCTCGTGGAGCGGCGCGAAAAGGCGTCCGTTCTTGAGCATGATGTCCTTTGAGACTGCGCTGGTATAGCGATAATCCGGCCAGCCCTCGATCTGCTTAAGGCGCCCGTCTTCTCCGCAAAGCGAATCGATCATCGCACGACGCCTCTCGACGCGCTCGGCAATCGCCTCGAAGAGCGGCATGGAGGCCGAGATCCGGTAGGCGTCGTACAGCAGACACGTCTCGGCCGTCAGCCGCGTGTAGTCGAACTCGCGTCGGACGAGCGCGAGGCGGCGCTTCGCCTTCTCGGACAGCCCCGGCGTCCTCTCGGCGGCAGACAGGCTCGCAGCGCACAGATCGAGCATCGGCGCCGTGTAGATCGCCTTGATCGTGTCCTGCCCCGAACTGCGCGGCCACGGCCACTTGCGGTCGTCGTTGAAGCACTTCGCCCACGCGGCGACGCGCTCGTCAAAGGCGCGGTGGAACTTGCGCATGTGCGCGGCGGCCGGACCGTAGGCGGCCGTGACGTAGTCCTCGAAAAGCGCGTCCTCGTCCTGAGCCGGGTCGGCAAGCAGCATGTTGAACACATACGAGGCCGGGCCTTCGCACCCGAAGAGTTCGCCGTAGCCGCAGCGGTAGATCGAATGGACGTTGTGCTTCACGAAGCGTCTCGCCAGTCGGGCGAGGACCGGCATGCTCGTCTTGCAGGTCAGCCCCGGCGTCTGGTAATTGCCCCACATGTAAGTGTATACGCTGAAGCCTCGCGGCACGACGTAGTCGGACCAGGCCGCGAAGACCTCGTCGGAGTAGGTCATAAGCTCGACCATCACGTTCGGGGGAAACTCCCTGAACGTCTTCGGCCGGCAGTCCGTGTGCATGTACGCGATGATCTGCACCGTCTTGCCGGGGCGCAACCTGTGGACCTCCTCGGCGATGGACTTGTGGAATATCCAGTACTTCTCGCCGGGCGTGTCCGCAGCGGGGCCGCCGTACGCCCGGCAGTTCGGACACTCGCAGAACTCCCTGGAGTCCTGCTGGCCGAGCTCCACGACGTCCGCGCCGTCGTCAAGGGCCTCGACTAGGCTGTCGACTATGATCTGCTTGACTTCCGGGCGGCTAATGCAGAGTACCGGATTCACTTCAACGTTCTTCGACATACCGCCGTTTACGATTCCGTAGTACTCCGGATGGGTCTTCAGATACTTCTTCGCCGGGACTGCACTGTTGTAGGTATGCCCGCCGTACGTGTGGTAGGAGCCGTTCCCGAAGATGTTGTTCGCGATCGAGTACATCATGTCGAACACTCGCCCCGAGCCGTTCTCCATGAAGGGGCGGCTCACGCGGAAAAGCCCGTCCGGGACTGTTATGGCCGTGCGCTTCGGCACCTCGGTGCCCGTCCTGCCGGGCATGATGCGGCGGACCCCCATGTATGCGTGCTCGAAATCCGTCACGGCCTTGACGGACGCGAGGATGCTCAAGTTCCACCGCGCGGATCCCTGCTTCCGGCAGTAGCGGTCGTGACCGAAGAGATAGAGCCGCCCGCCCTTCTCTGCGATGACGTTGTCGAAGAACTTGAGGTCTGGCGGCACCAGCCCCGCCTCGGCGGCAAACGCCTCGCCTATCATGATCGCGCCGGTCGTGTCGCCCGCCTTGGACGCCGTGACGACCGGCAGGGTCCAGCCCGTCGCCTCCTCGACGTCAAGCCTGAGCTCATGCGCCGCGTCCCGGAGGAACTTCACGACGCCGGCCTTGTCCATTTCGGGTATGACGATCTTAGTCCCGGGCGTCACCTCGTAAGCGCATGCCGCAAAAATCGCAGCCACCACCACCGAGATGGTCAACGTCGCCCTCAAGCTCATCCATCTTTCGTGCAAAGCCTTGCGCATCTTCATGTCTTTCAAGCTCCTTCCGCGTTATCAGGTTTTCTAATTGCGCACTATTTTATAACAAGATGGCACTCCCTCGCAATACCCCTGTTCAGGGGTACTGGTGCAACCACTCTCCTTTTGATAAAATTCTAGGATGAAATCAAGAAGCCTAATGGTGGCCCTGCTTCTCTTGCTATCATCGGCGGGGATTATGCGCGGCTTGTCAGACGATGCGGGAACAATCCGTTCTGCGCGCGAACTGGATGACTTCCTTCTGTCCACGCACGATGAGGTGCGCCCGTTCTCGTTGCGCGGACAGGTCCGTCAGGCCAACGCAACCGGAACGAAATTCTTCCTCGACGACGGCTCTCGCATCGTCCGGCTTGTACGCAACCAGCAATGGCCTAAATCCTGTCCACAAAATGGCGACATCGTTGAAGTAACGGGCCATACCGTGCGGCTCGCGGACAAAGCTGTCAATGCTGACTGCGAAACGATTGTCAAGATCGGCCATAAGCCCTTGCCGCCCTCCATCGAAAAGCCGATGCGAAACCTCCTGCGGGATCGTGGGCATCCCTATCGGGCCGTACGCGTCAGAGGAACAGTGCGGGACTTCATCCTGGACGACATCGACCTCAATTTCGCAAGTATCGTCCTGACAGATGACGACACCACGCTCTACCTATCGCTTCACACAGATCACGCAGACACATTGCTGCCGAAGCTTGAGGCGCTGGTCGGCGCCAAGATATCCGTCGATGGCATGATCCGCACTGACATTCGCATTCTCGAGGGGAATACCTCATATGGCCATAGAGGTCTTCCGTTGCTGTTCATTTCCGGACTTGATGCGATTCGCGTCATCCAACCTGCCCCCGCAGATCCGTTCGCCGTGCCAAGCCTTGATGACCTATCGCCGGCATGGCCGGAAGACCTCCTGACCGCAACGCGCAAGCGCATAGACGGCAAAGTGCTCACAAGTGCCAGGACGCAAGGGTTCCTCCTTGAGACAGCCGATGGTCGGCTTGTGAATGTCGATCTCGCAAGCCGCCCATCGCCTCGATTCGGGGAATACGTAACCGCCGTAGGGCTTCCAGTGACAGACCTCTACCGCATCAACCTCGCACGCGCCATCTGGAAGCACGGCAGCCGCACGTTCGACATTCCGCACACAAAGCCAGAAAGAGTCACGATCTCAAGCCTTCTGACGAACAGTACCGCACACACACAATACCAAATCGACAGCTTTGGGCGGCGCATCCGCCTTTCGGGATTTGTGCGCAGTTTGCCCGCGCCCGACGGGATCAAGCGCAAGGTCCTGATAGAGGACGATGGGCATATTCTGTCGCTTATCGCCGAACCTGGCATCGATCCCTTTGCCGACCTTGCACTTGGAATGAAGATCGAGGCCACCGGAATCTGCCTGATGGACATTGAGCCATGGCGTCCCGGAATGCCCTTTCCGAGAATCATTCATGCCTATGTCGCCGTGCAGTCGCCAAGCGGCATTGTGATCATCTCCAGGCCACCTTGGTGGACTCCGAGACGCCTACTGATTCTCGTTTGCGCCCTTGGCTTCGCCGCACTGGCCGGAATCATAGGGAACGTCATTCTGCGCACCATTGTCATACGACGCTCGCGAGAACTTCTGCGCGAGCAGACGAAACGGTTGTCCGAAACGCTGCGAGTCGATGAGCGCACACGCCTTGCGACCGAACTGCACGACACGGTCGCGCAGAATCTATCGGGGCTTTCCATGCAACTTGATGCGGCCGGAAGGCTCGCCGACAGCGAGCCCGCGACAATGAAGTCAATCCTCGCCTTCACCTCGAAATCGCTTCTCGCCTGCCGCCGCGAACTCCGCGACTGCCTGTGGGATCTCCGAAGCCAGGCCTTGAATGAGACGAGCATGAACGCCGCCATCCGCCGTGCGCTCACGCCACACATCCCGTCCGCCACTCTTACGGTAAGATTCAACGTGCCTCGACGCAAGGTTTCCGACCATACGGCCCATGTCATTCTACGAATCCTCCGCGAACTTGTCCACAACGCCATTCAGCACGGCAAGGCAAAAACGCTTCGCATCGCAGGTTCACTTGACGGCGAAGGGCTCAAGTTCTCCTGCACGGACGACGGCTGCGGATTCGACGTCAATGCGGCGCCCAGTTCTGCCGAAGGCCATTTTGGGTTGCAGGGAATCCGCGACCGCATACGCGCCTTTAGCGGCAAACTCACCATCTCGTCCTCTCTCGGGAAAGGGACGCGGGCAGTCATCATCCTCCATCCGCAAACACTGGACATCCACCCATGAAAAAGATAAAAGTCCTTGTAGCCGACGACCATGCCTTGATGCGCATTGGGCTAACTACACTTTTCAAGACAGACCCCCTTCTTTCTGTCGTAGGCGAGGCTCCGGACGGGAAGGCGGCCATTGAGATGACGCGCATGTTTAGTCCAGACGTAGTCGTACTCGACCTGATGATGCCATGTGTCTCAGGCCTGGAAGCGCTCCTGTCCATCAAAACGGAAATGCCGGAGACAAAAATCGTGATTCTCACGACGTTCGCCATTTCGGATGCCATAGCGCAGGCCATCGACGGTGGAGTCGAAGGCGCCCTTCTCAAAAGCGCACCGAACGAGGAACTGCTCGATACGATCCATCGCGTGGCCGCAGGCGACCGCGTCATTTCCAACGAAATCAAAGAGTTGCTGAACCAGGATCCGCCGTTGCCGCCGCTCTCGCCACGGCAACGGCAACTGCTCGAAGCCGTCGCCCAGGGGCTCTCCAACAAGGAGATCGCCGCCCGCCTCGACCTCAAGCCAAACAGCGTAAAAGGCTACTTCGACATCCTCTTCGACAAGCTCGGCGCGACAACCAGGTCCGAAGCTGTCGCCATCGCCATCAGGAAGCATCTGCTGAAGATATGAGCTGGATTCCCGAACCGCCCGTATCACTCGTAGTCGAGCGTCGACCCGCCGATGGATTCCCGGAGGATCGAATCGCGAGGTATCGCCGACGTATCCGTCACGGCGGTGACCGTATCGAGCGCGGCGAGCAGGCGGCGTATCTCCGAGTCCTCCCGCCCGCCAAGGTACGGGACAGATTTCAGCAGCGGCTCCAGGATGGGCTTCATCACCGATATCTCGTAGTCGAATGACGTGTTGATCACGAAATCGGCGAATCCGCGATACGGGTTTATCCAGCGCATCTCGCCCGCCGACACCTTCTCCCACATGAGCAGGGTCTTCTCGGGCGACATGTTGCGGTAGGTCCTGTCGCGCACGATGCGCCTCATGAGCCTCGTGTCCTCATAGTACAGCCAGCCTCCGAGGTCCGCCTCAAGCTGGGTGAGGGTGTTCACGTAGATGCGGTACATGAGCACGTCGCCGATCCCGTCCGTCAACGCGGGGTTGAGGGCGTGTATGCCCTCGAGCACGACCACCACGTTCTGGCGTGGCGTGAATATGTCGGGATCCTCATAGCCTTCATGACTTGCGAAGTCGAACTTGCGGCGATGGAAAGGCATCCCGGAGAATATCTTCAGCAGATCCTCGCGCAGACGCACCCGATCGACGGCGTCGAAGTGCTCGTAGTCGAGATTGCCGTTCCCGTCCCGCGGGTTGCGCCTGTCGCCTACGAAGTAATCGTCTGTGGATATGTGCATAGAGGCAAGGCCGTTCCTCTTGAGGGCCTTGCAGAGCCGCAGGGCCGTGGTGGTCTTCCCGGCGGCCGTCGGGCCGGCCACGAGCACGAGGCGCACGTATGGGGCGCGGGACGCCACAAGCTCCGCGACACGCGATATGCGCTGGGCGTGCAGGTTCTCCCCCCTTGCCACAAGGTCGGCAAAGCCGCCGGAGGCGATGATGCCGTTCAGCTCCGAGATCGTGCGCAGGTGCAGGGTGGAGTCCATCATGAGCCGAACTCCGCCGAGGTTTTCCTGCCGCCGTCCAGAAGCGGATGGCGATGCGCCCACACCGCCTGGCGCGCAACGCCAAGCAGAAGCGCGGCATCGTCCTTCGTCACCACGCCACGCGAGAACACGCGGTGTATCCCCTGCATCATGTGGTCGGCCTTCTGCTCGTCCATGTAGCCGATATCCTCAAGCATCTCCCGCCACATCTTCATCAGCTGCATCTTCTGCCCCTGCGGAGCCGGCGGCGCCTTCTCGTGCGGAGGCTGGTAGCGTCCAGTGGCAGTGAACAGCTCGTAGCAGGTTATCAGCACGGCCTGCGAGAGGTTTATGGACGTGTATCCCTCGTCGACGGGTATGCGGATCAGGTGCGTACACTGCGCGATCTCCTCGTTGAGGAGCCCCTTGTCCTCCCGTCCGAACACGACGGCCACCGGCCCGGTCTCGGCGAGGGCAAGCAGGTCTGCCGCGCAATCGCGCGGGGCCCGCACATGCTGCCGGTAGAGGCCGCCGCGAGCCGTGGTGCCGACCACGGCAACGCAGTCCGCCACAGCCTCCTCGAACGTCGCGAACTCCTCGCGCCCATCAATGAGATCCGTCGCGTGCACCGCGAGGCGGCTTCCCTCTTCCCAGTCGTTCTGAAGGTTCGGCGCCGCCAGGCGCAGATGCCGGATGCCCATGTTCGCCATGGCCCTGCACGCGCTGCCGACATTGCCGGTATACAGCGTACCAACAAGCACTATTCGTATGTTCTCAAGCGGATTCATCTTTTCGATTCAATCGTCGATTGGCCAAGTGGATGGACTGCACACATCACAGCCTGTAGAACTCCTCCCAGCCGGAGCGCGGATTGCCGCCGGAGAGCATCGCGTTGGCGCGGTCGTTGGCGGTGAAGAGCTTTGCCTTCGGGTCGAAGTCGAGCACCGGCTCGCCAAGTTCAACGGCAAGCGATCCAAGTGCGCATATCTGTGAGAGCGGCCCGCCAAGCCTGAACGGCGAGCGCACCTCGTCCTCTCCGCGTATCGTCCTTAGGAAGCTCTCGTAATGATTGTACTTCGGCCTGTAGAACGAGTTCATGACCTTCTTGACCTGCGGGTCGCGAGGATCGCCGCCGCCGATGAGCACATATGGGGCCGAATGGCTTGTGCGGGCGAATACTCGCCCCTCTGCGCCGTAGACTTCCGCGCCGTTCATCTGACGCTTCCACTTCCTGTTCGTTATCCTGGAAGGAAGTTCCGGATAGTTGCCAATCCCGTCACGCCACGCGAGACGGCATTCCGGCAAGCCTTCGCCCCTTGCCGGGAACGTGAACACAGTGGTGGATGACAGAGGGAATACCACATCAGTGCGCTTTTCATCGCGAAGCACCTCTATCTTGGACGGCAATCCGAGCTTCAGGTGCTCCCATACCGTCGAGAATATGTGTGCGCCCCAATCGCCGATCGGGCCCGTGCCGTACTCGAAGAAGCAGCGCCATTCGCCGTTCATGTAGGCCTTGTTGTAGCCGCGATCAGCCCTCTGCGAAAGCCACGTATCCCAGTCGAGTCCGGCTGGCGGCACCTCTGCCGGCGGCATGGCCTTTAGTTCGCCGTTGTACTTGTGCCAACGGCGAGCCGAACACATGAACGCCTCGATCCGCGTGACGTCGCGCATGAACCCGCTTTCGACGAGGCTCTTGCACTGGTAGTAGTTCCCGTCGGAATGCCCCTGGTTGCCCATCTGCGTGACCACGCCATGCCGCTCGGCGGCCCCGATCATCAGCTCGATCTCGTTGAAGCGGTTTCCGATGGGCTTCTCCACGTAGATGTGCTTTCCAAGCGACATCGCGAGCATTGCGACCGGGAAATGTGAGAAGTCCGGCGTGGAGATGCACACGGCATCGATGGAGCCGCCCATCTCATCGAACATCTTTCGGAAGTCCCGGTAGCGGGGCACACCCGGACACGCCTTGAGCACGGGAACAGTCGCAGCCCCGCCAATGTCCGTATCGCAGAGCGCCACGACCTCGACAAGATCCTTGAAGTAGCTGAACATGTCGAAGTTCGCGCCGCCCCGGTTTCCGATGCCGACGAACGCCATTCGCACCTTGCCGTTGACGAATGCGCGTGATTTCGCGATGCCGAACGACGAACAACCGCCGGCGCCAAGCAGGGTTGCGGCGCCAGCTGTCCACAGGAAAGACCTACGATTTACTTTCATAGGGGAAGATTGTACCATATTTGGCTGGTAGTTGGTAGTTGGTAGTTGGTAGGTTTCAGGTTTCAGGTTTTAGTTGGTAGTTGGTAGGTTTTCATGGGAGGGTCGCAGAGGACTGCGACCCTCCCGCGGCATGGCGCGGCGACGATGCACGACGGCGAGGGCGCCGTCGCCACGAGGCTGCGACCCTTCCGTGGCGGGGTGTTCGGTCGCAACAAGTGCGACCCTCCCGCGCAATGCACGACGGCGAGGGCGCCGTCGCTACTACCAACTACCATCTACCATCTACCAACTAAACAGAAAGGAAAGGCTGCGGCAGAATTGCCGCAGCCTTTCCTTTCTGATCTGACGCGAAGTGGCTTCGCGTCCGCGTTCGCTATTGACTACTTCGCGAGCGCGGCCGTCACGTCGGCGAGGACCTGGCGGAGAGCCTTCGGGACGCGGTGCGCCGTCTTGGAGACGACCTTCGAGTCCTTCGACGGCTTCGCGTCGTATTCGTCATAGGACGCGCCGATCGTCTCGATCTCCTTCTTCCAGCCCTCGACGTCCACCTTGAGGATCTCCTCCAGGTCGGCCTTGACGACGTGGAACTTCGCCGTCTCGTCGTTGTTGGCGAGGTCGATGTCCTCCGCGAACGGGATGTTGCCAATCGCCGTCTCGTTAGCCTTGACCGCGCCCTCGATGCGCTGGCAGATCCACTTCAGCACGCGGCTGTTGTCGCCGAAGCCCGGCCACATGAAGCGGCCGTCGTCGCCCTTGCGGAACCAGTTGACGAAGTAGATCTTCGGCAGCTTCGTCGCGTCGGCGGAGGTGCGCTCCATCTCCAGCCAGTGCTGGAAGTAGTCCGCGACGTTGTAGCCGAAGAACGGCAGCATCGCCATCGGGTCGCGGCGGACCTGGCCGATCTGGTCGGAGATGACGGCGGCCGTCACTTCCGAGCCGGCGGCGGAACCCATGAACACGCCATGCGTCCAATCCTTCGCCTCGTTCACCAGCGGGATCGTCGAAGGACGGCGCCCGCCGAAGAGGATCGCGTCGATCGGCACGCCCGTGGGCTTCTTGTTGAACTTGCCGTTGAAGCCCTCCTTGTCGAGGACGGGGCAGTTGACCGCCGGCGCCGTGAAGCGGCTGTTCTTGTGGGCCGCGACGTACTTGGACTCCTTGATCTCCTTCTTCGTCATGCCCGGCTTCGGACCCATGCGGTACGGATCGTCCGCGCAGACGTAGCAGGGGTTGCCCTTCCAGTCGATGCCTTCCTTCGGGGCCTTGATGCCCATGTCTTCCCACCAGATGTCGCCGTCGGGGGTGAGGACGACGTTCGTGAAGATCGTGCCCTTCTTGCAGCTCTTGAGCGCGTTCGGGTTAGAGTCCATCGACGTGCCCGGCGCGACGCCGAAGAAGCCGTTCTCCGGGTTGATCGCGTAGAGGCGGCCGTCGTCGCCCGGCTTGAGCCACGCGATGTCGTCGCCGATCGTCTGGAGCTTCCAGCCCGGGAGCTTCGGCAGCATCATGGCGAGGTTCGTCTTGCCGCAGGCGGACGGGAACGCCGCCGTGACGTGGTACTGCTTCTTCTCAGGCGAGGTGAGCGTGAGGATGAGCATGTGCTCGGCCATCCAGCCCTGATCCTTCGCGAGCTTCGAGGCGATGCGGAGCGCGAAGCACTTCTTTCCGAGGAGGGCGTTCCCGCCGTAGCCCGAGCCGAACGACCAGATCTGGCGCTCTTCCGGGAACTGCGTGATGAACTTGTCCTCGATCCTCTTCGCGCAGGGCCACGCGACGTCCTTCTGGCCCTTCTTGAGCGGCGCGCCGACGGAGTGGATGCAGGGGATGAAGTCGCCGTCCTTGCCGAGGTGGTCGAGGACATCCTTGCCCGTGCGCGTCATGATATTCATGTTCACGACGACGTAGGGCGAGTCGGTGACCTCGATGCCGTACTGGGTGATCGGGTTGCCGATCGGGCCCATCGCGAACGGGATCACGTACATCGTGCGGCCCTTCATGCAGCCCTTGTAGCTCTTGAGCATGAGCTTCTTCATGGCCTCGGGCTCCATCCAGTGGTTCGTCGGGCCCGCGTCTATCTCCTTCTTCGAGCAGATGAACGTGCGGCCCTCGACGCGCGCGACATCGCTCTCGTGCGAACGGGCGAGGTAGCAGCCCGGGCGCTTCTTCTCGTTGAGCTTGATGAACTGGCCGTTCTTGACCATCATCTCGCAGATCTT
>CAKULV010000041.1 GCA_934667425.1 uncultured Kiritimatiellota bacterium | reverse complement strand
GGGCGGTTGGCAGATACGATGGCGAGGGCGCCATCGCCGCGTGTCGCGGGAGGGCCGCAACCCGCCTAACGCCCGAAGCCCACTGCCCGCCACAACCTACCCACTGCCAACTGCCAACTACCAACTACCAACTACCCACTACCCACTACCCACTACCCACTACCAACTACTTGGTCAAATGTGGTATAATCCAATTCATTATGAAAAACATATTTCCCTCTTCTTGTCTGTCTGCCGTGCTTGCAGCCATTGCCCTGCCGTTGATGCAGGGATGTGTCGGAAGATCTTCGTCCCAACCGGATCCTTTGGATTTTCCTTGCGCTGTCGAGACGGTCGATCCGGCTCCAAAGAAGGTCACCAAGCGCATTGCCCTGCTTGAGAACGGGGATATCGGCAAATACTGGTACACATGGCTGAAGTCCACGCTCAAGCGCAACTCGGATCCGCAGAACGTCTTTACGGCAGAAGGCACTACGCTCAAGGTGAGCGGCACCGATATGGGGTGCGTAACGACCCGTGATGCATACAGGGACTACAAGCTTACCTTGGAGTTCCGCTATGTGGACAATGATCGGCAGCTCAACAAGAAGGCCGCGCGCGATGGCGGCATCCTGTTCCATTCCAACGGGCCGGACGGGGCGTATGGGAAGGGCATATGGATGTACTCGTTCGAGTACAACATCATCCAGGGGGCATCCGGGGACCTGATCGTCGTCGGCAATCAGGTCAAGCGTCCGGACGCGCCGCACTATTCATGCAAGGGCAACGTCGATCCGGCCACGATGGGCAAGCCGTCCCAGCACTGGGATCCGAAAGGCCCGGAAATCACTCTGAAGGATGGCGGCCGGGTGCGCCGTTGCGATGTTGATCTTGAGTGGAAGAACCTCATGTCCCAGCCGCTGTCTCCGAACGAGAACCCGATCGGCGAATGGAATACCGCCGTGGTGGTATGCAAGGGCGACAACGCCGAATTCTTCTTCAACGGCAAGAAGGTCGGCGAATACCGCGAACTGAAGCCGTCCGCCGGACGCATCCAGCTCCAGAGCGAGGGCTTCGGCATAGAGTATCGCAACATCGTGTTAGAGCCGGTCGATTGACGTGTCGAAGTCTGCTTCAAGTCTCGAATTCCTGTGTGGCGCAAGAGGCAGCAGGCTGTCCATTGCCCAGGCGATGGGAAGCATTGCGTTCCTGGGCGCCAACGTGCCTGGATTCAATGCGCGGCTTCTGACGTTTGACACTCCGGGGGACAGGGATCTTTCCACACCTATAGAGCGCAGCGCACCCGATTTCTTCACACGCGATCTCGATGATGCCGTGAGGAGCGGCGCAATAGACTTCGCGATCCACTCCGCCAAGGATTTGCCTGATCCAATTGCGGACGGCCTTGACTGGTTTTGGCTTCCCAACAGGGAAGACCCAAGGGATTGCTGGGTTGCGCGGGCGGACTGTGCGCTCCTTGCGAAGCATTCAGTCCGTTGGAAGGGGGCTGGCCTCAGGATTGGCGTGTCGAGCGAAAGGCGGCGCGCATTTGCCATGCGGATCTGCCCCAAGGCCGTTTGTTCGCCTATCAGGGGGGCCGTCGATTCGCGCTTGGCGCAACTGCGGTCAGGCAGGTTCGATGCGGCTCTGATGGCCGTTGCGGGTCTCAAGCGTCTTTTCCCCGATTGGGATGGAGGCGCCATGCTCCCGGCAGACGGCGGCGTAAAGTTGGCGACGCGCATCATAGGGATTGACGAGTTGCCGCCACCGGAAGGTCAGGGATACATTGCAATCGTGTTCAGGAAGGGCGACCGGAGGCTCAACGACCTTAGACTGCATTTCATCAAGGCCGTACGCTTCACAAGCGCGGGGGTGGGCGATGCCAGCCTGATAACGGTGCGTGGCGCACGGGATGTCGAAGAGGCGGATATCGTGCTGTCGGATGCGCTTTCCGGTTTTGGCGGCATTGGCGATTCGCCAAAGTGGGTCAACGTAGGCAAGCGATGCGGTTCGCATTCCATGGCGCAGGAGGGCATAACGCGCCTCATCTGCGACGAGGCTCGCAAGGGCAAGCGCGTGGTGCGGCTCAAGGGAGGCGATGCCGGCTTGTTTGGCAGGCTCGCCGAAGAGACTTCGGCATTGGATGACCTTGGAATCCCGTATGCAGTCCGGCCCGGAGTAAGCGCACTTGCGGCGGCGACCTCCCCGAACGGCATTCTCCTTACGAAGCGTGGCGAGGCTCGCGGATTCGCAGTCTCCACCCCGCGTTCCTCCGGAAGCAGAACGCCGCAGGTCTTTTTCATGGCTACCCGTGTCGCTCGCGAGACGCTGAGCCGGTTTCCCCCTGACGAACGGTATGCGATGGTGTGGGATGCATACGGACCGAATGAACGGGTTGAGACAGGCTTGTGCGGAAGCCCAAGGCTATCTTGCTCCGATGAGCCCGGCCTGCTCGTCGTTGGATACGCGGGAACGCCGTTTTCCGCGAAGCGGATCCTGCTTACGTGCTCCGATGCCGTTATGCCTCATGCGGTCTGCAGGTTTGAGGATATGGGATGGCGCACGATCCCGTGGCCGATGATAGAGCTTAGGGCCTGTGACGGGATTGGCGACAGGATTGCGAATGTCGGCGACCGGTACGATGCCATTGTGCTCACGAGCCCGAGCGCGGCGCGGATATTCTTCGAGAAGTGCGCTTGCGACCTCCGCAGTCTGCCGAAGCTGTGGACGTGCGGGTCCGGCACTGACGCGGAACTGCGTCGGCATGGAGTCGCAAGCGACATCATGCCGTCGGCGGATTTCTCTGCGGCAGGCCTTGTGGCGCGTCTGCGGCAAGAGGGAAAGCGACTGGCGGGCCTGCGTGTGCTGAGGCTGCGAAGCGGGAAGGCCAGCGGCGCGGTGGCGTCCGCGCTGCGGCGGCAGGGCGTGGCGGTGGATGACGTTGTGCTGTACGACAACGTGCCGGTGCTTCGTCCGGGAATGCCGCAGCCGGCGTGCGATGCGGTTTTCTTTGCGAGCTCAAGCGCCGTGGAGTCGTACATTTCCCAGTACGGGGCCAGGTCGCTTTCCGGCAGGAAGGTGTACGTGATAGGCGAGCCGACCCGCCAGGCGCTCCCTGTGCGGATGCGAAAAGGGGCCGTCCTGGTTCCGCTTGCGCCTTTCAAGTGCAGATTGGTTTAAAGGACAATAATGGAGACATGGCATGGATAGGCTGATAGCGTCGTTTCAGGTTGATCACACCCGCATCGGATACGGCATCTTCGTAAGCCGCCGGGACATCGTGAACGGGGCATACGTGACGACGTTCGACATACGGATGAAGCGTCCGAACGTCGAACCTGCCATCCATGCGAACGCCATGCACACCATCGAGCATGTCGTCGCCACCTATCTGCGGAACTCGCCGTTCAGGGAGCATGTCGTGTACTGGGGGCCGATGGGATGCCTCACCGGGTTCTATTTCATCACGAACACCGCACAGGCCATCATGCCGGGGGATATCGAGAAGCTGATGCGCTCGGCGTTCCGCCACCTCGCGAACTACCGGGGGAAGGTGCCGGGCGCTACGCCCGTAAACTGCGGGAACTACCTCTTGCACGACCTTCCGATGGCGAAGTACGAGGCTAAGGCATTCCTCGCGCAGGAGTGGAAGTTCGACTACCCCCCGGCGAAACGGATCAAGGCAAAGGGCCGCACGTTCTTCGATGCGTAGGGCCGGGCGGGCCGACACCTGCTTAAGCAGGTCTTGCATTTGTCGATGCGGTTTCCTATAATGGGGGACATCGTTGGAGGGAATGCATGGCGTGTTCGAAGTATAGGCAGATCCTGGCGGAGCTCAAGAGGCAGATACTTGAGTCTCGGTTCGATGCCTCGCATCCGTTTCCAAGCGAGGCGGCATTGGCGCGTACGAGGGGCATTTCGCGCAACACGGTGCACCGCGCCTACTCCGAGCTGCGCCGGCTGGGGCTAATCGAGGGCGAGCCGGGTGCTTCGCCGCGCATCGATAGGCGCGTTGTGTCGCGGAAGGTAGGGCTGATCATGCCTGGCGTCTCGTATTCAGAGTTCTTCCAGCCGATCGTTGGCGAGATTTCGCGCCTCGCGCAGAGATACGGGTATACGCTCCTCTTCGGCAACATCGCCTCGCAGAATCCGATCCGTCGTGCGGCCCAGGCAAAGCACTTCGCGAAGGATCTGGTCGAACAGGGCGTGGCCGGCGTAATCTGCCAGCCGCTGGAGTTCATCGACAACGCGGCGGAGCTGAACGCCGATGTGCTTTCAGTCCTCGACGCGGCGGGAGTACCGGTGGTGCTGATCGACTACGACATCGTGCCGCCGCCGGCGCGCAGCCGCTACGACCTCGTCGGCATCAACAACTTCCAGGCCGGTTCTCGCCTTGCGGGACATCTGCTGTCCGTCGGGGCCAAGAAGATCGATTTTGTGATGCGTCCCAACTGTGCGTGGAGCGTCCACGCCAGGCGGGACGGCGTCCAGGCGGCGGTCTGGCGCGACGAACGTGCGGACTCTCGTGTGCTCGTCGCCGAGCCGGACGATCTCGCGGCGTTGAGGCGTCACCTGAGGAAGGGGCGTCCGGACGCATTCGTCTGCGGGAACGACACCATTGCCGCGAAGTTCAAGCGGACGCTGGCGAAGGCGGGGCTGCGTGTGCCTGACGACGTTCTTCTCGCCGGCTTCGACGACGTGCAGATTGCGGCATTGCTCACCCCGCCTCTGACTACGGTACGCCAGCCTTGCGCGGCCATCGGCGCACGGGCGTTTGCGACGCTTGTGCGCCGGATCGCCCAGCCCAACGCGGAGCCGCAGGAAATATGCCTGTCGGCCCCGCTTGTCGTTCGGGAATCTACGAAACGCGAAAGGCAGGGGAGGGCAAGATGATGAAACGCGAGGAGGAACGAGAATGAAAGTGCAGACCGTGACAATGGCTTTTGCCGTCTTACTCTCGGCAATCGGGATCGCGCACACGCTCGGCGCGACGACCTATACCCTCAAGGAGACCGTCTCGGACGTGGCTTTCGACTGGCAGGCGTCCGAGAGCTATGAGGAGGGGGGTGCGCCGTCGGCGGACTATGCGACGCGCGACATCTTCACGGACGGCGAGTTCTTCGTCGGCTGCAACTATTGGGCGAAAAACGCCGGAATGTACATGTGGTCGCAATGGGCGCCGGAGACGGTCGAGAAGGAAGTCGCCGCGCTCGCGAAGTATGGGACGCGCGTCATGCGCGTGTTTCCGCTATGGAGCGACTTCCAGCCGCTGACGGGCGACTGCCATGCTGGCGGACGCTACCGTTCGTTCCGCTTCCGCGACAACCGGCCACTGCCGAATCCGGCGGGCGTGGACGACGAGATGATCGCCCGCTTCCGTTTCCTCTGTGACGTGGCGGAGAAGAATGACGTCAAGCTGATCGTCGGGCTCATAACGGGATGGATGAGCGGGCGGCAGTTCGTCCCGGCGGTCTTCGAGGAGAAGAACGTCCTCACCGACCCGGAGGCGGTTCGCTGGCAGACGAAGTTCGTGCGGTATTTCGTCCAGAAGCTCAAGGACCATCCGGCGATCGCCGCGTGGGACTACGGCAACGAATGCAACTGCATGGGCGCGGGCGGCGCCGGCCAGGCCGCGTTCTACAACTGGATGGATCACCTCGCGATGGCGATCCGGGCCGTCGATCCGACGCGCCCGATCGTATCGGGCATGCACGGGCTCTCTACGCGGGAGGATGCCGTCGTCAACGTGCGCCAGAACGGGGAGATCAGCGACATACTCTGCACGCATCCGTACCAGTTCTACGTATCCGGCTGCGGCAAGGAGGCGTTCAACACGATGCGCACCATCCTGCACCCGACGGCGGAATCCGTGCTCTATCGCGATCTCGGCGGCAAGCCGTGCTTCGTGGAGGAGATCGGCAACCTCGGCAGCAACTGCGTCTCTGACGAGCGCACGGCGGCAGGGATGCGCGCGACGATGTTCAGCGCATGGGCAAACGACCTGAAGGGTGCCCTCTGGTGGTGCAACTCCGACCAGGAGGTACTGGACTTCCCGCCATACACTCTGACGCCATGCGAGCGCGAGCTTGGGATGCTCAGGCAGGATCTCTCGCCCAAGCCGGTAATGCTGGAGATGCATGCGTTCCAGGAGTTCCGCGCATCCCTGCCGTTCAGGAAACTGCCGAAGGCGAAGACCGATGCCGTAATCGTCGTGCCGGAGAAGACGGCCGGGTGGATTCCCGGCTTCGGCGCCTACATGCTTGCGCGTCAGGCGGGCTTCAATCCGTCCTTCGCTGGCGCGGAGCATGACCTCCCCGAATCGGACTTCTACATCCTCTGCTCGAGCGATACGGATTCGAGCTATTCCTGGCCGGCGCAGAAGCGACTCTACGACAAGGTCGCCGCCGGTGCGACCGCGCTCGTGCTATACTGCGGCGAGTCGCGCCTAACGCACCTGCGCGAACACGCCGGCGTGAAGGTCGACTACTGTGCGCTCTCGCCGCGTGAACGCACGTTCACGCTCGATGCCTATCCGGATCGCCATATGACCTGTGCCGACAGGACGACGGCGCGGCTCCTGCCCGCCGATGCGGAGGTCCTGGGCAAGACGACGGATGGCGAGCCGGCATTCACTCGCTTCCGTCTCGGCAAGGGCCAGATGCTCATCTGCAACGCGCCGCTTGACCGTCAGGCAATTGCGCGTACGGATACGCTCACCGGCGAGCGGATCCAGCCCTATTACCTTGTCTTCCGCGAGGCGGCGAAATACGCGGGCGTGAAGCACGTCGTCGAGAAGGGGGATTGCCCGTATGTTGGACTCACGGAGCATCCGTCTGCGGACGGCTCTACGGTAGTCGTCGCGATCAACTTCGAGCCTCGCGCCATCGAATGTCCGATCAAGGTCAACGGCTCGCTCGGTTCCGTCTGGCGCGGCGACGTGACGAAAGGGCGCATCCGGCTCGCCGCCAACGAGGCGGCCGTCTTTGAAGTCAAGTAAACGAAGAGGAGGCTATCATGCTCAAGATCCTGATGGCTGTCGGCAGTACCTGCTTGGGTGCGCTGATTGGCGTAGCGAATCCCGTCTATACGTGGACAGGCGCGGCAGGGCCGCAGACATCCGGTGACTGGGCAGGGTTCTACTCATGGAGCGATCCGAATAACTGGGATGAAAACGGTGTGCCGCAAGCTGGTGCGCCCGGTGGTGCCACCGCCAATGGACTCGACTTCTCGGCGGCGGTGCGCGACGCGAAGATCGTAGTTGACAATGACATCCAGATGCACCTCGGCGGCATGACGTTTGCGGCTGACCAGGGCACGATACAGATCGTGCCGACAGGTGCCACTGCCCGGAACCTGTCGACGTTCACCTCCGGCACAATCACGGTTCCGGCGGGTACGCGCGTCGCATTCGGACTGAACGGCGGCACGCCCAATCTCTTCGAACGGGCTTTGCTCGACTTCAATGGCGCGGGGACGTTCGCGTTCACGGGTGCGCTGTCCGCCGACCGCTGGACGTTCAACGTCCATGAAACGGCCACGCTGGAACTGGCCGCACCCACGGCCGACTTCGGCACCATTCGCATCGCGCTGAAGGCGGCGGACGCAACGCTGCGGCTGGGCTGCGACACGGCGATTGGTGCGCTTGTTGCGGCGGAGATTGATACAGAGCCATGTGGCGCTGTTGATCTGAACGGCTACACGCTCACGCTGTCGGGCGGCAACGACTCACAGGCATCCAGTACCTCCAGTCGCCTTTGCGACATCACAGGCACTGGCGCGGTGGTCGTTTCGGGCGGCAACGTCTCCACGAACGGGGTCGCCTCGACGTTCGCGGGATCGCTCACGCTGCGCAATGCCAACCTCGTTTCCGAGGCGTCGTGGACGGGTCTTACGAATCTGTCGGTCGCCGGGTCGGGACGCCTGACGGTCGCATCCGACCAGACTGTCGGTGCGCTCGTCGGCGACGGAACGACCGGTGGCGTCGCAATCGAGAAGGGTGCGACGTTCACGGTCGATGGCGCGGCGCAGACGACCTATCGGGCGACGCTGACGGGCGAAGGCGCGTTCGTCAAGTCCGGCACGGGCGAACTCGTCCTCGCTGGCACGGATACGCGGACGGGCGAGACGGTGGTGCGCGGCGGAACGTTGCGGGTCGTGGGTACGGCATCGCCATCGACGGCTTCGACCGAAACCTTCCATGCGTTCTCGTTCGACGCGCAGAACGCGGACGGTTCGTTCGCCGATGGCGGCACGTCGGCGGCTTCGGCGAAGTTCACCTATGCGACGACGTTCTCGAACGATTCGGAGACTCCGGCGGAAGGTGCGACTGCTTCCGAAGTCTGCGCGGGTCGGCGTGGCACGTCGGGTGTGCGCCTGTTCGCGGGCAGCCGCGCGTCGGTCTATGTTACGCCGTCAAGTGGACACAATGGCATCGAGACAAAGGATGGTCCGTTTACGATGTCCGCCTGGATGAAACTGGACGAGGCGGGATGCCGTTCGGCGGCCGTCAATTCAGGGACGCATGCGATCTTCTTCCTTGGTTCGGGGATGAATACTGCGCTCATTTCGTTCAAGGTCTATCTCTGTGACGGCACAAACCTCAACTTCTCGGCTGGCGGATATCGCACGGGCAGGGCCAGCGAAAACTATCCGACGCAAGGCTTCACCGTTCCGATGACGGCGACGCAGCTTTTCGACGGCGACTGGCACCTGCTATCCGTCACCTATTCCGGAGAAGCGACGCGGACGATTACTGGCTATTACGATGGACGCGCCGCGGGTGCGCTGACGCTCACGGGCGACGATGCGGTGAACCTCAGCGGACGCTGCCACCTCGGCTGGGGCGGCATGGGGTCGATCGCCGGCGATTTTGACGACTGGACGCTCCTTTCACGCTGCCAGACGGCCGAAGAAGTCGAGGCGGCCTACATGGGTCGCGTGACTGAAGCCACCGATGCCTTTGCCGCATTGCCCGCGCCTGTCGCCCACTGGGCATTTGACGAAGCGGAGCATCCTGGCAAGGACTCGTCCGCGAACGGCAACGACCTCACGGCGGATGCACAGATTCGCACGACGACGCCGATTGTCGATGTTCCAGGCGCCTGCGGCAAGGCGCTCGCCGCGTCCAACGCCTACACGTGGGCGGGCTCGTCGTGGCCGGAGAAGGTGCCGTCTGGGAATGCGGCCTGGACGCTCTCCGTGCGCTGTGCGCTCAGCGAACTGGTCGAGGATGGGGCGCATACGCATCCAAGCGCGTTCTACTTTGGCGAGGCACGTCAGGGAGATTCGACGGACTACACGGAAAACATGAACAAGTTCATGCTCGTGCAGTATGACAACGCGAACTACCGCGCCAATCGGTTGGGGCTGCACTGGCTTGCGCCGAAGTATCGGGCACCGAACTACCTTCTGCCGGACGAGACGTATCAGCCGCGCTTCACGTCGGCGAACTGGGTGCATCTGACGGTCATCCACACGCCGGGCATCGGCTTCGCGATCTACCGCGACGGTGCCTTTGTCGCCGAACAGCGTTGCATGGACTTCAACCTGACGGCGAAGGAACTGTTCGTTGGATTGCGTCCGCGCCTCGGCGTGGATGCGCTGGGGGAGCCGTATTTCCCCGGTTTCATCGACGATATCGCAATCTGGGACGTGCCGCTCACGGCGGACCAGGTACACGCCTATGCGGTGGGACTCGCGACCGGTACAGTCGGCTCGCCGCTTTCGCCCACGTCCGATGTGACAGTCGAGGCGGGCGGGACGCTCGCCGTTGATGGCACGTGCGTAGCGGCCAAGAGTCTGAACGGCGCGGGCACGGTGGTGTTGTCCGAACAGGCGTCGCTGACGGTCGGCGGCGGCACGTTGGAAGGCCCGCTGACTGGTTGCGGCCAGTTGACGCTCACCGGGCGGCTTGTCGCCAAGAACGCCTCGACCTATTACGGCAACGTTGTCTTGAAGGATGGCGGTGCGCTTGACGCGGCGGATTTCGCGACACTGCTCACCGTGCCGGAAGGCTATTCGACTGTGGTCTGTGCGGCGGGCGAAGGGTTGCCGATCGTCCGTACGAAAGGAGTCGTGACGCTGCCGGAATCGCTGTCCCTGACGTTCGCCGAATTGCCTGAGACGAAGACCGATTTCGTGATTGCCGAAGCGGGGATACTCAATCTGCCGAGTTCGTTCGATGGCTGGACGTTGGCATTTGCAAGGTCGGCCCGGACGCGTCTCTTTGTGTCCGATGGAAAGCTTATGGTGCGCGTCGTGCCGAAGCGCGGGATGCTGATGATCGTCAAGTGAAGGGGGCGTGTCATGTTCGAGTTGATGTTGGCAGCTGCGACGGTCTTGGCTCCTGGCGTTCGGAGGCAGACGTTCGAGTATGCCGTTCCGGACAAGACGCCGATAGTGATTTCGGGCTGGAGCAGAGCGACAGATGCGCATTTCATGTACTATTGCATTGGATGCGACATTTGGTTTGACGATGGAACGCTGGAATGGCGTCTTCGGCAGGACTTCAGTCAGGGTACGCACGACTGGGAAAAGGCGACGGCTATCTGGCGCCCGAAGAAGCCGGTGAAGAAAATCCTCTTTTACTTCTCCGCGCAGGGTGGAACCGGTTCGGCGGAGTGGAGAGACTTGATGCTGGAGCGTCGTGAGCCCGGTCCTGACGAGGCGTTTCGCATGGCACGTCGGACGCTTCGGCCTTTTGAGGACGCAGACGAGATAAACGAGACCCTATGCGACCAGTGGTCCCATTTCATCTGCCGCCGCCGCAAGGAACAGGGATCGATAGAATCCGGCAATCCGCTGCAAGTGGACGAGGTTCGCGTCTGGACGGCTGATCCGCTTCGCCGCGTGACGCCCTTGACATTCCCCGGTGCGGCCGATTGCGCACGGGCGATAGACCTGGATCTGGCGCAAGGCGAGACCGAATGCTTCCAGATTCTCGTCTCGACCGGTCGTGCGGCTGAATCCAAGGGTTTGAAGCTCGACCTTGCGGACTTGAAAGACTCGTCGGGAAGACCTTTCAGGGGAACATTCGGCTGGCGGCGGCAGGGATACCTCAAACGGGCCGTCTTCTTCAAGTTCACGCCGTTTTCGGCGCCGGCACAGGAAAGCTGGTTGCCGGATCCACTGTTGCCTGCGGCGGCGTTCGACGTGCCGAAAGGCGGAACGATCGGAACATGGCTGGAGGTGAAGGCGGCACGTGATGCCGCTCATGGGATTTATCAGGGGACGGTGCGGGTGCGCGAATCTGGCGCCAAAGCCCGTGTGCTGGCCGAGATACCCGTTTCGGTTCGCGTGCGGGACTTTGCCTTGCCCGAAAGGTTTGGTGTCAACACGATTTACACGATGCTGGAGGGATTTTATCGTGTCGCCTATGGCGAGCGCGACGCGGCACGGTTCATGCGCATGGCGCAGGACGTAATGCTCGACCATCGGCTCAATCCGACGGACGAATCCCGCCATGCGCCGCCGAAGCTGGAGGATCTGATTTATGCGTTCGAGCGGGGCGCATCCTTGGCCGTGCTTCTGAATCTTGTGCCCAAGCCGAAGGATCCGAATACGATTTGGGTCTGCTATTCGCCGGTTGAAGAGCTTCAGAAGCCGAGCTTCTACGAATATGTCCGGGAAACCCTCATGCCTATCTGGACCGAGCTTAAGGCGCGAGGCTACGCCGATCGGGCGATTGTCTACGGCTTCGACGAACGCAATCGTGAATTCTACCCAACGATCGATGCGCTCTGGAAGCGGTTGCGGCAGGACTTTCCGGGGCTTCCCCTGAGGACGTCTGCAAAGATGTACAAAGACTATGTCCTCGGCGCACGGGACGAGCTGTGTTTCACCACGGATTGGTTTGGCCCGCGTATCGACGTATGGCGAGACGACGTGACCGCCGTCTACCATGCGCGAGGCAAGAAAGTGGGCATGTATTGCTCGGAAGACCCACTCTATCCCTACCCATGCATCGGCAGCTATGAATTCCCGTTGGCGGATGCGCGTATCCTGCCTTGGATGGCGGAGCTGAAGGGTGCGGACTCTCTTTCGTATTGGGCCGTCAATTACTGGAACTACGGACGTGGCACACAACTGGATGAGTTGAAGACCTGCTTCCCGGAATGGAACTGCTACAACCCGTCATCCATGCCAGGTGATGGGGTGCTGATCTATCCGGGCAAGCGGTCTATTCTGCCGTCGCTCCGGCTGGCCGCGCTACGGGACGGCGTAGAGGATGCGGAGCGTCTTCAGATCCTAAAGACCCGTTGCGGAAAGGATGCTGCGGATGCGTTCGCCTCTGAACTGGTGCGGTCGATGACCGACTTCGACAGGGACTACGAAAAGATTGAGGCCGTTCGTCGCCGCATTGCCGACAGGATTGAGCGCACGGCTTTGCCAAAGAAGGAGGACTTGCCGTGAAAACGACCATTGCCCTGATTGCGCTGGCGTCAGTGTCGGCGGCCTTGGCGGGCGACCGCTTCGGCGACCCACCGAACGAGACCCATGCGTGGGAGGTTCACGACATGCACCGTCCGTTGCCGCCGAAGGTCGAGGTCCCGTCAAGCGGAGTGCCGTCCGACGTCTTCACGCGCACGGGCGACGATCTCGGCAAGGGGGCATTCGTGTCCCAACTGAATGAAATCATGGAAAAGAAAGGATGGCGGCCCAGATGGTAAAGATGACAAATGTCTCTCGGCGGTCGTTTCTCGGCGGCGTTGGGGCCGCCGGGCTTTTGGGGCAAGGGCCGGCGCTGTTCGCCGCCGGGGCTAATGAGCCGCGCGTCGGCGAGCCGTGGCCCGGCTGGAAAACGGGCGAGTTCCAGACGCATTTCATCTACACGGGACGTTCGGAGTCCGTCTTCATGATCTTCCCGGACGGCACGACGATGCTGATCGACTGCGGCGACTACGACGTGCCCCGGCGGATGGAACGCCAGACGCCCGTTTTGCCGAATCGTTCCAAGGGTTCGGGCGAATGGGTCGCACGCTACGTAAAACGGACGAATCCGTTTGGCAAGAAGGTGGACTACTGGATGCTCTCGCACTGGCATGCCGACCATGCGGGGTGCGAAACCTCCTCGTCGCGGCGCGAGGAGCGCGACGGTGACGACTGGTTTGTCTCCGGCCTTGCCGAGGCCATCGATTACCTCGATTTCGGCAAGGGATTCGACCGCTGCTGGCCGAATCCCGCCGATCCGTACCCGAACAGGGACCTCGGCTGTCGCGAGTTCTCGCAGATCATCCGCACGTACCGGTATCTGGAGCACCATCGCGGACTGAAGATCGAGAAGTTCCAGGTCGGCGCGAAGAACCAGGTGGCGCTTGTGAAGGATCCTCGCTCCTATCCAGACTTCAACGTGCTCAACATCTGCGGCAATGGAAAAATCCTTTGCCGCGACGGCTCGATCCGAAACCTCTATGAAGACGTGTTCGTGCCGGGCTTCGATTCCGGCTGGCGTGTCGAGAACGGCATGAGCTGCGGCATGATCCTCTCCTATGGCAAGTTCCGGCTCTACACGGCCGGTGACTTTCAGGATTTCTGGAAGAAACCCGACGGCACGCGGTTCGAGACCGAAGACGCACTGGGGACCGAACTGGATGCCGTCGATGTCGCGAAGACGAACCACCACGGGTCGCAGTCGATGACCGAGGCGCTTGTGCGGGCGCTCAAGGCACGCGTCTGGGTGACGTGCGTGTTCGCGACGCACAACAATGACGAGTCAACGCTGCGGCGACTGTCGAGCCGTGCGCTCTACGCGGGCGAAAGGGCGATCTGCCCGACCTGCTATCCGCGCGTGCGGCAGGAGCAGGACGGTGGGGCCGACTGGACGAAGGACATCGTGTCGGCGGCACGCGAGCCAGGACACGTTGTCGTCAATGTCGCGCCGGGCGGAGACACCTACACTGTCTCGTACCTGACGGCCCGCGACGAATCGATGACCGTCATGGACGTGATGCGGTTCAAGAGCGGCGAAAACGCCTGATGAAAAGGAGCTGACGACATGACGACGATTCTGACCCTGCCGCTGGCTACGCGCCGGAAACGCGACGCCGAACTTCAAGGGCCTGATCTACGCCACATGGCATCCGGGCGTACGGCAGGACTTCCGCTTTCAGGAAGATTTCGCCCAGATGCTGAAGAACGAATCGGAGCCGTTGCCATGAGGCTGGTCGGAACAGTAGCGGTCGCGTTCATATGCGGCACGGTGTGCGCCGCACCAGTCGACGAAGTCAACGTGTTCATCGGCACGGACGGCACCGGGCACACGACACCGGCGGCGTGGTATCCGTCTGGCCTTGTACAGCCGGGACCGGACAGCGGCTATGCGGACTGGGCGCATTGTAGCGGCTACCGTGTGACGGACGCGACGCTCTGTGGTTTCGCGCAGACGCACTTGTCGGGGACGGGCGTTCCGGATATGTCGGACTTCCTGCTACAGCCGTTCGTCGGGGCGAATCCGATGCCGACTGAATCGGCGTCGCCGCACGAACCGACGCTCGTTATGCGGACACCGAAGCGTCCGAGGAGCGAGCAGGCCTCGCCCGCCTACTATTCGGTCGCCTACGACGATTCCGGCATCCGCACCGAGATTGCGGCTGCCGAACGCATCGGCATCTATCGCTTCACGGCGGACAAAGGCGGCTTCAAGCTGCTGGTCGATGCGCAGTGGAACAACTCTCGCGGTGACATCCGGCACGCTGTCATCGATTCGGAAACGGCTGTTGGCGAAGACAGGTGTTCGATTTACGGCCATGTGCGGAAGAAAGCGTTTCTCTCGCGCGAGGTCTGGTTCAAGGCGGTGTTTGACCGTCAGTTCCGCACGGCAACGAAACTGCCGCGTGCCGCGACGGATCGCGCCGACCGCTGGGTGCTGGACTTCGCCCTCGCCGAGGGAGAACAACTGCTCGTGAAGACGTCGATCTCTGCCTCATCCGCCGAGGGCGTTGAACGCAATCTGGCGGAAGTCCCGGACTGGGACTTTGACCGTGTGCGCACGGAGGGACGTCGCGCCTGGAACGACCTGCTGTCACGCGTCGTCGTGAATGAGCCGGTTCCTGATCGGCGTACGGTCTTCTACACCGCGCTTTACCACGCCTACATTCAGCCGACGCGCCTCTCGGACGCGGGCGAAGCCGACTACTATTCGTCGTTTTCGCTTTGGGACACATTTAGGGCCGTGCATCCGCTCTATTCAATTCTGCGGCCTGAGATGTCCGCACCGTTCGTCACGTCGTTGCTGACCGGCTACCGCAGGTCGGGTAAGCTTCCGGTGATACCATACTTTGGCTTTGACACCGACTGCATGATCGGCAAGCACGCCGTGCCGCTCATTGTCGATGCTTATCTGAAGGGCGTCGAGGGTCCGGACTGGGATCTTGCATACGAGGCGGTGACGAACGCCTTGACCGTCACGCATGCGGGTGCGCAGAAGGAGGACTGGGACGTATACAATCGCCTTGGCTACTATCCGTTCGACATCGTGGGGGGCGAGGGCGTGTCGCGCACGCTGGAGATCGCGTTCGACGACTGGTGCGCGGCCGAGTTTGCGGCCCGGCGAGGCGATGCGGCGGGCGAACGCTTCTTCCGTGCGCGGGCAGGTAATTGGACGAACGTGCTGGATCGGACGATGGGACTTGTGCGGGGCCGGGATTCACAGGGGCGTTGGCGCACACCATTCGATCCGTCCCGCTTCGGCGGCGCGAAGGACTGGCTGCCCTACGACTGCACGGAGGGCACTGCCTGGCAGTACACGTGGCATGTCTTTCAGGATCCCAAGGCGCTGATTGCCGCGCTCGGCGGCGAACGGGCCTTCGCGGCGAAGCTGCGCAGCGTCTTTTCGCGAGAACACGTGAAGAGTGGCGACGAGCCGGACGACTGCACGGGACGGATGGGCGAATACGTCCACGGCAACGAGCCGAGCCATCACATCCTCTATTTTTTTCCGCAGCTGCATGACGGGAACTTTGCCGCAGGAAAGATACGCGAGATCTGCGAGAAGTTCTACTTCAATGCGCCGGACGGCCTGTGCGGCAACGACGACTGCGGACAGATGAGTGCGTGGTACGTCTTCGCCTGTCTTGGATTCTACCCGTTCAATCCGTGCGGCGGCGAGTTCGTGCTGGGCGCTCCGCAGCTGCCGGGCGCGACGCTTCGACTGCCGAACGGCAAGGAGTTCCGAATCGTCACCGAGAACTTCTCGAAAGAGAACAGGTACGTGAGGCGTATGTGGCTGAATGGCCAGTCGCGGACAGAGCCGAAACTCGCCTACGACGAAGTCATGCGCGGCGGCGAACTGCGTTTCGAGATGTGGAATCCGCTGAAGACAGTTCGCCCGGCGGCAGATATACCAGTTTCGCTTGTGCCGGACCATTTGCGAAACCTTCTCGACAAGCCGCGTCAAGTCCGTGAACGGCTCTTTGAGGACGAGACGGCGCGGCTATCGCTCGTGGCGGCTGGTGCAGGCCCGAAGCCGGTGACGCTTGTCTGGCAGTGGCGTGGTCGGGCCAATCCGACGTTCACGGTCGATGTGTTCCGCTTGCCGGAGGACAGATGCGTGCTGTCGGCAAAGACGTCCGAACAGCGACTGGAAGTGAACAACTTGAAACTGGACTCGACGTATCGCTGGACAGTCCGCTGTGAGACGTTTGGCGGCGAAGTCGAGGCGGAAGGGCGTTTTTCCGTGTCGGCGGATGGTCCTCGCATCTTGAGTCTGCCGCAAGTCTATAATCTACGCGATCTCGGCGGATGGAAAGGCCTGTCGGGGCGGCGTGTGAAGCAGGGGCTTATTTACCGAAGCGCAGGGTTCAACGACAACTCGACGGACGGTGGCGCAGATCGTACGGCTTGGCGTCCGGCGTCACCTCGCTTCGGGGCCGGGACGGCGGCGGAGATTCGTCGTGTGACGGGTGTGCGCACTGATCTTGACCTACGCAACGAATGGGAGACGTATGGGATGGCGGGTTCGCCGCTTGGAGATGGCGTGGCGTGGGTGCAGGCATCATCACGCGCCTATGGCGAGATGGACAGGCCGGATGCGAAAGCGGCATTCGCCAAGGTGTTCAGGACAGTCAGTGACGCGCGGAACTTGCCGCTCGTGTTCCATTGCATTACCGGCGCCGACCGCACGGGAACGGTCTCCTATCTGCTGAATGCGCTTTTGGGCGTTGCGGAGGCGGATTTGGTTGCCGACTGGGAGGCGACAGTCCTCTACAACACATACGAGGGCTTTACGCACCGAAAGATCGCGGCTTTGTCGCAGCTTTTGGATCGCTATCCCGGTGTGTGTCTGGCGGATCGCGCGGCGGCCTACGTCAAAAGCTGCGGATTTTCTGATGCGGACATCGATGCTTTCCGCAACCTCATGTTGGGGGAAATCGGGCCTGACTCGAACCAAACGAAGCCGCCGTCCGCGATGAGGACAGCAAATGAACGGAATGCAATTCATTCAACAGAAAGGACATGCCATGAACAGACGTGATTTTCTGAAAGGGGCGGCAGTGGCCGCCGTGGGCGCGGGGTTGCCGCAGGGTGCCAAGGCCGAATCCGCCAAATTGGACGCGCGGCAAATTGCGTATGAGCGTCGTCTGCCCGTCAAGATCGAGACGGATGTCATGGTATGCGGCGGAGGGGCGGCCGGTGTCGCGGCGGCGGTGGCTGCGCGCGCGGCAGGGGCGCGTGTTTTCCTTGCCGAGGGCTTCTCGTGCTTCGGCGGCATGGGGACGGCGGCGCGTGTGCCGCTCTTTATGCAGTGGGGTGATGGTGTACGCGACCTCGCGTGTGGATTCGGCACTCGCTTCCGCGACCGTCTGCGCACGGCTGGCGGCATGTCCGGGCAGGGCCACGCCTTCGACTTCGAGGTCGTCAAGCGCGAGTACGACCGGGTGATGGTCGAGTCGGGGGCCGACTTCCTGTTCCACACAAAGGTGATCGACGTGATCGTCGAGGATGGCGCGATTCGCGGCGCGGTCTGCGCGTCACAGAGCGGGGTATGGGCCGTCAAGGCCAAGGTATTCGTCGATGCGACGGGCAATGGCGACGTCGCCGTGCAGGCCGGCGTGCCGTTCGAGAAGGGTGACACGGCTGGACACATGATGCCGGCATCGCTTCTCTCGGCGTGGGACGGCATCGACTGGGCGCGGTGGAGGAAGGAAGCGCCACGTCGGCCTCAGCCGTTCGGTGCGGAGCTATCTCGTGCGGCGGCGGACGGGCTCTTCAAGGAGCCGGACTTGCACATGACCGGGCTCTATGCGTTCCCTGACGGCTACGCGACTGCGAACGTCGGACACGTCTTCGGCCTTGACGGCACGGACGAGCGGTCGCTCACGAAGGGATATCTGCGCGGCCGCGAATCGATGCAGGAGTACCAGCGGTACTTCCGCGAATACCTGAAGCGCGGCCTTGAGAACGTGCGTCTCGTCGAAACGGCCGCGCTGATGGGCGTGCGTGAAACGCGGCGCATCTGCGGCGACTACGTGATGACGCTCGAAGACTACATGAAGCGTGCGGTATTCCCTGACGAGATCGGTCGCTACGCCTATCCGATCGACATTCATCCATCCAGTGCGGACAAGGCGGCGTACGAGCGGCATCGCGAGGAGTTCGACCGCCTCTACAAGTACAGGAAGGGCGAAAGCTACGGCATACCGTATCGCATCCTCTGCGCGAAGGGCGTGAAGAACCTGCTCGTCGCGGGTCGGTGCGTTTCGACAGACCAGAAGGTGCAGGCTTCGATCCGCGTGATGCCGGCGTGCTACCTGACGGGACAGGCGGCAGGCTTTGCCGCGGCGATGGCGGCGGACGGTTATGGCGACGTCCATGCCATTGATGTTAGGACCCTCCAGCGGAAGCTGGTCGCATTCGGGGCATATCTGCCGAATATGGTTTAAGCGAGTCAATGAAAGGAACAGGACAAATGAAACGCATATCTCTCATGCTGGCGGCCACAGGCGTGGCACTCTCTTTGCGGGGGTGGAGCCTGAAGGTTAGGGGACGCCAGATCTGCCTCGTGCGGGAATGGGGCACTTTGCTGATTGTGAGGTGATGAAAATGGACGGACGATTCCTTTTTGCAGTCATGTGCGCGAGTGCGCTCGCCTCCGCTTCGGCGGCGGTCTGGCGGCCGACGGAACGCTGGCGCGGCTTCAACCTCCAGGACGGACACTGGCGGGATGGCTGGATCGAGTATTCCGAGGACGACTTTGCTTTCATGAAGGAGTTCGGCTTCAACTTCGCGCGACTGCCGCTCAGCTACCGGCGGTGGCTCGCGAACCCGGACGACTGGGAGTCGATCGCGCCGGAGAAGCTGGCGTTCCTGGACCGGGGCATCGCGCTGGGGCGGAAGTACGGCATCCACCTCATGGTGAACCTCCACCGCGCGCCCGGCTACACTGTGGCCGGCGGCAAGCCGGAGCCGGCGTCCCTCTGGGACAGCGCCGAGACCGAGCGCGTGTTCCAGAAGCACTGGCGGTTCCTTGCCGAACGCTACCGCGACGTGCCGGCCGAATGCCTTTCGTTCAACCCAGTCAACGAGCCGCCGGTGATCCCGGAGGCGACGTATGCGCGGGTCATGACGGCGGTGACGGACGTGATCCGCGCCGTCACGCCCGACCGGTTCGTCGTCGTGGACGCGATGGGCGGCGACCGGCATCCGTGCGTCGCGCTCTTCGGCCGCCCGGACATCGGCCAGTCGACGCGCGGCTACCTGCCGGAGGAGGTCTCGTGGTGGACGGCGGAGAAGGAGGGGCGACCGCAGCCGCTGCCGCAGTGGCCGCTCAGCGGCCTCGCGCCGGCCGGCGTCATCGCCGGGCCCGCCAAGCCCGAACTCGCCGCGCCGCTTGTGCTTACGGTCTACGGGCCGGGACGCTTCGAGATCCGCCCCGGGCGCGTGTCCGCGCACTGTACGCTCGTGGCGGCGTCGGGCGCGAACGAGCTCGCTCGCCTCGAACTGCGACCGCAGGAAGGCGACGCGCTCTGGCGGGACGTGAAGTACTTCCCCCAGTGGAAGATGTCGCAGGGGAACTACGCCGGCACCTGGAAGTTCGATGTCCCGGCGGGCGAGCAGGCGGTCACGATCTCCTGTGTGTCGGGCGACTGGTGCAACCTGCGCACGATCGGCTATGCGTCCGCCGACGGGAAGAACCGGGTCGCGATGCCGTTCTACAACCGCTTCGCGCCGCCGGTCAACTTCCGCCAGCGGCTCAAGGGCTGGGCGGGCGAGGCGAAGGGGTTCTTCCCCGTCGAGGCGGACGGCACGTGGTCGCCGGCCCGCTACCGCGACCCCGGCAAGGAGTATCTCTACCGGGGCGTGATCCGTCCGTGGGAGGACGCGATGGCGAAGGGCGTCCTCGCGTTCTGCGGCGAGTTCGGGGCGCAGAACGAGACGCCGCACAACATCCACCTCGCGCTGCTGGAGGACTATCTGCAGCTCTTCCGCGAGCGCGGCATGGGCTGGGCGATATGGCAGATCCGCGGCGAGACGGGCGTGATGGACTCGAACCGCAAGGACGTGGACTACGAGGACTGGCGCGGACACAGGCTGGACCGCGAGATGCTGGATCTCCTGATGCGCTACTGAAAAGGGAACGAAACGAGAAACGAAAGGAGAGGGGCACATGAAACGGATTCTTCTGACGCTGACGGCGGCAATCGCGGCGTTTCCCATATGGGCGGCGCATCCAAGCCACACGAACATCTGGACCGGTGCCGGCGGGGATTTCAACTGGAACAACGCGGCAAACTGGAAGGACTTCGCTACTGGCGGGGACTGGACGCCGCCGACGGAAGCGACAAACAAGGATGCACCGGCGTGGAATCTGGTGGACTTCCCGGCGGATGGAACTCTTGTTGCAGACTATGCGGGGACGCTTTACGTTGGCGGCTTGCTCTTCGGCGCGAACCAGGGTACGGTCACGATCAGGTCGGCCACAGACAAGTGCATCCTCAACCTTGTGATGTCGAATGCCTCGCCATACATCTATCCGCAGGTCGTTGTGCCGTCCGGAACGGTAGTGGACTTCCGGGCGAAATTCGTCGGAGGATGGAACCAGTCGTATGTATACCTCGGTGGCGGTGGAACGTTCATCGTGAACGGGTTCTTTTCGCATGAGACGGTGTTGCGTCTTTTCATCCGAGACCTTACGTTTGTCGTCGGCGAGGATTGGACGTCCGAAGGATCGGCCTACGGCGTCGCCCTTGCGCAGATTACGCTGGATAGCGACGCGTCCGTGTTCGAGATGCGGCAGGATAGGCCGTTCGGACATGTGGCGACGGCGCCGGGCGTGACGGGGGCCACGATGCGCCTTGGCGGACACCGCCTCACGATGCGGGTGCCGGAACTCGTCACCAACGCGGCGGAAATCGCCACGTCCGGCACGATCGAAACGCGCTATGGCTACCAGACGTGGCTAACGGGCGGATTCGCGGATGCTTGCGGGCCGATGACATTCGTGCCCGCGAACGGTGATCTTCACCTCGGTACTCCGGCAATGCCGGTTCGAGCGCCGGATGGCAGTCGGTATCGGGGAGTTCGCAACGGCAGGCTGAACATGTATGGCGATGCGGTCTTCGGCTCGCTCGTCGCCACCAACGCGGCGGGCGGCGTTTCCGTCGCGGCGAATGCGGCATTGACCGTAGCGGGTGCGGCAGGGACAAAGGATGTCGTCAACAGTCCGATTACGGGTGAAGGAACATTGGCGGTGAACGGTGCGGATGGCTACACGCTTGAACTCGGTGGCGCGAACGATTTCGCGACGCTGAACGTGACTGGCGGGAAGGTCGTGACGACACGTCCATACCGGGCGGCGGATGGCCTTGTCGCGTACTACACTTTTGACGATGACGCAGACGGGGCGAATCCACGAGACGTTACGCCAGGCGTTGCGCTTGCGACGATCCCACACTTCAACACGACGCTTCCGTCTTTCGCGGCGGACGGCGCGGGCGGCGGGCGATGCGCACATTTCGATTTCGATGCCGCGACGAAGCAGAGCATCACGACCGCCAATGAGGGGACGACGCGAGCGGATATCCTTGAACTGACAAACTCGTTCACGGTCGTCATGTGGATCCGTCCAGACAGGACGACGATGGACGGCACACACGCGGATAGGCGAGGCACGGGCATGGAACTGTTCTACAACGGCTGGCCGACCAATGAGGATCCCACCGACCGAGGCATGGCGTGGATGTGCTTCGCGTCCACCAACACGATCACCATCAGCGGTTTTGAGGAAAACGCCCTACATGGTGTCACGCTACCCGTGCCAAATGGAACGGACGTGTTCGACGGCGACTGGCACCAGTTCGCGTTCTGCTATGACGCGGCGACGCGCCTGCACCGGGTTTGGCTGGACGGTGCGCTCTTCTACGAACGCAAGCGGAATACCGACTACCATTTCTACGTGCGCGGCAGTTGGCGGTTCGGCGCACGCGTGACGCACAACGACCAGATCCGCAACCTTTACCACGGCGACATGGACAACATCCAGATCTGGAACCGCGCCTTGACGGCGGATGAGATAGAGGTCGATTGCCGTACTCGCGGCAACATCGGCACGGCCGACACCTTCGGACAGACGGCGCCGATTGCCCATTGGACGTTTGACGATCCCTTGGATGCCGCAACGGTGGATGCGTCGACCTGCCCCGGCGTCAACGGTCGGGCGGCGCAGATCGACGGCGCAGATTCTGGACGGCAGATGGATATCCCCGCAGGGCTGGATCTTACGCAGGGCTTTTCGATCACTGTTCGTGTCATGCCGAAGAGTCGTCCGGTCGAGAATCGGGCAGGATGCCTTTTCCTCGGTTCTGCCGAAGAGGGCAAGTACCTCAAGCTCGCCTGGTGCAACTGGAAGCCGTTTGCCGAAGTGGTGGCGTTCGGATGGAGCTGGAAGGACAACGGCATCGCCTTCCCGCTGGGCGGCGAAGGGCAACGCGCAGGCTGGAAGGACTTTGCCGTAGTCTACGACAAGACGGCCAAGACCCTGCACGTCTACTGGGACGGCGAAACGTTGCTTGAGTGGACGAACTACGTGATTTCTGACGTGGGGACAGCCCCTCGCCTCTACCTCGGCTACAATCCGATCACTGCGGCCGCATTCCCCGAATACGTAGATGACTGCCGCCTCTACGACCGGGCCCTTACGGCGGCGGAAGTCCGTGAAATTGTCCGTGAGAACGCGAACGCGGGCATGTCGAACGACAATGTGCTGTCGTCTGCGGCGAATGTCACGGTCGCGGGTCGTGGCGAGCTGGAGATAGGGCACAGTCAGACGGTTGGCTCGCTGGCTGGCGATGGCACCCTGTCGCTCCCATGGGCGAAACTTACTGTCAGCGGCACCTCGTCGTTCAATGGAACGCTGAAAGGGCATGGCGATATCCATGGCGCGGATGCGTTGGCGCTAACAGGAGATGGTCGGGAATATGATGGGCGCGTCACGGCCGCGAAGAGCCTTACGGTCGGCGAAGGATTCCCTTCGGCGACGTTCCCGATTCAAGAGGGTGCTGCCCTTGCGTTCAGGGGCGACGGTACGGACGAGCCGTGTGTCGATGCGGCAAGCGGCACGGTCGTGTTGCCGACGATGGCGAGGGTGGATATAACAGACTACCATGGAGGCTTGGTCGAGATCCCCGTCGCTCGCGGGCGAACGCTGAAAACGCCGGCGGACTTCTCCGGCTGGACGGTGACAGGTGTCGCGCCGGTGCGCTTCCGGGTGCGGGACAATGCGCTGTGGTTGCGGATCGGGAGTCTGGGCTGTCGGGTGATCCTGCGTTGAGAAATGGCAAGGTGATGCGATGACGCTTTCGATTCTGTTGGCGGCGATGCTGTTCGAGGGAGTGAGGGGCAGCTACTCTACGACGCTCACGTACGAGAAGCCTACGGCGGATCCGATCTGGTTTGGCGGCGAATCCCGCGCCGAGGGGGCGTATGCCTCGGACTACTGCGTGTTTCTGGACATACACTATACGGACGGCACCTCGACATGGCAGAAGTGGGCGAAGTGGACGGGCGGCACGCACGACTGGGAGAAGACGGCCAACGTGTTCTGTCCGGCGAAGCCGGTGAAGTCCATCGACGTGGCGGCGTTCCTGCGGCATGGTTCGGGCAAGGCCGAGTTCCGCAACGTCTTCGTCGAACGTGCAGCTCCGCCGACAGGCACGGTGCTGGCTACACAGCGGCGCACCTGTCTGCCGTTCGCCGATGCGGACGACGTGTGGGAACTTGTCTTTGGCAGAAAGGAAGCTGCATGGAAGCGACGCACCGAGTCGCCATCGTCGTTTCGTCCGGCGAATCCGCTCAAGGCCGATGCGACGCGGGTCTGGTGGGCGGACTCGATGTCGATCGTGACGCCGCTGACGTTCCCGGTGGACGCGCATCGGCAGGAAACTGTACGGCTGGATATTGCGCGTGGCGAACGAGAGGGCTTCCAGGCGTTGCTTTCGACTGGCGTGGCGCGGGAATTGGGTGCGGTTGAAGTGGCGATAGGAGAATTTCGGGATGAAGAGGGACGCGCTTTCCCGGGGTCGATAGTGTGGGAACGGCAGGGCTATGTGCCGCTTCCGCCAGAGTACCATCACCACCCCGACAGCCATCACGCCGGCGAAAAGTGGGTGCCAGACCCTCTGTTGCCTGCCGGGGCTATGCACGTTCGCAAGGGGATGACCCAGGACGCGCTTGTCACGTTTGCCGCATCGCGGGACGCCGCGCGGGGAACCTATCGCGGTTCGGTGCGGTTTGTCGCTGGCGGCAAGCCGCTTCCCGGCGAGATTCCCGTCGAAGTGACGGTGCGCAATTTCGCGCTGCCACAGACGTTTGGGCTTCGGACGGGCGTTGCGATGATGGACGGATTTCTGCGCAAGCTCTACCCCGGCCGCTTCCGAGCCATGAAACGCGCCGCGTGGAACATCATGCTCGACCATAGGCTGAACCCTGACGACGTTACGCGGACGTCTCCGCCTGATATAGACGACCTCCTGTATGCGCGGTCGCGCGGCATGAACTACTTTACGGTCCAGAATCTCGTGCGGCCGAACCCGAACGCGCCATGGACGCTCCTCTCTTCGCCAAAGGAGCTCGCATCTGAAAGCTTCTACTCGTGGTTCACCAATTCGCTCACGCCATACGTGGCCGAATTGCGGCGGCATGGCCTCGACAGGATGGCCGCCGTCTACGGCTTCGACGAGCGGACGAAGGAATACTATCCGACGATCGAGAAGCTCTATCCGAAGCTGAAACGAGACCTCGGTCTCGACCTCATCACCTCGGCGATGCTCTACCGCGACATCGCGAAGGGATCGCTTGCGAGCAATGCGGTCGCGGCTTTGTCGGCAGACATCTACGTGCCGAGTACGCAGGTCTGGAAGGACGATACGACAGATTGGCTCAGGAAGCAGGGCAAGCGCGTATGGTGGTACACGTGTTGTGGTCCGCTTTTTCCATATCCCAACCTCTCGTCACTCGAATATCCGCCGATAGAGGCGCGTGTGCTCGTCGGTTGGCAGACGTTCGCGCACCGGGCCGAAGGATACCTCTTCTGGGCGGTGAACTTCTGGAGCAAGATCGATAGCCCGCTCGACGAGTCGGATGTGTTCTTCGACATCAACACCCGGTCGCCGTTCGACATGCCGGGGGATGGCGTGATGACATATCCAGGTCGCGACCACGTTCTGCCTGGTCTGCGTCTTGCCTCTATGCGCGATGCGGTGGAGGACTACGAGTGGCTACAGTTGGCGTCCGCAAAGGATCCTGCCGCGACCGCCGCAGCGATCCGTCGCGTGACGACGGGGCTAAGGACATACGTGCGCGATCCGAAGGCCCTTCGTGCCGCCCGTGCGGAACTCGCGCAGATCATTGAGGGAAACGGGTTGCTTTGCGATGCGGATGGACGGGAGGTGACGGCATCACGGCGAGCGCCTATCCGACTGGCATCCAGCATGGATGTGAGACGGAACCGCCCGATATCGCCCGCATCGTGCCGTTCGTGTCCGTCACAAATGCCGCCGCGACGGGCAAGGCGCGCATCGTCTACGAGTTTGACTCCGCCGACACCTGCGCGACGTACCTCGTGCCGGCGTTGGCCATGATGTTCCGCAGCGTTGGCATGCAGACGGCGGCGATGTTCCAGTACGATGAGTTGCCGCTCGCGTCCGAGAACGCCGCGACGCGCACGCATTACCTCAATCTCGCCTACACGCCCGGCAAGGCGATCGCGATGTCCATCGGGGCGGAAATCTTTCGCCGCGTACCGCGCTTTACGTCCTATGGGACCGTCACGAACACGCTCGTCGCGCCGCCGTTCCGGATCGACGGGACGCGCGACTGCGCCGAGCTGGCGTCGGACGATGTCTATTACTACACAAACGGCGCACTTTCGCCGCCGCCGGATCCGTCGAAACTGCGGCACGTCTGGGGCGTCGGGCGTTCGACAGTCGTTGACTCAGAGGGTACGGGTGCATATTTCCTTGATCGGTTGGCTCCGGGGAAATGGCGTCTTCAGCTATATCCGGACATCTTTCGCGTGGCCGATCCGTTCACAGGTGCGCCTGGCGTCAAGGTCGCAGCGCTTGATCGGAAGGTGAAGCTGGCGGTGAACCTGCCGGATCTTGGCGACCGTTTCGTGCTTGAGATAACTCCAGGCGACTATGTGCTCGAACGCGGGGGAAAGATCGCTCCTGCGCCAGCTGGGACTCATGGCCCACGCTTCGTCATGCCGCCGCTCGTATCGACGGTCTTGGCTGGGCCACGCATCCCACGACAGATCCGGGCTGACCGTGAGACTGCGATTGACTGTCCGACGGCTTTTGCGTCGGGTGCGGAACTCTCGTTCGTGAACGGTCGGGGCAAGATCGTGCGCCGACCTGTGCAGAATGGAACCGTCCGACTTGCGGCGGGGACGCTGACGCCAGGTCGTTGGCAGGTACAGGTTGTGGCGAAGGGCAGGGGTGGCACGGTTGGATCGACTGGAACGGTTGATGTCTGCGCACGGTCTGCGGATTGGAACCTGTTCGATCCGGAACGTGCGGCGAACGCTTGGCTGTTTGGCGGAAGCAATGCGTGGCATGAGCGGGCGCAGGATGCGGATGGCTCACCCGCATATCGTTTGCACGTCGCGGCGTTCAAGGGTGGGAAAGGGTTCTTCCAGTTCCGTCAACCGTTGGACGGAAGCGCATTTCGCGCGACGTTTCCCGATGCGGCACGTCCTAAGACGGTTGTCGTCCGCTTGCGTGCGGCGACGGCACATACGACCAAGGTTGAACTCGTCCTGTACGATGATGCGGGGCGTCCGTGGGGGCGTACGGTCAATCTTACGACGGCGTGGCGCGACATCCGTATGCCGATTGAATCCTTTCGCCATTTTTCGCATTGGAAGGAATGCGGCTCGCCGCCGCAGGAACCGACGCTCGATGCAAGGCGATTGGTGAAGGTCGCCCTTTCGTTGGGGGCATGGCTATTCCCGAATGGCCCAGAACGTCCACACACTATCGAATTTTCCACCCTGCGCATCGAATAGCCGCCCGGTGTCGCGCGTAGATCCTCAATGCGCCTTTTCTACAATAACCATGTCCACAAATTTGAACAAGACTCGAACAAAGCCGAGTTTGAGTTCGACGCGCAGAAAATCAGTTGGTCAGATTCTTTGAAACAAGGTGTCCTGAAGCACATCCGTCTGCACTGCCACCCGGAATGCATCACGACAGCGATGTATCGCCCATTTTGTAAACAGATGTTCTTCAATTACAAGCCAATACTGGAAAGAACCTATCAGATTCCCCGTCTCTTCCCGAGCCCTCAAAGCAGGAACTTGGTAATCTGCGTTTCGGGCGTGGGGGTGACAAAAGAGTTCTCCTGTATCATTGTCGATACCATTCCCGATCTTGAATTGATCGGGAAGAGCCAGTGCTTCCCGCTCTATTGGTACGAGAAAAACGAACTTTCTTTGTTTGACAAGGGAAACGAGGATTATAGACGGCATTCCGGTATAAGCGATTTCATTCTTCAGCGCGCACGTGAAGAATACGGTCCCAAAGTGACGCATGAAGATGTCTTCTTCTACGTCTATGGCCTATTGCACAGTCCAGACTATCGCAAACGGTTTTCCTCCGACTTGAAGAAGACGCTGGCACGGATCCCTCTTGTAGCAACGGCGCAAGACTTCAAGGCTTTCGTAAAGGCCGGCCGCAAGCTTGCCGATCTCCATCTGAATTATGAAACGGGACCGCTTTGTAGCCAGTTGATCATCACAGGCGACAAGACGAACAATCCGAAGGTCTCGAAGATGCGTTTTCCGTCAAAAGACGACAAGGGAACAATTCTCTTCAACGATTCCGTCAAGATCGAGAACATCCCGATGGCGGCCTACGAGTATGTCGTGAACGGGAAATCGGCGATTGAATGGGTCATGGAACGCTATGCCGTCACCACGAACGCCGATTCGGGCATTGTCAACGACCCCAATCTGTGGAGCGACAACCCGCGCTATATCCTCGACCTTGTGAGCAGAGTCATCCAAATGAGCGTCGAAACGCAGAAGATTGTCGCCTCGCTCCCCAAGCTAGAGTTTTAGCATGGGAATGGAAGATTCGCACTGTTGTGAAATGATCTGTTCCAACGCAAGCTCTCCAACGTTTCGGGGCTGATTGTGGTATAATGTATGCGTTTCCAATCCACGAGGGAATTATGAGCGCTCTTAAAGAACACCGCAAGGAATTGACCTCTGCGCAGTATGAGGTTGTCAATGTCCTGTCATGCCTTCACAGTGAA
>CAKULV010000040.1 GCA_934667425.1 uncultured Kiritimatiellota bacterium | reverse complement strand
GTCCGTGGCCGCCGTCCCCCCTGCGACGGCGGGGGCGCCGTCGCCACTGCATTCCCCTCGTGACTTAACGTCTCCGTGCCGGGCGCCGTCGCCACTGCGCGTGCCGCCGGGCTTCGCGCCGGCGACGATCCAGGCGGAGGCGAAGGCCGCGCCGATGAGGATGCGCCCCGCATTCGGCTGGGCCTTGATCAGGGCGACGAGGCCGCGCAACGGGCGGATGCCGCTCTCGCTCATGAGCGCGGCGAGCCACGCGATGGCCGATGCGGCCAGGCCGGAAACGAGAATGAGCGTCCATGCATTCGTTATCATGACATCACTGAACCTTAAGCTGAACGATGCGGCCACTGATTCCATTCCATTGCGCTACCCTTGACGTATGCACAATTCGCCGAACCGTCTGGCGCGACCCGACGGCAAGCATCGTGTCATCTGACCGTTACGGCGAAGAAGCTGTGGCGGAGATCGCAGGTCAGCCACTCCACAGGGACGCCTGGGCCCCGCCGCGTCACGCGCATCATGTTCCAGCCGGGGCGGCACAGCCATTCGTGCGACGATACGGATAGGTTCGTCAGCACGGCGCTGCCCCCGTCATCCGTAGCGGAGAAGCGGCCGGGGCTGCCGCCCCTCGGTAGCCTGAGGTTCACCGAGAACGAGCGGGGGCCATCCCCGCCGAATTCCTCGATCCTGACGCCATCGGACATACCCTCCGCGAATCGCCGCCCATTCCGCCAGCCGTACAGCGTCTCCGTCTCGCCGACGTCGAGGACCCCGTCCCCGTCAGCGTCGCGCCCGAACGCGACCTGCAGGCAGTTGGAGGCGCAGCCGTCCGGCAGGACGAAGCGCAGGGTCATCTCCCGGACGTTGCCGCCGAGGTTGAAGACAACGTTTGTCGCGGACTCGGTGCAGACGCACGGCGTGGCCTGCTGCGGATGCACGGCGACGGCTCCGGCATGTATGGCGCCGCAAAGCGCCGACATGGCAACGAGCGCGAGGATGCGTCCAAGGGAAGCCCTGCCGCCAATGCCGATATGCGTACCGAATCTCTTCTTCATGCATCTCCTCCGTTCAAAGCCCAACAGCCGCAAGCGGAAGTCACAAGGCGGCATTCATCTATGTCATGATTGTACCACGAATCACGGCATGCGCAGACGCTCCGCAAGGGCCTTGAGTTCTTTCATGTCGGCCTTGTGGTTCGCGAATGATATCTCTGCCGACTTCCCGTAGCGCGGAACGATGTGGAAATGCAGGTGCATCACGGTCTGGCCGGCGGACTCGCCGTTGTTCTGCAGGATGTTGAACCCGTCGCAGGGCAGGCTCGCCTTCAGGTGGGACGCGACCTTCTTGACTCGTGAAATGATTGACGCAAGGGTCTCGTCCGAAGTGTCGAGCAGCCCGGACGTGTGCGCCTTGGGGATCACAAGCGCATGGCCCTTCGTGAATGGATTTATGTCAAGATATGCAAGCACAAGGTCATCTTCGTAGACCTTGAACGACGGGATCTCGCCTTCGGCGATCGCGCAGAATACACAGTTGTTTTTCATGGCCATGATTATAGCACAACATCGAGGCTGTTGGCCATTGAAGAACCTTGACGAATCGCGGGGGTGCAGGCACTCCGCTAAAGGAAGAGGGGTTGGTTCAGCACAAGCGGCGGGAACCCTTCGCGGCGTAGCGTGGCGCGGAAATCGAACCTGCCCTTGGGGCACGGCTTGCGACTGATCCGCAGATCCTCCTTCCAGTGCCCGCCCGGCGGCAGGTCTATCTCCCTCTCGCCGAAATCTACCGTCCATCCCTCCGGCATCCCATCCACGGCGAGCACACCCTTCAACGGCGCGTCGAGCGGGGCGTTCACGTCAAGCCTGATCCGACGGGCGAACTCAAAGAGCCGGAGGGATAGGCCCGGAGCGGTCGCCGAAGGCACGTATCCCAGGATCGGCTGCTGTCCGTAGCCGGACGTCTCCATGGTGATGCGCGACCTGTACGAGCGGTCGCGCATCAGCGACACGCGGCGGTCCATCGCCGGGATGTCGGTGGAGTATATGCGGATCTCGCCCCTCACCGCGGCTACGATTTCCTCGCGCCAGTCGCCGAGAAGATCCGCAACGAGCATCGCTGACCCCGGAAGCCGGGGAGAGACGAAGTTCCCCTCGTGGTCCATCATGTTGCCGCCGCCCCGAAGCATCTCCCGCTGCAGGTCTGCGTCCCAGAACACAGTGCGGCAGCCGAATCCGTATCCGAACGTGCAGTTCGTGTATGCGCAGAGAAGTTCGCCGGCCGCCGTGTAGAGCCACCGGTTGTCGCTCCGCTGATGGGTGTTGGTCTTCGACAGCGTGGCGCTGTTCTGCACAGCCTCCTGCCCATACACCTCAAGGCCGGGATGCGCGGGATCTATGTCCGCGCAGATGCCGCTGCCGTGCACGTGGAACGTCTCCTCCGGGAGCTTCCATATCTCCTCCCCGGTCACGGGGTCGGCCATGAGCAGCCCGCCGCCGTTGCGCTGCCTCGTCTCGTAGACGAAGAAGAGCTCCATGCCCGGACGCTTGGGGTCTATGTCGCCGTAGTAGTGCGCGTCCGAGTGCCCGCGCCCGTTGCACCACAGCACCGTTCCGTCGTGGTCCAGCGTCAGCGACCCGATCAGCACCTCGTCGAACCCGTCGCCGTCCACATCCTCGCACAGGCAGGCGTGGTCCCCCTGCCCCTTGAACCGGCGCGGGAGGAACTCGTTGTCAAATCTCCATATGCGCTCCAGGGAAGTCCCGGTGAACCTGTAGGCCTCCACGACCATCAGCCCGTACGTGCCGCGCTCTATCACGACGCACGGCGTCTTGCCGTCGAGATGCGCGATCGCAATCTGGTTGCGCGAGTTGAAGTGGTTGTAGTCGGAGATCGGGTCCGGGCATCCGCGCGGGATCCACGGCGTCTGCGCGCGGATCTCGCCCGTCATCCCGTCGAGCACGGTCAGGAACTCCGGCCCGTCATTCACCCTTCCGTCCGGATCGCGGAAGTCGGGGGAGAGTGGGGCGGACTTCACGACGACCTCCGCCTTCCCGTCGCCGTCGAGATCCGCGACGACCATCGGGAGATACCAGATGCCCATCTCGATGTTCCACCCCATGTCACGCCGCCACAGGAAGCGCCCGTCCGAACCGTACGCCTCTATCTTGTGCGTGTCCGGCGCCGGCTTCCATACGAGGTCCCACGGGTCGGTGCCGCCCGATGGAGTCTTAACGACGTAATCGTACGCGCCGTCCCCGTCCAGGTCGCCTACGGCCACGGCGGAGACCGTCGCGTTCGTGTCCTGCAGCCTGAAACTGACGTACGGCACGTCTATGCCGCCCACGCGGCGCACGGGACAGAACGTCTTGCCGTCCACGGAATACAGCGCGGCGGCGTTGGTGTAGCCGGGCATGAAGAAGTCGGACGTCTGCACGATCGGCGCCGCATTCACCTTCTCGACCCTGCCGCCGTCCTTGCGCCAGAGATCGAACCCTACGTCCCTGGCGTCCGTCTCGAGCATCCTCCACGAAACGTACGTCCCACGCGGAGAGACTGACGCCACGAGCCCGCGATCCATCGGCTCCACGGGACGCCGGGCAAGCGTCCCCTTTACGGACTTGTCCGCATGGACCGCCAGCCTATAGGCGAGCTCGAGCATCTCGCCCTTCTTCAGGGACAGCGGAGCGTCATACACCGGGGATGGGTTTATCATGCGCTTGTCCGGCCACACGTAGAACTTCCCGGAGGGCGGCGCCTTGAGCTGCGTGAACGTCACGCCCTCGCCCGTGGCGGGATCGGTGAAATCGATGAACTTCGTTTCCGACGCGGTGCATCGGGCGGGCGAGTCGCCGCCGCCGTAGCCTTGCACCCCAAACGAGGCCGCGGCCTCCGGGGCAAGCCTCAGCGTTGCGCCGGCGTACCCGCCGCCCCATTTCCCCTCGGCCGCGCTGCCGTGCGGCGGAGTGCGGCCGAGCGTCACGTCGGCGAGGGCCTTGAACGCATGGCGGACGGTGATCGTGTAACCGCCGTTCCGGTCCGGCGGATCGACGGTGATGTTCCGCGTCTCCTCAAGGACCGTGGCATTCCCGCTGCGGGGGCCGTACTCGAGCTCCAGGCGGACATTGCAGTCCAGCCCATCGATCCCGACCGACTTCTTCACCACCCTGGTCCGCCCCTCCGGCTCCGCCCCCTTGCGCTGCGCATCCGCAGGCTCCCAGTAGTTGACCCCGTTGACGTACTTCCACGAGAACCAGTAGCCAAGATGCCACACGTGATCCTTCGGCCGCAAGTCCGTGAGCGTCCGCCCCGAGGGAAGCGTCAGCGGATGGAAGAACGGGCGCCCCTCGGGGTTGTCTATCTCAAGGTTCCACAGCGTCTTTCCCCTGTGCGCCATGCGGACCCCCGTGCCGGTCCTCTCGAGCCTGTACTGCCTGTACGCCGTGATGGTCTCGTCGTCCCTGCGGCATTTCGGGATCCTTGCGATGAGCTCGTCGAGGATCGCGCCGTAGTTGTGGCCTTTGTATACCCTGTGCTGGCGCCCCGCCGCGGAGACGAGACGCAGGGTTCGGCCGTTCTTGTCCGGGAACCATTCGGTCGTGCCGGAATCGTCCAATATCCTGTAGACGCCGCTCTCGCCAGAGAAGTACCGGGGCACGCCATCCACCGCCGCGAGGACAGCCATCCCGCCCCACGACGATCTTCCCCCGAGCCCTCCCCCCTTGCCCTTCGCGAGTACCGCCTCGCGGCTCGGCAGGCTCCACGAGAACACGTCCTTCACGGGATTGCGAAATCCGTAGGCGGTCTCGGCGACCCTGCGCCCGGAACATATCCCGGCCCCGAGGTCGAAATCGGCCCAGAAGATCGCAGAAGGCCACTTCGCGAACGCAATCTTCGCCGAAGCGACATCGTGCATCACGTTGTACTCGCGGCGCTTCCCGTCCCTGCAGGCCATCGCGTACCAGGCCTTCACCTTCTTCGAGACAAGGGCGCGGCCGTCAAGCGGAGAGTGGGCATCCCCCTTCGTCTCCAGCAGGCGGCGCATGTTCGTCATGAACCCCGTGGAGATGAACACCACGCTGTTGTCCGGCGCGGACGCGAGCGCCTTCCTGTACACGTCGCAGGCGTCCGGCGCATCGTTGGAGTTGCGGTGCTTCACCCAGTCCGCATACTCATCCGCGAGGCGAGCGTACTTCTGGTGCCCGGGACGCGCCGGGTTCCCGCCCGGCGTCCCTACGACGCCAATCTCCTTGGAACATCCGACGGGTATCTCCCCTCGCCCGTAGAACCTGTTGACGATCTCCACGGCGGCGACGGACTGGTTGTCGCGTGTGCAGGTGCCCATTGCGATGATCCGGCATTTGCCATCGTCGGCGAGTGCGTGCAGGACGGCCAACGAGCCGACGTCGTCGCAACCCTCTGCCATGTCGGTATCGAATATGACGTTCGGCCCGGCATTGGCGACAATCGCCGCCGAGGCAATTCCCAACGCAATGGCGGCGCAACGCAGCGCACGCATGCCAATCCTGCTCATGACCATGACCGTTCCTTTCCCATGCCTCAACTTTCGATATGCGTTCCCGCTCATTCATCTGCCCCCGTTGCCGCGGGATTCCGCGGCCCGCCCCTACCGCACGACTATGCGCATGGCCTTGTTCGGGACCATTATGACGCCCGTCCCGGCGAAGTGGGTGGAAAGAGTCTTGTCGGTCGCCGAGCTCGCGGACGATCCGTACGTGCCGGACGGCATCTTCACCCCGTCAACCCAGAAGGACGACACGCGCTGGTTGCCCGTCAGGTCGATCGTCCATCCATCCCCATCCGCGGAGAGTACGCAATCCCTGCCAAAGGTCCCTTTCGCCCCGGTCTTCAGCGTGCCTGTCCCGTTCACGATCACGTTCGTGCCGTTGAGCCACGTCGCGCCGGGATCGAAGACGAGCGTCCCGCCCGACACCTCCACGTCGCCATAGGACTCGTAGTCGCGCGCCAGAAGCCTGTGGAAGCCATCGCCGCTCTTGACAAGCTTCACCCAGCCTGTAATCTGCGTACCGCAGTTCGTCACGGACAGCATGCCTTCGTCCGGAACGCCGGGGGATATCGCGAGCGTCGCCGCCGTGCCGGAGATCGTCCCCCACTGCCGGCCGCCATCGGCCGTGAAATCCTTTACTGCCCCGCTGGACATCCACTTGAACGTCTGGCGCGTCGTCCCCAGCCCGAATCTGCCGTCCGGATCGGAGAACAGCACCCCGGTATCGGTGAAGGCCTCGTCGGCGCCAAACGTGCATATGGATTTCGCAACCGCGAAGAAGAGCCTGGAATACGACCCGGCGCAACGGAATTCAAATTTGACCGTGTAGAAGCTGGAAAGCTGGCGTACAGGCGCATCAAGCCGCACCGGGCCGTTGAAGATATAGCACGGGGCTGAAGCCTCGTCATAGGCGCTTCCGTTCAGGAAGAGGCTCCCCCACTCCACGTAGCACCCCTTCTCAAATACGACCTCGGCATTGTTCCCCGCCCGGAACGTTACGCTCGGGGAGCTTTTCACCAGTTCCCTGAATACGTTTGTGCTGCCGGCCTCGAAGCGGAACCAGCTTTCGGACAGGCCTCCTATCTGCCCTACGCCGCTGATCTCCACGGGCTTGTGGAACGTGACGCCGTCCGCCACCGTGAGCGAGCCGTTGAACACGCCATTGTCCCCGTTGTGCCCGTTGACATATCTCGAATAGTCGAAATAGATCGCGTTCTTGTCTCCCGGACATCCCACATCGCCGCGGAGCGTAAGCCATCCGCCGCCAAGATTATGCTCTATCTTGCCGGAAATGCGCGGATTCTCCAGCACAAGCCCACCTTCCCGATCATTGTATCCGTACGTCATCCCGCTGCCGTTCACGCCCGTCATCGTGAGGCTGCCGTTGCCGGAAAGGCCGCCTGTCATGGCGACGGTGACGTTGCTGGCGATGGTGATGGTCAGGTCGGAGGACACTACGGTCGGCGCCTCGATCACGTACGGATGCGCGGCCTCATCATCCGGCACGGCGACGTCGATGTTGCCGAAGAGGCGGATCCCGCTGTCCGCGCCGTCCGCCGACACCGTGAAGCCGCCCGCCGCGTCGAACGAAAGCCCGGCGAAATTCCACATCCCGCCATCCAATACGGCCTTCGTGCCGGACTTCGCGAAGACGGGCCGGTTTACGGCTTTCGTGAAATCGGCCGCCGCAGACCAGTTTGCGGAGTCGGAAGCGGATTCCGAACTGCCGCCCGCGACCCATTCGACATCAGACGGGACAAACCCTTCCGCCGAAAGGACCAGGACCGTGCCTTCGGCCAGCCAGGCCGCATCCGACGCCTTGTATACGCCCGGATTGACTGCGATGCCACCCACCGACAATGTGGAGACGGTCTGTGTGGCAACTCCGGAGACCGTCATGTAGGCGTCTGCGGAGAGGGCGGGCTCCAGCAACTGCGTATCGACGTCTGCGGAAAAGGCAAGCATTCCCGATATCGCGACTTCACCCCGCATGGACGCGCCTGACGCGGCCGTGACATTCGTGAAGGAGCTTGCGCCGCTAAACCGCACCTCGCCCGCCTGGATGTCAAGCGACTCGCCTGTGGTGTCCCTGACGTAAAGCACGCACTCCCCCTGCTTGGATATGGCGACGTTCGCCGTGCATTTTGCGTTCAGCGTTCCATCGACCCCGCCCGTGCCGAGACAGAGCGTGGAGGATTTCGTCCGCCAGGCGGTGTTCGTGACAACGCCTATGGCGTCCCCGGAGCCCGTGCTCGTCACGCTGTTCACGCATTGCGTCGTGCCGTTGAGGTCGAGGCAGCAGTATTTGATCTCATTCACAACGGTCGTGCCGACCAAGGACGGGTCGTACTGGAGTATGACGCCACCGGTGGAGGGGCCGCTCGGTAAAAGGTTGTCGCCGCCCATCTTGAGCCATGTGTTCACGCACAGGCGGATGTCGCCCGTGATCCGCCACTCGACTCGATCCTCTTCGCCGATGTTCCAGGGACGGAAGTTCCAATCGTATATGCCTTCCGGATTGTGTCCCTCGCTGGTCAACAGGAGATCCTTGCCTTCAATGCGCACGACGCCGCCGAGACGGGCCGTGAAGTTTGCCTCCTGGAACAACTTCTTCAGCCCGATGGCCGCATCGCCAACGCCCTTTAGGATCAACGTCGCCCCCTCGCGAGGGGCAAGCGGCGCATCCACGTATGTCGCGTTGTTGCGTAAGAGCGTGCCGCCATGGAAGAGTATGCGGGCGGGATGGTGGTTGCCCGCGACCTCTATGTGCGAGATGTCGGCGACGGCATCCTTCTCTATCTCCAGGAAATCCACGGTCCCGGTATCCGGATCCGGCGAAACGGACGGCTCGACGTACAGGTATCTGGCCCAGACGCCGCCAAATGCGCGGTATCCGAAACTGGGATTGGTCTTGACGACGATCTTCGCCCGTCCCGTCGTGCCCGGTTCGCCACCTTCCACGCCCATGCGCATACGGTAGTAGCAGTTGGGGATGGCACTGTTCAGCTGGTCGATGCCGGCCATCCCCCATTCGGACGAGGCGTGTAAGCCGTCTCCGGAATAGCGGTAGGCGGTGAAGAACCCGGAATTGCCGTCTATCGTCAGGGTGGCATCGGCGGCCGTTGGCGCGATGTTCACGTAGCCTACGCCGCCGTCGCCCTGCAGCCATACGAACGAACGTTCCGTCAGGGTAAGGTCGGCGGAGATGTTCACGTCCCTCGTCGTCGATATGATGTTGGTGACGCCGCTCAACACCGTCGCGGCCGTCACGTCGGGCATCACGTCGTTTGTGACGATGTCCGCAATCGCAGCGGACGATATGGCAATCGCACCGATACAGACATTCAATCTCGCCATCGTATAATTCCTCCAGTCACTTGCATACCCATATGGGCGGCACACCACCCGATCCGCCCTTCGCCATCAAATTGTAGCAAATAAGAGAATTGGAAGCAATTGCGAAATTGTTTTTTTTTTTTACCTGAAAAAATGAGGTTTGGCGGCATCTTCTGCGGCGGTTCGGGGAATACGAGCAGCTTCGCGCCATCTGGCAATCCGCCGCCCCCCGCTTTGCCTTGGGAATCCGGCGCGGCGACATCTATTCCCCGCATTCGGCCGGAACCGTGTTTTCGCCCGAATGCAGCGCCTGTCGCGTTCCATTCCACTCGAAGACGCCCGTCATGCCCTCCGGCAGGACGATCCGCCCCTTCGCAGCGCCGTCGGCGAAGTCGAAGTCCGCCCCAATGACGCCCTTTGGCGACGGCGCCGTCGCCCGGATGCGCTTAAGCCCGGCCGGATTCGGCGCAATGCGTACGGAGCGGAAGAACGGCCCGTCAGGACGGATGCCGGCGAACGCCGTCGCCAAGAAATAGATCGGGCATGCGCTCCACGCATGGCAGTCGCTTCGGGTGAAATCGACATTCTGCGTCTCGAACGCCGTCTTGGCGCCGGCCGCGAGGAAGTTGCGCCAGTAGTCGAACCTCTTCAGGATGAGATCCGTCCGGCCCATTTTCGCCAACGTGTCAAAGATGTAGTAGGAAAAATAGGAGCTCGCGGCCGACATCCCGTCTCCCCTTGCCAGCGCCCCGAACGCCGCATCTTCCTGCCCCTGCGCGAGAATGCCGCCAAGTATCGCCAGGCACTGCGCGTGTTCACTGAACGAGGTCTTCTCGCGAACGTCCGCAAGCGCACCGCGCCCCCCGTCCCAGAAAAGACGGACAATCGCGGAGCCGAGGCGCTTTGCCCTCCCCCTCCAGATGGACGCGAACTCCCGTTCGCCAAGCGCGTCCTCGACTTCCGCCGCCGCATTGAGCGCGTTGAGGTAGAGAAGGCTTACGATCGACCCCGGCTCGTCGCCGTCATGGCAGCCCGGCGGCACTCCGCTTTCGTCCTTTGTGTTCCATTCGCGCACCCAGTCCACGTAATTCCAGCCTGGCACGTCACGCAGGAGCCCGTCTCCGTCGATGTAGCGGTCGAGGCTCATGAGCGCACACCGGATTCCGGGCAGGCGCGCCCGCAGGAACGCGGCGTTGTCGTGCCACATCAGGTAGTCGCGGAACATCATGATCCAGCACATCGTGTAGGTCGGGCTTTCCTGCGTACCGCGTGTCGGGCAATTCATCCCCACGAAGCCGTCATTTCGGCGATCGAAGTCGAAGATGGACATCCCAAAGCGAGTCAGGCGGTCGTCGCTCGTCAGGACATTCAATACCTGCATCTGGATGCGCGCGTCGCCGGGATACATCTGCTGCTCGTAATACGGACAGTCGAAAAGCATCTCGTGCGCACACGTCTCCTGCGCCCTGCGGCAGATGCCCACGATGCGATCCAGCTCCGCATCGTCCGACTCGAACGAGAAGTCGGCGGAGAGCGGATAGCGGCACTCCGCAATCGCGACCCGCCTTATCTCTACATGATCGTCCGCAGCGGTGACGGTCAGGCGGCACCAGCGTCCGCACCGCCACCACGGAGTCGTGAAAAACGCGGAGCCACGTCCGTCGGCGTGAAAGGTGTCCGTGAATGCCTGGGAGAACGACTTGCCCCGCCATTCGCCGCGATTCCCCTTCAGTCCCCTGTCGTCGCGCAGCGACTCGGCCCATCCCCAGCGCACGGTTGCGCCCTTGCCGCCAAAGACCTCCATCTCAGGATAGCCGCAGTAGTAGTCCTCAAGGTCCCACCACAGGTCGACCGTACCGCCCGCCGGCACCGTGAAGGGCCGCGTCAGGTCGGCCTTTACGTTCACGACGCGGCCTGGCGTCTTGACCTCGTGCATCTGGTCCGGGCGCTCCGTCGGGAAGAGCCTCCATCCGTTGCGGCGGCCGCCGTACGGATTGCGCACTATCCCGGGACGCACGACCGCCGCCGCCTCCCAGCGTTCCGGCTGTTCTCCGACAAACGACGTGCCGTAGATCTCGCACTGCGAGCCCGCGCCATAAGTCCGGCTCGTGCCTCGATCCGTGAAGCGCGTGTTCCGAAGCCTTCCGACCTGCCACACGGCCTTCCCCGTCGACAGCCTCGCGTCATACGGGCCTGCGGCCCTGAGGATGAAGCCGCCGCGCCAGGACAGCTGCGCGATCGGCGCATGGTTGCCGAGCTGCCAGCATACCGCCTCCAGCACATGCCTTCCGCGCGCAAGGCCCGTGATCTCGTAGCTCTGGTAGTACCAGTGATGGACGATCCCGCGGTGCGGCCCGCGCGCGATCGCCCGCCCGTCGAGCAGGAGGACGAAACGCTCGTCTGCGCTGACGTCTATCGAAAGCGGGGAGCCGTCCGACTCGAACTCGCGCCTGAAGCGGTAGAACCGGCTGCACGGCGGCGGCAGGGGGTCCGCCCAGGCGTCGGCGGCCATGGCCGCCTCGCCCCAAACATCCTCGCCGTCCATCCATATCCAGGACGCGGCGTCAATCGGCTGCAGAGGCTTGATGTTCGTCGCGCCCGTCTCCATCCGCTCAGGACGGAACACCTGAACGGCCAACGGCTCCGCCGCGCACAGGCTCCACAGCATCGGAAGCGCGAAGAGAGGCGGCAGAACGAGGGGCCTTCCCATTCCTTCCCTCCTCACTTGTTTCGGATGCGGTTAGGCCCCCTCCAGCCGAGCGCGGCGGCGACGTCCGACGGCGTGTACCCCGGCTCCACGTAGTAAGGCATGAACGAGACGTAGTTCAGGGCCTGCCGGAAGCCCTCGGGCGCCGCCGAGCCGTCGTCGTTGCGGTCGACGAACACGAGCCTCGCCGTCGGCGAGTCGGCGCGGAACACGTACCTAAGCGTACGCAGCCCCACCTTCCACCGCTCCGCCGATATCTTCTCGAGGCGCAGCTCCGGCACCTCGCTCGCGCCCTCCAGCCGCACGGAGAAGCCTACCGGGGCCTTCGGGCCCCACACCTCGCCGCCGCCGGCCGCCGCCGCGTCCCGGTCGGCGACGCAGCAGAGAACGGCATAGTGCGCGCCGGGCCTGAGCCCCCTCACCTCCTGCGAAAGCTCGTTCGGCGACGCGGCGCGCGTGGTGAACGTCGCCACCGCGTCCCCGAATCCGCGGGGCACGGCCTGCCGCCGCTGGATCCGCACGCCGTACCTGCCAAGCCGCTCGGCGGCGATCTCGCCCTTCGCCGTCCAGCCGGCGAGGCCTTCGTCCATGTCCGCGTTCTTCACGAGGCCCGGCGCCCAGTCGAAGCCATACTCCGCCGCAAGGTCGCCCGTGCCGCCCTCGAGCGCGTAGTACCGCACCATGCGCGCGACCCACCGCAGCAGCTCCTCGCCGCCGCAGATCATCCCGCCGCAGCCGATGCCCGCGCACTCCGCGAAGCGCGGGTCGGTAGCGAAGGCCCGGTACATCCGGGCGTAGTGGGCCTTGATGTCGGTGGACGGAACGACGTAGTTCGACCAGTCGCCGATCTGGACGTAGGATGCGCCATAGAGCACGACGGAGCCGCGGGACGCCGGCACCAGCTCCAGCGCGCTCGTCACGAACTTGCCGTAGGCATCGAGGTAGCGGTCGAGTTCGGCCGGCGTCGCGCGCACCGCCGCGTACAGCTCCGGGCAGAGGAGCCCCGTGCCGTTGCCGGAGTTTATCGTGGCGGATATCTCCGAGACCTGCGTCTGGGGCTGGTCGTAGTAGTTGCCGTACGACGTGTCGGCATAGTAGAGGTTGAGGCTCTGACTGGGCCTCAGCCCGTTCATCTTCCACGCCGCCTCGGAGAAGTTGACAGTCCGGCGCGGGAAGGTATTGACCTTGTTCTCGTCGATCGAGAGCGAGAAGCCGTCGAGCCATGGCCCCTCGGTGAGAGCCTTCCACGTGGCGGCGAAGTCGTCGTACAGCGGGCCGTCCGGATTGGCCCGGACGTTCGCGAATCCGCACATCCCGCGCTCGTAGACGTATCCAGCGATCTCCGGATCCACGTGCTGACCGTAGTTCGTGCGGAACGAACAGCTGTTCTGGGCGGTATGCACGCCGAACCTGTTGCAGAACGGCAGCGTGTACGAGTTGCTCCAGCGATAGCTGACGGTGGGCGTGGACTTCAGGCTCGGAATCGACCCCCAGATCGTCTTCACGGCGTTGATGCGCAGGCGTCCGCCCGGCTTCGCGCCGGATATCCGCAGCCGGTGCGCACCGGCCCCCACGAAGCGCTGCGTCTCGAGATGGAGCTCGCCGTCGCGGCGGCGCACCACGGGATAGCCGATGTCGTCGAGATAGCCCACCGCCGCCGCGCCGACGTCGCCCTCGAACGATATCCACACCCAGCCCGGAGTCGCCCGGCTGAAGGAGACCTCCCCGTCCGCGAGCGGCTGGTCGACAAGCGCGGTGACGAGGTTGTTGAGCCGCCGCCCCGCCGTCAGCGGCTTCTCGGGCCGCTTGGTGACGATTCCGTATTCGTTCCTCGCGAGTTCCTTGCCCGTGCCGTCCACGACGGAGACCGCAACACCGTGTTTCGACGGCCACAGGCGGCCGAAGTTGACCGTCGCATAGCCCTTGGCGCTGAACCTGGCCCTTGCGGGCTTGTGGTTCTTCAGCGCCTTGACTTGCGCGACAAGCGTGCAGTTGGTCTTGCCGCACGGCGGTTCCCCCGGCCAGTAGAACGTCATCCTCGCCTCCTCGGCATTCACGTTGGCGAGGCGTGGCTCGACCGGGACGATCCGCGCAACGAGCCTGTCGGTGTCCATGCCTCCGATGGGTTCGCTCGCGCGGTCCGTCGCATCGTCGACCGCCTCCAGTTTCAGGTCGCGGAGCGAGAACGCGATGCCCCCGACGGCCTTCGAGTGCAGGCAGCAGATCGACAGCGTATGCTCCGTCGCCCCTTCGTGCGAACACATCGTGACCACGCCCTCCTGCCGCACCCACTTCCCCTCCGTGTCGTCCGGCAGGTACGGAGCCTGCTGGCTGCTGTTCCAATCCCACCGCGAATCGTGCAGGAAGACGTACACGCGGGCCCCCTGCAGGCCATCCGTCTTCACCTCGTAGGAGATGCGGTACTTCCCGCCGGGGACAAGCTTCAGGTTGCGCTGCTCGTAGAACGCGTATGGCTCGCCCTTGGCCTCGATGCGCAAGGAGCCGTCAGGCTGGGGCTTCACGTCCAGGGAGGTATAAAGCTTGTCCCGTATGTGCTTGATCCACCCGATCGGCAATCCTATGGAAAGCCTGTCGCTGTGGTCGAAGTTCGTGATTAGGTTCCTGCGGCCTTCGGCCAAGGCCGCCGTCACCATCATGGCGGCGACTGCCGCGACCAATGTATTCCTGTTCATCATGCCTCCTTGCCTTTATCTGACCACTATTACGATGCCCTTCTGCGCAACGCGGATGTTCCCGCCCGTCCACTCGAGCGCGCGCGGCTTCTCCTCGCCATCCACGAGGACCTTCCACGTGGACAGGTTCGATGCGTCCGCCACGGATCCGAAGGAGAGCGGAAGCACGTAGCCGCTGAGGGAGCCGCCGTCCGGGAAGTTGACGATCCGGAGCGTTCCGCCCTTCACCGGCTCGAAACGGGTGATCGTGCCGCCGCCCCTGGAGCAGTCGAACTCAAGCCCGCCGCACGGGGCGGAACCCTCCGCCACGCAGCCGAGGTCAAGCGTCGCGCCGCCATCCACCCGCAGGACTGATGTCGAGGAGAGGCCTGCGGCCCCGACCGTGGCGTAGTCGCGCACATATTCGTCGCACACGGTGCCGCCGCCGCTGCCATACGTGAGCACCGCTCCGCCCAAGCGCGCCGTGCGCGTCTCCCAGCGTATGCCGTCCGGGCTTGACTCCAGTTTCCAGGCCTGCGGAACTCCCCTGTCGCTATTCGGCCATCCGACAACCATCCTGAATGAATCGACCGGCGCATGGCCGCCCATAAGCCTCAACGTGACAGGGAACCAGCTCGCCTCGTCTTCCAAAGTCGCCCTTGCGTTCTCAATGGTGAAGTTGCTCCAGCGGGCGCCGTCGAACAGATCCTTCAGTCCACCTGACTGGTTGGGGTTGAATTTAGTCAGTTCCGTTCCCGCCGGCACGGTGACTTCGCCGGGATTGAGGTCTGGAGCCGCAGTGCCGAACGGCGCGTCAGTGAAATTCTTGGCCAGCGAATGCTCCCGGTCAGATGCCGAATGGAGCCCAATCTCAGCCAATTGATTGATGTACGGCCTATCCTTGTCACCGCTCGCCTGCATGATCGTAAGGCGCCAGAAGTCGTTCGTGTCGCCGCGGGCAGAGAGACGCACCGTGCCGCCAAGCACGCGGAGCGTTCCGGCGTATGGCGCATCCGACTCGTAGATCGTAAGCGTGCCGGAGCCGTCCTTCTCAACCGTCGCCATTCCGGACAGGTCCGCGCCCACGACAGACCCGTCGACATCGCCAACGTGGCGATAGGTCGCGCCGTCCGCGACGGAGACGGACGTATCCGGATGGAATATCGTGTTTTCAGTTGACCATGTTCCGGCCTCGACGGCGAGAGATGTGCCGGGCTTGAACTCGACCGTCCTGCCCTTCATGCTGTCCACGGTCGCGTCTGCGGTCACGCGCACGGAGCCCTGCGCGATGGTAAGCTTCGGCACCGATGGGGTTGAATCCGCAAGCCATGCCCCGCTTCCGTATTTCACGCACTCGTATCCGCCCGCCGAGTCAAGCCAGGTCAACGAAGGGGAAATCGTCTTGGAGAGTACCCGGTCGGTGTTGTTGGAGAGAGTGAACGTAAGCGTGGCGGTATAGGACGAATTGCTGACCATTCCACAGCCCAAAAGCGCGTTGACGGCGTTGGCATAGCGCCCGTCTGTGCGCAGTTCCGAGGTCGCATCCCTCAGGACCACGGCCCCCGTTCCGTCTCCGAAGGGAAGCATCCCTCCCCCATCCAATGCGGCGAGCATCGTGCCGGCGATGACAAGGTCTCCCGACTGCTCGAAGCTGCAGCATTCCGTCAGCCTGAATCCAGGGCGGAGGGAACTGCCCGGCCCCTCGCCGGGAGCCCCCTCGAGGATCACATCGCCGGCGCCGCGAAAGCGGAGGATGCCGCTCCTGTTCCTATACCACACAATGTTGTAAAGCTGGCCTGCCTTGCGCAGGATGCGGATGTCGTTCCCCTCCGTCGCCTCAAGGATGATCTCGCTTCCGATGACGGGGCAGAACGGGACCGAGCAGCGATGCCGCTGGTAATACGTTCCGCCGTTGAAGAGGATGCGCGCCTTTACCGCCGTGTTGTAGTTCGATACGCACCAGATGCTGAAGAACGCATTCGTGTCGATCCGCACGATGTCCATCGTATCGGACGATGCGTCGGCCTCGGCAGACAGGGATAGGTTCCATTCCTCCGAACTGAACCGCGAGTCGTTCACGGTCCAACTCGGCTTGTCTCGTTGCTTCACGTCGGACACGACAATCTTTCCACGGCCTCCGTTGCGGCCTATGACGATGCGCCGTCCCGAGGTCTGCTCCCCGCCGACGCCGACGTACTGCCCTCCGTCCCGGACGGTGAGCGTCGCGTCGTCGCCGGCGTCCGGCCCGATGTCAAGCAGGGCGCCGACGTTCGTCACCGCCGCCCCTTCGCCGATCACGTAGTCTCCGTGAAGCACGACATCCGCGTATTCGGCAGTCGATCCAACGATGGATGCGCCTGACTTGCCGACCTCCAGCGGGACGCCCGCCAAGGCCCCTAAACACGGCAGCAACGCCACGCGAAGGAGATTGCCGCAACTGAACTTGACGCTAAGCTTGCTCATGACCGTTTCCTTTCACTTCTCCGTATGGTTAGTATGGTTAGAAACGGCGGCAATTATATATGTTTTTTTTTTCCTGTCAAACTCCCCTTTTCCACACCCTTATCGCAGGCAAAATCCGTGCCGTAGACCCAAGTAAAAGAGAAAGGTCCCATCCGCATGGACGAGGCCTTTCTCTTTCTGTCGCGCGAAGCGACCGTCACTTGGTGATCTTGCGGCCCTTGACGCCGGCCGCCGTCGCGGCGTTGGCCTTCGCCTTCTCGTGCGGACGCAGGGAGCGGACTGCCTCGCCGGCCTTCCACATCTCGCTGTCGTGCATATCCTGAAGCTTCGCGGCCATGAACGCCTTGTAGTCGGCGCGCCCCGTGTCGCGGATAACCTCCTTCGCCTCGGTCATGCTCTTGACGCTCTTGTAGAGCTTCTTGAACACGGGCTCGGTGGCCTTGCGGAAGAACGGACGCCACTTGAGCGCGCCGTGCTGCGCCGTCTGCGAGCAGTTGGAGTACATCCAGTCCATGCCGTTCTCGTCAACGAGGCGGGCGAGCGACTGCGTGAGTTCCTCGCAGGTTTCGTTGAACGCCTCGCTCGGGGTGTGCCCGTTGGCGCGGAGCGTGTAGTACTGGGCCTCCATGACGCCGCAGAGCGCACCCATGAGGATGCCGCGCTCGCCGACGAGATCGGAAGTGACCTCGTTCTCGAAGGTCGTCGGGAAGAGGTAGCCGGAGCCGACGGCGATGCCGATCGCGATCGTAAGCTCAAGGGCCTTGCCCGTCGCATCCTGCGCGACCGCGAAGGACGAGTTGATGCCGGCGCCGTTGAGGAAGTTGCGGCGCACGTTCGTGCCCGAACCCTTCGGGGCGACCATGATCACATCGACATCCTTGCCGGGCTTCACGCCGGTGATCTTGTTGTACACGTACGCGAAGCCGTGCGAGAAGTACAGGGCCTTGCCGGCCGTCACGTACTTCGAGATCTTCTTCCACACGTCGCTCACGGAACCATCGGAAGTGAGCATCATGATCACATCGCCCTTTTCGGCGGCCTCCTCGATCGAGAAGAGCGTCTTGCCGGGAACCCATCCGTCCGCAAGCGCACGGCCCCACGAGCTGTTCTTGCCCGCGCTCTTGCGCTGACCGACGATCACCTTGATGCCGTTGTCACGCATGTTCAGGGCCTGGGCCGGCCCCTGGATGCCGTAGCCGAGCACAGCGACGGTCTTTCCCTTGAGGACCTTCTGCGCCTTCTTGAGCGGGAACTCCTTGCGCGTCACAATGTCTTCGGTGACGCCGCCGAAATTGATCTTCATTTGACTTTACTCCTTCTTTGTGATCAAAGAAAACTTTGCGCATTGTACCACAATATGGGGAAATATGCAAAAACGGGAATGGCGCACTTTGGATGGCGACTTGCCAAGATAAATGCACCATAAAAAAAACGATTGGATGCGACAAACGATACTATTGTATCTTTTCCACGCCAGCGTCAATGAGTTGGCGCGTCTTCGAGTCGAAAGCGAGGCCGATGGCGTAGATTGGGAGGCCACGCGCCCTGTACGGTTCGGCGTAGCCCTTTTCACGGATCTGACCCAGCGCATCCGCCGCCGTCGCATCGACCTTCAGCTCAAAGACGTAGACGCCACATGGATGTGTCGCTATGAGGTCGCTGCGGCCCTGCGTCTGCGTAACTTCGGGATCGTACTGGAAGCCCTGCGCCGCCAGAAGCATGCACAGGGGGCGCACGTACGAGAACTCGTTCTTGCGCTCGAAGCCCTCATGCGAACCGTAAGGCAGCTTCGCGTAGAGGGACTTGAGCCCGTCGAAGAACGCATCGAACCGACCCGCGCGTAGCTTTATGCCAAGAGAGGCCGACCATTGTGCGTCTCTCCCGGCGTAGGCCCCCGCGAGCAACGCCGCAAGATCCTGACGCACCTCTTCGTCGGGGACACGCAACGTGTAGAGTCCATATGAATAGTCGGCGATCGTCAGGTAGCCCGTCTGGTAGAGGAGCCCCGTCGGCTGGATGTGCGAAAGGTCGGCGACATCAAAGTCCGCCTCGCCGGCGAAGGTCTCTCCATCGGGGTCGATGGAGAGCGCACCCTCGCGCTTGATGTAGTTCATCAGCGTTGAGGCGCGCCCCGTCGATGTCCACGTCGCGGTGAACGCCGGATCCGCAGACGAGAGCGTAAGCGCGATGGACACGGGGTTGTAAACCGTAGTCGCGTCAAACCGCGCAAAGCGGTAGCCATTGAACCAACGCTTCAGCTCGGCGCGGAACGCCGCATCGGAAAGTCCCATGCGCACAGCCTTGGCGTGCAGGTGTTCAGAGAAGTTCGCGTCAAGTTCCTCCTCCGTGTAGCCATAAAGCGCAGCGTAGCCCGTCTCGAAAGAGATGTCGTTCAGACTGGAGAGCGTCGAGAAGACCGAGAGCTTCGTGAACTTCGACACGCCCGTAATATAAAGGAAGCGGATCTTCCCAGAATTGTCCTTGAACTGTGCGTAGATCGCCGACAGGCGCGTACGTATCTGCTCGGCTAGCTCTACATCCGCGAGGGCCTTCGCCACCGGATCGTCATATTCGTCGATCAGGATCGCCGACCCAACGCCATCGCGCCTGTAGAAGAAGTCGATGGCGTCACGCAAGTTGTCGGAGGGACGAAGGCCATCGTCGTACGTCCAGCCAGCCTCGGCGAGAGAACGCTTCACGGCCTTCACGAACGTCTCCTCGAAAACCGCGAGGCTTGAGACCTCAACCCCGCCCCAGTTGAAGTGGATAACGGCATGGGGCTTCCAGTCATAGTCGGTCTTTGAAATCGCAAGCCCATCGAAGAAGTCGCGATGACCGAGAAAAATAGATTTCAGCGTCGTCACGCTCAGGGACTTTCCAAACCGGCGCGGCCTCGCACAGAAGAAGAACGTACGGCTCGGATCGGTGATGAGCCGATGCAGATGCGCGGTCTTGTCAACGTAGAGCTGATCAAGATTGCGCAAGGTTTCAAAGTCGGCGATGTTGGTTGCGATCGGTTTCATGATGCGGACATTATAGCAAAAAAGCGTCAGATGCGCGGCGGCACATCCGCCGCGAAGGCGCCGATACTGCGAACAGACCGTAGCCACGACTGATGCAATCTCTACTGGCTTTCGATGTTTTTGTCCCTTGCGAAAATCCTATCGGCGAAATCCATCGCCCAAATCCAGTCGCATGCGGCTATGCCATGCTTCTCCGAACGGCGTTTTGGCCACTGATCCGGCGAAGTCAACTTCGTCCCGTCAGCAAACGTCAACGGATCCTCCAGCGTGTACGGGCCAACCTTGGATTCATCGTAATTTGGCGCTTTCGCATCGCCCCAAGGAGAGGTCGAAGCCGAAAGGCGCTCGATCTCGCGGGCGAGCTTCAGCCTATGGGCATCCATTGCCGCAGGATCATGCCCGTATTCGGTCTCGGAAACACAGACATCCGCAGGAACAGCAAGCAACGGATTCTTCGGGTCAAGGCGCTCAAGCATCCTGAAGTACTCATAGTCTTCTATTCCGTCCCGCAGCTGGAACAGCCGCTGGGACGGGACAGGCGCATCCTTGACAAGCGCCGCCGAACGATCTCCGCGAGTCTCCACGCATCGACGCGGCGGGTATACGAGGCGTCCGCATCCGTTTCCGCACGGATTGCGCACGCCCTTCGCCGCCAATGAGCCAAGGCCAAACCATGTCATCGGGTCTGCATACGGATCCTGAATCCCATCCGGATACGCCGCATCGCTTGTCCACGAGAACATGCTCCACAAAAGCATCCCTTCTATATTGAACTTGCGGCTTTCCCAGGCCCACAGGCGGCATTCGCTTGCCGGGCGGTCGCTGAATGTCCCGAAATACGGAGCAAGAGGCTCGTTGCATACATACCACCAGAACTCGTCCCCGGCGGCTCGCCTCGGCATCTCCTGCGCGGAGTGGAGCATGTGCGTCAGGGGACACCAGATGTCCGCGCCGTCAAGATTGTCCTCTTCCGGCTGTTCGGTCACGAGCACCTTCACGTTTGGCATCGCACGCCGTAGGATCGCCGTGCCTTCCCTGAGTGCCGGATAGGCCCTTTCCGTCGGCTCGTCGAACCATTGGACATATGCTTTCCGATCCCAGCCCTTCTCCGCCAAATGCCGCGACAGCCCCCTCAGGTACTTTTCCGTCAGGACGGCGTGCGCGGGATGGTCCGGCTTGAGGCCCGCGATATCCGAAATCCTCACGTCATTCCCAATCCCCGAGCGGAAATAGTAAGGGAGTATGTTGATGGTGTTGAAGTGGTACTTCTCGAAAACCCGTTCCACCGCAGCGTCCCACTGCTTCCAGCGGAACACCGGCTCCCATTTCTCAGGACACGACTCGCCGGCAGACTTGTCCCATGTCGGCTCCCACGTGTCATACTGCACGACCGATCCCGGGGAAATGTGGCAGTCTCCGTAGAGTTCGTACAGACGATCAAGCGTCCTGCGCCGCTCGTCATGCGTCTTGGCGTGGAACCAGTCCGTATACTGCGGCGGATGGACGCCGAACCTCGACTTGAGCGACACCTCGTCCGGGAACGAGAATCCAAACACCTCAACCGTCAATGGAACCGGCATCGACTTGTCCGTGCCATCGGCGTCACGGCAAGAGACGGATATCTCGCCACGGTAAAGACCCTTGGGCATGCCCTTCGGCGGCCTTACGGTGATCCAGAACGGCTGGTTGACCCCGGCCTCAACGGCAAACGGACGCGGATCCTGCGGCGGCAGTGGATCGGGGTGCCGTCCGCAGCTGCCGGCAGAATCCGTTGGGATGGCTACGGTCACGTACTCCACGCGACGCACCTCCGTCCACATTCCCGGCACATTCGCGTCTACGCGCACATCCGCAAGCCCCTTTCGCGGCGTCACCACCAGCTGCACCGACTCCGCTTCGTTCGCGGCGGTGTTGAGGACGATGCCCGTCTCTCTGCGCTCTGGCGCCTTGCGATGGCGGGCGACCTTCCACCCGGATTCCGCCCGCCACAGATCGATGCCGTCGCCTCCGCCGACAATCGCGCCGTAGGACTCGTCAAACAGCGGATTGGGCCCAACCTCGCCGAAAGTCGTTCCGCCGCTGGCCTCGACGTAGCGCGTCGAACCAGAGGCCGACATTGGCTTTCCGTCAACTCGCGCACGCAGCACGTAGCGATTCAGCTGGATGTTGCAGCCTGGGCGGCCGACGATGCGGACATGCAGGCGCCGTGTCGGGAACAGATTAGCCGGAAGCGCGAAATCACGGCAAGTCACGCCATCCACGCTGCCAAGCCATGTCCAGTTTTCCCCGTCGATGGAGCATTCAATCGCGAAACTGCCCTCCTTGCGCCAACTGGCTCCGGCGGTGACAGACCCGGAAAGGAATGTCCGGCCTTCGAGTTCATGGCAATACGCAATGCGAGAATCGCCGGAGAGGTTGATGCGGTCGGTGTTGAAGCACCCTGTGGAGTGCCCGACAAGAGGACGGGCATCCATGCGGGCGAACGAGCCGAATGCCGCCGCGAACGAATAGTCGTTGCCGTCCATGGCTTCACCGTGTCCAAGAGTCAGTCCGCAAACCTTCGCATGGACGGCCCTCAACGGAGCCATCGGCTGCGTCACCCGGAACGTAGCGCCTGATGGCGCATCGTACGTCGCGAACCGGCGCGCCACCTTCCCGCCAAGCTCGCTGGCGCGGATCACGGCCTTGAAGTTGCGCCATCCGCTCCAGGTTCGCCGCTCGACCACAAAGCATCCGTCGTTGCCGTAGAGGACCGAACCGCCGAATCCATCGCGGCGGACATCCACGCCCATGCCGTAAAGTCCGTTCGGCTCCAGGCGATCCAGTTCACCGTGAACGACTTTCAGGCCATTCCCGCCCTGGACGGCAATCTCCGCCGCGAAACACGAAAGCGACAGTGCGCATCCAACCGCGAACAAGCCGACACGCATACCATCACACATGGCTCCACCTTCCTTCCCTGCGGCAGGCCGCATTGCCTTACTTGCCATCCCAATAAGGGCGGATGAAGTCCGGCAAATACAGCTTGGCCCGAAGGACGACGCGAAGCGTATCGCCCTTCTTCAGCGTCATCGGCTTTGACGTGACGGGATTCCCGTCGTTCGCCAGAGCGACGAACTTTCCGTCGTAGGCCTCGTCGCTGCGGACGATTCCGTGCGGCGTGCCAAGCTCGCCGGACAACGAAGGCTTCTCCTTCCTGTCCCACGACCACCCGTTATCCTCTCGCTCGAACGAACCGTCGCTCGCGCACTTGAGTCCCGCGCCGGCAATGCGCACATCGTCATACATCGTCTTGTATCCGCCTCCGCCGATCAGCGCAACCCGGTAGTCTCCGTCCGCCGGCACCTTCTCCTCGTATACATACTCCCGCCACTCCGGCGTAGCCGTGGACAGGTCGTGCCATCTCGCGCCCTTCGGGCCGAGGACCGAGATGATCACGCACCCCTGGTCGTACTCCGTGCGGATCGGCCTCGGCTTGGACATGCCCTCGCCGTGCTTCACGGCCGGCGAGAAGCGCCATGGCGACGGATAAAGCCCCATCTCCGCGAAACGCGTGCCGTTGGGCAACGCCTTGCGGGCGGGCGCATCCGGCCTGAGCTCCCAGTTGAAGCCCTCATAGTCAATGAATCCTGGGTCGCCGGGCAGTTCGATATTGCCTTCCATGTGATGGGTTTTCAGCACCTTCTCCGCATTCGCGACCCTAAGCGGCTGCGTGGCGCACATCACGTTGTTCGTGCAGACGTACCAGTAGGCGTTGTGCGCCTCTATTGGATCCCGTATCGCGAGAAGGTCAAGAAGGCGCGGATAACGCTTGCGCCAAAGCGGCGTCTCGTAGAGCTCGCGCCCGGCAAGCAGCTTCTTGTAGAGGAAGCTGTCCTTCCCCTGAAGCGCGGCGCCCTTCGCGAACGAGTCCGAGCCGAGCGACGAAAGGTTGATGCCGCGCTGGCAGTTGACCGTGATGTTGTCCACCACGACATTGTCGTTCCCTCCCGACATGTAGATGCCGAGCGAAGCGCGGTTCACGATGTTGCCGCGAACGGTCACGCCGGAAGTCCATCCATCCATGTATATCCCCTGCACGTGGCTGGAGAGCGGCTGCTTCCCGGCCATGAAGATGCAGTTGTACTCGCACACGGAGCCGCGCCGCGACCAGTCGTACGACCCGCAGTATATCATGCCGGCGTCGTTGTTGTACTGCACGCCATCGTGGAGGATGTTGAACCCGCAGTAGTGGTCGTTGCCGATGTACACTATGCCCTGATGCGCGAAGTGGTGGATGAGGTTGTGCTCTGCGCGGTTCCCGACCCCGGACATGTTGATGGCCGGCTGGGCGATCGGCTGTACGCGCCCATAGTGGTGGATATGGCAGTTCTCCACCACGTTGCTTGCCGCCGTGAGGGTCTTCTGGTCTCCGCCCGAAAGGCTTATCCCGCCCTTGCCGAGATCGTAGAGGTCGCAGCCGTGCACCACGCAGTTTCTGCAGTCCCTCCCGAACACGATCGCGGCATCGCCGATCCCCCGGAACAGCGATGCGCGGATCGTGATCCGCCTCGCGTCGTAGAAGAGAACGGCCTGTTTGCGCGAATGCTGGAACACAAGATCCTGGAACACGATGTCGTGCGCCTTCGACCAGCCGGTCACGAGGTGAGGCAGAAGGGACACCTCCACCTGATCGCCGTCCCTCTGGCAGACGTAGAGGACGCGGGCCTTGCGGTCTATGGCCCAGTCGCCATGCTGCCGGATCTCCGAGAACGCATTGAACACGTTGAACGGCGCATTCGGCAGAAAGCCGTATGCGTTCTGGTTGGTGTCAACGCACATGACCTCATTCACGGGATCGACCTTCAGCACCGGCGACGTGGTTGCCGACCATTCAAAGCGCCACATGCCGAATGCCCACAGGTCCGGCTCCTTTGCCCATGCGCCAAGTTGCGGAATCCCTGAAACGCGGAAGTCCCCGCCGAAACTCGCGTACCAGTTCTCGCCCCACTCGTTGTAGCTGTCCCTAATGGGCGTCACCGGCTGGCCGGTGCGGGCATACTCCGTACGCGGCCAAGTCGCGACGCGGCACCGTTCGCCGTTGATGTGGACCTGCACGGGCGTTTCGTTCAGCTGGGTCTGCCGCCATCCGTTGCGCCAGCCGGGGATGTCTCCATCCCCTGCGATCCGGTAGGCACGAACCGTCCTGCGGACATCTGGCGGAACGAGCGACGCGGGGACGGCATTCCAGTCTATCGCGACCGGCTCAATGGCCGCCGCGCCTGAAAGGATCGCCCGCCCGCGGTTTGCCGCCCGCCACACCACAGGAACGCCCTCCACGCCGCAATCCGCCTCCGTGAACGCCAGCGGGCGCTCCAGCCTGTACAGTCCGTCGCCAAGCACTATCTCCACGCCATGCCTGTGCGCCTTTTCACGGTTGGCCCTGACGTAATCTCGAACCTGGCTCTGCACCTTGGAAAGCGCATCAGGGCCGGGCGTGACGTCAAAAGATGCGCCAACGGCAGCTGCCGACAGCAAAACCTGAGCTATAATCATGGCAATCCCCCTAAATCATCTGATGACGGTCATGAATCCTGTGGCACACTTGACCTGATAGCTCGTGCCGGTTTCGCCTTCCACGACGCGCACTTTCACGTTTGAAGCGAAAACAGGCGTCCCACTCGCCGCGACACCTTCCGGAACGGTAAGCACGGTCGTCCAGCTCTTCATCCCCGAGAACGCCGACGGGGCAACCTCAATGGTGAACCTGGTGAAGTCGAGACCGCCGGAGGCAATCGAGATGTGCGCATCCTTCCCTCCAAGCCTAAGCGCCGTACCCGCCGCGAAGTCCAGCGAGCCAAACGACTGCGCCCCTGAAATGTCGAGCGTTCCGGCATCTACGCGAAGCGCACCGATCCGATTGCCGGCCGATCCAAGCGTCAGCGTGCCGACGCCGGCTTTTACGACCCGGTCCGCCGCGAGCGGAGAATCGATCCTCACGCTATGGGCAACCGAGGCGTCGTCGAGGTCGCCGGTATCGACCGTAAGGGTCTCGCCGGCCGGCATCGCGACCTCGCCGAGCGAATACGTCCAATCCGTCTTGGATGCCCACGTGGGAGAGCCCTTGAGGATTACCGGATGCCCGGCGGCAAAGCGATCCACGGCGAATGTGACTCCATCGAAGACGACAGGATAGTCGGACGTGGCCCGTGTCCCGGTATCGGCAAGGCGCACCTCCCCCTCGCCTGCGAAAGCGATCTTTGAGCTTCCGCCAAGCGGCGCGCGGCAATCGAACAGACCGAACCGCTTCACCTCGATCGGCGTCCGCTCCGCGTCATGGCCCCAGAGGCATTCCGCATCCGCGTCGTTGCGGATCGTGACCGTCGCGTTCGAGTAGATGCACATGTCGCAGTTTACGCCGCTCTGCGGCATTGTCTGGCAGGTCGCCTCGATGGAGCCGCCGGGAAGCACCGAAAGCCTCGTGCGCTTCGAAGGCAAAGCCTTGAGCTGCTCATGCAGCAGGAGATTTTGCGCCGAAGCGTTTCCTGCCACCCGCACATCGCCCTGGATGGCGAACACGTTTCCGCCCTCGACCTGTTTCGTGAACGCAATGTACCCTCTGCCGCCATGGATTGCGGCGAGGTTGCGGTACTGCATGCTGAGGGTCTCCGTTGCCTTTACGGGGACATCGAAGACGACCGGGTGGTCTGAGCCGGAGGTTATTGCGCCGGCATACGCGGTGTCATACCAATTTAAGACTTGCGTGTACGTGTTACCTTTGAGTTCGATGGACCCTTTGCCGACGAATGCGACAGGTGCCGTACGGTCGTAGACGCGAACCTGATACGCCTGTACGCCCGAATCCACCGATATGCGAGTATTGGCGTACCCGCCATCGAACGCCATCGTCTGGTCAAGGCAATCCGCCGCGAGCTCACTCCCGTCGTCTATCAGCCAGTTGCCGGCGTCCGACCAGTTGCCGTCCTTCGTGCCGCGCCACTTCGAGAGGTATTTGCGGTACGGCATTGGAAATGTCGTCCGCGCCGACACGCCCTTTCTCCATATCACGGGCTGTCCGTTGATCCACTCGAAGTTCCAGTTGCCGGAGGCGCCGTCAGTCGTAAGCGTAACATTCGGGCGCTCATTATCATCGCGGAAATCGTTTACGTGCTTCGGCCCGAGCATGATAGGAGCTGGAGGGAAGTCGGAATCTTGGAGATCGGGCGTTGCGACAAGCAATTCGTTCGATGAATCCCACGAGACCTCGTTCGCATCCATATGCGCATATATCGCGGCGGTAGTCTCAACCCTTGCACCGTCGCCAAGCTCAAGCCTTTCTGTCCGGAACGGACTGGTGTACTGGTTCCACGACCAGTTGCGGAGGCGCATGAGTCCCCCGCCGACCCTCACGCAGTCAAGCACGTTCGAATATATGTTCTTGTTTCCATTCTTATCGTCACTCGCGAAGGTGAGAGTCCCGGTACCGATGCCATCGAACTCGACCCTGGCCCCGCTGCCGAAATGCGGACTGCAGAACTCAAACGCGACAGGGCTCGCCCCGTCCGCCGTAGCCGTCCTTGCCGAAAACCCCTTCTGGAAGCGCCACAGGACATTGTTTGCAGACTTGTAAAGCATCATTATATCACCGTTTGGATCATCCGACTCGAACCTCAGGAAATCTCGCGATTCGATATGGAACGGCGCCTTGACGGATCCGGATGCTGCCATTGCCACAACCCTGTGTGACGGCAAGTTTGAAAAACGCGTCGTAAGCACATTGTAGTCCACGTAATGGACATCCTCGCCACTAAACGCAAGGTCCCTGCACTCGAGAAGGCTGCACGAGAGCGACACTTCGTTCGTGAGGGCAATGTAGACGCATGGAGCCACGATCTCACTTATGCCATATGTGCCGTTCGTCAGGGATGGAGTCCATGTGACGCCCTTGTCTGGGGTCGTATAGCGGACCGAATGGAGCCTTTCAAGGTAGAGAGGGTCGTCCTCAAGCCTGTCGTCTACGTGCGTTACCAGATTCCCGCCGCCAAAAGTCACGTGCATGATGGGGTTGTTCATCAAAGCCGGGAACAGGCTGCTGATAGCGGCAGTACGCGAACGATCCCATGTCCCGCCCGTCATCTTGAACCAGCCTGACTTGAAATTGCAGCGGGCGTCAAGGAGTCCGGAGCGCAACTCGATGGTGCCGCATGGCTCTTCCGGATCACCCCATCCATCCTGGAGGGTTATCGAACGGTCCTTGTTGCCGTCACCCGTCACGGTGCCGCCATCGACTATCAATGTCCCCGGCTTTGTCTTGATGTACATCGACTTTGGCGTGAATGTGCCTTGCCTTACGAGAAGGGTGCCGCCCTCGCAATAGTTATGGCCTTCATCCACATAGACATCCGGGCCATCCATGACAAGGGCCGCACCGGCGCTGATCTGCAGCGACGTGAAACCGGCGGACTGTCCCTTCCCGAGCGTAAGCCTCCCCGATCCCGTCAGCTTGTACTGAACCGTACCCCCGCCAGTCCAACGCTGCACATACAGCGCTCCTACGGAAACGTCGCCGTCAATGCGAACAGTGCATTCGGCCCCCGCCGCGCCGGAAAGGTAGGCCTTATCGCCAACGCCAGGCAAAGTGCCGGTCTCGCCATCGTATGTGCCCCTGTGCCACTTGGACGCATCGTTCCAGTCGCCGGATGCACCCTGCTTATAATGGAAGTCATCCGCCGGAGCGACCGAGACGGAGAATACGCTTAGCGCGACCATAAGCGCAGAATTGATTTTTTTTTTCACGCGAGACTCCTCATGTGGTTGACATTGTTCCTAATACGGCCTGAATGTATCAAAAACGCATCACCGTTGGAATGCAAAAATCGCCTTTTTATTTGCTCTTTTCGCCTGACACGAAAAATGAGTTTCCGGGAAATATCAAGGCGCCGTCGCTACGTTTGCTCCGCGCACCAGTAGCCTTTTCGCCATCACCGCACACCAGTGGCGACGGCGCCCTCGCTACGTTTGCTCCGCACACCCGTGGCCTTTTTGCCATCACAGCACACCCGTGGCGACGGCGCCCTCGCCGTCGCGGCAGTTCCCAGCTTCCAACACGGCATATCACCCGCACAGCGACGGCGAGGCGCCGTCGCTACGTTTGCTCCGCACACCAATGGCCTTTTCGCCATCATCGCACACC
>CAKULV010000039.1 GCA_934667425.1 uncultured Kiritimatiellota bacterium | reverse complement strand
TACTCGCGGAATGCTCCACCAAGACGCGGATGCGATTCCCAGGGATATCCCGCGTAATTCAACCCTTATTCCCTGATGGTTAAGTACCATTGCCAACCCTAACCATTACATTTGCGCCGTTACACCGTGGATGATCGTGTCTTCGGTGACCGTGGCGGAGCGCGCCCCTCCCACATGCCCCCACTTCCGCTCCAGCACTCGGAACGGCACTTCGTTGCGGTAGTTCAGCGTGTCGCAGATGCACTTGAGGATCGTGGTCGTGACGTCTTTGCCCTTGGAAAGCCAGGTAAGGGTGCAAGTGGAATTGTCGTCGTGCGCATAGTTCGTTATTGCAAGTCTCGAACCGGGACCGAACGGGTCCGTCCCCGCATGCGCCTCATCTATCGTCGAAACGCCGTCGCCGTCGTAGGCGGCCTTCGGGTCGAATGCCTCACCGTCCTTGAAGTGTTCGCTTTCCATCCACTCGACGCCGAGCGACTTCTCCCTTTCGGTGTAGCGGCTTGGTGGACGATGAGGGACTCGGACCCCCGACCTTGACCGTGTAAAGGTCCTGCTCTAACCAACTGAGCTAATCGTCCGCAAAACGGGCGCGAATTATACCACAATAATGATGGCGTTGCAAAATCATGGTTTCATGCCACCCTGGCTTTGGGGCCGTCGCACCCGCTACCGATACTCGCGGAGGGTGCGCACCCCAGTGCCGCCGAACAGGCGCTCGTCCTCAAGCCCGGCCAGCGCAGCGGCGAACCCCGCCATGGTGGTGGTCACCGGTATGCCCGCCGCGACTGCGGCGGCGCGCATGCGATGCCCATCGGCCTCCGCCTCGCCGCTCGTCTCGGAAGTGTTCACGATCCAGTCGATCATGCGGCGGCGGATGAAGTCGAGCGCGTTGGGGCGTCCCCGCGAAATGCGGAACACGGCGCGGGACTCGATGCCCGCCTCCCACAGGCGCGTGGATGTGCCTCGCGTCGCATACAGCGTGTACCCCATGTCCGCAAGCTTCCTTGCGAGAGGCACCGCGCCATCCTTATCCTCGTCCTTCAGCGAGAGGAACACATTGCCTTTGGACGGCAACGGGCTTCCGGCGGCGATCTGGCTCTTGTAGTAGGCGCAGTCCGGATCGTCATCCATCGCCATCACCTCGCCTGTGGACTTCATCTCCGGGGATAGGCCTATATCAACGCCGGGGAACTTCACGAACGGGAACACAGCCTCCTTCACCGAATAGTGGCGCGGGATCACCTGCTCCGTGAAACCGATCTCCTTCAGCTTCTCCCCCGCCATGCAACGCGCGGCGTAGTCGGCAAGCGGCACGCCTATGGCCTTCGAGACGAACGGCACGGTACGCGATGCGCGTGGATTGACCTCTATCATCCATATGGTCTCGCCGCCATTCCCGTCGCGCGTCACGGCAAGCTGGATGTTCATGAGGCCGATCACATGGAGTCTTTCCGCGAAGAGCTTCGCGTAGCGCTTCACATCGTCAATCGTCCCCTGCTTCAGGGATACCGGCGGCGTTATCGCCGCCGCATCGCCAGAATGGCATCCCGCCGCCTCGACATGCTCGAGGATTGCGCCCACGACCGTAGTCTCGCCATCGGATATGCAGTCGACATCAAGCTCGACGGCCCTCTCGAGGAACTTGTCTATGAGGATAGGCTTGCCCTCCGCCGCAGCGACGGCCTCCGCGACGTATTTCTCCAGGTCGCTCTCGGCATACACAATCGCCATGCCTCGTCCGCCAAGCACGAAGCTTGGACGCACGAGGACGGGATAGCCGAGATCGGCGGCGATGCGGCGGGCATCCTCCACCGAATGCGCGATGCCAGACGCCGGCTGTCGCATCCCCACGTCCGAGACGAGCTGCTTGAAGAAGTCGCGGTCTTCCGCGCGGTCTATGTCGTCGGGCGACGTGCCTATTATGTTCGCCCCGGCGGCCTTCAGGCGCTGCGCAAGGTTCAGCGGGGTCTGCCCCCCATACTGCACGATCACGCCGTCGCACCGCTCCCGCTCGTATATCTCCATCACATCCTCGAACGTGAGCGGCTCGAAGTACAGCCGGTCAGAAGTGTCGTAGTCCGTCGATACGGTCTCGGGGTTGGAGTTCACCATCACCACCTCGTACCCGCGGGCCCGCAGGGCGAATGCGGCATGGCAGCAGCACCAGTCGAACTCTATGCCCTGGCCGATCCTGTTCGGACCTCCACCCAAGACCATGATCTTTGAGGCTTTCGATTTTGCGATTTGCGATTTGCAGGCCGAAGAACCGTCGAACTTGTAATAGCTGTAGTAGTACGGTGTCTTGGCCGCGAACTCGCCGGCGCACGTATCAACCTCGCCGTACGATGGACGGATCCCGGTGGCGATGCGCATCGCACGGACTTTCTCCTCATCACACCCAACCGCCCCGGCGATTTCCTTGTCCGAAAAGCCAAATACCTTCGCCTGGCGAAGCGTCTCCGGCGCAAGACGGCCATGCGATGCGCAAGACGACATCCAGCCGCGGAAGGCCTCTATCTCGTCGAGTTCACGCTTGAACCACGGGTCGAACGACGCCGGGTCGTGGTGCCGCAACGGCGCCTCAAGAGAACGGACTGCCTTCAGGTACGCCTGCTTGAACGTGCGCCCGATGGCCATCACCTCGCCAACGCTCTTCATCTGCGTACCAAGGCGGGTGTCGGAGCCCGGGAACTTCTCGAAGGCGAAGCGCGGGATCTTCACGACTACGTAGTCGAGGGCCGGCTCGAAGCACGCCAGGGTCTTCCCGGTGATGTCGTTCTTCAGTTCGTCAAGCGTGTACCCCACGGCCAGAAGCGCTGCGATCTTCGCGATGGGGAATCCCGTCGCCTTGGACGCGAGCGCGGACGAGCGCGACACGCGCGGGTTCATCTCGATGATTATGCGACGTCCAGTCTTCGGATCCACCGCCCACTGGACGTTCGACCCGCCTGTCGCGATGCCGATCTTCTCCAGCACGGCTATGGAGTCGTCGCGCATGCTCTGGTACTCGCGGTCCGTAAGGGTCTGTATCGGAGCGACGGTGATCGAGTCGCCCGTATGCACACCCATCGGGTCGCAGTTCTCGATGGAGCACACGATAACGGCGTTGCCCGCCTTGTCGCGCATCACCTCCATCTCGTATTCCTTCCACCCGATCAGCGACTCCTCTATCAGCACCTCGCTGTTCATGGAAGCCTCAAGCCCGCGCCCGACAATCGTGCGGAACTCATCCGGATCGTGCGCGATGCCGCCGCCCGTTCCGCCAAGCGTGAAGGCGGGACGTATTATCAGGGGCCATGTGCCGATCGTGTTCGCGACCGCCTCGGCCTCGGCCATCGTGTGCGCCGTGCCACTTCGCGGCTGGTCAAGCCCGATCTCGCGCATTGCGTCCTTGAACTGCTGGCGATCCTCCGCCCGAGCGATCGAATCGGCCTGCGCGCCAAGCAACTCAACCTTGTAGCGCTTGAGGATGTCCCTCTTGAAAAGCTCCATCGCGAGATTGAGGGCCGTCTGCCCGCCAAGCGTGGGCAGGAGCGCATCGGGACGTTCCCTGCGTATTATTTCGTGCAGGGTATCGACCGTAAGCGGCTCTATGTACACCCTGTCGGCCTTGACTCCATCGCAGTCGAAGGCATCCGTCATGACGGTGGCGGGATTGGAGTTGGCAAGCACCACCTCATAGCCTTCTCGCTTGAGGGCCTTCACCGCCTGCACACCAGAATAGTCGAACTCGCACCCCTGCCCGATGACTATCGGACCCGCACCTATGATCAATATCTTCCGTATGTCGGTTCTTTTCATGCCAAGATTCGTATGCAAATACCGTGCCAACCCCAGCCCTTCCCAATGCCCTGAACGTCCGCATGAGAGTTTCACAAAATGTAAGCCACGTGGCGGCCTGCTTACATAATATAGCAGGTTTTAGGTTTCAGGTTTTAGGTTTCAGCCTTGCCTGTAACTTGCCTTACTGTTATCCTCATTGACATTCCCGCGCAGGGAGGGTCGCGCTTGTCGCGACCGTTGCCCGTGGGCGGCGGACGCGGGCGCAATGAATTGTGACCCTCTCGCGTACAGACACGACGGCGAGGCGCCGTCGCTACAATTCCGCACGACGGCGAGGCGCACCCCTCTTGCGACCGCTTGCGCGGCTCACTTCGTTCGGGGAATATGTCGCCACGGGGGCAAGGCTCCACTGCAAATAAGCAAATGGCTCAATTCCTAAATGCAATCGTAAATCGCAAATCTCTACCAACTACCCACTACCATCTACCAACTGCCAACTACCAACTAAAACCTATCACCCAATCAATATATCCTGTTCTCGCACCCGTCGATGAGGCGGCGTATGTTCGCCTTGTGCTTGTAGATGGCGGCGAGCGCCACGAGCGTCACGGTGACGCATAGCGGCAGGTTGCGCCAGCCCTGCCCGCCAAACCACGGAAACCACACGCCCACGGCGAGAAATGCCGCCGCAAGGCAGCTCCCGAGCGATATGTAATGGGAAAGCCACACCGTGGCGACGAATATCCCGAACGCGATCAGCACAAGCGTCGGCATCAAGCCAAGGAGCATGCCGAAGCCGGTAGCCACCCCCTTACCACCCCTGAACCTCATGAAGCAGGTGAACATGTGCCCAGCCACCGCCATGAGGCCTACGGCCAGCGGGAGGTGCATGTCGCATCCGAAATGACGGGCAAGCGCCACCGGGACGAGGCCCTTCAGGAAATCGCAGAAGAACGCGAGGAATCCCCATTTCTTCCCAACTGTCCTGTATACGTTTGTCGCGCCTATGTTCTTCGATCCCACGGTGCGGACGTCAACGCCGCGCATCCTGCCTATCAGGAACCCGAACGGAATGGAGCCAACAAGATATGCGGATAACAGCCATGCCGCCCAAACCAACGCCTTCTCCATTTATTTATGCCAACCTTTCTTGCGATACCAACACGCACGGCTCGCACACCGCCTACGGCATTGGCGCACAAACCGCAAAACGCGTTGAATTATAGCACACAACCCCGCACACAGTCCCCTGCAACGCAAATTTCAGACAGACGCTTCAGCAAGGCCCGAAGCCGCATCGCGAAGACCGTCCTCGAGCGGCTCCAGCTGGACGACATGACGACCAAGGCCAGGGAGGCCCACATGAGGGCCAAGGGGTTCAGGGGCGGCGATTTCAAGTCTTTCCCGCCTGCGAAGCGCTCCGCCCAGTCTTCAAAGGCCGGAAAACAGGCCTCCGATCCTCCGTAGATTTCGGCATTTCCGCCCCACGCTCCGCCACACGATTTTGTCGGACTAACGAAAAGAAAGCCTTGATATCGGAAAAATTCCATTACAGCAAACAGGCTATTTCCTCCATATCAGCCACAAAAGACTAAAATGGCGAAACTCATGTAACCATGGAATGGTCGGAGCGGAGGGATTTGAACCCTCGGCCTTTTGGTCCCGAACCAAACGCGCTACCAGACTGCGCTACGCTCCGAATCAACAAACGCACTTAAGCGAAAAACGGGATGTAATATACCACCTATCGCCTTTTTAGTCAAGGCGCAAAAATCGTCTGCTTTACGGAATTCGCGGATAATGGCGATCTCGCGCCGCCGCAAGAAGATCCAGGCCGGAGAGAGTGGCCGAGATGGACTTCTTCTCTGGCGTATCGGGAACCGTCTGCATCCAAGGTGCGGTGTAGAATCCTTTTAGGCGAGACGGATCGATGTGTTCCCTGCAATACTTGACCACGGCATCGGCGCTGCCGTCATCGGCCCAGTTGGAGGTGCATGGCAACTGGTCAAACCCTGCATCCTCAAGAGCCTGAAACGCTGCGGCTCCGTTCACCGTCTCGCCCCATCCGCCCTTCTTCTCGAATTCGTAGTTCCATTTCAGCTTATTCTCGGAGAAATCGCTGCGGTAGTACCAGTTGGACTGAAGCACGTCCTTCGTCATCCTCCTTGTATATTCCCTGCGCCCCGTCCATATTGCGTCTGCCCACATCACCGGACGCGAACCATGCCTCGACACCTGATCTACAGTATAGAACAGGTCGTGCCACCAAAGATCGCCCTGCCGGACGGTTACATGGAAGTGGTTGAACTCGGCGATCGCCATCTCCTCGTCATACCCTATGTGGAACAGGCGCGGATTGTCGAATATCTCAACGGCATCGCGAATCACGTCGGCAACGACCTGATAGTACTTCCTTGTCGAGAGCATGCGATGGTAATCCTTTAGCCACGAATCGTGGCATGCGGAGAAGTTAAGCTTCGGACAGGGTTCAAGCCCGAGCCGCCGCATGCGGGCCAGTTCTTTGCGTATCTTGTCGACGCTCCACGTTCCGGCGACCTTGAGTTCAGGATGGCTTGGATACTCGATACCCTCCCCAAGATCTATGAATACGAGATCAAGTCCCTTTTTCGCGGCATGATCCACGGATTTCCGCCAAAGGTCGTCATGGCAGCGAAGATACGAATGGTAGCTGGAGCGCCTGTTTCCGCTAGGACCGAACGGATTTGGCCTCTGCCTTTCTTCCTCCTCGCTCTTGGCCCAGTCGTCGGGTCCGTTCTCGAAATCATCCCACATGTTCGAGCCAAGGTGCAGCAGACAGCCCCAGCTAAACCTGTCCGAACAGCCAAATGCGGGCTTTCCTGAAGACGCGCACCCGGCGCACAAGCCGCCTGCCGCCATCACCATGCTGTCAACAAAGCCCTTGCGAGTCATGTCCATGATTCAATCTCCGTTTTAGGTGGTAGTTGGTAGTGGGTAGTTGGTAGTGGGTGGTCGACTCGCTTCGCCAGGGGGACATGTCGCCACAAATCCCCAAATGCCTGAATGACCAAATGCAATCGCAAATCATAAATCATAAATCGCAAATCGCAAGTTTCGGATCAGGAATGCTGCCGAAGAACCTCGTACAGGGCAATTCCAGCCGCCACACCTGCGTTCAGCGACTCAAATCCACCCGGCATGGGTAGTTCCGCAATGAAGTCGCACGTCTCGCGGACAAGACGGGAAAGGCCGGCCCCCTCCGCACCTATGACAATCCCCGCCCTTCCCTTGAAGTCGATGCCCGTATACATGCGGGCGTCGTCGCCCCAGTCCAACCCCGTGAACCACAGGTTGTGATCCTTGAGCGTCTTCATGGCCCTCGGCAGATTCACGACTCTCGCCACCTTTAGATGCTCGGCCGCCCCGGCCGAAGCACGGACTGCCGCAGGCGTGACTCCCACGCTCCGGTCTTCCGGGATGATCACGCCGGTTACGCCTGCCGCGCAGGCGGTGCGCAATATCGAGCCGACGTTCTGCGGATCCTCAAGGTGGTCAAGCGCGACGACGATGGCATTCTCGTTCGCTTCAACATCATTCACGATGTCCTCGAAATCCACGTATGGATAGCCGCTCGCCTTGATAGCAACTCCCTGATGGTGACCGCCATGCACCAGTCTATCGAGACCATCCCTGTCCATCGTGCGCACCATTATGTGGCGTTTCTGCGCCGTGAGCCGCAAGGATGCGATCTCATCGGGTTCATCCTTGCTTGCCGGCGGCAAGACCATTTCGTGGAACGTGCGCCTTCCGGCCCGCAATGCCTCAATCACGGGGTTTCGGCCGTAAAGCCATTCGCCTCCCGCAGCAAGCTCGCGGGGGCCTTTCTTGTGATGCCGCGTATTCTGATAGTTTCCCATGCAAACTCCTACTTGAATGGAAACGGAAATTTCATGCGGGGGATTATACCACAAGTGCAGTCGGCACTTCCGGCAAATCCCATCCACCCACTACCAACTACCAACTACCAACTACCCACTACCTTCTAAACCACACCTACATCAACGCGCGCACCCTGTCTATCTGGCGCACCCCGAGAAGCGTCATAACAAGGCGATCGACGCCAAGCGCGACGCCGGCCGCAGATCCGATGCTGCCGAGCCCCGACAGAAAATCCTCGTCTATGGGATAGTCGGCCTCCCCAAGAGACCTCCGCTCATCCCTTGCCGCGACGAAACGCCGCCGCTGTTCATCCGGGTCGCACAGCTCCGAGAAGCAGTTGGCAAGCTCCATGCCGTCAACGTAGAACTCCCATCGCTCCGCGACATCGCCGCGCAACCTGGCAAGACTCGCCGCCTGCGGCGGATAGTCCATGAGGAACACCGCGCCCTCGCGCCTCAGCGCAGGCTCTATCTTCGCGGACATGTCGAGATCGAAGCGATCCTGATTCCACGCCAGCCATGGATCCCATCCTGCCCACATGAGGTACGCATCGCGCACCATGATGCGCCTGAACGAGCATTCGGACGCATCGCCGCCCACAACCGCCGCCAGCCGCCTGAACAGCGATTCGCAGTCCTCAAGTATCGCAAGGTAATCGGCGTGCCCGCGGTACCATTCGATCATGGTGAACTCAGGACTATGCCGTGTCCCCCGCTCGCCCTCGCGGAAGCACGGACCTATCTGGTATATCCGATCCATGCCTGCGGCAAGAAGCTTCTTCATCTGCAGTTCCGGAGAGGCGCGCAGATACGACACGGAATTGCCGCATTCCGGAGAAGCCACAACTGGACAGTCTATGTGCGGCTCCGGAGCCGGCGCCGCGATCCGCACCGGAGTGTCTACCTCGACAAACCCCAGGCCATCGAAGAACGCCCGCATGGCGGACACGATCATGGCGCGGCGCTTCAGGCACTCGACCTCAAACTCCCCGTACATGCGACATCTCACGAGTAGCGCGCAAGATGCCGTTCGAGGATCTTCGCAAGCCGCGTCTCAAGCCAAGGCGTCACCTTCCAGTAATCGCGCAGATTCAGGTACTCCGCGACTGCGCCGGACTGCCCGGGTTTGACGCCATACTCGCATTTCAGCATGATGTTGCGGGCGGTGGCGTCAGGCGACACGAACTCCACGACCTGCGTACGGAAGCCCAATATGCGCATTATCATGGCGCGGAACGAATCGGTGAGGATGTCGCAGAGACGTTCGCGAAGGATGTTCTGCCGAAGCAGCCCCGAGAAATCGGAGTGGGCGGCGTTTGCGCCGATCGTCTTCTGCAGCTCGTGCTGGCAGTACGGCGCGCTCAATACGTAGCGGGCCTTCCATTCGACGCCACGCGCCATCGCCTCGTCCGTGGCGGTGTCGCACGCATGGAGTGAGGCGACGAGATCCACGTGATCCAGTCCGCCAGGCATGGCCGCGCCACTCGGCAGGGTCGTCAGGTCGCTTTCAACGAACTCAACCGCGTTCGAGACGTCAAGGCGTTCGGCCATCGCCTTCGCGGCCTCAATGACGTCCGCCCTTCTGTCTATCCCCACAACGCGCACGTCCTTGAAGCCACGCGCAAGCGTAAGGTAGAACCACAGCGAGATCGTGAGGTACGCCTTGCCGCAACCGCAGTCCACAACGGTGAAAGGCTTGCCCTGCTCTTCGGCGGCCGTCTCGCCGACTATGCGCAGGAACTCGTTGACCTGATCGTACTTCCCGCGCATCGAGGCCCTTATGCGGCCTTCCCCGTCTGCAATGCCTATTGCCCTCAACAGAGCAGCGGAATCGAAAGACGTAAGCGGCTGTTTTTTCACCCGGTCATGCGGCATCACCGTGGCGTCGCGGTTCATCTTCGCCGACCGCGAGACGAGGACGTGTCCCTTGCGGGTCACCCGCACATGCAGATCCCCATCGGCGGTGATGAGGTGCAGGTCTCGGGCGCCTTTCTGCGAGATGATCTCCTCAAGGCCGCCGGATGCGCCCTTGGCGTCGAAGTTCTTTACGCTCACCTGGGCCTCGTCGGTCATCTCGGCTTGAAACTTCCTCACGCCGCCGATCTCGACGGGCCGCATCGCAATCTTGAAGAACTTTCCGCCGCGCCTTACCGTCTGCACGATCTTTATGAAGCCGTCACCCATGACCCGGGTGCGTATCTCGTTCTGCAGTTCCTTTGCGAGCTCAAAGCGTTCCATCTACGCCTTCCCCTCAGATGCGGAACATCTTCTCGTAGCGCGGCATGGACGCCAGTATCCCGCCAGATTTCGCGTAGTAGTCGGAATCGCACTCGAACACTCCGCGCTCTGTGCGCGTCCAGTGAGCGTCCGGATACGCCAAGTCCCTGCGCATGGTCTCCCAGTTGCGGAAGTTCTGGTGTCCATTCGTCTCGACAAGCCCGAGGTCGCCAATCCCGGGAAACGCCGGCAGACGGGCCGCAACCGACTTGTTCCACTCTACAAGGACCGGAGATACCGTAAGGTCTGCGCAGAAGCATGGAACGCCTTTGTCGCATGCGGCCTGGGCTATCTTCATCGACATCGACATGGTCTTCGCTATTGGCTTCAGAGCCATTGCCCTGTATCCCATGTCGATCCGCTCAAGCGCGTCCTTGACGGTATGCGCAGACTCGTCGGCGGCAAGGCGCAGGGGGATGTCGTTCACGTCAATGTCCGCATACTCGTCGAACGGCTCCTCTATTATCGCGACCTGCTCGTATGCGCCGATCTTCTTCAGGTGGTCCACGAACCTGAGAAGCGTCTCCTTCTTCGCGTAGCGCCCGTTGGCGTCGAAATAGTACGGAAGCCGGCCGGTCTTAGTGTAGGGCGTACGGCAGTCCTTCAGGACTGCGTGTATCTGCGACACGCGGGCCATGTCCTTCGCAAGCATCTCCTCCTGCGTACCTGGCTGGCCGATCTTGATCTTCATGAAGAAATATCCGGAATCCACGGCGGACTTGATCTCGGCCGGCGGCACCTTGTACGAGAACAGCGGGATGGAGGCGCATTTAGAATGGCGGGCCGACAGGGCCGGCCTGTATGCATCCGGAATCATCTCGTCGAAGGAGGCGAGGCCGTTCTCGCGGGCGAACAGCACCCATATGGCGTTGTCAACGGAAACCAGCGCATTCAGCGCAAACGTCGCCCTCAGTTTCGGGTTGGACGTTATGCGCTTGCCGTATTCCCACACCTGCGGCCACAGCCAGTCGTTGAGCTCCACTGGCGACACGAACGACCGGCCCTCGATAAGCTTCAGCGCATGCTGCGTCATCGCGAACATAAGCGCGTTGCCGCCCGCCTCGGAGGTGGACGAGAACACGCTCGCGTCGCTCCACAGGCAGCTCTGGGTTCCAAGGCCGATGCCGAACTTGCCGGAGGACGACCTTACGCACGACGCCACGACCCACTCTTCGGTTAGATACCCGCCCTTGAAGCCAAACGGACGCACCATCGGCTCACGCTCGAAAAGGCAATCCGTCGTGGAGATCGTGATTGTCTTGAACGAACGTCCACCTACTGCACTTGCGGGACGCCTCTGCCCCGAAACGCATCCGGTGCCGTTCGCCATTGCGGCCATGACGCCCATCGCCACAAAGTCCCTGCGGCTGAAGCCGCCATTTCCCTTACCGCGACAAGCGGAATCATACGATATGTTCTCCATGCACTTCACCTCGAAAAAATCATCCTATGATCGATGCGTGATAGCTCTGCAGCGAACGAACCTCGCCCTTGCCCTCTCGGGCGGCCTTTATGCCTTCCGACGCAGCAAGCGCGGCGGCGATCGTGGTGAGGTACGGGATGCGGTACTTGATCGCCGCCCGGCGGATCGAGTTGTCGTCCGCCCGGGAATCGCGCCTGTTGGATGGCGTGTTCAGGATGAGGGCGATCTCGCGGTTCTTTATCATGTCGAGCACGTCTGGACGTCCCTGACCGATCTTCGCGACCACCTTCGCCGGAACGCCCTTCTCCCGCAGGAAATTGACGGTTCCCTCCGTACCCACGATCTCGAAGCCGAGATCGGCGAAATTCTTGGCCGCCATGGCGGCATCGTCCGGCTTCTCGGAGAGCGATACCAGCAGCTTGCCGGAAAGGATCGGAAGGGGGGCTCCCGCAGCCTCCTGCGACTTGTAGTAGGCAAGGCCGAACGTCTCCGCGAGACCGAGCACTTCGCCGGTGGAGCGCATCTCCGGGCCAAGCACGGGATCAACCTCCGGGAATTTCTCGAACGGCAATACCGCCTCCTTCACGCCGTAGTACGGGATCGTCTTGTGCCTGTCCATCCCGAGAGACGCGACGGATTCGCCGAGCATAAGCCTCGTGGCGATACGGGCCATCTGCGTACCCGCCACCTTCGACACGAGCGGCACGGTGCGCGATGCGCGCGGATTCGCCTCGATTACATACACCTTGTCGTCCTCTATCGCGAACTGCATGTTCATGAGGCCGACGACCTTCAGCTCGCCTGCGATGCGCCGCGTGTAGTCGAGGATGGTAGCCTTGTTCTCTTCGCTTATGGCCACAGGCGGAAGCACGCATGCCGAGTCACCAGAATGTACGCCGGCAAGTTCGATGTGCTGCATGATTGCCGGGATGAAGATGTCCTTGCCGTCGGAAAGCGCGTCCGCCTCGCATTCAAGGGCATGGTGCAGGAAGCGGTCGAGGTAGAGCGGGCGATCAGGAGTCACGCCGACTGCCTTTGCGATGTATTCGCGAAGCATCGTCTCGTCGTATATGACCTCCATTCCGCGCCCGCCAAGGACGAACGATGGGCGGATGACTATCGGATAGCCGATCTCCTTTACGACCTTCAGAGCGCCGTCGAGGTCGCTCGCCATGCGGCTTTCCGGCATCGGGATGCCGAGGCGATCCATGATGGAATGGAACAGGTCGCGGTCTTCGGCGGCGTCGATGGACTTCACCGACGTGCCGAGTATCCGGCATCCGGCGGCCTCAAGCTCCGCCGCGATGTTCAGCGGGGTCTGTCCGCCAAACTGCACGATCACGCCCTCAGGCTTCTCGGCCTGGTATATCTGAAGCACGTCCTCGAGAGTGACAGGCTCGAAATAGAGCTTGTCGGACGTGTCGTAGTCCGTGGAGACGGTCTCGGGGTTGCAGTTGACCATGATCGTCTCGTATCCTGCCTCGCGCATGGCCATCGCCGCATGGGTGCAGCAATAGTCGAACTCGATACCCTGCCCGATGCGGTTCGGCCCGCCGCCGAGGATGAGCACCTTCTTCCTGTTGTCCGAAACGGGGACTTCGCCCGGCTTGCCATTGTACGAAGAGTAGTAGTATGCCTGGTTCTCCACGCCGGAGACTGGCACGGCGTGCCATGTCTCGACGCATCCGAGGGCGGTGCGGCGTTCACGCACTTCCTTTTCGCTCACCTTGAGCAGCTGGGCCATGTATTTGTCGCTGAAGCCATCCTTCTTCGCCCTGACGAGCAGTTCGTCCGGCGGGAGCGATCCCTTGTAGCGGAGCAGTTCCTCCTCTTCCTGGACAAGCTCGCGCATCTGCTGCACGAAATACGCCTTTACTCCCGTAAGGTTGAATATCTGCTCGTCGGTCGCGCCCTTGCGCAACGCCTCGTACATCTGGAAATGGCGTTCGCTGTTCGGAGTGGAAAGCATCTTCAGGAGCTCGTCGAGGCTCTTCTCGTGGAAGTCCTTGGCGAAGCCGAGCCCGGCGCGCCCCTTCTCGAGCGCGCGTATCGCCTTCTGAAGAGTCTCCTTGTACGTCTTGCCGATGGACATCACCTCGCCGACCGCCTTCATCTGCGTGCCGAGATGATCCTCCACCGCGCGGAACTTCTCGAACGCCCAGCGGGCGAACTTCAGCACCACGTAGTCGCCCGACGGCGTGTACTTCTCAAGCGTCCCGTCGCGCCAGTACGGTATCTCGTCCATCGTCATGCCGGACGCAAGTTTCGCCGATATGAGGGCGATCGGGAAGCCCGTCGCCTTTGACGCCAGGGCAGAAGACCTCGACGTGCGCGGGTTGATCTCGATTATCACCACGCGCCCCGTCTTGGGATCGTGCGCGAACTGCACGTTCGTGCCGCCGATAACGCCGATCGCCTCGACGATCTTGAAGGCATCGCGCCGCAGACGCTCCTGGAGATCCTCGGAGATCGTGAGAAACGGCGCGGCGCAGAAGCTGTCGCCGGTGTGCACACCCACGGCGTCGATGTTCTCGATGAAGCACACGGCTATCATCTGGTTCTTCGCGTCGCGGACCACCTCGACCTCAAGCTCCTCCCAGTTGAGGATCGACTCCTCTATGAGGCACTGGCGGGTAAGGGATGCGTCGAGCCCGCGGGCGCATATCGTGCGCAGCTCCTCAACGTTGTAGCAGAAACCGCCGCCGGCGCCGCCCATCGTGTAGGCTGGGCGCACGACGACCGGATATCCGATCTTGTCGTGCACGAGCGCAACCGCCTCGTCGACCGAGTGGACAATGCCGCTGCGCGGGGTCTCAATGCCGAGCCTCGCCATCGTCTCCTTGAATACCTCGCGGTCCTCGCCGCGCTCGATGGCATCGAGATTCACGCCTATGACCTTCACGCCGTACTTGTCGAGAACGCCCTTCTTGGCAAGGCTCATGGAAAGGTTCAGGCCCGTCTGCCCGCCGAGGTTCGGCAGGATCGCGTCAGGCCGCTCCTTCTCGATGATCTGCTCAAGGCGCTCCTCGTTCAGCGGCTCGATGTATGTCGCATCCGCCATCAGCGGGTCGGTCATGATCGTCGCCGGATTGGAGTTGACGAGCACGACCTTGTACCCGCAGGACCGCAACGCCTTGCAGGCCTGGGTGCCTGAATAGTCAAACTCGCACGCTTGCCCGATAACAATGGGGCCAGACCCGATAATTAGAACCTTGTCCACGTCAGCACGCTTCATTTTGCACAAAACTCCTTAGCTTAATCGTGCGGAACTCCGCACCGGATCCGACTCGACCCCGTTAACAGATATCGGGTCGTGATTATACCAAACCACGCCCGCCTAATCAAGGAAGGGACGGGTCACCCGATCATTCCGCCATTCACCGAGATGATCTGCCCGGTGATGTACGAGGCTTCGGGGGATACGAGGAACGCGACGCAGTTGGCGATGTCGTCCGCAGTGCCGAACCTCTTGAGCGGGATCGTATCCATGTAGGCCTTCTTCACGTCTTCAGGCAACACATCCGTCATCTTGGACTGGATGAAGCCTGGCGCCACGGCGTTGCAGCGTATGTTGCGCGAGCCAAGCTCCTTTGCGGTGGTCTTCGTGAGGGCGATCACTCCGCCCTTGGAGGCCGTGTAGTTTGCCTGGCCGGCATTCCCCATGATGCCCACCACGGACGCGAGGTTCACGATGGATCCGCCAAGCTGCGTACCGTCCGCAGCCTTGTTCTTCATCATTGGACGCGCCACTGCCCGCGTAAAGAGGAACGTACCCTTCAGGTTCACGTTGATGACGGCGTCCCAGTCCTCGTCGCTCATCCGCATCAGGAGGCCATCCTTGGTGATCCCGGCGTTGTTGACCATTATGTCCACCTTGCCGAACTTGGCGATGACGGCCTTTACGCACGCATCGACATCCTTCGAATCCGCCACGTTGCATCCCAGCGCAATGGCCTCTGCGCCGGCCGCCGCCACTGCGGACACCGTCTCGTCGCACCACTCGGGCTTCAAGTCCACCACGGCGACATTGGCGCCGCCCAAAGCCAGCTTCACCGCGATCTTCTGCCCAATGCCCCGGGCCGCACCCGTAACGATTGCCACCTTGCCATCAAGACTACCCATCAGATTCATTCCTTTCTGGTTTCCGTTTAAAGAAATATAGCCACATTATACCATAACCGCTGTGCCATGCGATCCGGCATTGATTGCGGTTGCCGATGTCGCCGCAATGCGAAGTCGGGAATGCCGCCCGGCACTACTTGCCGGGATTGATCTTCAGATGCTTCTCGATGCCGTAGGAAAAATCGGTCGGGATGTAGTTCTCGACCCGATTCCATATGAGGGAGTACTTCTTCGGCGAATGCAGGAATATCCACGGGCAGTCCTCCCGCACTATCTCCTGTGCGCGCTTCCAGTCCATCGCGTCGAACGCCCTGTCGAACTCCGGATTTACGTACATGGAATGGTTGGCCCCAGGCGAGACGTTCTTGGAATGGAATATCTGCAGGAAGTTCTCCGGGTCGGGATAGTCCCCGATCCATCCGAGATTGAACATCTGCGCGCGGCCTTCGTTTATGGCCGTGAGGAATGCATCCCACGTCATGTACCTTGCCGTCAGCTCAATCCCGACCCTATCGAAGAAAGAGGCCATAAGCTCCACCATCTCGCGGGCATCCTGCGTAGCGCGTCCGACCGATATCTCAAGGTGCAGCCGCCTGCCGGTCTTAGGGTCTATGCCGCCGGGATATCCGGCCTCCGCGAGCAGCCTGTTGGCCTTCTCCACGTTGTACGAGTACTCGAACGGAGTCTCCAGCCTCCCCTCGATCCCAGGCGGGAGGGGACCGTCGCACGGCAATATCCGATTGTTCAGGAATCGTTTCCATGTGGGGAAATCGAAGGCGCAATTAAGCGCCTGGCGCAGCCTCACGTTCCGCCCGACGACGGGATCGTTCATGTTGAAGCCCACGTAGAACACGGAAAGCGATGGTGCGCTGAGCAGCGTCATGCCCTTCTCTCCAAGCTGCGGCAGCAGCCTCCCGTCCGGGCCGACAACGGCATCCCAATTGTCGCGCGATACGCTGCCGAGGAAGTCGAGCTCGCCGCCCAGGAACATGAGCCACTGCGTCGAGACGTCGTCGATGACTGGCAGGCGCACTTCATCTATGGCTACAGGTTCTCGATACGACTCGTTTCGCCGGAACACCATCTCATGGTTCTTGCGCCAGCTCTTGAGCCAGTAGGCCCCCGTGCCGGAGCCGTCCTCCGCAACCACGCCCGCATACGGCATCGCCATGAGCCAATTGAAGATATGAAGCGGCTTCTTCAGGATGATCCTCACCGTGCGGACATCCACTACGTCTACAGACCGCACCGCCTCCATCGTCCACATTCCCGGGCTGGCGTTCTCCTTGTCCGCAAGCCTGCCGAGGCAACGCTTGACGTCTGCCGCCGCAACCTCGGCGCCATTCCGGAACTTCAGCCCCTCGACGATGCGGAAGTCATATGTCAGCCCGTCTTCGCTGACTGTCGGCAATTCGCATACGCAGGGCTTCAGGCGATAGGGGCGGGCGACATAGTCCACCTCAAGCAACGGCTCATAAACGAGCGCCACGGCCTCTGCCGCAAGGACATCGGACGCACGTATCGGATCCATGCTCGCCACACGCCCGAACGGGCGGCGGAACACGGTGCGCACCACGTCGGCGGATGTGGCGGAAAACACGGCGAACGCAAGCGCCGTGAAGACCGCACCCCTAATCCAACCTCCAGGCATGGCGTCACGCACCGTCTGCATCAGCGTTTCCTGCCAACAAGCCTCTTCGCCAGCGTCTCAAGCGGCAATGTGTCGCCGGGAAGGCCGACAAGCGCATCAAGCGCGGCTGCGGTAAGGTCCGATATCTTAGCCCTCGTGACATCTTCGGCGAATGGCGAATCCCCGTCAAGGATATCGTCCTCATGCTGGAATGCCAAGCCGAGGTTCAGCGCATACCTGCGCAAGCATTCGACCTGCCCGGAGGAGCCTCCACCCGCATAGCCACCCATTGCTGCGGCAGCCACGAACAGATCGGCCGTCTTGTGCCGGTAGATGAAGTCCGTGTCATCCCCGTGGACGTCCTCGACCTGCCCACGCACCACGCCAAGACCCGCCGCGCCTAGCTCCGCCACTATCGCCCCGGCATTCCGCGGGGAGCGGGCCGCAGACTGGAACGCCAGCGACTGCAGGGCATCGCCCGCAAGGATTGCGGTGTCTTCCCCAAACTTGCGCCACACGGTTGGAAGCCCGCGCCTTGTCTCATCGTTGTCCATGGAGGGAAGGTCATCGTGCACAAGCGTATAGCTGTGCAGCAGCTCTATCGCGCATGCCGGGAAGATCGCATCCTCGGCATTGCCGCCAACGGCTATGGCCGAGGCAAGGCACAGCCTGGGTCGGACGCGCTTGCCGCCGGCGAAGACGGCATGGCGCATCGCCTGGAAAAGGGATTGCGGACGGGTGCCGGAAAGCAGTTCTGACAGCGTCGCCTCAACCCGTGCGATCATGTCGGAACCGTCCATGTCAGAATATCTCGCAATGCGGAAGCTCACCTACCATGGGCTTCGCGTAATCGATGAACGCCTTCGTCACGTCATGCCCATTCTTCGCGATATAGGCATCCGGCACCGACCTCGTGAACTTCGCCGCCGCCTGCGCCGGCAGCGCCACGTACTCGACCTTGTACGCCTTGCCCTTGGCTCGCAGGATGCCGACGGTCCCCTTGACGGGGACATCCTTGGCTCCCCTTGCGGCCTTGAGCGCGAACGACACGGCGGCGGCACCAGCCTGCGTCGCCTCTTTCTGGTCAATCTTGCTTGCCATCCCAGGAAAACTTCTCTGCAGATATCCGAACGTATCGGCCCGAACACGCTTGATGCCGGCCCGCGCCTTTAGTTCGCGCGCCAGGTAGTCGCCAAGCGCACCGGTGCCGGACATCTGGACGTTGCCGTGCGAATCCTTCTCGCCAGAGCCGAGCGTTGCCCCGATCGGAACCCCGTCTTCGCCCCGGATCCCCTCGGACACAGCCACAACGCAGCGTCCAAGCCTCTTCATCACGGCCTGCACGTCCGAGACGAATCCATCGAGAGAGAACGGCCTCTCCGGAAGATAGATAAGGTGGGGACCGTCATTCCTGTTCTCGCGGGCAAGGGCCGATGCCGCCGTCAGGAATCCGGCGTCGCGCCCCATTATGATGTCGATCTTCACTCCGCCAAGTGCGCGGTTGTCGAGGTCGTCGCCCCTGAGGGCGCAGGCGACGAACCTTGCGGCGGACGCATATCCCGGCGTGTGGTCGCAGCTGCGCAGGTCATTGTCGATCGTCTTGGGGATATGGTACACCACGAGCGGATAGCCGTCCTTGGCGGCCTCTTCCCCGATGATCCGCGCGGCATCGGCGGAATCGTTGCCTCCAATGTAGAAGAAATACCCTACATCAAGCCGCTTGAACTCCTCGAAAATGCGGCGGCAATCCTCCTCCGTGGGCTTCATGCGGCAACTGCCAAGGGCCGAGGACGGCGTCCGCGCAATCGCGGAGAGCTTCGCTGCATCGACCTTGCGCAGATCGATGTAGTCCCGCCCAAGTATCCCCTGTATGCCATGCCGGGCTCCAAGTATCCTGCCGATCCTGCCGCCGGCCCTCCTCGCCGCGAGCACAGCCCCCACGAGGGATGCGTTGATCACCATCGACGGGCCGCCCGACTGGGCGATCACCATGTTGCTTGCCTTTTTCCTCATGGACATTGCCTCCCTAATCAGTATCCGCAGCCGAGGATTTCATCCTCAAGGCCAAACGTCGTGGCTATCAGCGCAGAGCGGATCCACATGCCGTTGCGCATCTGCCGCCAATACATCGCGCGCGGATCGTGGTCGCAGCAGACCGCTATCTCGTCCCTGCGCGGCAACGGATGCATTATTATGCCATCCGGCTTGAGCAGGGAAAGCTCCTCCGCCCCGAACTTGAACCTCGACGTGTCGATCTTCGCGGAATCTCCCTTGGAGGAATCCCATTCATCCTGTATCCGCGTCATGTAAACGGCATCCGAAACCTTCACCGCCGCCTTCAGGTCGTCCGTCACCTCGAAGTCCACGCCCTTCTTCGCAAGTATCATCACCACGTCAGCCGGCACCTGCAGATCCGGAGGCGCCACGAATATCTGCTTCACGTTCCTGAAGTTCGTGAGCAGGTAGCTCAGGGACCGCACCGTGCGACCGCGCATGAGGTCGCCGCAGAAGGCGACCGTGCGACCGTCGATCCCTCCCTTGTTCTCGAACGAGCGTATGAGCGTATAGATGTCGAGCAGGGCCTGGGTGGGGTGCTGATCCTTGCCGGAGCCTGCGTTCAGTATCGGCACCGGACGGTCGCTGTTGGAAAGCTCCCACGCCATCTTCTCGGCGAGGCCCTTCTCCGGCGTACGCATGATTATCATGTCGAAGTACGAAGAGAACGTACGGATCGAATCCTCCTTCGACTCCCCCTTGAACTCCGAGGATATCGCGGTGTCGCGAACAGACCCTGTCGTCAGTCCGAGTATCTGGCAGGCGGCAAGGTGCGAAAGGAAAGTGCGCGAACTCGGCTGCGAGAAATAGAGCATCGCCCTCTTGTGGGGAAGGAACGACTTCAGGAACAGGGCCCCTTCGCGGGATTTCGCTATGAAGCGGATGCGGTTCGCGAGCGCGGCCAGCCTCTCAAGCAGCGGCCGGTCGAACTGCTGGGCGAAGAGCGTATGGTACGGCATGCCGCCGCCGCCTTCCCTCTCAAGGTACGAACGCTTCGCCTCAAGCGGAAGCGTCACGAAACTGTCCCACCCGATCTCCGTCAATCTAGCCATCTCCCAACCTCCTTTCAGATAGCACCCGCAAATGCGCTCATATCATCGCCCGGTCGCAAAGAGCCGAGACGAACAGGGCCTTGATGGTGTGCATGCGGTTCTCGGACTCGTCAAAGACCTTCGAGTACTTCGACTCGAAAACCTCGTCGGTGACCTCAAGAGCCCCGCACTCCTTCGTCACATCCGTGTTGAAGTCGTGGAACGCAGGGAGGCAGTGCAGGAACATCAGCCTTCCGTCGATGTTCCCGGTCGCCCGCATCAGATCCATGTTTATCTGGTATGGACGCAAAAGCCTGATGCGCTCTGCGGTCTTGTCCTCTTCGCCCATCGACACCCACACATCGGTGTACAGCACGTTCGCGCCATTTACGCCCTTGACAGGATCCTCGGAAACCCGAATGTCAACGCCATTGCGCCTGGCGACCTCCTCCGCCTCGGCGAGGACGGCCTCGTCGGGACGCAGCGACGCAGGTGCGCAGCACACATAGCGTACACCGGCCTTGGCGCATCCCATCATGAGCGAGTTCGCCACATTGTTGCGCCCATCCCCGACGTACGCCACCGTGACGTCCTTGAGCGAGCCGAAGGTTTCCTTTACCGTAAGGAGATCCGCCAATATCTGCGTAGGGTGGTAGTCGTCCGTCAAGCCGTTCCACACCGGCACGCCAGACCAGCGTTCAAGTTCCTCCACGGTCTTCTGCGAAAAGCCCCTGAACAGGATGCCGTCGTAGATGCGCCCCAGTACGCGGGCCGTATCCTTCACGCTCTCCTTCTTGCCGAAATGTATGTCTGGGCGCGTAAGGTACTCCGCGTCGCCCCCCTCGTCCCTCGCGGCTATCTGGGATGAGTTGCGCGTGCGCGTGGACGACTTCTCGAATATCAGGGCGATCTGCCTGCGGCGCAGAAGGTCCCCCCTCACTCCGGCATGGCGCCGCGCCTTGAGCTGCGCGGCAAGGTCTATCAGGTTAAGCATTTCCTCGTCCGTGAACGAAGTCATGCGCATCAGGGAACGTCCCTTGAGCGAATCCATCCAGGTCAACATCTTATACGACACCTTTCTTCCTTTAATCCAAATGCGAATTCCAAACGGCCGATCAGCCCTCTTTCGCCTTCATCTGGAGCCACGCCTCGATGAACGGCTGTATGTGCCCGTCCATGACGCCATTGACATCACTCGTCTCGCACTCTGTGCGCAGGTCCTTGACCATCGTGTACGGGCAGAACACGTAGGAGCGGATCTGGCTGCCCCAGCCGTTCTCGCTCTTTGCACCGTAGAAGCGATCCATCTCGGCCTTCTTCTGGTCTTCATAGTACTCGTACAGCTGGGCGCGCAGCATGTTCATCGCCTTTTCCTTGTTCATGTGCTGCGAACGCTCCTTCTGGCAGGCCACCACGATTCCTGTGGGGAGGTGCGTGAGGCGCACCGCGGAGTCGGTCTTGTTCACGTGCTGTCCGCCCGCTCCGCCGCTGCGGTACGTATCTATGCGAAGATCCTCGTCCCTGATCTCAACGTCTATGTCCTCATTTATCTCGGCGACGGTCTCCATGGACGCAAAGGACGTCTGCCGCCGCTTGTTTGCGTCAAACGGCGATATCCGCACCAGCCTGTGGATCCCGCGCTCCGCCTTCATCATGCCGAATGCGTACGGGCCCTCGACCCTGAAGTAGACGTCCTTCAGCCCCGCCTCTTCGCCGGGCTGGCTGTCGTACTCCTCGACCTTCCACCCCTGATCCTCGGCATATCGCTTGTACATGCGGTAAAGCATCGAGACCCAATCGCACGCCTCGGTGCCGCCCTGCCCGGCGTGGAGCTTCACGAACACGTTGCACGCGTCGAACTTCCCGCCGAGAAGCGACTGGAGGCGTATCTTCGAGAAGAAGCCGTCCGCCTTGGCACACTCCGCCAGCGTATCGCCAAGCGCACTCTGCTGGCCGGACAGGTCGCCCTCCATCTCGGCGAGCTCAAGCATCACGCCGGCGTCGTCAACGGCCTTGACCAGCGAATCGAAAGGCGCGGTATACGCCCTTTCCGCGTTGGTCGCCGCAATGACCTCCTTGGCTTTCGCCTGGTTGTTCCAGAAATCAGGCTCCGCCTGCTGTGCTTCCAGTTGCGCAAGGCGCTTGCGGCGGGCATCTACCCCGATGTACTCCGCCATCTCCGAGACAGACTTCTTGAGCGATTCCACCCGATCCCTGACAGCCTCAAATTCAAGAAGCTTCTCTTTAGTTTCTTCAGCCATGACATTCTTTCTAAATTAATTCTTGCGTATTCTACCATATTCCGGCTTCTGCTGGCGGCAAACCGCATTGGCACGTCAATCGAAGGAGTGCGCTCCAGCCTCCACATCGAGGGCCTTGCCTCGCCAGACGATACGCGATGGCGCAGGTGTGCCGACAGTCAGGCGGGCGCCATCAATCTCAATCGAGACAACGCCCTTTGCCGTCGGCACTCTCGCCGCAATCTTCTTGAGTCCGCCGGGCTGCGGCGCGATGGATATCCTGCCAAATCCCGGGGTCATCGGAGTGACGCCAAGTATGAAGCGGGAAATGATGTTCAATGGGACCGACCCCCACGCATGGTTCAGGTCCTGATTCGGTTTGGCCTCCATGTTCCACGCCTCCATTGATATCGTGGAACCGAAATCCATCATTGCCTTCCAGCTGCGCTTGCCTCCGGAAGCCATCAGCCGAACCGCTATGTCCGCACGATCCGCCTTGCAGAAGGCCTCAAGCAGATACTGGGCGAAGTACACGCTGCAGACAAGCCCCTTCTTCTCGAGGAATGCGACGGCATTCGGCATCTCGGCGGGCTCTGCAAGCCCGAAAGCCACCGCCGCCGCGTTGACATGCAGCGACGAATGACGCGAACCTTCCCCGTCAACGAAGAGTCCAGTCTCCGGATTGAGGAACACATTGCGGTATGCATCGCGCACTTCCCTCGACTTCTCGAGGAATCGTCGGGACTCATCGCTCTTGCCCAACGCGGCCGCCATCTGGGAGAGTTCCACAAGGTTGCGGTAGTGGAATGCGTTTATGACGCCATTTACCGGCCTCATGTCGAAGCCATCGCGCTCTGCCGGCGGCCAATCCACGATGTCGCCGCCATCCGGTATCACGCACCCCTTCTGTCGCTCGCCGCCGGTAAGCAGGAGCCCGTCCGCAGGGCGGGCATATTGGGACAGCAGCTTGTCTTCCGAAAGGGACTTCCAGTACTTTGCGATAGACCGCGTATCTCCGGTCCACATCCAGTCCGCCCAAGCAATCATTATCGAATGCTGCTTCCATTCGGTCGGCCACGTGGGATGCTCCATCAGCCATTCGTGGCTTTTGCGCGCAAGAGAGTAGTCTGCGTCGATCGCGTACTGGCACAGCTGGTTGATGTAGGCATCCGCCTCATACGGAGTCCGCTCGCGGTCGCCATCCACGTACACGCCGCAGAAGCTCGTGGCAAGGATCGAGTACTTGAAGAAGTCGTAGAGCCCGTTTAGGACTGCGTTGTCGCACTTGAACGAGGACTGGGCCATGTCGATCGGATAATGCACCATCTTGCGCACGAGGTTCTCGGCCTTGAGTCCGGCCGGGGCCTTGCGAACTTGCGCATAGCGGAACGGGAATACGATCTGCGCCCATTTCGGCAATGCGATCGCCGGCGCATTGTCGATGTCATACCCAATGAGGTTCCAAGGGTCTGCCGGCATCCTGAACCGGTACATCGGCCTGTCCACCCAGCCTCCTACGGTCTGGCAGCGGATTGTCGATCCTGGATACGGATTTGCGACACGCCCTCCGGCATTTGTCATCTCGCCGATCGTAATGGCATAGGCCCCTTTGGGCGCATCATGCAACTCCAGCCAACCGATGCCGTCCTTCCCAAAGTCGAACAGTCCCGGCGCGATCTCCACCGGGCAGGCCGAGGTCACAGCAAGCTCTTTGTAATCGTATGGATCGCCGCCAACCGCCACGTTCCCATCTGCGCGGACAGCCGAATGGGCGAGCAATGCCGCCACACTGGCAAACGCAGAAACTGCCGAAAAACGCATCATCTTGCACTCCATGTCGCTATCCGTTCCGCAGCGAGGCAGACAGCGTCGCTGGAGAAACGTCGGCGGACATTATACCACATAAAAAAAATCCCTCCGCCAATTGCGGAGGGATGCTTTCCGAACCTCGTTTTACCAACGTTACCATGCGTAGTGGGCAAATGCCTTGTTAGCCTGAGCCATCTTGTGGACATCGTCACGCTTCTTGATGACGTTGCCCTGACCCTGGAACGCATCGACCACTTCGGCGGCGACGGCGGCGGGCATGCCCATGCCGTGACGCCCGGAAGCGTACGTGACAGTCCAGCGGAGTGCAAGCGAAAGCTGACGATTCGCGGCGATCGGCACAGGCACTGGATACGTGGTGCCGCCGACACGGCGAGTCTTGACCTCGACCTGGGGCTTCATCTGGTCAATGGCGACCGTAAGCACCTCAAGCGGATCGGTGAACTTCTTTTCGTCCTTCACGAACTTGTCCGGCGTCTTCTCGATCAAATCCTTGATCTTGTCGATTGCGCCATAGACAATCCTCTCTGCGGTGGTCTTCTTGCCATCCTTCATGATGACGCGGATCATGTGGGCGACAAGCTCTGAGTTGTACTTCGGATCAAGCGTTACGCGCTTTTCAATCTTCTTGGATCTGCGGGACATGGCTTACTTTCCTTCTTCCTTCTTCTGGCGTTTCATACCGTACTTGGAGCGGCTGCGATTGCGCCCGCTAACGCCAAGGGAGTCAAGCTTGCCGCGAATGATGTGGTAACGAACGCCCGGCAAGTCCTTCACACGGCCACCACGCACGAGAACGACGGAGTGTTCCTGGAGGTTATGGCCCTCGCCAGGGATGTATGCCGTAACTTCCGTGCCTGTGGTGAGACGCACACGGGCAACCTTACGAAGTGCGGAGTTAGGCTTCTTGGGGGTCATCGTCTTTACGACGAGACACACTCCACGACGCTGAGGGCACTCCTTCAGCGCAGGAGATTTTGAATGCTTTGCAAGTGGCTGTCTCCCCTTGCGAATCAACTGATTGATCGTCGGCATTTAGCTCAATTTCCTTTAGGTTCGAAAAACAAGGGTGTAATATACCAAAAAATGCAACTCGGTGCAAGGGCTCAATTTCCGCGTAAAAACCGCCCGGAAACCACCTTGCGCAAGCGACAGATTATCATCCAATTATGGATAGATGGTCCGCAAGCCGCTGCCGTTCCCTTTCGGCAAATATGCCGAGCATCGGCAAAAGGTCACCATCCCTGTGATACGCGGTGAATGCGTCATAATAGGCACGCCGGTTTTCATACTTGATGCTGATTGGCAGATAGCCCGCCCTCATCAGGACAAAATTCACCAAGAGACGGCCAGTCCTTCCATTGCCGTCAATGAAGGGATGGATTGCCTCAAAGCGGATATGGAACTCTGCGGCGGCGACAAGCGGATGAAGCCGGGTTGCCTGCAAGTCCCGTACCCATGCCTCCATCATCGGCGCAACGAGATACGGCTGCGGCGGTGTATGGACTGCTCCGGCAATGATGACGGGGATGCGCCGGTAGACGCCTTTGTCCATCGGCTTGTCCGCAAGAACGAGCGAATGGAGCTGACGAACAAATGCCTCGCTGATGGAATCGCCCGACTTCACGAAATCCTCCAGAAAGCAGAATGCATCGCGATGGCCTGTCGCCTCCAGATGATCCTTGAGCGGTTTCTCGCCTATTGTCATGCCGGAAAGAACCAGCGCCGTTTCGCTGAGCGTCAGGGTGTTCCCCTCGATTGCGTTTGACGAATAAGTGTAGTCGACAAGGAACGCATTGCGCAGTTGCTCGCGTTCGCCGTCTGTGAGGGGACGTTTTACGGCGAGCTGTTCTTTCAGGGTGTCAATCTCCGCCATGCATCCGCGCAGGGTGGGGGGAATGCCGAGTCTGCGCATGGTTCGACCATCGCGGGGCTTTGCGGCAGGCTGTGGAATCTTCCACGACTTGCCGTCACGGACAGCCCCCGCAACGAGTCCGCTTTCGCAGAGGATGCGCACCCTGCGGTCAGATATTCCCCACCGCCTTGCCGTCTCTTCACTTGATTGGAAGACTATTCCGCTTTCATTCATATTGCGCATGATACCTTATTTGCGGAACAATAGCAAGCGTGAATTCGTGTACAGAGCATCATCTATCATTCCGCAAACTGAGCTGTTGTCAATAGCTTAGGCTCTCGATGCATTGGCGCTTTTGCGCCATTTGCGGATGGACGTAGAGGTTCAATGTCAAGTTGACGGTTGAATGTCCGAGCAGTTCGCTCACGGTCTTGCAATCGCCGCCCGCCTCGATGCAGCGCGTCGCAAATGTGTGTCGCAAGGCGTGGAAGCGAATGTGCGTCAGGTTGTTTCGCGCGAGAAAGCGGTCGTAGAACTCCCGATACGTGCGAACCTCCGAACACTTCATGCGACCGCCGATGAAATAGGCTTCCGCATCTTCCTGCCGAAGTCGCTCCAGCACAGGAAGCAGAATCGGCGCAAGTGGGATGTCGCGTGCCGACGTGCGGCTTTTGGGTGCGGCGATCACGACCTTGGACCGTCCCGTGCCATTGAGCTGCTTTCGATAGATGCGCTGGACTGTCTGGCGGACGCGGAGGAGCTTGTTGTCGAAATCAATGTCCTTCCATTGCAGGGCGCACAACTCGCCGATGCGAAGTCCCGTGTAGAGGCAAAGGAGAATCCCCGCGCTCTTTGACGAGAAGTCAAGGTAGATCGCCTGGACCAAGGTTCCTGTTCCTTGCGGTCAAGGAGCGGGACACGTTCGATCTGCCGCGTGGTTGGCACACGGACGTCGTAGATCATGCGGGGCAGTTCCTTTGCCCGCATGGCGTCCCGAAGCGTTGTCTTCAGGACGATCAGCACGTCTTTCGCCGAACGGGGATTGAGTCCGCCCTTCCCGTCAAGCCGTCCTTCCTTTACGAGTGTGAAGACATATTCCTGCATCCGCTCTTCCGTGATTTCGGACAGTTCAAGCTCCCCGAACTTGGGCAGGAGGTGGTTGACGAGGATGTTCGAGTAGGCGGCGAACGTCGATTCTTTCACCATTGGACTTTTCTGTTCGACCCACTTTTCGATCCATTTTTTGCATGTCATTACTTGTTTTCCTTTCTGTGTGTTTGCCGCAAATTGTTTGCCGCAAAGGTCGCAAAGAACGCAAAGGCTTTATGGAGTTTTCCCTTACGGCTCATACGATTTGCTTGTCTCTTTTCATATCATATTTTCCTGTAGGTGTTCAATTTGAGGGGAAATTGCCGAACGTCAGGGGAACAACGCCGCAAAGAAGCTGGCAATGTCTTTGGCGAAGGTTCGCGTACGCCCATCGCCATCACGATCCTTGTACGGAAACCGAAGCAAGGCTCGAACGACCTTGCCTCGATTCTCTACAGGGACATCGGTGACTACCTGACCCGCGAGGACAAGCTCAGGACGATCCAAGACTTGGGGTCGATCCTTTCCGACAAGATGCGCTTGTCCTCAATCGAGCCCAATGAAGTTGGCGACTGGATCAACCAGCGGGATGACCTTTTCAACACGTTCATTCCGCTGGGTGACAAAAATGCCAAGAACATGAACACAATTTTCGCACCCTCTTATTCGTGTGGCGTGAAGACTAACAGAGACAGCTGGGTCTATAACTACTCACGTCAGGCCCTTGAACGTAACATAGCCTCAATGATAGGCTTCTACAACTCAAACATCGATACGTTGTTGTCGGTAAGAAAAGAGTCTCCCGGATGTTCGGGGGAGGCGGTCATTCAGCTAGATCCGACTAAAATCAGCTGGACGAGAGGTTTGCGAAATGACTTTGAAAAGTGCAGGAAACACCCGTTTCAGCCAGAGTGTATCCGAATGGCAATATATCGCCCCTTCGTAAAGCAGCACTATTATTTTGACCGCGCCTTCAATGACATGGTGTATCAGATTCCCCGTCTCTTCCCTACTCCTCAAAGCAGGAATTTGGTAATCTGCGTTTCGGGCGTGGGGGCACGCACATTCTCTGTATTCATTACGGACACCATTCCAGATCTTCACATATTGGAATCAGGGACCCAGTGCTTTCCTCTTTACTGGTATGAGAAGAACGAACATGAGATGCTTTCACTGTTTGATCAGAAGGCAGGAGAATATTCTCGGCGTGATGCAATAACCGATTTTATTCTTCATCGTGTACGTACTCAGTATGGCCCTCGCACGACGAAGGAAGATGTCTTCTATTACGTCTACGGCCTTTTGCACGCAAGGGAATACCGTGAACGGTTTGCTTCCGACTTGCAGAAGTCTTTGCCGCGCCTGCCGTTGGTTGAGGACACAAAGGCATTCAAGGCGTTTGCTGCGGCCGGGAGGAAACTTGCCGCGCTTCACCTCGACTACGAAAGCATAGAGCCGCATCCTTCCGTAATCATCGAGGATGATGCTGCCGCGCCAACTGTCCGGCAGATGCGATTCGGAAAGACCAATGGCAAAGAGGACAGGAGCGTCATCGTCTACAATGACAAGATCCGGATTTTCAACATCCCGCTACGCGCCTACGATTGGCAGGTGAATGGCAAGTCGCCCATCGAATGGATCATGGAACGCTACTCCGTGACAGTCAACAGGGATTCGCAGATCCGAAACGATCCGAACGACTGGTGCAGAGAGCATGGGCAGCCGCGCTACATCCTCGA
>CAKULV010000038.1 GCA_934667425.1 uncultured Kiritimatiellota bacterium | reverse complement strand
AGATGCTGGGAGACAGTTGAAAAATCGAGATCGACGCGATCGACGAACTCATGAACGCACTTCTCGCCGTCCATCAGTTGCGCAGCAATCCACATGCGCACCGGATGCCCGAGCGCCTTGAAGCGCTTCGCGGGGTTCTCCCACTTCTTTCGATCGAACTTTTCCAACGGTTTTCCTTTCGTTGTTTTGCAATATATCAAAATGACGTGCCGATTGCAAGAGCGGCTTTGCATAGTCCACGTCAGGTCCCCTGCCGGAAACGCGCTCCGGAGGCGGACGGCGGGAGCATTGCACCATAATCCCGCCAGGATGTGTCGGAAATCGGCAATCCGGGCGGGATTCATGGGTCAACTTCATCGAAGCCGACCATTGCCACGCCATGTGCGCGGGCCATTCGAAGAACCCTCTCAAGGTACACCGGCGAGACGCTGCCCTTTGATGGATTGTCCATGATGCGATGGGTGTAGACGCAAATGGTCTTGTTGCTCTCCGCCGTACGCTTCAGTATCACATCCAGATCATCCAGCGGCATGTTGTTGTCGCCCACACAAAACCCGGTCACGACGCGAGACGGCGCAGTCGGCGCAAAGGCGCTCTCGCAAGTCGCAAGCAGGGCATTCTTCAGATTGCGACCGAACAGTCCGCGAAATTCCGATCGTCAAACGTCAGAAGGAGACGCCCGTGACGAGGCGCGGATAGCGCACCTCCAGCGCGAAATCGTTGAGCGTCATATTCTCCCCCGCCTGAGGGAATGTCACAGAGAACCTGTTAGTCCCCTTATTGATTTCCGCAGGATCGAGCGCATAGTGAAACTGCCCGTCGCCGGACCAGCAACTGTCATGCAAGCGCCCGTTGACATCAAGCCTCAGCGCCTGCCCATTTGCCAGGTTTGTCATGACTTTCGCGACGACGCGCGGTTTCTGCCTGACGGCGGCAAAATCATCGCCAACCATCAGATCGAACGAGACGCGGCTGCCTGGCCGATATGCCGGGAAGTCGGACTCGCGCGCACAGCCCGGATCAAGCTTCGGAAGTCTGTCGTGACGCGAGCCGCCCTTGAGCCAGTGTTCGGGCGTATAGCCGCCTGATCCGCGGTAGCGCACAAAATAGATCTTGTCGGACATATTTGCAGGCGACGGATCGAGCTGCGCAATCTTCCGCAGAAACTCCCCCTCGCGGTTGAACACGTAGATGCCGTCGGCCCCGGACGCCAGCGCGTTCGCCATCACGGCCGCGTAGGCGGGCAGCGTCTCGCGCCCGGGGATGAAGCGCAGCCCGCCCCGCCGCAGGCAGGCGCGCTCGATGCGGGACTCGTCGAGCGACGCATAGAACTTCACGCCGTGGCGATGCGCGAGCGCCACCGACTCCCCCCACGGCGACAGGCGGAAGTAGCCCGAGCCGATCCATATGTCGACGAGCCCCTCTGCCAGCCAGCGCTCGAGGTCGATGCCGACGTCGCGGCAGAACGCCGCCGAGTCCGGCGCGCGCATCGCCAGCACGAAGTAGCGTCCGCGCCGGCGGCCCACCTCGTGGGCGAGCTGCCGGATGTCGCGCATCAGCCCCGTCATCAGAGCCCGCTCGGCGGGCGAGGCCACGCCACCCTCCGCCACGCTCTTGAACAGTACGCAGTGGCGGTTGAAGTCGAACTCTACGCCGTCCACGTCGTAGTTCTCGAGGAACTCCCGGACGAAGCGACGCATCTCGGCCCGCACGAGCCCGCAGGCGAAGTTCACGCAGCTCCAGTTGCCGCGGCACTGCCGGTAGAGGTTCGTGTTGGACGAGCCGAACGCCCCCATAAGACATTCGGGATGCTCCTTCTTGAACCGGGGGAAGAGCGCGTTGTAGCCGCGCCGGGGCGAGGAGCTGGCGTCGTGCTGGTCGTTCACGCGGATCGAGACGAATATCTCGAGGTTGTTCGTGCGGCAGAAGGCCGAGGCCATCTCAAGCGCATCCGTGCCGAGGTCGAAGAAGTCCTGCGCCGCGTTCCGCGCCGTCTCCACGCCATGGTGCTCCTTCGTGACCGTACCCGTCAGCGGCTCGCCGGCCTTGCGGCAGATGAAGTGCCCGAACCCGGCGCTCTGCGGACAGTACGAGATCGTCGTGATGCGCGTGCCGAGCGCATGGACGAGGCGGCGGCGCGTGAAGTTCTCCACCGACACCGGCAGGTTCGTGGGCCAGTAGAGGATGTCGCAGCCGTCCGTGTTGTAGACGAATCCGCGCGGCCGCGCCAGGGCGGCCGCCTTCAAGGCGGCGTAGTCCCCGTCGCCAAGCGCACCGTCCCCGCCCGCCGCGCCGCCGCAGAGTGCCGCCGCCAGCAATGCCCACGTCCACCTCATGACCATACCCCCTCCTAATGTTTCCGAAGCCGTGAATGCCGCCCGATGTCAGAACCAGATCGAGAAGGCGTCCGCCGACTTCCCGCGCGGATCGTCTCCCGCGCTCTGGAAATCGCACACCTTCACCTTCACCGGAGCCTCGCCGGGCGCCGTCAGCGTCGCCGTCCAGGCGCCCCACACGCCGGCGGCGGCCGCGGCCTCCTTCGGCCAGGGCTCGAGCGCGACCTCGGCGTTCTTCAGGTTCACCGTCTTGCCGGGGAAGATCTCCGCCTCCTCGTCGCCCACGCGCTTCGCCTTGGCGAGCAGCAGCGGCCCGCGCCAGAGCGTGGCCGCCGCCGTACGGCGGTAGCGCCGCCGCACGTCGCTCCCCGTCACCGGGTCCGAGCCGTCGGTGTAGCGGTTCGCCGCCCAGCGCGCGAGGGCGTCCTCCTCCACCGGGCGCTCCGGCGGCAGGTCGCGCTCCACCAGTCGCGGCGACATCGCGAAGACGAGGCGATGGGACATGCCGTCCGCCGACGGCTCCACGTCCATCCTGTCGCACCACCCCGGCCGGCGGAACTTCACCGGCGCCCGCTCGGACAGCGTCACCGTAACCACGTTCCCGATCGGATAGTCGCCGGCGATCGTGAAGCGGACGCCGTCCAGCGCCACCACGGCGTCTTGATAGAGGTTGACGTGGAACACCCCCGCGCGGTCGCGCGTGACCGTGCCCTCGGCCACGTCCATCCACGTGCGCGCCATGTTGTTCACGCAGCAGTGGTTGTAGGCGAAGCCGCACTGGAACTGGTTCTCGTGGCGGCATTGCCCGCGCACGAAGAACGCGCCGTAGTCGCCGCGGCGGAAGACCCCGGGCAGGAAGTTGTTGAGGTAGGCCGTCTCCACGCTGTCCATGTACCTGTCTTCGCCGGTGATCTCGAAGAGGTCCAGGTTGAGCCGGATCCAGTGGATCGCGTCGCAGACCTCGGAGAGGGCGTTGATCCGCTTCGCCGCGTGGATGAACTTGTCGCCGAAGCCCACGCCGCCGAAGGGGTTGGCCTCGTGCGCGGCCAGGTTGTCGCGGATCAGCGCCACCGCGTCGCGGCAGCGCGCCTCGCCGGTTGCGCGGTGGTACTCGAGCAGGCCGTCCAGGCAGCTCATCATCTCGTAGCACTTGGCCCACTTCCAGGGCTCGGGGTACCAGCTGGCGAGCTCCACGCCGGCGGCGGCGTTGCGGAAGAAGTTCGGGAAGGCGTTGTCCGCGCGGTCCCAGTCAGGCAGCATCTCGGCGGCGTAGTCGAGATACCGGCGCTCCCCGGTCTCGGCGTAGAGCATCAGCAGCGGCTTGAGGACGGACATCGAGGGCATGCCGCCCATCCCCAGCGTGCCCGTGTCGCGCAGCCGCAGCCCGCGCCGGCCGAGCATTTCGATCCACTGGTCCATCTGCCGGCGCACGGACTCGAGAATCGCCCTCTCGCCCGTGGCCTTGTAGGCCATCAGCATGCCCCAGATCGCGTACTTGCGGTTCCACAGATTCCAGCAGGGGTACCAGCCGTAGGTGCGCTTCGTCTGCCCGGGGTCGGTGATCGAGACCAGCTCCTTGTCGCGGTACGAGCCGAGGTAGCCGTCCGCGTCCTGCAGCGCCATCATCCGGAGGCACTCCTCGCGCACGAACGCGAGCAGCGCCGGATCGCGCAGGTAGTCCGCCACCCGCGCCGTCGAGAGCATCAGCTTGCCCCAGAACTCGCCGCGCCACAGCCCCCCGTGGCCCAGGATGTCGTCGTCGCGCGTCTCGAACGCCCGCCGCGCCTCGCCGAAGATCTCCTTCTGCGCGAACTCGCCGAGCATCCGCTCGCGCGCGAAGGCCATCAGCTTCGCGCCGGGCACGGACCCTATGCGCACGTCGCGCAGCCGCGGCGCGCGCATCGCATCCCCGGACGCCTGCGCCATGGCCGCAGCGGTGCCCAGCAGCATTCCCCCAATCAGCCAGCTTCTTGTGTTCATAGTCGTCTCTCCTCCAGCGTTCCTGCCATGCCAGCGGCCGCGCCGTCGCCTGCCGCGGCCGCCGCCTGGCGTCCATCGGGGGCGCAGCGCTCGCCCTTCATCTTGAACCAGCGGAAATACACTCCCTTCTGGTCGTCCCCCTCCGCCAGCGCCTGGAGGTGGAGGTAGGAGACTCCATAGGGCGAGAAGCCAGCCGTCTTGAGCGGCGCCGTCGCCGCGCGGCCGTCGCAGGCGAGAGTCACGGTGGCGGCGGCAAGATCCCAGGCCACCGTCACCGTCCTCCACCGCGCCGCGCCGCCCAGCGTCTCGGCCGAAAGCGGAAGCGACGCCATGGCGCGCTCGCGAATCGCCCAGTCGCACGGGTTGATCCAGTGGTCGCAGAGCGAGACGAGCGCGCCCTCGCCGTCCACCCGGCACTCGAAGGACACTGTCCCCCTCCGGGCGGCGGGGAAGTTCCATACCACGCCCTGGCGGTCGTCGACCAGGCGGTCGTCGCGGATGCGGCACAGCTGCAGGCACTCGCGCTTGGTGCCGCGCGCGGTGTCCGGCTCGCGCGTCATCACCGCGCCGGGGATGCGGTTCATCGCGCAGTGCCCCGACCACCCGGCGTAGCCGCCCAGAAGCGACTTCACGAAGAGGTGGTTGGACAGGTTGGCCGTGCCGCCGCGCAGCGTCTCCTCGCGCCCAGTCTCGTACAGCCACTGCACGTCGAAGACGGCGATGCGGCGCGACGAGACGGCCTGCCCGTAGCAGACCATCACCTTGCCGCCGGGCATTTCGACGAGCTCGGCCTGGTGCACGCTCTTGTCGATGCCGTGCCCGCCGCGCATCTGCCAGAACTCGTTGCCCGCCTCGCGGTAGTCCTCGCGGTTGCGGATCTCGTTCAGCGCGATCTCGCGGAAGCCGATCCACGTCCGCCCGTCGTCCTCGGTGATCGCGGCGTGCAGCACGTCGCGGTTGGTGAACACCGTCTCCCAACGGCCGTTCAGGGCGGTGGGGCCGAGTTCGGGGTTCTCCGAGGCGTCGCGTCGCGGCAGAATCTGCGCATTGTTCCAGATGCAGAGGATGCGCCCGTCCTTCAGCCGCCGCAGAAGCGGCATCGTGTTCGACTGCCAGAAGGCAGGCGGCTCGAAGCGCGGGCCCCAGGTCTCGCCGCCGTCGCGCGAGAGGTAGCACACGGCATGGTCGCCGCCGGAGCGCGTCATCATGTAGAGCGTGCCGTCTGAGAATTCCACGACGTCGGGCTCGTGGCAGCCCGTGTTCCAGCGATGCGCCTTGTCGGGGGGCTCGATCGCGTCCGTGTAGAGGACGTCCAGAATCTCCACGCGCTTCGACCAGCTCCGCCCGTCGTCGTCCGAGTATACGAGGCAGGGGTAGTAGCCGATGCGGTCGGGGCACTTGCGGTAGAACGAGAAGATCCAGCGGCGGCGGCCCGGGAGCGCGAGCAGCCTGCCGTAGGAGGAAACGCCCTCGATCGGGATTCGCGAGCGCGCCTCCCTTCCATCCTTCCCCGTCTCGCGGCGCCAGCACACGCCCTGCTCCTTCGCCCGGTCGACGCAGCCTACGCTGATGCCGTAGTCCGCCCACGGGCAGGGGCGAAGGGCGGCGTCCGCGCCGCTGGGCGCGCGAACAGTCCAGCTGAAGCCGAAGTCGCGCGACGACATCGCGAGCGCGACGCGATTCGTGCCGTAAAGACGCGCGCCGCGGTTGACGATCTCGCCGTCCGGGAGAACGGCGATCGCCCCGGGGCCGCTGTCGCCAAGCGGCACGGCGATGACGCGCGGCTCCCAGATCGAATCGAAGTACACCTTGGCCGGTCCCGTCGGCGCCGGCCATGCGACAGGGCTGGCCCATGCCGCCAAGGAGGCCAGAGCCGATGACCCCGCGAATGCCGCAAGCGCTAACGCCCGGCGGTGAATCGAGCCGCTGAATCGAAGTTTCATTCCCACCTCGCTTTTGCCTCGCCGTTTCCCACGCCAATCCTCACCTGATGACGACGACGGTTCCCCGGACGGAGACCGCCCGATACGGGTACATCATCTCGTCCACGCCCAGCATGCCCCTTGTCACGCGGAATGCGTCCACCACCAGTCCCTCGAAGTTCTGCTGCGCATAGTATCCCCCGCTCGGCGGATAGGTGCCGCAGTAGAGGGTGGTGTCGGAGGTGTTCGCCGTGGCCGCCAGGTTGATCGGCTTCGTGACCTGGGGGACATAGTCGACGTAGAGCGTGATCTCACCGGCAGCGGCGTTGTAGACCACCGCCACGTGGTGGAACTTCCCGTCCCCGCACACCTCCTTGCCGGTGTCGAAGTGCGCCCACGAGTAGGAGTCGCAATTAAGCGTGAGGTGAAGGCTCCGGGCGAGGCCGCTCGACGTCAGCGCCCAGTCGCACATGTTCTTGCCGGACTTCGACTTCTCGATGACGTAGTGCCGCCCGCTCGTCGTCTGCAAGGGGAACTTCGCGATCATCTCGACGGTGAAGTCGCGGTGGTTGAGCTCGTTGCCGGGAATGGTGTATCCGAAATAGCGGTGATGGGGCTTGCCGTCCGCCGCCGTCAGCGCCATCGAGAAGCCGTTGGTCTCGGCATGGGCGGCGTCGTTGAGGTAGCGTCTGCCGTCGACCATCCAGGCGCGGGATCTTTCAGCCACCAGCGCGAGGTCTGCCACCGTGTCGCTTACGTCGGGCAGGACCGTCGAATATCCGCCGTCCGCGAGGTTGTAGCGCTGCACCTTCTCGAAGCTGGTGTATACGGCGGTGTTCTCCGAGACCAGCGGCGAATCCGCATAGTCGACGAGCAGCTCCGAGGGCGGCACCGCCCTTCTGGAGATGCGCCAGGCCAGCGTGTCGCCCACCATCTGCTGCGCATTGACGGAGGTGCAGCCGGACACCTGGATGCCGGGGCTCGCCGTCGTCAGCGGCTCGCCCGCGAACTGCCCGGTGGAGCTTCTGCCCATCAGGCATCCATTCAGATAGAACCGCCACTCGCTGCCGCCCTCGCCGTTGTCGTAGTCGAAGACGAGCGCGTAGTGGTTCCAGCGCCCGAGCAGGTCGGCGGCGCGGATCTCGCCTGACTTGAGGACGGTCTGGTGCGAACCGGCGCTTCCCTCGGAGGAGTTGGCGGTGATGTTCACGCTCGCGTGGCAGGAGCCGTCCGCATTGCCGTAGAGATTCCACACCCATCCGCCCTGGCGGCCATACGTCATGTAGAAGAACAGCTGGTTCTTTCCGCTCGCCGGCAGCTGCGTGGGGCGGTACCAGAATTCCACCGTGAAATCGTTCTTCCTGCTCAGGTAGCCCACCAGGTCGCGTATCTGCGCGGCGCTTCCGCCCTGCAGCACGCCTCTGTACTGCCCGTTGCCGTCCATCGCCCCCTCCTCCGACACCACCTTCTGCGCACTGGCGGTCGGCGCCACGTAAAGCGGCGCGTCGAGCGCGAAGTTCGGCGGCGTGGCCCAGCCGACGTCGTTCTCCGCGGCCTTCACGCCGCCATAGCCCTCCGTCCGGGCGACGAGGTTGTGGAAAGGCGAAACCGCGCATCTGGCCGTGTCGCCGCCGTCGATGTTCATGGGCCAGTAGGCGAGCGTCCAGGGCGCGCCGCCTTCGCGCAGGAACTCCTGCGGCCTGAACGCCTTGTCCGACACCCGCCAGTAGTACGCCTGGCCGATGAAGTTGTTGCCCACTTCGACGCTGGTGCCGGTGCCGAAGAGCCGGATCGTGCGGGCCAGGCTCGAATCCGCGAGCTTGGGGAATTCGCACTGCCCCAGCGGGATGCCGTCCAAGTAGAAGCGGAACGCGCTGGAGGTGGCGTTGTAGTCATATTTGAACACGAGCGCGAAATGGCGGAAGCGTCCATCGAGAAGGCTGGAGTCGGGAATCGCCGGAGAGAGGCTCCGTTCGATCGTGGAGTTGTCCGCGGTGTAGATCCGCACCCGGAATTCATGCGTGTCCGGGGCGGCGCCGGGACTGGCGCCCAGGAACCACGACCCCTTGCCGGTGGTGCCGCAGAATACCAGCAGGCGGTTGTTGCTCCCCGGCCCGAAGCCGGTGTACTTGACGTACCCCTCGAAGGTGAAGTCGTTCGTCGGCGAGAGCGTGGATATCAGCTCCTCGCCGGCCACGTCGGTGAGATGGGCTATGTTGGCGCGATAGACGTCGGTGCATTCGAAGCAGGTGGAGCCGGCGAGAGGATAGGCCGGCTCCAGGGTTGTATCGGGGTTCGGCGGCTCAGTCCAGCCCGCCGTCTGGGCTGGGAACTGCACGCAGCTGGCGTTCGCCACCTTGAGGTCGTTGGCCGGGTCGATGGAGCATTTCAGCCGCCATTCCGACTCCCCCCATTCGGCGGCCATCGTCCAGAGGGCGACGGTCTTCGCCTCCACAACCATGATGGCGCCAAGCGCCATCAGCGAAACCATCGTCTTCTTCATGGTAACTTTCATGGTAACTGCTCCTTTGTTTGCCTTTCTGGTGAAAACCACGGTCACTTTGCCCTTCCGACGATCCCCAGCGCCCTGACGCGGGCGAGAAACGACTCCTCCTGCCCGGCGGTGAGCGGCTCGAACGGGGCGCGGTAGGGGCCGGCGTCGATGCCGACGAGCTTCATCATCGCCTTGCGGTAGCTCCAGTTGTCCGACTCGATCATGAGCCGCACCACCTGGTTGGCCTCGTCTTGCCACTTCGCCGCCGCCTTGAAGTCGTTCTTCGCCGCCAGCTCGCAGATCTTCGCGAAGTGGCGCGGTATGATGTTGTAGGTGGTGCCGATGCCGCCCGCGAAGACGCCGTCCAGGGCGAGTGCGCACAGGAGCTGCTCGTCGCAGCCCGCGAACCAGATCGTCTCCTTGACCTTGTCGAGGTCGCGCTTGAGCGCCTGCGCCGCGTAGTAGTCGCGGCCCGTGTACTTGATGCCCTTCACGTTCTTGAGGTCGAAGAAGCGGATGTCGCGCTCCGGGACGAGCGCGGACCCGATCGAGTAGACCATGAACGGCAGGTCCGTAGCCTCGGAGACGCGCCGGTAATGCTCGAACGCGCGATTGAAGCTCGTGCAGAAGACGGGCGGGGCGACGGACGAGAGCCAGTCGACACCGATGTCCGCCGCCGCCTTCGCGAGCGCGACAGAGACGTCCGTCGAGGTGTCGCCCACGTGCGCGATCAGCTTGCAGCGTCCGTTCGCCGCCTTCGCCGCCCGCCGCCACACGGCCTTGCGCTCCTCCGGCGAGAGCAGGAACCACCCGCCCGTGGAGCCCGTCAGGTAGAAGCCCGCCAGCCCGTTCGCAAGGCCAAACTCGATCTCCGCCTCGATCGCGGCCTCGTCCACAGAGCCGTCCTTCGCGATCGGCGTAAACATTGCGGCATACGCGCCCGCCATTCCCTCAAAGCACTTTTCGTTCATAGCGGCGCAATTATATTACACCCGCCCACAGGTCAAAGGCACTTTTCGGCAATAATTTTTCATGCCTCTCCGCCCCCGGAGGCCGCCGCCTGAAGCACGTCGTCGGATTTCACCCGATGGGCGCACGGGGCATTCGAGCCTGCGCGGCCCATGGAAGAGGTCTGGGCGGTTCACGCCCTGATGCGGCTCGCGACGGGGGCGACGGCGAGGCACGCCGCCATGCCGAGGAAGCCGTACAGAAGGAGATGCGGGCCGCCGTCTATGCGGGCGATGTCGAGGCCGAAGCAGACCACGTAGTTCGCGACCAGGCCGCAGGTGGCGCCGAAGCCGTTGACGCGCTTCATGAAGATGCCCATGAAGAAGAGACACCCCAGCCCGCCCGTGAGGATGCCGAGGAAGCGCTGGAACTGGTCGTAGATGTTGCCTATCTCGGCATTGGCGAGCCAAAGCGCCATGGCGCCGCCAAGCAATCCGACCGCGATCGTGCACACTTTCCCGCACATCAGCAATCCACGCCGATCATCAGAACCGCCCAGGCGCAATCTCTTGTAGAAATCCGTCGTGATCGCGCTTGCCGCAGAATTGAGGTTCGCCGACAGCGTGGACATCGTCGCTGCCGCCACGGCGGCAAGCACAAGGCCTGAGACCCCTGCGGGCAGCTCGTTCGCGATGAACACAGGAAGCACTGCGTCCGGCTTGATATCCGGCGGGAGCGCGCCGGGGTGCGCCTGGTAGAACGTCCAGATCGCGACGCCCATCGTGAAGAACACGAAGCAGTTCGCGAATGACAGGACCCCGTTGAACAGGATGGATTTCGCCGCGCCACTCTCGTCCGGCGTGGTCATGTAGCGCTGCACCACGCACTGGTCGGACGTGTACGATGCGAGGTTCGCCACCACGCCTCCCACGAATACGACCCAGAAGCACGGCTTCGCCCAGTCAAACGCCATGTCAAACACGCGGAACTTCCCTGCGGCGAGGCCCTGCGACACGAAGCCCGGGAAGCCCCCGTCGGACCCGGCTATCGCCCACGCCATTATGAGGACGGTGGAGGCTATGAGAATGACAGACTGTATGAAGTCGCTCCATATCACGGCCTCGACGCCGCCGATCGTGCAGTACAGTATCGTCACGAGCGTCACTGCGATTATGGCGATGTTGATGTCCACGCCGGTCACGGCGGAAATCGCCAGCGCCGGCAGGTACGCGACGATCGCCGTGCGGGCTATCATGAAGAGGACGAACGCCGCCGACGCGAAGAGGCGGCACGGAAGGTTGAACCGGACCTCAAGGTATTCGTAGGCGCTCGTGAGGTTCATCTTCCTGAAGAACGGGAGGTACCACCGCACCACTACCGGAGCCATGAGCAGAATGCCGAAGGATATGGCGAAGTAGCTCATGTTCCCCGCGAAGCTCATCGCCGGCACGCTGATGAACGTGATGGAGGAGAACATCGTCGCGTAGATCGAAAGCGCAACGACCCACCACGGGAGCCGTCCTCCGGCCTTGAAGTATGCGTCCGCGTCCCTGTTGCGGCGCATGAAATAGAAACCGGTTCCCGCCATTGCGGCGAGATATATGACGATTACGGCGAGGTCGATCGCTTTCATGGCATCAATTATCGCACAGACGCCCCCATAGCAAGGATATTTTTCGCCAAAAATTTTTATCTCCCTCTTGCCGCCGTCGGCATGGTATACTTTGCGCCATGATTGCGGACAAGATAACCTATCGCGACGAGCCCGGCTCCAGGGTCCTCGACCTGCGCCCCGAGGGCGTGGACTGCATCCCCGTGCTGGGATTCAGCGACTTCACGTCGATCATGCAGGGCCCCGAATTCCACTATCATCCGGGCTGCATGGAGTTCTGCCTCTGCCGACGGGGCAACCTTATCTTCGACACGACAGACAAGTCGTACCCATTCCTCCCCGGACACGTATTCGTCTCCGCCCCGGATGAACCGCACCATCTCAGGAACAATCCGAGCGGACTAATGGTCTACAGGATCCTCTTCAGGATCCCCAGGGGGCGACAGCGCATCCTCGGGCTTGACCTGCGCGGCAGCGAATGGCTCGTCCGTTCGCTCACCCACCTCCCGAAGAGGCTCTTCGCCGCCACGCCGGCCGTCCGCAGCGCCTTCGAGCGGCTTTTCTCGACCTACGACAACGTCAGGAGGAAATCGCCTGCGCGGCGCGTAAAGATGCGCGCCGCGTCCCTCGACCTGCTGATTGCGCTCGTGGATGCGGCGCGCAGGCTCCCGGCCAAGGCTCCCGACAGGATAATCGAGATCGCCGCCCGCATCTGCAATGAGCCGAATGCGGAATATCCGATAGCGGCGCTTGCGCGCGAGTGCGGGCGCTCCATATCCTCGTTCGCCGCCGCGTTCAAGCAGGCCAAGGGGCTGCCGCTCCACGCCTTTCTCCTGAACTGCCGGATCAGCCGCGCCGAGCAGCTCCTGCTCAAGACCAACCGCACCGTTGCGTCAATCGGACAGGAGCTGCGCTTCTGCTCTACGCAGCACTTCGCCCGTGCCTTTCGACGCATCGTCGGCGTCAATCCGAACGCCTATCGCATCGGCAACCGGCGCTCCTGACACGTTGCGGCAGGATCAGCCCATGGACGCGGCTGGATGCCGCGGGACGCGACGCACCGTCTTTTACGCAGACGTTCTCGTGGCAAATCCGGCCTCACATGGCGGCCGCGAGGGCGGCGCCGAACTCCGAACACCTGACCTCGGTGGCGCCCTCCATCTGGCGGGCGAAGTCGTAGGTGACCGTCTTCGCCGCTATCACCCTGTCCATCGCGGCGATCACGAGGTCCGCCGCCTCCGTCCACCCCATGTACCGCAGCATCATCTCGCCGGAGAGTATGAGCGAGCCGGGATTCACCTTGTCGAGCCCGGCATACTTCGGCGCGGTGCCGTGCGTCGCCTCGAACACGGCAACGCCGGTCTGGTAGTTGATGTTGGCCCCCGGGGCGATGCCGATGCCGCCAACCGTAGCCGCAAGGGCGTCGGACACATAGTCGCCGTTGAGGTTCAGCGTGGCGATCACGTCGTATTCCGCCGGACGGGTCAGTATCTGCTGGAGGAACGCGTCGCAGATGCAGTCCTTCACCACGATGTCGCGCCCCGTCTTCGGGTTCTTGAACGTGCACCACGGCCCCTTGTCGATCGGCTGTGCGCCATAGTCGCGCCTGGCGAGCGCATAGCCCCAGTCGCGGAACGCGCCCTCCGTGAACTTCTGGATGTTGCCTTTGTGGACGAGCGTGACCGACCTGCGGTCGTTCGCTATCGCGTAGTCAATGGCCGCCTTGACGAGGCGTTCCGTACCCTCCTGGGACACGGGCTTTATCCCGATGGAGGACGTCTTGGGGAAGCGGATCTTCTTCACGCCCATCTCCTCGAGCAGGAACCTCTTCACCTTGTCCGCCTCAGGCGTACCGTTCATCCATTCGATGCCGGCATAGATATCCTCGGTGTTTTCGCGGAATATGACCATGTCCGTGAGGTCGGGGCGCTTCACCGGGGAAGGCACCCCCTTGAACCAGCGCACCGGACGCAGGCACACGTAAAGGTCAAGAGTCTGCCGCATCGCAACGTTGATGGAGCGGATTCCGCCCCCGACCGGCGTAGTGAGCGGACCCTTTATCGATACGAGATTGTCACGACACGCATCGACAGTGGCCTGCGGCAGCCATTCGCCCGTGGCCTTGAACGCCTTCTCCCCCGCAAGCGCCTCCTGCCACTCGATCTTGCGCCTGCCGCCATATGCCTTCTCGACAGCAGCATTCCACACGACCATCGCGGCGCGAGTGATGTCCGGCCCGATGCCATCACCTTCAATGTACGGGATTACGGGATTCTCCGGGACCTTGAGTACGCCATTCTCCATCCTGATCTTCTCTGCGCCCATCTCTTGTTCGACCTTTCACCAGTTTCAATTTTATCTTCTGCCCGTGTCCGGACCGTTCCGGATACGGGCGCGGCCCATTGGAGGCGGCCCATGCCGCCTCGCCAGTTGCAACGGCGCCGGATTATACCATATCCGAGCATTGCCGTTGCAACGGGTTATGCGGGGGGCTTCATTTACTTGAGAAAGACCTCGATCACAGGGATCTCCACGTCAGGCTTGACGACGGGCAGGATGAAAGCCGGGTCGGCGTCCGGGCGCGGAAGCCCGGCGACGTTGAGAGGAACCTTGACCTTGACCTCCGATGCGTCGTGCAGGAACTGCGCGTACCTGACCTTGTCCGCGAACGTGATCGGCAGGGACCCGATCGGATACTCGAGGAGGTGAACGTAGAGCCGCTTGCGCGCCTCGCTGTACGTGAGGAGCGTCCCCTCCGGCGCGGCGAATCCCTTCGGCGCGGCGCCGCAGCCGTAGACCGAGCGGCCGTTGGGCCCCATCCACCTGCCGATGCCGGCGAGGCGCTCCCTCGCGCGCGCGTCGAAGTTGCCGCGCCCGGTAGGACCGACGTTCAGGATCGTGTTCCCGCCCTTCGATACGTTGTCGATGACCATGACGAGCAGCTGGCGAAGGTCCTTCCACGTCATCTCGTCGCGGTTGTAGCCCCAGCTGCCAGAGAACGTCTGGCACGTCTCCCACGCCGGCGCGGGCCTGCCGCCGTGCGTCGGCCACGCGAAGGTCTTCTGCTGCTCGGGCGTGACGACGTCGGCCGGCACCTCGCCGCCCAGGCGGTCGTTGACGACGATGCCGGGCTGGAGCTTCCGCGTCATTGCCATCAGCTCCTTCCCCTTCCAGTCCGCCGTGTGCTTGAACGTGTCCCACCACGGCACGCCCGGCTTCTGGGCGGTGAAGTCGTACCAGAAGATATCGACCTTGCCGTAGCCGGTAAGCAGCTCCCGCACCTGCCCGTGCATGTAGGCGACGTACTTCGAGAAGTCGCGCCCCTTGTTCATGGCGGCCAGCTCATCCTTCGTCTTGCCCTTGCACCCGGGATACCAGTAGTCCTTCGTGTAGTCGGGGTGGTGCCAGTCGAGCAGCGAGTAGTAGAGACCGCAGCGGATGCCGGCGGCGCGGCAGGCGTCCGCGAACTCCCTTACTATGTCGCGCCCGAACGGCGTATTCGTGGACTTGTAGTCGGTAAGCCCTGAGTCGAACAGGCAGAATCCGTCGTGGTGCTTCGCCGTCAGCACGATGTACCTCATCCCGGCGTCCTTCGCCGCCCGCACCCACTCCCCTGCGTCGAGCAGGTCGGGGTCGAAGTTCTCCACGTACCGCGCGTAGTCGGCGTCCGACAGGTTCTCGTAGTTCTTCACCCATTCGTGCCGCGCCGCGAGCGAATAGGCACCGAAGTGGATGAACATTCCGAAGCGCGCCTCGGTGAACCACCTGAGGCGCTCGGCCGTCTCGGCCTCAGTCTCCGCGATCGCGCACGCCGAAATGGCCGCGCACAGCGCAGCGCCCAAAACGATCTTCATTCCCATGCCATATTCCCTTCCTTCATTTTTCCTCACAGATAATCAAGACAGGACTTCAACCGCGACATGACCCCTTTAGCGCATGTTTATTCACCTCAAAATCAGGGAGAAGCCATGCCTGTACCAAATCTTCAGGCCGTTCCTTCTCCAGGCGGCATCCCAACCGGCAGGGAGCCCGTTAACGGGCACATTAGCTGCGCCCGACAACTTCGTAGCCGTGAAAAGCATCCTGCCGCCACGAATGTCCTTGTATTCATCCGTCAGTAGATCGACATCCGTAAGCGTCACCGACGTCGCTTCCGACAGATCGACCGTACCGTTGATCGCCACAACATCATCGTCGGAAAACTGCTTTGCGGACACCTTCAAGTCGCCGACAACTTTGATCTTGCCGTTGGAGACCTTGCCTCCGTTGCCGGCCAGCCCGATGATGACCATGTCGCCAGTCGAATTGAGGTCAAGCGTCGCGCCGTTTGAAAGCGTCAGAGCCGTTCCATTCGGAATCGACCCGGCGACACCGGCCTTGAGCGTACCGCCTATGACCTTCGTCCACTGCGCCCAGAAATTAGGCTGCTCAAGCGTGAAGAGATCAGGGCCTGTCTTGGTGAAGCCTCCGGCCTGGTTCGGCGAACACACACACGTAGCCTCGCCGATCTTTTCCGTCCCGACGTAAAACTCCGCTGTCGGATCGACGGCATAATCCCAGCCCGCAGACGTCACCTCAATTCCCTTCAACCTTGCGGTTGCAGGATCCAACTTGGCATATGCTGTCGCGCCAACGCCCGTCTCATCGCCAACGCCACGGACGATCTTGACAAACGGCGGAGCGACAAATGTCCTGTCGGCAATCGTCACCGGGACGGCAATAGACCGAACGCCATTGCCGGATGCCGGCACAAGCGAGATCGACAACTTCGCATCGCGATAACTTGAATCGATCGTCGCACCCTTCTCATAGACGCGCGCACTGACCTTGAAATGCTTATCCGGTTTCGCCTGGAACAGGTTCTGGGCGCCCACAGCCGCCTTCAACGTTCCACCATTGAAGTTAACATATACATTCTCGTCATTCGCACGCGCCGAATCGTTGCTCGCGCGAGAGCGGAACGGCGATGTCTCAAGCACGCCCGCATTCAAGTTGATGTTCAGCTCTCCACCGCCATTATCGTTCCATCCAATGTACCAGTCGGGCGTAATGACCCTCGCATTCTTGCCAGCCACGGTCAGCGTCACGTTCTCATTCTTGTTGTAGAGGGAAACCACCTGCGACGAACCGTTACTCGCCCTCATGTTCACCATGCCGCCCGTAGCGTAGAGATGCACGAGCGAACCAGTCGCATACCCCAGGAAAAACCACGGATCGGCGGAAACAAACTGGCTCTGCTCAAGGGAAAAAGTCCCGCCCGAAACCTCAATGAGGCCAACAGAACCCATTGAACGGGAAACTACTGGACGCCCGTAAAACCGACATTCGCCGCCCATAAGGCGATAATAGGCATGTCCCTCGTATCCAATCGTAGACTGCCCGTTATACGACGCGCCCGCATATCCAAAACACTCGACCATGCCGTCATTCTGATAGACGGCCCCCGTAGAACCCGACATACGGCCGACAATGAGCTTATTCGTCAAAACGGCGCCGGCATCAACTATCAGAACACCGGACATCGCATTCTTCCAGCCAACGGCAAGAGCGTGCCGGGTTGCGTTGTCAGCCGTCGCCTCAATACCAGAGCCGCAAGTCAAGCAAGAATTGGTGACACGTAGACATTTCGGTTGATTCCCGCCAATGCCGAACGCCGGATCACCTGCCTTTGAAGAATCCGTCGGGTAAATTACCTGTTGCGCATTCTCGATGATCATCGTGCCTCTGTTCTTGTTGCCCTTGAAGGTAATCGCCAAATCTCCCATCTCAATCGGCGATTCTCCAGTCAGCTTGAGCGCGGATGCATTGCCGTCAAACAGGATTTTCGTGATGTTTATGCCCGGTTCGATATCCTTCATGTCGCTGGCCTGTATGTCCCATGTCTCGCCTTCTGGGATTGTCTGTTCACCAGACAACTTTGACCAATCAGTCGTTGGACTTGCGGCTGCCGACAGAATTGCCGATATGGCCGCAAGAAAAGATGCGGGCTTCAGCGTACGGGAACTCTTTCTATCAGTATTCATTTTGTCTCCTTCTTACCATCGTTAGCCATTCATGACACGGTTCCAACCAAACCTCGGTTTATTTTACGACAAACAACCTGTCATACAAAATTCGATTCGGCTCTTTCGACCCGGCCACATGGGCCGGTCCTGTGAACTTAATTGAAATCCAGAACTCGCGTTCCTCATGGCTGGGCGAAAAACACGGCAACCACGTCCTCCCTTTGCTTGCACCGAACCACAAGCCGTCTTCGCAGACCATCCGCATTCGTCCAATGCGATAAAGGTGGAATTTTTCGTCCTGAGGTATTTCTTTGCCCTTAATTTCACGTGTCACGCGCGTGTCGTCAAGCCCTGCGGCCAAGATAAACGTCGCCTCCCCCATTGGTTTGAGCGATGGGTCGTAGCCCGCACATCCGACGGCAGAATCAGAGTCAACAACCTGCATAAATCGAGGTCTCAGCATAGGCACGCTCCAAGCCTCATAATTCCGCCCCTTCAGCTCGGCCGGCTCTGCAACCGGATAACGCGCCGCGAATGCCATGGCGCGTTCTGCTTCCCGTTTTGCCCTGGACATCCTTTCGCTGCGGCTCTTTTTGTCAAAACCCCATGAACCGATGACCGCAGGGGCGGCAATGGCGATTCTGCGCGACGCAGCGGCCACATCTATGCCTGCCGCCTGCGCAACAAGATGCTTGTCCACTACAGTCCTGTCAAAAACAAGTCGCTCCAGGCGCACATGCGACAAAGAAGCAGGGTCGTTGGCAACCAATAGCTCAGCCTCCTCAAGCAGTGGATCAACTTTTTCAAAGAAGCTTTCATCAAGATAGTCGCGCTGGGTGTACATCGCAAGATGGCCAGAGGATGTCCGGCGAACGAATGACGGATCAATAGCGGCATATGCCTTTTTCTCTCTCATCTCAAGATAGTTCAGATAGGCCGTGATAGGTTTTGCGGCCGCTCCGTAATATGCCTGAATGAATTCATCAGCCAAAGCACGAACCGAAAGATCTGGATTCTCCGCCACCTTGAGAAAAATCCAGTGATTCATCATACTGAACGAGCGGGACATAGGGTCCTCTGCCTCGGCGAAATATCCATGGACATGCATATCGCGGCAATATCTGATTTCGTTTTGTATGTCATCGCGTGGCTTCACGGTGGGGAAAAACGGACCTGAATATGCCCGCCAGTAACTCCACACGAACTTGCGATCGACATGGCCATCCCATCCACGAAAGACCTTTCCATTGTCAGTATCACCCGTCAACGGCTGAAACAAAAAACTACGGCAATAGCGTACGATCAGGTTGTCTGCCGCCCGGAAGGCATTGGTCGGCGGTTGTTCGGTATAAGAATAGGCGAACGTCCGTACCCAAACATCCGGGAACTCTTTGGCAACCTCCACCGCGACGGCACTGGCGAACTCTATGTTCGGTCCGGACCAAGACCCCGCCGCGTCACGCAACCGAAGGCAAGCCGAGCAACGGCAAGCGAACCCTGTCCCTCCGTCGTCCTGGCTTAATTCATAAATGCTCGGCCACTGATAGCGGGGAAGCCCCTTCTTGGCCGCCTTTTCACGATCCAGCCGAATATTGTTTTTCATCGCCTCTGCCACGGCTTTGCGGATGCCTGGATCGGTCAGACAGAACCAATCGGAACCAGCTTTCGCGTCCTTGCGGCCAAGCGACTTGGCATAATATGAGAAGGTATGACAATGTCCCGGACTCCCGCTACGTTCAGAATCGCCACCTGCCGAGCGCATCGTTTCCTTGTTCCGCAGGCGCCATTTACCATCAACAAAATCAGACCCCACATACATCTCGCGGCTCATGATCGCCGGGCGCCCGGAACGCTCGAATTCCGGAAGGCTCCATCCGTAAAGCGGCGGCACAACCTCGACGTCCGGAGCATACCAACGGCAACCGATGATCTGCTCAAGAAATGAATAAAGGCCATAGGCAACGCCAAGCCCATCTCGGCCTTCGACCGTTAGCGTCCGTCCGTCAGACTTTAATCGCCATTCCTGCGCCCCAAGCGCGGCATTCGTCCGACAGCAGACCACCATGTCCTTGTCACCAAGGATGCGCTGCACATCATGGACAGCCAGCCTGGCCGCCTCGTCCTTTGGAATGTCCAAAACCTGAACAGCCAGCATGGAAGAAGCCGCAACCGCGCACGCCAAGGTGGCAACGATTTTCCAGACCATGTTTTCACGTTTCATATCGTGTCTCACATCTCAAGTTCCCGGCACGGGATTTCATTCGGACAACAAGGCATGGGTCCTCGGCAATGGAACGAGCTTCGCGCTCCATTCCTGCCGCTCTGCGCCCTTCGCATGATGGCTCTTTTGCCGAGCTACATAGAGCTTTCCGTTGAGCATCAGCATTCCGACGTCCGTTGAGCATTTTTCAACGACACGCAAGACTCCCGTGTCTTTTGAGACATCGCGTTTCTTCTTTCGCAGCGCCTTTGCGTCTACCACAATCGTGTTTGAACTGTATGTGCCGAGCAACAGCCGATCCCCTACGGCGAGAATCGTCTGAACGCCCAAAAGCGTCCATCCTCCCTTAACGAGATGCGTCTCCCGGTAAACAAAATTCTCGTCGTACTCGACAAGGATATTGTACTCGAATCCTTGTGGCGAACTGGATATCACCCACCAGCTGCCATCCCACCAAGCCAATCCGTTGTTGCACCAGATCGCCTCCGGTGTCGCGAATGTCCGCTCGACCGCCAGCGTCTCCGCGTTCATCTCCCATACCTCTCCCGGAATCCGCGAACCATCCGCGCGTCGCCCACGGCCGACACCGACGTAGACCTTCCCATTACGACAGGAAAGGTCGCCCATGTGCGCACCCTCTCGCTTCGGCTCGTGCTTGGCGACAAGCTTGCCTTGCAAGTCTGTCTTTACCAAAACCGTCGTGAACGTCCAGTATAGGTTCGTGCCGTCTGTTGCCACACCCTGAAGATGATACGGATAGTCCGATCCTTCACATATGATCTCACCGGCCACCAAACATTGGCACGTGAAAGCAATGCCGAGGATCGGCAACGCCCCTGCAAGTTTGAGCCGATGCATGCCATGGTGGTTCATCCCGTCCTCCTCATCGTCGACTCGCGCGCCACGATCGGCGCGGGGAAAAGTATCTCGTTCGCCTGGAGCCCGGGATCGGCGATCCGCTCCATGAGGCGGCGGAACGCCGCGCCTCCCATCCGCTCCCGGCACTGGCGGACCGTCGTCAGCGGTGGAGTCATGAGCGACGCGACGGGAAGGTCGGCAAAGCCCGTGAGCATGACGTCCCCCGGCACGGAGAGCCCCGCCGCGCCGAGCGTCTTGCAGAACGCCGCCGCGCTCGGGTCGTTTCCGCATACGAAGGCGTCCGGCCTGCCGTGCCTCCTCAAATGGAGCCTGAGTGCGGCAAGGTCGTCTGGCTCGGCGCGGAGCACTGCGCACTTCCGGGAGAGGCCCGCGCGGACGAGCTCCGTCTCCGCCCCGTACAGGCGGTTCACGAACGTCGTGGGGCAAAGCTTGCTGACGAGGAAATGGACCTTCTTCGCGCCGGCCTCCATGAGGTGCCTGGCGATCTTCGCGCCGGCCTCCACGTCGTTTACGCCGACCACGTCGTGGTCGCTCCTCTGCGGGAACGGCACGACGTCGCAGTCGATGAGAACCACGGGGATCCGGGCGCGGCGAAAGGCTCGGAGGATGTGCCTGTTCGCCTCGCTCCCGTTCGGCTCGGCGAGCGGCTCGTAGATCACGCCCGCGACGCGCTTCTCGATGAACTCCGCCGCGAGCCCGCGCACCTGCCGGATGCGCTCGGCGCGGTCGAGCGAGAAAACCTCGGCGAAGAGGAGCGTGCAGTCCCCCTCACGCGCAAGCTGGTTGATCTCGCTGATGATCGGCTTGAAGAAGTCCGTGCAGGCGACGCCGGGGACGATAAGCCCGATCTTGCGCGACGCCTGGCGAACGACGAAAGTCCCCTTGCCCTGCCGGCGGACAACGAGACCCGTACGCTCAAGCTCGTTGACCACAACCGCGATGAGGGAGCGGCTCACCCCGTAGCGCCTCGCGAGGGCCGTCTCGCTCGGGAATGCCCCTGACGCCGAATAACGCCCGCACCGTATGTCCTCAGTGAGCACATTCAGGATCCGTCGCGATATGGAATCTTCCCTCTTCATTGCCGCATGGAGAGTTATACCACAATCAGGCGGCCTTGGGGAAGCTTGTTTAACAACTTTTTGCCGGACGCTTCCGCAACGCAGCGCTTCGCCCCTACAGGGCGAATGTCGTCATTGCAATTCTCCGCCAACGCGAATCGACGCAAGATGCGGCTTCCCGGACGCGGGCATCGATCGTTTTACAGACCCCGGCTACAATCGGCGCCTGGCGCACGGGGGTGGGCTTGATCGTCGAGCGGTTCGGGAGGGGCGCAATTCACACATTTCACGGAAATGCGTCCACATTCCGGAATCTACATTTCTTCACTTCTGCACGGCTAAATCATTAAATGCCCCAATGGCCAAATGCAATCGAAAATCGTAAATCGCAAATCGTAGATCTCCCTCGCTACGACACCGACCCGTGCTCGTGCTTTGGGTTGACGCCCGGCTCTACTATCTTCGGACGCGGCGCAAGCCACTTGAAGCCAAGCGACTCAAGATACTCCACTTCCTTCGGGGCGGGCGGCCGTGCATAGTCGCACAGCTCGAACACCTCGGCGTAGCGCGGGCCCTTCCCGCCCCATGCCGCATCAATCTCCTTGCGGTGGCGCTTGCCGTTCGCGAGCGGGCGCCCGGGCATCATCTTGTCCCGCAGGAACGCCTTGCGCCCCTCAAGGTCCGTGGGCATCGTCTTCGGATCAAAGCCATGCTCCGGCGGCAGCCACTCGAACTCCTGCGACTCGTGGCAGACCCATGCCGCAAGCAGCGTGTCGAGAACGTCGTCGTCGCCAACGATGAGATCGGCGCGGAACGGCGCCGGCTCGCGGAACGGGTCGCCGCCGTACATCACGAACGGAAGCGTCTCCGGGACAGGCGAGTCGGGACAGTAGAGCGGAACGCCGAACAGGTATGTCGCGTCTCGGACCGCGATGCCGACGGCACGGTGGTCCGCATGGTAGTCGCTCGTGCGGTGCGTGATGAGAAGGTTGGGGGCCTCTTGCCTTATGAGTCGCGTCAGCCGCGCACGGAGCTCAAGGTTTGGCTCGATCTCGCAATCCGGGTATCCGAGCACATAGTAGCGTTTCACGCCAAGCACCTTCGAGGATGCCTGGGTCTCGCGATAGCGACGCGCCGCAAGCTCGTCCGAGCGCATCCATTGGTGTCCCTTGTTGCCGTTGCAGCACGAGACGAATATCGCCTCGCCCCCCGCCCTGGCAATCTTGTGGGCGATCGCGCCGGCCTGGAAATCGGCATCGTCCGGATGTGCGCCGATAAACATCACCTTGAACGGCAACCTGAAGTTGTCCTGGGCAAAAGACGGGAGACGCGGATCCCGCCCCGCATAGTGGCTCGCCTTTCCGAAGATAGGCTTGCTGTCGAGGACGGGTTCGGCGGCCGGCGCCTTTGCGGCAGACAGCCCCGCAGCGGCAAAGGCCGCAGTCCCAAGAAAATTGCGACGATTCAGTTCCATGCTATTCAAGTTCCTTTCCTTTTGTTTCGGGCATGAGAAAAACGGCCCAGACGACAAGCAGCATCAGGCAGCCTCCGAAAAGTCCGAATATCCCCGCAGGGGACCAGCTCCCCGCCATCAGCGGGAACACGAAGGTGATCGCCGCCGCAAAAGTCCAGTGGACGAATATGGCGGAGGACTGCCCCTGCGCACGGAGCGCGGTCGGGAAGAGTTCGGAAACGAACACCCACATCACAACGCCCTGTCCGGCGGCATAGAACACGATGAATCCGTTTATCGCCACAGCAGCGATTCCGCCGAGGCCGCAACGGAACGCGGCGGCCGTCGCGAAATGGCAGACGACACATCCGATGGCGCCTATGAGAAGCAGCCTGCGGCGACCGATGCGATCGACAAGCCACAATCCGAAAAGCGTCCCCAGGCCAAGCAGTACGCTCATCAGCGACGCCGCCGCATATGCCCGCGAACCCGAAAAGCCGGCCATCTCAAACACGCGCTTTGCGAAATACATGACGGCGTTGATGCCGGAAAGCTGGTCGAACGCGGCGATTGAACAGGCGAGGAACAGGAGCTTCGCGTTCCTCATGCGGAACAGCCTTGCCGCCGCGCCGGTCTCCGGCGAAGCGGCAACCTCTGTGCGCAGCTGCAGCCACTTTGGACTTTCCACGAGGAACGGGCACAGCAGCGTAAATGCGAATGCGGGGAACGCCTCCGCGCCAAGCATCCACCTCCAGGCCGCGTCCCCGAGCCCCGCAGTGCCGAGACGCCAGTTGACGAATTGCGAGGAGACCATGCCAAGCACGATGTTGAGCTGGAAGAGTCCGCCGAAAAGCCCCCTGTGTTCCGCCGGGGCAATCTCCGCGATGTACACGGGCGCGGCGATCGAGGAGACGCCGACTCCAATCCCGCCTATGAACCGGGCGAACATGAGATCCCACGGTCCGATCGCCAATCCGCTCCATACCGCAGACACAAGATAGAGCACGCCGCTGCCGAAGAGCGTCATCTTGCGCCCGAAGCGGTCGGTGATCCGTCCTCCGGACAAGGCGCCGATGACCGTGCCCCAGAGCGCGGACGACATCACCCATCCATGCATGGCGCCAGACAGGCCCCACACCTGCTGGATCTGCTGCTCGCCGCCGTTAATGACGGCGGTATCGTAGCCGAAGAGAAACCCGGCCATCGCCGCAACGAGCGACAGGAACACAAGCCGGGTGCGTCGAATCGCATTCATTTGAGTATCGGAGTAAGCACCATGTTCCTGAACGAGGCGTTGGAGTGGTCGCCCTGCAGGAGGATCGGCCCCGGCGCAAACTCGTTCCCGTCCATCGCCGCCGGAGTCACGCCGGGGATCGGCTTGTTGTCTATGACCTTCACGCCGTTCAGCGTGACGGTGATGTGCCGCCTGTAGAGCGTCACGTCGACGTGCTGCCATTCGCCCGCCGGCCTTTCGGCCGAGACCGACGGCGCGATGTGCTCGTAGAGCGCCGCCATGCTGTGCCTGTCGGCCGGCTTGCCGTAGCTGTCGAGCACCTGTATCTCGTAGCGTCCGCGCAGGTATACTCCGGAGTTGCACTTCGCCGGGACTAGCACGTCGTACGAGAGGTCGAAGTCGAAGAAGTCGGCGCGCTTCGTCTTCAGGTGCGTGCCGCCGGAGCCGCCGCGCGATTTCGATGCGGGATCGTCGGTCACGAAGTTCGAAAGGATTCCATCCTTCACGCCCCACCCCATCCGGGCCTTGGCGTCCGTGGCCTCCCAGTCCGCAAGGCCGTTCGCGAGCAGGTCGATCTTGTCGCCGCGCACGGCTTTCGCAGGGTCGGGAACGTCTGCCGGGCTCTCCGGCAGCTCCTTGATGAAGATGTTGCGGAAGAGGATCGGGTCCCCGTGGCACTGGAGTTCAAGCTGCTGGATGAGCGGGATTCCCGCCGGATTCCTGTAATCCTCAAGTGGGACGCCATTCACCACAACCTTGCCGTTGAGCCATACCGTCACCTTGTCGCCTATCATGCGGATGCGGCAGCGGTTCCAGTCGCCTATCGGGTTGTCCTGGCGCGATGTGGCGTTTGAGACATGGATCTTGTCGTTGTAGAGTCCGCCGGACCCGAGGCCACCCCACGTGTCCGGATCCCAGATCTGGACCTGGCAGATGCCGCGCGGATAGAAGCCCGAGTCCCCATGGACGCGCAGAAGCCGCCAGTCGCAGAGGAGGTCGAAGTTCCCGTAGTCCTTCGCGGTCGCAAGCGAGTAGCCGCCGTCCTTGCCGTCGAAATAGAGCTGCCCGTCCTTCACGAACCAGTGCCTGCGCATCATTTCGTCGGCTTTCGCCTGCATGGCCTCGCGCTTTTCTGGCCAAGCGGCGCGACGCACGTCCGGAAGATGGAAGTTTTCCTCCCGCGTGACGCCCTTCCAACCCGTCAAGTCCCTGCCGTTGAAGAGTTCCACGTATCCCCCGGGAACGGGAAGCCTGCCGTCCTTCTCCACCGTATAGTCCGGCCCGACGAACTTGTAGCGCACGTTGCGCGCGCCGGCACGGATTCTCTTCGCCCAATTCACGCCGGCGGTAGGCGCACCGCCATCTCGGTATGCGCCATCCTCGATTATCGTAACGCCGTCCCTAAGCTGGCGCACCTCGGTGAAGAGCCAGCGGGAGAGCCCCTTCTGCCAGCCCGTTTCGACAATCCCGCCGGGGCGCTCGAAACGGACGATGTAGTATTCGCTCGGCGCAACGGCCGGGAACGTCCCGTCGAACCACGTGAACCCCTCGGCATCCACCTTCGGGCCGGGCGCACCGCATGGGCAGCGGCAGCCCGCCAACGCGACACAGGCGAGCGCCGAAACGAAAAACAGTTTATTGAATTTCATGACATCCTCCAAATTGGCATTCCTGGCATGGCAAGCCGATCAGGCGCCGAGTTCCCAGCCGTTGTGGTACCGGACCTTCAGGAAGCGGTTGGCCTCGTCCGCATACGCGCCGACAAACCTTTCGGCCGCCGGATCCCACTTGAGGGACCGGAGCTGCATCCGCGCGCAGATGTTGGCGATGTGCGCCATCGAGATCGTGCGGTGCCCCATCTCGCACGTGGAGGCGACCGACGTGCGCCCCTCTATCACGCCGTCGAGGAAGTCCGACTCGTGGAACTTCGAGCCGTCATGCCCCTCGTTGGGACGGTAGAGCTTGATGTCCTTGTCCGTAAGGTCACTCTCCTTGAAGTTCTTGAGGCAGTCCGGCACCTTGCCCTTGCCGTCGTAGCTCCCGACGTCTCCCTTCTCGCAGTGGAAGATCGTCTGGCGCGGCCAGCCGTTCGCCCTGTCGATCTTGCGCACGTGGCAGCGCAGCCCGCTGGCGAAGACGAAATCGAACTTGAACTCGCCCGGCCACGAGAACACGTCGCGGTCCGCGCCGGTGGCGTAGTCGCTCTCCATGTTCTCCACGGCCACGGGGCCCGTGAACTGCGTGCCGAGGCCGCGGTTGAGCTCGTCGAACTCGTGCGCCCCGAAGTCCGGGATCATCCCGCCGCCGTAGCGGTTGTTGAAGCGCCAGCAGGTCGGGTCGTGGATCGACGGGATGTAGGCGTTGTTCTCCCAGTGCAGTGCAGGGCCCTGCCACATGTTCCACCCTTCCTCGGAGAAGTACCCGGGGAGCGGTGCGCGGGCGGCACAGCGTCCATGCCCCGCCCAGTGGTCGCACGCCGGGATGCAGATGGTCGCGCTCTTCACCTTGCCCGCATAGCCGTTTAGGACGATCTCCTCCGAGAGCCTGTACGCCGGATTGGTCGCGCCCTGGTTGCCCACCTGGAACGTGACGCCCGTCTCCTTCGCGACTCGCACCATCTCCTGCCCCTCGGCGACCGAGAGCGACATGGGCTTCTGGCAGAACACGTGCTTGCCGGCCTTCATGGCCGCGATGGACATGATCGCGTGCCAGTGGTCCGGCGTGCATATGCAGACCGCATCAATCGTCGCATCGTCGATGACGTCGCGCCAGTCCGTGACCACGCGGCAGGCCTTGTCTCCATAGTGCCTGTTGACCATGTCGCGGATTACCCGCCAGCCGCAGATGTCGCGGCGGTACGATCCGTCCGCCTTGGCAAAGCCCTCTGCGCCGAAATTCGAACCCCGCCCGCCGTAGAAGTAGTCCGGCGCGATCTCCACGACATCGCACACCGTCGTGACGCGGCAGCGCGGATCCTGAAGGAAGCCAGGCACATTGGTTGTCTTCGCGATCAGCCCGCAGCCGATGATCCCGACGTTGACCTTCGCGTTGGCGGCGATTCGCCGCGCTCCTTTCCGCGTAGCGCAGCCGCCGATGAAAAACGATGCGCCCGCAAATGCAAGCGATCCGCTTACGAAATCCCTTCTGTTCATAGCACTCCTTTCAGTTTGACGTGCGCTAATATACCATACTCCATTGATTACGGCAACCTAACCGAATCTGGAGTTTACCCGTTTTTGACTTTCTCATTTGGTTGGCGGGAAAGCATGGACACTGTCGCCCCGAATGCGATACGACATCGGCGGAATGTCCTCGTATGGCTCATCCGCGTAATTGCACACCATGGTCTCGCCGTTTGAATAGGAGATGCGCACCACGCCGGGCGATATCGTCTCGTGCCGGTCCATGAAGCAGAACTGGAGATGGCTGCGGCGGCGATACTCGTCCACGCCATCGCGGATCGCGCGGACGGTCTCCGCCAGCTCTTCCTCCGTGCCGCAGCGAAGATCCCGGTCGCCCATGTTGCCGGCCTTGCCGCCTTCGCGGAAGCGCGAGTAGATGTAGAACGTTGGCCGTCCTCCGTACTCCGCAAGAAGCAGGGCGAGCCTGCCCGCATCCTTCTGCACAGGGATGTTCATCGCGCTCCTGAACGGGGTGGAAAGGCATATCCCGTTGTAGACTAGCTGCCAGAACGGCACGTAGCCGTCGATGAGGCCGCGTGTAGGCGCAAACGGCTTCCGCCAGCACACCGTAAGCGCGGAGTCCAGCACATCCATGTACGCATCCGCCGCGCCCTCGGAGGCCGCGCCGCCGAACGTGTCCCGCTGGAGGCCGAGTATAGCCGCCTCGTAGTCGCGGCACTGGCGCTTGTCCAGCGGATGGCGAGGATCGTTGCAACGCGACGGCTGGTGGCATGTCGCGACATCGAGGTAGTATAGGCCGCGGAAGCCCAAGGCGGCAACCTCCGCCGCCGTCTTGACCGCGAAGCGCTCGTACGCGCGTTGCGGACAGATCGTGTAGAGCCCTCCGCCGCCCCATGTAGTCGCCGGCGGACGCAGCGTCCCGTCGGCATTCTTCTCGCGCACGTACTCCGCGTCCCAGCTGTCGGCTATCATGTAGGCGTCGCGGTGGTTGCCGTGCGCGACGATCCGGTAGCCGCGATCCTGCGCGAAGCGGACCGCCTCCCTGAGCTTCGCCTCGCCGCCGAGCGACGGCTCCACCGGGAAGAGCTGCGGATATGCGCCGTCATGTCCGCCCCTGTTCCATCCGACAAGGCATATCTCCGCCTTGTCCACCCCCGCACCGCCGAGGGCCCTGACGATGTCCTTCACCCTGTCAAACGTCACGTAGGGCGTCACGGGAGGCTCGTTGCGCGTGACCTGGTTCGTGACGGGGCTCGGCACCGGCTTCCACGCCTGCCTGATGCGGATCTCCGGCGCCGTCGCCGCGTAGGCCAGCTCCGGACGCTCCTTCGCGCGCCCGGAAAGCGGACGGCACGCGCCTCGCCCAAGCTGGTACGCGCGATAGGCGCACGCCATGCCGGAGTAGTCCGCCGAATCGCCTTCAAGGAACACGAAGCGCATCGCAAAGTCCTCGTACGGGGCATCGAGGTCCTCGTCCCATGAAAGTGTCGCGGCATACTCTCCGCTCCGCGCAACGATCTCCTCCGAAAAGCTCCATGGCATCCCCGTGCCGATCGCGACAAACGCCACGCGGGGTGTCTTCATCCCGACCACCGGCATCAGCATCCACTTCGCCCCGCAGCGCCAGCGGCCATCCTTGTGCCTGAACCGGCCGATCTCATTATTCGGAGTGACGAAATACCCGTCCTCGCCACACCGGGCGCGTGCGAAGTCGAGCCGTAGCCGAATGGCCCTGGTCCCCGGCCTTACGGAACCCCTTCCGATCCGCAGCTCCGCCACGCCGTTCGTCGGCACAAGAGCGACCGCCTCCCGAACGCACGTGCCGTCGGCCTGCTCGGTCTCCACAGTAAGCCTGCGGGCCTGCGCGAGCGATGCCGCCGCAACGTCAGAATCCGTGGGACCCGCCGCACACACAACCTGTGCCGCAAGAACCATCCACGCCAGCAATGTCTCTTTCCTGTAGAGTAGAGACCCTCGCCTCGGCGTTGCCGCCGGTGCGACTTCCCCCTCGTCAAACCGTACGTGCGGATTTCCCGCATACGGCTTTCCATCGAGTGCCTTTCCCGTTGCCATGGATTATTCCCTTTCCTTGATTGCCACGCGCATATTATACGCATTTTTCCTGTCAAATCCGCGCCCTCCTCACGTCCGCCCATGCGAGGCGGTAGAGGCCGTAGTGCGTCATCTCCAACGCCGCCAGGAGCTTGTCGTGCGGTATCGTGTCGAAGTACGACGAGAGGTCTGCGTCGTACACCTTCGCGTCCCCCTCCTTCACCTTCTCCGCAATTTCCTCCTCCGTCATGCGCTTCTTCCGAAGCGAATCAGCACCCGCCGACCTGTTCGAGGCGTACATACGGGACTTCACTTTCGTTTGGCTCATTCCTTTGTCCAGTTGGGCTTCTGCGCGTCGGTCGCC
>CAKULV010000037.1 GCA_934667425.1 uncultured Kiritimatiellota bacterium | reverse complement strand
GCCGCGCCCACGGCGGCGGACGTCCAGACGAACCTGAACGTCGTGTGGACGCTCCTCGGCGGCATCCTCGTGTTCGTCATGCAGGCGGGCTTCGCGCTCGTCGAGACGGGCTTCACGCGGGCGAAGAACGCGGCGAACATCATGATGAAGAACCTGATGGACTTCGCGTTCGGCTCGATCGTGTTCTACTTCATCGGCGCGGCGATCATGTTCGGAGCCTCGAAGGTCGGCGGTGCGCTCGGCTGGGGCGGCATCTGCATGCCGAGCGTCTTCGCGGGCGAGGGGACTTGGGACTGGACGTTCTTCTTCTTCCAGACCATGTTCGCCGCGACGGCCGCGACGATCGTCTCGGGCGCGGTGGCGGAGCGCATCCAGTTCCGCAGCTACCTGATCTACACGGCGCTCGTCTCGGCGTTCGTCTACCCGGTGACGGGCCACTGGATGTGGGGCGGTCTGCACGGTGCGGAATCCGTCGGCTGGATCGAGGCCCTGGGCTTCCACGACTTCGCCGGTTCGACGGTCGTCCACTCGGTCGGCGGCTGGCTGGCCCTCGCGGGCGCGATGGTGCTCGGCCCGCGCATCGGCAAGTACCGTCATGACGGCAAGGCGAACCCGATCCCGGGCCACAGCCTCGTCCTCGGCACGCTCGGCGTCTTCCTCCTCTGGATCGGCTGGTTCGGCTTCAACCCCGCGAGCTACACGGCAGGCATCGGCTCGATCAGCCGCGTCGCGATGACGACGAACCTCGCCGCCTGCGCCGGAACCTGCACCGCGCTCCTCACCGCGTGGATCGTGATGGGCAAGCCCGACCTCACGATGGCCCTTAACGGCTCGCTCGCGGGACTCGTCGCGATCACCGCGCCCTGCGACCTCGTGACGCCCAACGCGGCGCTCCTGATCGGCGCCATCGGCGGCGTGCTCGTCGTCCTGAGCGTGTTCTTCTTCGACAAGATCCACGTGGACGACCCGGTCGGCGCCGTCTCGGTCCACTGCGTGAACGGCGTGTGGGGCACCCTCGCGGTCGGCCTCTTCGCCGCGCCGGAGGCGCTCGGGTACGGCAACTCGATGGCCGGGCTCTTCTACGGCGGCGGCTTCAAGTTCCTCGGCGTCCAGCTCGTCGGCGTCGCGATGACCTGCCTCTGGGCGTTCGGACTCGGCCTCATCCTCTTCTGCATCCTGAAGAAATGCGGCGTGCTGCGGGTTGACGAGAAAACCGAACTCAAGGGCCTCGACGTGACCGAACACGGGCAAGACGCCTACGCCTCCTTCCAGTTCTTCTCGAACATGTAAGGCGTCCATTCCTGGTAGGGTTGCCGCTTCGGGAATGATGGCGGCAGCCTGCTGCGACCGTGCCGGACCATAAACTGGTTCGGCACGGTCGTTGAATGGCGATGCGGCTTTTCGATGTGGCTGATTGGCATGGGAAGTGCTTGTGTTGCATTTATGAAAAGCAGTCAGATAGGGTTCTTGCGCGTCGCGGCGGCCGTGCCGACCGTAAGGCCGGCGGATGTCGGCGCAAATCTTGCCGCCATACGCAGTGCGATGCGGGAAGCGTCGGAGCGGAGCGTTAAGGTTGCCGTATTCCCCGAACTGTGCCTTACGGGCTATACGTGCGCAGACCTCTTCTACCAGCCATATCTCCTCGATGCCGCCGAGCGGGCGCTTGCGGAGCTGATTCCGGACTGCGGAGACGGTCTCGTCGCCGTGGGGCTTCCCGTGCGCGTGGGCGGACGCATCTTCAACTGCGCCGCCGTGATCGCGGATCGCCGCCTCGTTGGCGTAGTGCCAAAGACATATCTGCCCAGCACCCACGAGTTCTACGAATCGCGCTGGTTCGCGAGCGCGCTGGAGGCGACGGGGGACGAGATCGAGCTGGCGGGTGCGCGGGTGCCGTTCGGCAACGACCTCGCGTTTGACCTTGGCGGCGGTGCGGTCGTCGGCGTTGAGCTTTGCGAGGATATGTGGACGGCGAACCCTCCTTCCACTCGGCTCACTCTGCGCGGGGCGAATGTGATCCTGAACCTCAGCGCTTCGAATGAGCTTGTCGGCAAGACGGAATACCGCCGCTCGCTCGTAGTCGGACAGTCTGCGAGATGCCTTTCCGCCTATGTGTATGCCGGTGCAGGGGTCGGAGAGTCCACTACCGACCTTGTTTTCGGCGGACATTCGATGGTTGCCGAAAATGGCACATTGCTCGCAGAAGGCCGACGCTTTGAGCGCAGGGCGCAAATTACGGTCGCGGATGTGGATGTCGGCTTCCTCGATTTCGAGCGGTCGGCGAACTATGCGTTTCGCAATGCCGCCCGTACTGTGGACGATGTGCGAACGGTCAAGGTCCGGATGCCGCTCGAAAGCGAAGGCAACTTGAAAGGCTCGCTTCTGCGCCATGTAGATCCGCAGCCGTTCGTGCCGGACGCGCGGGCCGACCGGGACGCGCGCTGCGAGGAGATACTGGCAATACAGTCTACGGGACTTGCGACGCGACTTGACGCGATCAGTTGCAAGGATGTCGTGATCGGGCTTTCCGGTGGCCTTGACAGCGCCCTCGCCCTCATCGTGTGCGTCGAGGCGTTTGGCCGGCTTGGACTGGGGCGAGACGGCATCCATGCGTTCACGATGCCGGGATTTGGGACTACGGCGCGGACCAAATCCAATGCGGAGCGCCTTTGCGAAGGCCTGGGAGTGCCGCTTCGGGAGATAGGCATAGGCCCTATGGCTCGCCAGCACCTGGAAGACGTCGATCACGACGAGTCGATCCATGACGTCACGTATGAGAATGCGCAGGCGCGAGGCCGCACATATCTGCTCATGGACTTGGCCAACCAGCTCAACGGAATCGTGGTCGGGACGGGAGACCTTTCGGAGCTGGCTCTCGGATGGTGTACCTACAATGGCGACCACATGAGCATGTACGCAGTGAATTCCGGGGTGCCGAAGACCTTGGTGAGGTACATAGTCGAATGGTATGCCAAATCGCGCCTTGAGAAGTGTGAAGGCAAATCCGCATCGCCAGATCCGCAATCGGCCTCCAAGGCGCTCATCGACATACTCGCCACCCCCGTCTCGCCTGAATTGCTGCCCGCGAATCCGGACGGATCGATCTCGCAGGAGACGGAGGCAAAGGTGGGGCCATACGAGCTGCACGACTTCTTCCTCTACCACTTCCTGCGGCGGGGGGCGGGGAAGGAGAAGATCCGCCGCCTGGCGGCGGTCGCATTCTCCGGGAAGTACGACCCTTCCACGATAGGGCGATGGCTCGATGAGTTCTTCAGGCGGTTCTATGCGCAGCAGTTCAAGCGCAGCTGCATGCCTGACGGCCCGAAGGTCGGAAGCATAAACCTTTCTCCGCGCGGAGACTGGCGCATGCCCAGCGACGTGCATTTCGCAGAATAGCTCGCCAACGAGATCGGCGGGCCGCTCACGCTCAAGCCGGGGGTTAAGGAAGCCGCGTTCGAGGATGCCTGCGCCAAGTCTGGAGCATCGATCCTTCTGGCGCCTCGCTTTACCATCCATAAGGAATCCGGCATCCTTTGGTTCAGTGGCTCCACCAAGGTTACGGTGGAGGGCGTCCCCGCGAAGTTGACGGGAGCCGAAGAAGTCAAGCACTACGAGGGCGTCGCTCCTTGCCGTGCTTGCGGAGCATCCGAGCCGCGTTCCTCCGGCTGTTGCTCAGGCACACGTTAATCTCGTCCGAGATTGACTTCCGCCGGAAGCGGGCTGCCCCTTCATGGAGCAGTCCGCTTCCTGTATTTCATGAGGCAGTTGCAAGGCCTTAGTTCCAGTAGGTGTCGCCGAGCGCGACGAGCATGCGCCCGTGGCGAATCGAGAGGATGCGGCATTCACTGCCGACAATCTCATATACGATGCGGTAGGGTCTGCAGATGAGCTGGCGGAGCCGTTCCGGATTAGGCGGGACTTCGTGGAAGCATTCGCGCGGAACGACAGGACAGGAGAGGGGAAAGTCGGCAAGGCAACCGGCATCTTTACGAAGTCTATATTCCCAATGAAGCCCGTCGTCAGGGGAAACTTCTCTGGCGATGTTGAGGACGATGTCTTCGAGAAGACTTTCGGCGTGTGGCGACCATACGACGATCATATGGCAACCCTTTTAGACTTCATGGCCATCAGTTTTTCATGGAGTCGGTCAAAGACGACATCGTTTGGAATGCCTTTACCTTCCTCTAATTCGCGGCGGGAGATTGCGATGTCTGATTCAAGCGCAGCGATGTCGTCGGCACTGTGGGACGGCGCTTGGATGGCAAATGGTATGCGGCGTTCGCGTGCGATTGTCACCATGCAGACGTTGAGGACGGCCGAGGCCGTGAGGCCTACGTCATCGCAGAAGCGCGTGAAGTCGCGCTTGACGTTGTCGTTTACGGAGATTGTCATGTTTGCCATGGTAAAAGCACCTTTCTTGCTGTGTAATTGGCGTGTATTATACGGGAATCGCTCGAATGCGGCAAGTTCATATATAGGGCTAAAACGGCCAAGCATAAAATGATATGCTATGTTGACGTAAACATATAGGATAAAATGATGCAAAAGAAAAGCGATATATTTTCCAGAGCGCTTTCGGTTCTGTTTCAAGGTGCTTTGGCTCCCGGCGATGAGTTGCGAGGCTGATGGACTGGTGATTCGGAAAGATGCTCGATGCGGGGATTGATTTCGCTTGCGCCGAATATGGCGTTTTGATATGATTGCGGCGTCTTTTGGGATGGGTGTCCCATTGGCGCGCAAAGTAAATGAAAAAGGAGGACGTAAATGAAAAAGATTATCGTAGCTTCCGCCCTCGCGGCCCTGGCGTGCGGGTGCATAACAGTCAACAAGAACGACGGAGGCAATTCATGCCTCAAGCCCGCTGTGGTCAAGGATAAGGTACACATCAAGTATGAACTCGGCAAGGACCGCGTGAACGCGACCGACCAGGTCTTCTGTCTCTTCGGCTGGATATCCTGGGGTTCAACGGCGACCCACATCGCCGATCACGGTGAGTGTTCTCCCGGCCTCTTCCCCAGCCCGCAGGTGAAGGCCAAGAACGGCGCCTACGCGAATGCCTGCGAAGCCGCGAAGTGCGATTCGATCGCCGCCGCGCGCTACACGGTCACGACGGACGACTACTTCGTGTTCAAGAAGGTGAAAGCGGAGGTTTCCGGCTATCCGGCAAAGGCCGTCGGGGTGGAGCTCATCGATGCGGCCAAGTGTCCGCTTCCGTGCGACAAGAAGCCCGCATGCTGCAAGGCCAAGTAAGGGATTTGACATAGCCTTTGGGCAATTGTGAGGGTGGCATCAAAAGTGCCGCCCTCTTTAGGTAAAGAAAGTTAATGGTCGGAGCCTGCATTCTGTATCGGCGCCACTGCATCGGTAGGCTCGCCCCTTTTGAGGTGCAGAATGTGTAACTGCCGTGGCCTGTCGATTACAATGCGTGTAAGGCCGCTTGGGCTTTCAGGCAATTTTCCTTGCGGCATGGAATTTGCCTATGAGGTTTGATATGAACGATGAAGTCTTGAGAGCAAAGTGGAAGGCGGAGCGCGAGCGGGCGGCGTTCTTGGCGCTGGCAGATGGGACTGTGTTCCATGGCGTTGCGTTCGGCGCTCAGGTTGATCGGGTTGGCGAGGTCGTGTTCAACACGGGCATGAGCGGCTATCAGGAGATCTTGACCGATCCATCATACGCAGGGCAGATTGTCGCCCTCACCACCGCAGAGGTGGGAAATTACGGAACAAACCCCGAGGATGTGGAATCTCGGGGCCTTTTTCTGCATGGGCTTGTCGTCAACGATTTGACGGAAGCGTCGAATTTCCGCTCGAAGGCGTCGCTTGACGAGTACATGAAGGATGCTGGCGTCCCCGGCATATATGGCGTGGATGTAAGGGCCTTGACTCTCCACATCCGCGACTTCGGCAACCAGAAGGCGTATCTGCATGTGGCGGAAGGCGCAATGCCGGAGGCGGAAGCGGTTGAGAAGGCGCGGGAGTGGGAAGGGCTTGACGGACAGGACTATGCCAGCCGTGTGAGCTGCAAAAAGGCGTATGAATTCAGCCCGGGCCCGATATCGGGTTCACACGGAGACACATGTTCCCCACACGTTGTCTGCTACGACTTCGGCGTGAAGATGAACATTCTCCGTTCGCTTGCCGAATTTGCGCGAGTGACGGTCGTGCCGGCAAAGACCTCCGCCGAGGATGTGCTTGCGATGAAGCCGGATGGCGTGTTCCTTTCGAACGGGCCGGCAGATCCGGCGGCGGTCGGCTATGCGATCGAAAACATCAGGATGCTCTTGAGATGCAATGCGGACAGGGATGCAGCCCACGCTCCAATCCCGATCATGGGAATCTGTCTCGGCCACCAGCTGCTGTCGCTCGCGTGTGGAGCGAAGACCGGGCGTCTTCTGTTCGGACATCATGGGTGCAACCACCCCGTTAAGAACCTGGCGACCGGCAAGGTGGAGATCACAAGCCAGAACCACAACTTCGCGGTGCTGCCCGATTCGGTGCCGGACTGTCTTGAAGTGACGCACATCAACCTCAACGACGGCTCTATCGAGGGAGTGCGCCACAGGACTCTTCCTGCGTTCTCGGTGCAGTATCATCCGGAGAGTTGTCCTGGACCGCATGATTCCGGATACCTATTCGCCCGGTTCAGGCAAATGCTGGGGAGAGATCCTTCGGTGTTTTAAAAGCCACCTGCCTACCCATTCTCTTGCCATTTAACCATTTAACTATTTAGCTATTTAATCATTTAACCATTCCTCTTGGACCATGAAAAATCAAGCGAAGAATCCGACAAAATACGTCTTCATCACCGGTGGCGTCGTGAGTTCTCTCGGCAAGGGCATCACATCCGCGTCGCTTGCGCTTTTGCTGAAAAGTCGTGGCTACAAGGTGTTCATGCAGAAGCTTGACCCGTATCTCAATGTAGATCCGGGTACGATGAGTCCCTACCAGCATGGCGAAGTGTTCGTTACGGATGACGGTGCAGAGACGGATCTCGACCTCGGACATTACGAGCGTTTCGCGGGCGTGACTTGCTCGAAAGCCTCAAACTACACGTCGGGCCGCATCTATTCGGCGGTCCTTGCGCGTGAACGGGCCGGTGGCTATCTGGGCGGCACTGTGCAGGTAGTCCCGCACGTGACGAACGAGATAAAGGACGCGATAAAGTCCGCCGGCGAACACGACTGCGACATTGTCCTTTGTGAAATCGGCGGCGTCTCTGGCGACATCGAGTCCCTGCCGTTCCTGGAGGCGGCGCGGCAGTTCCGCTTCGAGCATGGGTACGACAACACCTGCTTCGTGCACCTCACGCTCGTTCCGTACCTCAAGGCGGCGGGCGAACTGAAGACCAAGCCGTCGCAGCACTCCGTAGGGCAGCTCCGCGCGATCGGCATCATCCCAGACATCCTCGTGTGCCGCACGGAGATGACGATTCCAAAGGAACACCTCGAGAAGCTCGCACTCTTCTGCAATGTGCGGCCAGAGCGCGTCATCGAGGAGAAGGACGTGACGGACTCCGTCTACGCGATCCCCCGCGAACTCCGCAGGCAGGGACTCGACGAAGAGGTGCTGAAGCAGCTCCATCTCGACATCTGGCCCATCAAGCACACCATATGGGACACACTCGTCAAGAAGGCCACGCAGCCCAAGAAGTCGTGCACGATTGCGCTCGTCGGCAAGTATATCGCGATCCGCGATGCATACAAGTCCGTGCACGAGGCGCTGCACCATGCCGGCATGGCGCACGACTGCAAGGTGGATGTGAAGTGCGTTGAGGCGGAGGAGCTTGAGAAGGACATAAACCTCCTCAAGGGCGTGGACGGCATTCTGGTCCCTGGCGGATTCGGAAGCCGGGGCGTACCCGGGAAATGCCTCGCGATCAAGTATGCGCGCGAGCACAAGATACCGTTCCTCGGCATCTGTCTCGGAATGCAGTGTACGGCCATAGAGTACGCACGTGATGTCGTTGGGTGGAAGGACGCGAACTCTACGGAATTCGACGAGAGCACTGCGCATCCGGTAATCGACCTCATGGACGACCAGAAGGGGGTCACGCAGAAGGGCGGCACGATGCGGCTTGGCGCATATCCGTGCGTGGTGAAGAAGGGGACACTCGCGGCGAAGCTGTACGCGCCGGCATATGGCGAGAAGGGGAAGTCGGACTTCACGATCTCCGAACGCCACCGCCACCGCTACGAGCTCAACTACGATTCGGAAGGACGCAAGGCTCTGGAGGCGGCGGGGCTCAAGGTGTCCGGCACGTCGCCGGACGGCAAGCTGGTGGAGATTGTCGAGCTGCCCGACCATCCATACTTCATCGCCGGCCAGTTCCATCCGGAGTTCAAGTCGCGCCCGACATCGCCGCATCCGCTTTTCGACGGGCTTGTCGCGGCGGCGTTGAAGCACAGGCGATAAGAGGCGAAGCCGCCTGGCTCGCCGGTGCGATCATGGCCGTATCGCACCGGTTCTTGGCGTATTGCGCATGAAGGTGCGTTGCCTGGCGGGGCCCGTCGGGAAATGGGCGGGTTGATTCGTCCGCCGTCGCATTTGATATAATGTCGGCATTGGGTTGCGCAGGAATCTGTTGCGCTGGAATCTCAAGATGGGAATCTCGACATTTATCAAGGACATGCTCTGGCCTCGCACATGCGCCGTGCGCGACTGTGGCCGCAGTGTGGACAGGGCGGACGGCTACATCTGTTCGCATTGCTACGGGACATTGCCTTGGTACGACGAGTTCGCCAAAAGCGCGTTTGCGTATCTGGAGCCTATCTCCGACCTGATCAACAGCTACAAGTTCTTCGGGGCGACATACCTTGCGGAAGATTTCGCCGCCGCGATGGAGGCCTCGTTCAGGAAAAAGCACGATGCCGCCGCCGTCGATCTGGTCATTCCCGTTCCGCTGCACCGGAACCGTCTGGTCGAGCGCGGCTACAACCAGGCGGGGCTTATCGCCAAGGCTTTTGCCAGGCGCATTGGACGGGTCTGCGACGAGACATCCCTCGCAAGGTTGCGCGATACGGAACACCAGAGCAGGTCGAGCGGCGATGAGCGGCGCAAGAACCTGAAGGGCGCGTTTCGCGTGGTCGAGCCTTCGCTTGTACGCGGACGCACCGTGGTGCTTATCGATGACGTGATGACAACCGGAAGCACTTTGGACGAATGCACGGAGGCTCTTGTCGCGGGAGGGGCATATCGGGTGATCCCTTTCGTCCTTGCCAAAGCCTTGATGGACGAGGATCTCGGCGAGGATTTCCGCGATATGTGATATAATTCGGCAAAAGGAATCAGTGGCCGGATGGCGCAGAGCACATATACATACGAACTTGATGAAGGCCAGCAGAATCTTCTTCTGCTCATAATGGAACGCGGCAATTACAGGAAACGCGAAGTTCCATACTCGCTGATGTCCATAGATGGTGACGGGTTCAACTGCACGCTGTACGAAAAGGTGAAGCATGGGCGCCGCAAGTGCTGCGTCCAGGGCGGCAAGGCGGAGGATTTCGTGCTGTTTGTGCTTGAGCCACAAGTCCTCGGGGCGGCAACAATAGGCTACGAAGATGTGCTTGATCCTGAACGGGACAAGCCGCATGGCGGAAGCGACGAATCAGGGAAGGGCGACTACTTCGGTCCGCTTGTCGTCGCCTGCTGCTACGTGGATGAGGCGCTGTCCGCGCAACTGCGCGAGATCGGCGCCAGGGACTGCAAGCAGATGACAGACAAGTCCGTGCTTGCGGTCGGCTCGAAGATACGCCATCTGCTCGGTCCGAGCCGCTGGGCGTTCGTGAAGATAGGACCGGCCGCGTACAACAGGCTTTACGCGAAGATCAAGAACATAAACCGTCTTCTCGCGTGGGCGCATGGCGTGTGCATCGAGTCGCTTCTCGAAAAGCAGCCGTCGTGTCCAAGGGTGGTCGTGGACCAGTTCGCGCCGACGGAAACAGTCATCAAACGGGCGCTCAAGGAGCGCGGCCGAAAGATCCGGGTGGATCAGCGGCACAAGGCGGAGAGCGATGTCGCGGTTGCGGCGGCCTCTGTCGTGGCCCGCGAACTCTTTCTCAGGAGCCTCATAGCGTCTTTGCCGGATTACGGGCTTGCCGCCGCCACGGAGGAGAATCCGATTGGCGCGATACCTAAGGGGGCGAGCGATCCTCGCATACGCGAACTCGCGGAGAAGTGCGTGCGGGCAAATGGTCCAAAGTGGGTGATGGATCACTGCAAGGCCCATTTCCAGACGACGGACAAGGTGCTGTCGGCATGTGGATTTTCGCGCACCGACCTTCCTCCGGAGGGTCAGGTCGTGTCGGCAAGCAAGGTTGATACAAAGAAGAAAGGACTGAAATGAACATTCGCATCCACGTTTTCCCCGCAGCGGTTCTCTCATGCTGCGCCCTTTGCTCGTACGCTGCGGACAACGCCATCGTTTCGGCGATGCCGTGGACTATCCGCAACTACGAGGGCAGGCTTTCGTTCGAGACGAACTCCCTGTCCGGGGCAGACCCTTTTATCGTGATACACGGCGCCACGACCAAGTGCGACACGGCTTGGAGCGCAGTCACGAAGAAAATGAAGATACCGGCAGGCTCAAGCGAATTCCTCCTTTCGTTCGAGGCGAGAAGCCCCCGGCTTGTAATTGACCCTGGAGTAGCCAAGGAAAGCTGGAACTCTGCGCTCTCCTGGTATGGGGTGGACGGCAAAAAGCTTGGCGCACAGCCCATATTGCGGCATATGATACTTGGGGACAGCCGCTTTCACGATGTGCGGGAGTGGGGCGAGATACCTTCCGGCGCAGTCGAGTGCAGCGTCCAGCTCGGGTTCGACTCCCCGAACATTCTGCCCGGCGAAGAAGTCACCTACCGCGACTTCAGGATGGAGTTCTATGGCCAGGCAGATTCGCGTCGGCCGGAGTTCGAGAAGCTCCAAAAAGGAACGCAGTGGATCAGGGATGCGCTGTACCCGCCAGCCGGATACCGGCAGATGGTGACGCTTCGCGACGACGGCATTACGCTCATAGACGGGAGGCCGTTCTTCCCCATTGGCATCTATGCCGTGTGCAAGCGAGAGTTCAACGGCATGGATTTCGACCGCGCGTTCGCCGGGCTGAAGGAAGCCGGGTTCAACTTCGCCCACACATACGGCAACTCGTACGACCCGGAGTTCCTTGCGGCGGCGAAAAGGCACGGATTCAGGCTGTGGGTGGAATCGCGCATGCCTGACAGGAAATTACTTGACGTCGGCCGCTGGAATCCGTCCATAATCGCGTGGTACCTCGGGGACGACACGTCCGGTCACCAGTCTCCACAGGAACTTGGCGACAACAATGCGGCGGTCAAGGCGGTGGATCCAACGCGGCTCACCTGCCAGGCCGATCCAATAGCGTCAGACCGGTTCGTGTCAAACTACGCCGGCTATGTGCGAGGCACGGACGTGTTCATGCCGGAGATATATCCGGTTCGCAACGAGCTTGGCGATGAAACGGACAAGACGTGCGTTGCCGTGACGGTGCGCGACATGCAGAGGGCGGCTGCCGACGTGCGCGACTTCGGGGAAGCAAATCGCGCGTACGGGTGCTGGCCGATCCTGCAGTACTTCAAGGGTTGGGGCGGATGGAAGCATTTCCCGACTAAGGCGCAGCTTTTCGCGACGTCATGGGCGGCCATCATACATGGTGCGCACGGGATTACGTGGTATACGTATGGCGGCTTTACGGACGAAAAGAGGGGGAAGTACAACGAGGGAATAACGTCCACCCCCGAACGCTGGAAGAACATTTCCGAACTGGCCACAAAAATCAGGGACCTGTCCCCTGTGCTGGTCGAGAGGACTCCGGGGGAACAACCGAAGGTGACGATAGCAAGCGGCCCGGCGAAGGATCCCCTTGGCGCGAATCCATCCGTCACCGCGCTCCTCAAGCGGCATGACGGCAAGGACTACCTGTTTGCGGTGAACGCGAGTACGGAGCCTGTGACGGCGGACATCGCCCTTCCGTGCGGCAAGGTGGTGCGTCACGAGTTCGAGCCGTTCGGCGTGCTGATCCCGTGAACAGGTCCTGCGCCGGACAGCGCGGTTTCGCAGTCCTGCACACCAGCCTTAAACCGCAATCGTACGCCGCCACGGTTCCTGGCGTGGGCTTTGTGGTATAATTTCACGCCATTATGAAAACGGAAACGAAACAGTTCAAGGCAGAGATCGGACGGATGCTCGATCTCGTCGTCAACTCGCTATATTCGAAGAAGGAGATATTTCTCCGCGAGCTTCTTTCCAACGCATCCGATGCCATCGATCGCGCAAAGTACCTGGGCCTTGTTGACAAGGAGCTCCTCGCCGATGCCCCTGAATGGAAGATAACCATTTCTGCGGACAAGGATAAGAGACTGCTTTCCATCTCCGACAACGGCTACGGGATGGACGAGGAGGACCTCGAGAACAACCTTGGCACGATAGCGTCCTCCGGGACGAAGAAGTTCATGGAGGCCGCGGCGGAGAAGGATGGCGGCAGCCTGCCGGAACTGATTGGCCGGTTCGGCGTCGGATTCTACGCCGCGTTCATGGTGGCGGACAAGGTGACGGTGGTGTCCAGGAAGCGTGGCGAGGACGCCGCGTTCTCGTGGGAGTCGGACGGCATCGGCTCATATACGATCTCCGATGCGACCCGCGACGGGTTCGGCACCACGATCACGCTGCACCTCCGCGACGGGCAGGATGAATACCTGGACGAGTGGAGGGTCCGCGAGCTGGTCAAGAACTATTCCGACTTCATCGCGTATCCGATATACTTCGAGGAAATCGGCAAGAAGGAAGAGCCGAAGGACGGCGAGGAGAAAAAGGCGCCTGAACCGCCAAGGCCGCTGAACACGATGGTTGCCCTCTGGAAGCGTCAGAAGAAGGACGTGAAGAAGGAGGAGTACGACGAGTTCTACAAGCACCTTACCCACGACTTCGACGAGCCGCTGGAGACGATCCCGTTCTCGGGGGAGGGTCAGGTGGAGTTCAAGGCCCTGCTTTTCATCCCGAAGTCAGCAGGGATGGAGATGTACATGCCGCAGACGAAGCGGGGGCTCTCCCTCTACGTGCGCAACGTGTTCATCGGAAACGACTTTGATCTCCTCCTGCCGGACTACCTCCGCTTTGTGAAGGGCGTGGTGGATTCTGCGGACCTGCCGCTCAACGTATCGCGCGAAATGCTGCAGGACGACCAGGTGATATCGAAGATAAAGAGCGCGGTTACGTCCAAGATCCTCTCCACGCTTGAGGACATGAAGGGCAAGGAGACGTACGACACGTTCTACAAGGCTTTCGGACGTATCCTCAAGGAAGGCCTGCACACCGATTACGTGAATGCAGACCGCATCAAGAAGCTCCTCAAGTATCCGAGTTCGCAGTCCCCCGCCGGGAAGACGATCTTCCTCGAGGACTACGTGAAGAAGATGCCGCAGGACCAGAAGGACATCTACTACCTCTGCGCGGAGAAGGAGGACGAGGCCCGCCGGGCTCCGCAGCTCGAGCAGGCCGAGAAGCACGGCCTTGACGTGCTGCTTTTCGTGGATCCCGTGGACGAGTGGCTTGTGGATTCCTTCCGCGAGTTCGAGGGGAAGAAGCTCGTGGACATTGCCCGCGGCGACGTGCGGTTCGGCAGCGAGACCGAGCAGAAGGCGGAGAAGGAGGCGAACGAGAAGGCTTCGGCCGACCTCAAGCCGTTCCTCGAGAAGATGAAGGAACAGCTCAAGGATTACGTGTCGGACGTGCGCGTATCGACGCGCCTGGCCGAGAGTCCCTGCTGCCTCGTCGCATCGGAGAATGCGCTGTCTCCAGCGATGATCCGCATGATGCGCGCGATGAAGCAGGATGTGCCGGACGAGAAGAGGATTCTTGAGGTGAACGCCTCCCATCCGCTTGTGGAGAAGGCGAAGGGCCTTGAGGGCGGGGCGTTTTCCGATGCGGTCGAGCTTCTTTTCGACCAGGCGCTTGTGGCCGAGGGAAGCCCCGTGCCGAATCCGTCGCGCTTCGCGAAGCTGCTGACCGCGCTCATGCTGAAGTGAACCCTGGAATTATGCTATAATAAGGAACCGTTATGGGACAGTTGGAAGAATCTCTCGAGCTGACACTTGATTTCACTAAACTTGAGAAGGTAGGCAAGCAGGTTGCCGAGACCCGTGCCGCCGGCAACGCCCCGTGCGATCCGGGGGTAATCCCGGTGGCCGTGCAGAATGCCGACACCAAGGAGGTGATACTTGTCGCGTACACCAACGAGTACGCGATGAGGGAATCCTTCACGAAGCGCAAGCTCATCCTGTGGTCCACGAGCCGCAACAGGCTGTGGTTCAAGGGTGAGACGAGCGGCGAGACGTTCGACCTCATTGAGGCGTATGTGAACTGCGAGCAGAATTCGCTCCTGTACGTGGTGCGTCCGTGCCGTGGCGGCATCTGCCACACGAAGAATTCCGCCGGGCAGCCGCGCAACTGCTACTATCGGCGCATTGATTTCGACACATTGAAACTCACTAACATTGACAAGTAAACAGGAGACACGATAATGAGTTGGGGACCATGGCAGATTCTGCTTCTTTTGGCTATAATCCTTCTTCTTTTCGGGGGCAAGAAGCTGCCCGAGCTTGCACATTCGCTCGGCAAGTCGCTTGGCGAATTCAAGAAAGGCAAGGAAGAGGGCGACAAGCCTGAAGAGCCGGCCGTGAAGGCCGCGGCAGAGACGAAGCAGATTCCGTCTGCCGACAAGCCGCTGACGCCTGAGGTCGTCGGCTGATTTGACAGTTTGAACGGCCGGATTCGTCCGGCCGGCATGCGTGGGGACGATTGTCGCAGGAGACCTTCTGTGCACGGTTGTGTCTTGGTGCGCAGAAGGAGTGCATGATGGCATCGGAAACAGAAAAGCCGCTATTTGACAGCCTTGACGGGCGGTTGCGCCTCGCGATAGGCGAGATTGGATACGAGACCCCGACCCCCATCCAGGAGAAGGCGATCCCGCCGCTTTTGGACGGACGGGACCTCATAGGGTGTGCGCAGACCGGCACAGGCAAGACGGCGGCGTTCCTGCTGCCGATAATAAATGCGCTCTGCCAATCGAAGGACAAGCCGCGCACAAGGCATCCGTCCGCGCTTGTGCTCAGCCCCACGCGGGAACTGGCGGCGCAGATCGGCGCGAACTTCGCGAAGTACGCGAAGCATACGAAGACGCGCTTCGCGTGCGTGTTTGGCGGAGTGAGCCAGTTCAGCCAGGTCAAGGACCTGAACCGTGGCGCGGAGGTGGTGATCGCCACGCCCGGAAGGCTGATGGATCTGATGACGCAGGGGCACGTGTTCCTTGACGCAATCAGGTACTTCGTGCTGGACGAGGCGGATCGGATGCTTGACATGGGCTTCCTGCCTGACATCCGCCGCATAATATCGAAACTGCCGGCGAAGAGGCAGTCGATGTTCTTCTCCGCGACGCTGTCCCCCGCGATACTGAAGCTCGCCGGGGAGCTTGTGCATGATCCGGTGCAGGTGATGATCTCGCCGGAGACGCCTACCGTGGACGCGATCAACCAGAAGCTGATGTGCGTCGACAAGGGCGAGAAGGACAACCTTCTCATGTGGCTTCTCGAGAACAACCCCGAGTGGCGCAAGGTCATGGTGTTCGCAAGGACTAGGCGCGGCGCGGATCGGGTGCTCAAGAAACTCCTCAGGAAGGGCGTCGCTGCGGCGGCGATACACTCCGACAAGACACAGTGCCAGCGCACGAGGGCGCTCGACGGGTTCAAGAAGGGCACGGTGCGTGTCCTCGTCGCGACGGACATCGCGAGCCGTGGCATTGACGTGCCGGAGGTGGATCTCGTGGTGCAGATGGAGCTGCCGCTTGAGACCGAGTCGTATGTCCACAGGATCGGGCGTACGGCACGGGCAGGGAAGGGCGGCGTCGCCATCTCCTTTGTCGCACCGGAGGAATGGGTGCTCGTAAAGTCCATCGAGCGCTTCATCAAGAAATCGATATCCGTTGACCGCGACCATCCGTTCCACGTGGACGTGCAGGGCAAGGAGAAGGGCGGATTGCCTACGGCCCCGTGGATCAAGGGCAGGAAATTCCGCGAACTCGCGCAGGGGAAGCCCAATGGCGGCAAGTTCATTCGGCGCCGCAAGGGGGCCGGAAGGCGGCAGCCTGACTTTGGGCAGAAAGCCCGTTTCTCGTAAATGTGGTATAATCGCGGCGTGAAAAGAGAAACATCAGGGAAATGCGAGGATAAGAAGGGGAAGCTTCCCTTTGTGAAGGGGCGGACGGCGATTGACGATATCGATGCCGTCATTGCCCAGTATGACTTGCCGGGGAAATTCCCCAGGGACGTACAGCGCGAATCAAGGCGGATCGCCGCGGCAGGGGCCGTGTTCTTCGACAAGAGGCTTGACCTCCGCAGGAAATACATATTCACCTGCGACCCCGCGACGGCAAAGGATTTCGACGATGCGCTGTCTTTGGAGCGCGACCGCAAGGGCAACGTGGTGCTTGGCGTGCACATCGCCGATGTGTCGCATTACGTGAAGCCGGGCACAGCCATTGACCGCGAGGCGTACAGGCGCTCCACGAGCGTGTATCTGCTCAACAGGGTGGTGCCGATGCTTCCGGAGGAGCTGTCGAACGGCGTATGCTCGCTTGTGCCGGGAGAGGACAGGCTCGCGTTCTCCGTCTTCATGACCTTCGACAAGTCGGGGCGATGCATCGCCCGGAGGTTCGCGAAGTCCGTGATCCGTTCCAAGGACAGGTTCACCTACGAGCAGGTGCTTGACGTCATCCGCAAGGGGCGCGGCCCGTCGCAGGGAGCAAAGGCGATCCTGGCGATAAGTGCGCTTGCCCAGAAGCTGCGCCGGCGGCGCTTCGCGGAAGGTGCGCTGGATCTTGAAGTCCCGGAAACCGAGATATTGCTGGATGGCGAAGGCCGCATGACCGGGCTTGTGGCGCGACCCTACGATGAATCCCACCAGATGGTGGAGGAATGCATGGTTGCGGCCAACGAGGCGGTGGCCAAGGAGCTTTGGACGCGGGGAATCAAGATACTGGCCCGTCTGCATGAGCGTCCCGATCCGGAACGCCTTGAGCAGCTGCGCGCGGATCTCGCGTCCATAGGCGTGAAATGCGGCGACCTTTCGCACGGGAGGAACGTGGCGGCATTTCTCGGGCGCATCAAGGGCGAACCGCTCGAAGGCACCATAGCGGTGATGGTGCTGCGTTCGATGAAGCGGGCGTGCTACGATGCCCGCCACATGGGCCACTTCGGCCTTGCGAAGGATTTCTACGCGCACTTCACGAGTCCGATACGCCGCTATCCGGATCTTGTGCTGCACCGCCAGCTCGCCGACTTCCTCGTCACGGGCAACGGGCGCATGCAGCAGCAGGCTCTGGATCGGATCGCGAAGCATTGCTCCGAGATGGAGGAACGCGCGGACGAAGCCGAACGGACTCTGAATGACATGAAGAAATTCAGGTTCGTGGAGGAGTCCGGCGGCGTGTTTGACGCAGTGGTGAGCCGGGTCACGGGCTTCGGTCTGTTCGTGGATGTCCCGGCGCTTGCGATTGGCGGGCTGGTCCGCATATCCACGCTCTCCCGTCGCTATGTGTACTTCAACGAGCGCAAGATGGCTCTGGAGGACGGGGAGCGCACGTGGCGCATCGGCGACAAGATCCGCATACGTGCCGTAAAGGTCGACTGGAAGAATCGCTGGATAGACTTCGCCTCCGCCGACTGCGGGAAGGATGGCTGCCGCGCCGTACGCAAGGGACGGGCGCCGGATGCGGCGAAGGCAAATGTGGCGAGGGGCCGGAAGAAGAAGGGGAGGCGCTGATGGATTTGTCGCTGCTGATCGAGGACTTCAACATCAAGGGGCGGCTTGTCACGCTGGCGCCGTTCGGGAACGGCAACATAAACGACACGTTCCTCGCCGTATACCGCAATACGTTCACGGAGACGCAGGTGGTGCTGCAGCGCGTGAACAGTTCCGTGTTCCCAAAGCCGGAATCGATAATGGCCAACATGCACGCGATAACGCTGCACTGCCACGAGAAGCTTGAGGCGGATGCCAGGGGCGGCCGGGACGACAGGGTGTGGCAGATGCCGCGCATAGTGAAGACGAAAGGCGGCGGGGATTTCATGCGGGACGAGAGGGGCGACGTATGGCGCGTCATCACGCGCATACTTTCCGCGCATGCGTTCGATACCGCGCAGAGTCCGGAGCATGCGCTCGAATGCGGCAGCGCCCTGGGGCATTTCCACTACCTGATCTCCGACATGTCCCCCGCGGCGATCGAGGACCCGCTGCCGGGTTTCCACGTGACGAGCGGATATCTGAAACAGTACGACCGCACGCTGAAGTCGAAGAGGGCGAAGGCGCTGCTCAACGCATCCGTCGAGGCGAAGCGTCTCGCGAAGTACATCGACGAGCGCAGGGATTTCGCCTGCTGCCTTGAGAGGGCTGAGGCGTCTGGCGAGCTGAAGCGCCGCATGTTCCATGGCGACCCGAAGGTGAACAACATAATGATCGACGATTTTACCGGCAAGGGTACGGCGATGATCGACCTTGACACGGTAAGCCCCGGTTTGGTGCAGATCGATGTCGGCGACGCCGTTCGCTCGATCTGCAACCCCGCCGGAGAGGAGGAGTCAAACCTCGGCAAGGTGGCGTTCAACGAGGATCTGTTCCTCGCGTTCATGAAGGGGTACATGAAGGAGGCCGGCGCCTTCATGACCGCTGCGGACAAGGAATGCCTGTACGACGCCGTGCGGCTCCTGCCGTTCGAGCTTGGATTGAGGTTCTTCCAGGACTACCTTGCCGGTGATCGGTATTTCAAGACGCAGCAGCCGGGCCAGAACCTGAATCGCGCGCGGGTCCAGTTCCGCCTGTGCGAGTCCATCGAGGCTCGCGAAGGCGCCATCCGCAAGATGCTGAAGAGGCTGTAGAGAGGCGATTGTGAATGCGGTTGTCCTTGTCGGCATGCTCTGCACTCTACTCCGAACGCCTTGAGAGGATCGAGGGGGACATACCCGGCCGCGCCATATACTTTGGCAAGGTCGAGGAACGGTTGCCGGAGATCCGGGATCCGGAATTCAACATCCGCGCCTGCCGTCTGGCGGCCTGGGCAGCAGAGAAGATGGCCCGGCAGGTAGGGGAGGCCGTGTCACGCTATGGACGCGACAGGATCGCAATAGTCCTTGGCGCGTCCAACACGGGCGTGGACGAGGCTCAGGCCAACATCGATGCCGCGCTCTCGCGCTCCGGAGACTGCAGGTGCGGGTTCCCGGATGGATTCAGGTTCTCCATGCTGGAGCTAGGCTCGCCATCGGAATACCTGGCCCGAAAAACGGGGATAACCGGCCCGTGCTATACGATATCTACGGCGTGCAGCTCGTCCGCCAAGGCCTTCCCGTCGGCACGTCGGCTCATTGAGGCCGGACTCTGCGACGCGGCCGTCGTTGGCGGCGTGGACGGACGGTGCAGGTTCGCCATGAACGGCTTCAATGCGCTTGGCGCTTTGGCGCGGGAGCGATGCAGGCCGCTTGCGGAGGATAGGGACGGAATATGTCTCGGAGAGGGTGTCGCGCTGTTTCTGATGGAGCGCGACGTCTGCCCGAATGCGGGAGAGCGCAGCGTGTTCTTCTCCGGCGCAGGCGAGTCGTCGGACGCATACCATGCGACGGCTCCAGACCCGGAAGGCAATGGCGCGGAGGCGGCCATGCGCTGTGCGTTGCGCGATGCGGGGTGCGGCCCTGACGGCGTCGACTACGTGAACCTTCATGGTACCGGCACGTTGGCGAATGACGCCATGGAGATGAAGGCCGTGCGTCGCGTGTTTGGCGAAAGCCTGCGGGGCGGCGACGCCGGGAATCCGCTTGTCGTCGAGTCCACGAAGTCCCGCACCGGACACTGCCTTGGGGCGGCAGGCGCTGTCGAAGCCGCAATCTGCTGGCGCAAGATACGGGGCGGGAAGGTCCGCCGCGCGCTGTCCAACTCGTTCGCGTTTGGCGGCAGCAACGCGAGCGTGATACTCGAGGGGTGACTTCGCCGCAGATGCCGGGTGTGGCTGGCGCCTACATTCCGGACTGTGCGCATTCGGCCTCAAGCGCCCTTGCCAGCGGTGCGACAATCCACATGGTCGATCTTTTGATTCCGCAGATGGCTTCCTTGTGGTATAATACGCGCCGTTTTGTTGCTTGGCCCCTGTAGCTCATTAGGACAGAGCATTAGTTTCCTAAACTGAGGGTAGCAGGTTCGAATCCTGCCAGGGGCGCCATTGCTGGACTTGTGGGAAGCCCCGTATTTGCGGGCTTCCCTTGCCTTTCTGGAGGGGGCGCGAAGCGCGTTTTCGAGTTCGCGGTTGCCTTGCGCGGGGGATGGGGCTTTGGTATAATACCGGCATTTGGGGGGAGAGAGAGAAATGTCCGAAGAAGATAACGCGGCAGGAGCCGCCGGAGATACTGCGCAGGGAGCGCAGCCGTCAAACTATAATGCCGCCAACATCCAGGTGCTGGAGGGCATGGAGGCGGTTCGCAAGCGCCCTGCGATGTACATCGGCGACACTGGCGAGCGCGGGTATCACCACCTTGTGTACGAGGTGGTGGACAATTCGATCGACGAGGCGCTTGCCGGCTATTGCTCGATGATCGACGTCACGATCAATCCGGATGGCTCCCTCACGGTGCAGGACAACGGTCGCGGCATCCCCGTCGATATGCATCCCACGCAGCATCGCCCGGCGATCGAGGTGGTTCTCACCGTCCTCCACGCCGGCGGCAAGTTCGACGGCTCCAACTACAAGGTGTCCGGCGGACTGCACGGCGTAGGCGTATCGTGCGTGAACGCCCTTTCCGACTGGATGAAGGTCGAGGTGAAGCGCGGAGGCAAGATCCACCACATCGAGTTTTCGCGCGGGCGCGTCACGAAGCCGCTTGAGGTCGTTGGCGAATGCGGCGACGAGACGGGCACAAAGGTCACGTTCTTCCCGGACCACACGATCTTCTCGTGCCATGCGTTCAAGTGGGAGACGCTCTGCGCCCGCCTGCGCGAGCTTGCGTTCCTGAACAAGGGCGTGAAGATACATTTCCGCGACGACGAGGGCGAGTCCCATCACGAGGAGACGTTCCACTACGAGGGCGGGATAGACGAGTTCGTGGGGTATCTCAACCAGAACAAGAGGCCGCTTTCGCCGATCATACACTTCGAGGGGGAGAAGGCAAACTCGTCCGGCGTGCCGATCACGGCCGAGGTGTCGATGCAGTATACCGAGACGTATTCGACGATCGAGCAGACGTACTGCAACAACATCCACACGGTTGAGGGCGGCACCCACCTCTCCGGGTTCAGGGCGGCGCTCACGCGCACAATCAACAAGTATGGGGCTGACGCCAAGCTGATCAAGGAGAAGGACAGCCTCACCGGCGACGACATGCGCGAGGGCCTTACCGTGATCGTGAGCGTGAAGGTCCCGCAGCCGCAGTTCGAGGGGCAGACGAAGACGAAGCTCGGCAACGGCGAGGTGGAGGGGATCGTGGGATCCATCGTCAGCGACAGGCTGATGACGTTCTTCGAGGAGAACCCCGCAGTCGCAAAGACGATCATCGAGAAGACCCTTCTCGCGGCCCGCGCCAGGGAGGCCGCCCGCGCCGCCCGCGAGTCGACTCGCCGCAAGGGCGTGATGGACGGGCTTTCCCTGCCAGGAAAGCTGCGCGACTGCTCGGAGCGCGACCCGGCCAAGACGGAGCTGTTCCTCGTGGAGGGCGACTCCGCAGGCGGTTCCGCGCAGACGGGGCGTGACCGCCGGACCCAGGCGATCCTGCCGCTTCGCGGCAAGGTGCTTAACGTCGAGAAGGCGAGGGTGGACAGGATGCTCGCCAACGCCGAGATCCGCACCCTCATCACCGCGATCGGATGCGGGTTCGCGGAGGAGTGGAACATCTCGAAGGCCCGCTACCACAAGATCGTGATCATGACCGATGCCGATGTCGACGGTGCGCACATCCGCACGCTGCTTCTCACCTTCTTCTACCGGAAGATGCCGGAACTCGTCGAGAAGGGCTACCTGTACCTCGCGCAGCCGCCGCTCTACAAGGTAGAGCGCAAGAAGAGATCCGAGTATGTGCTTACGGATGGCGAACTCACCGAGAAGCTCCTCACGCTTGGCCTTGACGATTTCGAGGTGAAGGGCAAGGATGGACAGCCGCTGTCAAAGGAGGCGGCCACGGCCCTGATGCGCCTCCTTGCCGAGATAGAGATGACCTCAAGGGCGGTGGAGGAGCGCGGGTACAAGCCGAAGGAACTCCTGGACGATCCGGCGGCCGTCGGGTCCGGCGCATCGATGCTCCACAAGCAGTTCCTGTCGCTTGAGGGCATGGGCTTCACCAAGGACGATTATTTCGGCGGGATGCTTCCCGGCCTGCTCGACCAGGTGCGTACTCACGGCAAGCAGGGCCTTTCGATCTACCGGTTCAAGGGTCTCGGCGAAATGGATCCGCCAGAGCTGTTCGACACGACGATGAATCCCGAGAAGCGGCACATGCTGCGCGTTACGCTGAACGATGCCGTCAAGGCCGACCAGATGTTCACCCTTCTCATGGGCGACGAGGTCGAACCCAGGCGCAAGTTCATAGAGAGCAATGCGCTGAACGTACGCAACCTCGACTTCTGACACAGGAGATGCAAGACATGATCCGCAGACTGCTCCGCATTGCGAAACCGCTGTTCCGGGCGATGCCGTTTGCGGCGGTGGGGCTGGTCGCGTCGTCTTGCGGCACTCTGCATAACGCGGAGCAGGCCAAGGCGGAAGTGTTGCCGGCGGCCACGCCCGGTGCGTCGGAGCGCCCGAAGGTAAGCCTTGCCGGATACCAGCTTCCCGAGTTCGTGGATTTCGCCATGACAAACCGTCCGGAGGTGATATCCGCGATGCTGTCGGTGGAGGAGCGGCTGATGGCGATCAGGACGGTCGAGAGCGGGAAGCCGTTCATGCCGAGCCTCACGGCGTCCGCCAGATACGGGCAATCGACGGCAAACGGCGGCTCGCACTTCTCGTGGCGCAACACGGGCCGCTTCAGCGGCGCCGTGAGCCTGGATATGCTGCTCGTTGACTTTGGCCGCTACGATGCCGAAATGAAGGCGGCCGTGGAGGACCTTGTCGCCGCAGAGGCGACGCTTGGCGAGACGAGGCTCGGCGTGTTCGAGGATGTGTCCACATCGTATTTCACTCTGCTGATGAAGGATGCCCTGCTCGATGTCGCCCGCACGAACGAGTGGGAGTGCATGCACCACCTTTCGCAGGCGACGAACCGCTTCGCAAACGGGGAGGCGAAGCTGCTTGACGTTCTGCGGGCAAGGCTCGACCTTTCCGAGGCTGTGCAGGCCCGCATTTCGGCGTCGAACAGCACTGTGACCGCAGCGGCGGAGTTTCTCAAGTCTCTTGGCCTGTCGGTGGATTGCGCCTCACGGGAGGACGTGCTTGCGGTGGCGGAGGATGGGCTCGGGCAGACGCTCAGGGAGTTCGAGACTTCCACGTTCACTGCGGCAGAGGCGTTGCTGTTCGCCCGCACGAACTCGCCGGCCATCATGGCGAAGCGCGCCCGGTTGAGGGCGGCTATCAGCGACGTCGATTGGGCCGTCTCCGACCTGTTCCCGGAGCTCAGGCTTTCAAGCTCGTTCAACTTCGCTGATCCGGCTTGGAATTGGAGCTGGGCATTCGACGCGGCCCAGAGCCTGTTCCTTGGATGGAGAAAGACCACCGCAGTGGATGCGGCGGTCGTGCGCATGCGGGCCGCGAGGATGGATGTGGAGTCCGCAGAGCTGTCGCTCTCGCGAGACATAGCCGTCGCCGTATCCGGGAGGGATGACGCGGTCGCGTCCCTTGCCGCCGCGCGCACGTCCGTGCGCCAGGCCCGCGAGAACCTTCGCGTTGCGGACGAGCAGTATCGGGTGGGCGATGCCTCGCGCATAGACTATGCGGATGCCGTGGCGGACTACGCCACGGCCCTTGGACAGCGGGTAAAGGCGTTTTACGAGGGACAGCTTGCCGAGGCCCGTATAACGCGGCTTGTCGGCGGCGAAGCGCTCTACTACCACGAGACGGTGCGAGAAGGCGATTGACACACAGGAGGGGACGATGAAGTTTCTTGCGGCATTGGTTTTGGCGGCGATCGCCGGGTGTGGCGAGCAGTTCTCGAAGAAGGAGGGGCCGAGGTTCAGGCTTTCCCCGATAGCGAAGACGGATATCGTGAAGACGGTGGAGGCCACGGGGACGGTGGAGCCGATCAAGAAGGTCGAGGTCGGCGCCCAGGTCAACGGCAAGATCATCAAGCTGTTCGTCGACTACAACTCGCTTGTCACGAATGGCCAGGTGGTGGCGCTGATCGATCCGCAGGTCTATGACGCGCAGTACAGGAGCGCGTTGGCGCAGCTCCACGCGAACGAGGCCAACGTGAAGAAGTGCGAGGCTGCGCTCAAGCTTGCCGAGAAGACGCTCGCGAGGAAGCACACCCTGTCGCAGAAGCAGCTTGCGTCGGTGGCCGACTACGACAATGCGCTTGAGGTCCGAGATGTGGCCCTTGCCGCACTTGAGCAGGCGAAGGCGCAGGTCGAGCAGAGCCGCGCGAGCATGAACCAGGCCAAGGCGAACCTCAACTACTGCACGATAGTGTCGCCTGTGGACGGCACCGTGATAGAGCGGAGCGTGGATGAGGGGCAGACGGTGGTCTCGTCGATGAACGCGGTTCCGCTGCTGACGATCGCCGAGGACCTGAGCCGCATACAGGTGGAGGCGACTGTGCCGGAGGCCGATGTGGGCATGATACGCGAGGGGCAGAACGTCACGTTCACTGCCGACGCCTACCGGAAGACGTTCCGCGGGAAGGTGCGCCAGGTGCGCCTTGCCGCCACCACGGAAAACAACGTGGTCACGTATCCGATCATAATAGACGCGGTGAACGACGACAAGGAGTCCCTGCTGTTCCCGGGCATGACCGCGAACATATCGGTGGAGACGGCCCGTGCCGAAGACGTGCTGGCGGTCTCTTCGGCGGCGCTGCGTTTCCGTCCCAACGCGGAGGACATCGAGGCCGCCAAGGCCGCCGCCGGAGGGGAGATCCCGAGAGGGCGCAAGCTCTGGCTGCCGGACGGCGATGGGGGCGTGAAGTTCTATCTTGTGAAGGAGGGGATCTCGGATGCGTCGTTCACCCAGCTTGTAGGCTTGGATGAGCTGGAGGGCAAGGAGGCGATCCTGGGATATATGACTGCCCGCACGGCGGCTGCGGGCGGCAATGGCGCGGTAAATCCGTTCAAGCCGAAATTCCCGCAGCGCAACAAGAACAAGGGTACGGCGCCAGAGCCGAAGAAGTGACGGTTTGTGGTATAATCTGCGCCGAATAAAGAAGAGAAGGCAAGTTGGAAGGCAACAGGTTGACGATATGAGTGAAGACAAGTTTGATTTCGGAGCCATGGTCAGCGACCAGATGAAGACGTTCCGTCCGGGGTTCAAGTTCCCCGGTTCGTTCAATGACTTCAAAAGCGTCGAGTCCGATCCGGACAAGCGCCGCGCCGCGCTTAAGGCCGCTTCTGAACAGGAAGGGGGGGTGGACGTTGACGCCGAAGCGACGAAGAATCCCCTGGATTCGTCCATCAGGGCGGCATTCGAGGCTGGCGACCCGATAGAGGGCAAGGTCGAGAAGGAAGTGAAGGGCGGCTACGAGGTCACCGTCAAGGGGCAGCGCGCATTCTGCCCGTTCAGCCAGATAGACCGTTTCCGCAAGCCGGGTGCGGTGTATGTCGGCGAGACGCTTCTTTTCCAGGTGCAGGAGTACAGCGCGGATGACCGGGGCGTGAACCTCGTCGTCAGCCGTCGTGCCGAACTGGAGCTTGAGCAGCAGGCCCTCAAGGAGGAGCTGCGCGATTCGCTTGAAGAGGGGCAGACGCTGAACGGGCAGGTCACGAAGGTCCTTCCGTTCGGCGCATTCGTCAACATTGGCGGCATGGAGGGGCTGGTACCCGTTCGCGAGATATCCTGGGACAAGGTGATGTCCCCGGAGAACTATGTAAAGCCCGGCGACTATGTGACGGTAAAGGTGCTTTCCGTGGATTGGGAGCGCGACCGCATATCGCTTTCCATCCGCGAGTGCCAGTCGAGGCCGCTCAAGCCGAGGAAGGGCGATTCTGCGGAGCCTGACGCGCCTTCGATAGACCTCGCCACCGAGATGGCGCGGGTGAATGCGGACGGCGCGAAATTCTCCTCAGGCGCATTTGACGCACTATGACGGGAGAATGCACATGGCGAAGAGGAGGGTGCTTTGGTGGGGCAGGTTCGATCCGGGCTACTCGCGCAACCGCGTGTACATCTCGCTCTTCAGGCGTCTCGGCTGGGAGGTGGATTTCTTCTTCGTGAAGGTGTGGCCGCGATTCGGGGACGTCGAGGCGTCCCTTCGCGGCCTCCAGTTCAGGGAGAGGCCTGATCTCGTGTGGGTGCCGGTTGCCCGTCAGCGCGATGTGCTTGCCGCATGCCGATGGGCTCACAGGCGTGGCATCCCCGTGGTGTTCGACCCCATGATATCGGCGTGGGACAAGAAGGTCCTCGAACAGCGCAAATGGAAGGCTGAAGAGCCTCGCGCAAAGCGCCTTATGGCGAAGGAGCGCAAGATGATGGCGGCTCCGGACCTTGTGTGCTGGGATACGAGCTGCCACGTCGATTTCTGCGAGGAGTACCTTGAAGTGCCGCGTGATCGCCTGCGTGTACTGCTTACCGGCACGGACGAGTCGGTGTTCAGGCCGCAGGCCGAGGTCCCGGCTGCGCCGCCTCCGTTCCGCGTCCTGTACCATGGCGCGTATCTTCCCCTGCACGGCACGGAGTACATAGTCGAGGCCGCGAGGATGACGCAGGACGAAGGCATCCAGTGGGATTTCCTCGGATGGGGCGCGTACAAGGCCGAGACGGAGGCGAAGGCCGCAGGTATCCGGAACATAACGTTCCTGGACAAGGTCCCGTATGTGGAAGTGCCAAAGGTGATCGCTTCGCACGATGTGGTGCTTGGCGTGTTCGGCACGACGGCAAAGGCCGCCCGCGTAATCGGGAACAAGGTGTACGAGTGCATGGCGTGCTGCAGGCCCACGATAAACGAGTTCTGCACGGGATATCCCCCGGAGGCGAAGGACTGCAAGGCGATCAAGTTCGTCCCTCCGGGGGACGCCGGGGCGATCGCCGATGCCGTCAGGGCGTACCGCAGCGACTGGGCGAACCGCGACTCGTACTTCGCCGCCGCGAGGGACTTCTTCGAGAGGCATCTTTCCATGGCGGTTATAGAGAGGCAGCTTGCGGGCATCCTGTCGGATGCCTTGGCTGCGGGATGCAGGCGGCGACCGCAGGTCCCGGCCGGCGGATAGTCAGCTTAACGGTAAACAGCGAAAATAAAAATGAATTGTCCGTGAAGGCCACGGACACTGGAAACAGAAAAAGGAAGGAACAGGATGATGGGCGAGTCGCAGAAGAAGTACGTTTATTTCTTTGGAGCCGGGCAGACGGAGGGCAACGCGAACATGCGCGAGCTCCTTGGTGGCAAGGGCGCCAACCTTGCGGAGATGGCGGGCCTTGGCCTCCCAGTGCCGCAGGGGTTCACCATATCGACCGAGGCGTGTACCCGCTACTATGACGACGGTAGGAAGATCGCGTCCGACATCGAGAAGCAGGTCCTCAAGTACATCGAGAAGCTCGAGAAGTCCGCCGGAAAGAAGTTCGGAGACAAGAGGAATCCGCTTCTCGTCTCAGTCCGCTCAGGCGCCCGCGCCTCGATGCCGGGCATGATGGACACCATCCTCAACCTCGGCCTCAACGAGACGGTCGTGGAGTCGCTTGCGAAGCAGACCAAGAATCCGCGCTGGGCGTGGGACTGCTACCGCCGCTTCATCCAGATGTTTTCGGACGTGGTGATGGAGGTCGGGAAGAAGCACTTCGAGAAGCTCATCGATGAGATGAAGGCAAAGAAGCGCGTGAAGAACGACGTCGATCTCACGGCTACAGACCTGAAGGCGCTTGCCGGGCAGTTCAAGGCCGAGTACAAGGCGGCGATAGGCAGGGATTTCCCCACGGACGCCAAGGAGCAGCTCTTCGAGGCGATCAAGGCGGTGTTCCGCAGCTGGGACAACCCGCGCGCGAACGTATATCGCCGCGACAACGACATCCCGTACAGCTGGGGCACGGCGGTCAACGTGCAGATGATGGCGTTCGGCAACCTTAACGACAATTCCGGCACGGGCGTGGCCTTCACGCGCGATCCGGCGACCGGCGAGAAGAAGCTCATGGGCGAATTCCTCATGAACGCGCAGGGCGAGGACGTCGTCGCGGGCGTGCGCACGCCGATGCCCATCGCCAAGATGGCCGAAGTGATGCCGAAGGTCTTCAAGCAGTTCCAGAAGATATGCGACACGCTGGAAGAGCATTACCGCGACATGCAGGACATGGAGTTCACCATCGAGAACCAGAAGCTCTTCATGCTCCAGACCCGCAACGGCAAGCGCACGGCGAAGGCCGCGCTCAAGATCGCGTGCGACCTCGTGGACGAGGGGATGCGCACCGAGGAGGAGGCCGTGCTCATGATCGACCCGCGCAACCTCGATACGCTCCTCCACCCGCAGTTCGATGCCGTCGCCCTCAAGAACGCGAAGCCCATGGGGCGCGGCCTCGCGGCGTCCCCGGGCGCGGCGTGCGGCAAGATCGTCTTCACTGCCGCCGACGCAATGGCGTGGAAGAAGAACGGAGAGAAGACCGTCCTTGTTCGCCTCGAGACTTCGCCAGAGGACATCGAGGGCATGAAGGCCGCAGAGGGCATCCTCACGGTTCGCGGGGGCATGACGAGCCATGCCGCCGTCGTGGCGCGCGGCATGGGCGAGTGCTGCGTCTCCGGCTGCCAGGATATCTCGATGGACGAGGATCACAAGAAGTTCGTCCTTGGCGGCAAGGTGTTCAAGGAAGGCGACTGGATATCGATAGACGGCTCCACCGGCTACATCTACGACGGCGTGATACCGACGGTCGACGCGCAGATCGCCGGCGAGTTCGGCCGCATCATGAACTGGGCTGACAAGTTCCGCAGGCTGCACGTGCGCACGAATGCCGACACGCCGCGTGACGCGCGCAAGGCGAAGGAGCTCGGGGCCGAGGGCATCGGCCTATGCCGCACGGAGCACATGTTCTTCGAGGCGGACCGCATTGCGGCATTCCGGGAGATGATCTGCGCAGATACGGTCGAGGAGCGCGAAATTGCGCTCGCGAAGATACTGCCGTACCAGCAGGACGACTTCGAGCAGCTTTTCGAGGCTCTCGAGGGGCGGCCTGTCACTATCCGGTTCCTCGATCCGCCGCTGCACGAGTTCGTGCCGCATTCCGAGGACGAGATCAAGCTGCTTGCGAAAGCGCAGCACAAGACAGTCGCGAAGATAATGGAGCTTGTCGATTCCCTCAAGGAGTTCAACCCCATGATGGGGCATCGCGGCTGCCGCCTGTGCGTGACGTATCCCGAGATCGCCCGCATGCAGACCACCGCGGTCATCCGCGCGGCGGTGAACGTCCAGAAGGCCCACCGCACTTGGACGGTAAAGCCGGAGATCATGATTCCCCTTACGGGCGACGCGAAGGAGCTGAAGTACGTCAAGGACATCGTGGTGAAGACTGCGAACGAGGAGATCGCGCATGCCGACGTGAACATCGCCTACAAGGTTGGCACCATGATCGAGATCCCGCGCGCGGCAATCACTGCGGACGAGATCGCCGAGGAGGCCCAGTTCTTCTGCTTCGGCACGAACGACCTCACGCAGATGACGTATGGCTTCTCGCGCGATGACGCGGGCAAGTTCCTGCCGGCCTACTACGACAAGAAGATATTCGAGAACGATCCCTTCTCGAAGCTTGACCAGGATGGCGTCGGCAAGCTCATGGAGATGGCGCTCAGGCTCGGCAGGGGCGTCCGTCCGAAGCTCCATTGCGGCATCTGCGGCGAGCATGGCGGCGATCCGGCTTCGGTGGAATTCTGCCACAAGCTCGGCCTTGACTATGTAAGCTGCTCGCCGTACCGTGTGCCTATTGCCCGCCTTGCCGCCGCCCAGGCTGCATTGCGCTGCAAATAGCCGATCACGTGTATCGGTGCAAAGCAGACGTTACGGCCTCCCGGCCGCAACGTCTGTTGCTTTTCTGTCTTGCACGGGGTCATGTCGTGAAATGCATCACCTTTCAATTGCATATTGGGCGACTAAAGCGTAATGCCACATTTGGGCGCCTCGTATTTTCGCAATAAGAGTCTCGCTTACTTGGATTCGCCGCGACGCTTTCCGGCGAGACGGGGAATTGGTATAATGATAGGGATTTTTTACGCACAGGAAAAATGTTACAAGGAGACTTCGGAATGGATATCGCCATGTCTGCACAGATGATGCGCCTGTGGACGGCGGAAACACGGATTGCGTGTTTTCTCGTCGTAACAATGCCTTTTGCCGCATTTGCCCGGACGACTGTCGTGTCTCCGCCGCCGGTGTCGCCCTATGCCGATACCGAGGTCTCGACGAATCTGCCGTTCAGGGCGAGCGACGAAGATACGCGTGGGATGGAGCTGCGGTTCTTGCTTGACGGGTGTGTTTCTAACAGCGTCCAGGTGGCGTTCGGGCGTGACAGGAACTGCGACGGCGTTCTCGGCGTGGACGAGACCGAGACGCTGTACGGCTGGCGGAACGGGCGGTATTTCGCCGAGAGCATGACGGAGGGTGTGCGCATCGAGGAGGCGGATTCGAGCGGTGCGCCCTCATGCGCATTTGTCATGGGCCTTCGCCTCTCGAAGGGACGCGGGCTGCGGCATTTCTCGGCAACGAACGAGCTTGGCTCCGCCATCTTGACGAACGTTTCAGCGTCAGCGCAGAGCTGGCTGTATCAGCCCGACTGGAACATGATGCACGTGACGCGTCGCGGCCCCGGCATCCCTGCGGAATGGTTCGCATGCGACATCCTTTCGCATTTCTTCTGCATGACCTTCAGGTGACAACATGATATTGCGGATTTGGACTGTACTCCTTTTTGCCCTTTTGTGCGCCACCGCAATTGCGTGGTTCATCGCGCTCATGCGCGAGAAGAGCCTGCGCCCCGTGCGCGAACTTGCCGCGTTCTTAAAAAGGCATTCGTTGTTTGGCCGTGTGATTCTGTGTGCATTCTTCATTGGCATGTGCGTGTACGGCAGCACCAAATCCGGCAACGGCGGTGGCGGGGACGATGGCGGTGGAACGAACAGCCTGCAGATGGTGGTCGGTTCCGGCGACGGCCTTCAGCCGCTGGATTCGCCGGAGACCGTCGCGGACGAGTGGACGGACTTCACGCCCATCACTTCGCCGAACACCAGCCGAACGCTGGATGGAGACGACTTTCGGCGTGGCTTCGTGCTGACGCGCGTCGGAATGGACGAGGCGTTCGACTTCTCCGCACCCGCAGATGCGGCCGTGTGCGGCGACTGGCGGGCGTTCGGCGCGGCGGAGGACTGGATATACCTTGCGTTCGGGGATTGGGCGTTCAGGCTCGGCACGAACGAGGTGGGGCGCTTCCGCGTCCATTCCGACGGCTGGACGGAGATGCCGGGAGGGCCGCGCCTGTCGCGACCGGGGGGACGCGGACGCGACAAACGCGTCCTTCCCGCGTTCTGGCCGTTCCGCGCCTCGCTCGGCATCGTCCCCGAGGCCAACTGGCCCATGTTGGGGGACGGGGAACAGGGAACGGGGAGCTATCAACTGCCAACCACCAACTATCAACTAAAATCCCTCTTCTGGCACCTCGTCACGCCGTCGAACACGCTCCAGCTCACATGGCAGAATGTGCTTCTCGACCGCGCCACCAGCGCGCCGGTCAATGTCCAGATGGAGATGTGGCCGTCCGGCAGGTTCGCGTACCGCTACGGCCTTTCGCGGCTCGGCGTCGGGGAGGCCACGAACATCCTCGTCGGCGCGTCGCTCGGAACCATCGGGTGGGCGACAAACGCCATACCGACGAACGTCACCTCGCTGGCGTTCTACCCGCTCACCTCCGAGGACGCGATGGACGCTGACCGTGACGGCGACGGGCTTTCCCTCCTTGACGAGCTGTTCGCGTTCGGAACCGACCCCGAGCTCTGGGACACGGACCACGACGGCCTCTCCGACGGCAAGGAGGTCGCGCTTGGCACCGATCCCCTCCGCCGCGACACCGACGGCGACGGGCTCGTGGACGGCTCGGACCCCGATCCGCTCGTCCCAACGCCCATGGACGACCTCGACGGCGACGGAATCCCGGATGCCTACGAGGATTTCTGGTTCGGCGGCACGAACGCATTCGACACGGCCGCGGAGCGCGACGGGACCGGCTTCACGCTCGCCGGCAAGATGCTCTGCGG
>CAKULV010000036.1 GCA_934667425.1 uncultured Kiritimatiellota bacterium | reverse complement strand
CCAGGAGCTGCGCCCCGTTCGCGACGCGAAGCGACGTGCCCGCGCCCCGGACGGAGAGAGAGCCGGCATGGCCCTTGTTGCCGGAAACCTCATAGCCGAGATGGACCTTGCCCGAGGCCACGACGGCGGCGCCGCCCGAGACGTCCAACGCGCTATGGAAGCCTGCGCTCCCGATCTTCACTTCGCCGCCGATCGAATATTCTCCGCCCTTCAGGACCGTCAGCGAATCAATGAAACGCATGGACAGCCCGCTCCCGAACGAGACGGATGAGCCAGCGCACAGGCACTCAAGGAAGCCGTTCGCCGACGCGAGGCCGGACACGGAGACCTCCGCACCCGCCGCCGGGCTCAGCTGGAGATGCCCACGAGTCATCGTGACCGCCCCCAACGCGATCGACGTCCCCTGCAGGCGAGTGGACCCGCGCCCCTGCAATGTCAGTTCGCCGCCAACGTTCAGATTGTCCGCGAAGGTCATCGCCGCGTTCACGTTGCCGACGTAGTTCGTCAGGGACACGCCGTCCGCCGTCTCGACTGGCCCGGCCCAGAGGCGCGCGTCGCTAAATCCCGAAGAAGTCTGATCCTCGACGGCAAGGTTGCCGCCGTCCTCGACCCGGAGCCTCCAATTCACGGGCTTCGTGGTCGTCCACCACCGCACGCGCGCCCGTGCCACGAGGCGGTTCCTTCCGGGGTCGCCCGCCGACAGGTCGGTTCGCTCCAGAAGGACGGGACCCTCGGCGATGACGGCGCCGTCCCCCGTGACCGCGCCGTTCTTCTGCAGCTGGAACGTGCCCTTGCCGCGCTTCGTCAGGCTGTGTCCGCCCATGGCCAGCGTCCCGTAGCCGAAGCCCGTCTCGACGCCCAGGTCCACAACGGCGTCGTCCGTCAGCGAGACGTCCTTGAACATCCGGTCCCACGCCACACCCGAATTGCGCACGAGCGCGCCAGTCGCGCCCGCGCACCCGCCGCCGCCCAGCGTCAGGGACGCACACCACGGCTGTGCGCCGCGCGCCTCGTCCGACCCGCCCAGGTCCAGCGTCGCGCCTGGCCTGACGGTGATCGACGCCGGGGTGCCGAGGTTGCCGACGCGCGTCACCTTGAGAAGACCGGCGTTCACCTCGACGGCGCCAGCGAACGCCGCGTCCCCGGGCGCCGTCAGCGTCAGCGTGCCGCCACCGTTCTTGACGATCCGCGTACACGAGGCGTCGATCGCGTCCGCATGCTCGCGCGTCTCCCCGTCCGGCACATCGAAAACCAGGTCGTCGGCCAACAGCCCATGCAAGCCAAGTGACGCGAATGCCACCAATGCGAAAGCTGTTGCGTGCAGTCCGCTGCCGTGAACACGGCGCAGGCAATTGATTCGGGTATGCTTCTTTTCCATCTCCATGATCCTTTCCTTTTTCGGTCGCCAGCCCTTATGATGCAAGCGCGCCTTTATTTATACCACAAAGCACAACGCCAGAACATAACGGATACATCATAAAAAACATAAAATATTTGGCTCTACTGCAAATTGTAGAAAATCGGTTTCCTTGCATTGCGGCGACCCGGCCTAATACCGCGCTTGCGCTTTGGAGGCGCACGCGGCCGGCTGTGCATCCGACCGCCAACGCAGTCACGATGCCCATCAATCTCATTGTCTCGCTTGTGTGCATGACATATACTCCTTTTGTTCCATTTTCGTGTTTGGCTTTCTTTCAGCCATAGATTCCATTTATCATCTTTGCATTTGTCTGTTCAGAACCAGTAGCCAAGGCCGATGGTGAAGATTGTGCAGTCCGGCTTCGCCCAGTAGGCCGTCTTGCGCTTCTCACATCGTCTGGCCTGCGGATCGAGCGTGTCGAACTGCCGCAGCTTGAACCATGCACTCCAGTTCTTCGCAAAGAGCCATTCAAGCTTCAGCGTCGCCGTCGAGGATATAAACGCTCCGCCCAAGAAGCGGTTTTCCGGTGACTCTCCGTAGCGCGCGCAAAAACGGCGGCGGTCTCCCCAGACAGCCTCGACGGAGGGTGTAAGGGCAAGAGTTTTCGTGAGCGTAAACGTCCGAAGCAGGCCCATGCGGATGCGCGTCCAGCTCGGCTTCGGCGACACGAGGCCGAGGATGTCCCAGAACGGCGTCACATATGGATTCTCAAGCGATTGGAAATAGCGGTACTCCCACAGCGTACCATCATTCCCGTTGCGGTAGCCGAAGAGCGGGTTCCAGACGCCGCCAATGCTTTGACTGAACGTAAACGTCTCGTTGAGCCTCCAGTCGTGACCGTAGAAGACGCCGCCCTCGAACTCATTGAACGCCGGTCGGTGCAGATCGTGCTGTGCATCGTGCAGTGCCGAGAGGAAGCAACCGTAGCCCCAAAAACGTCCCCAAGAGCCTATCGAGAGATTCCAGTCCAGATTCTGCAGCGAAACCGGCTTCGTGTCGCAGAGTGTGCCGCTCGACGAGAGATAGGCGTTCTCAAACTCAGTCCAGAGACAGCCCGAAAGGCTAACGAGTGGAGAGCCGACCACTGCGGTCGGCATCCCCAAGGCCATCAAGGCCGCACACGCTCGGCACAGCGCGGTCACCGCCGCCTTTCCTGGATGCGGACAAGACCGTCTTTCTCGTCAAACGCAAAGGCCGTCTTCTCGCCTTTCGGGCCGACCAGCACATAGCCGAGAGCTGGGACTGTGCAGCCGGCCGCGTCGACAGGCGTCCCGTTGTAGTTGACGACCGTCCGCGAGCCGTCGCCGTAATTCGTCTCGAAGACGCCGGCCGCGACTTCGCGGTGGCCCGTCATCTCCTCCTGCTGGAGGTGGCGCACGGGCCTGTACTCGCGATACGCCTTGACGATCGAGGGGATGTCGGCGAACGTGTGCGTGTAGAGGATAGGGCGCGAGCCGAACTCGACGTGTTTCAGGGCCTTTTCCGGGTCTTCCTTGCGGTCGTAGACGCCCCAGCCGAAGTCGAACGCGCCGCCCGAGCGGTCCTCGTTGCCGTAGGTGTGGTTCTGCAGCCACCGGTCCGACGTGTAGAAGACAACGCCGTGGTAGACGAGTTCCCACACTGGGAAGACGCCGCTCTGGAAGCCCTTGAACCTGTCCTTCTTCAGGTGGCCGATCTCGTGCCAGAGGTAGTTCACGTAGTCGAGGTGCCGGATGCCGAGGTCGAAGCCGCATTCGCTCGCCGCCCCGCCCATCGTCTCGTGGGCGAGGCGGTATATCTCGCCGTAGGTCGCGCCCATGTCATCGCCCGTCATCCTGTGCGCTGGATGGCCGCAGCGGCGCGGCTCGATCGCCGACATCACGTCGAAGAAGAGCGGTCCATCTCCGATCACGTCCTTCAGGCGCGCGAAGTCCATCTGGCACCAGCCGAGGTCGAGCGCCTTCCGCGTGCAGAGGTTGTAGGCGAGCCCGCCCGGCCAGAACCCCCCGTTCGGGAACTGCCCGTTCGCGTACCGGCAGGCCAGGTCGAGGCTGAAGCGGTCCGCCGACGCATACATCTCCGTGTAGTCGACCTCGGCCGACATCTGGAACCCAAGGTCGCGGCAGCGCTTCGCGAGAGCCCTGAACCCCTCCTCGCCGCCGATCGCCGGCTCGACCGGGAACATGTCGGGATAGCGCCCGTCGTAGCCGCCCGACGTCCAGCCCGCCGAAAGGAAGGTCGCGCGGTCTACGCCCTGGTCGTGCAGCTGCTGCATGAAATCCCCGGTGATCAGGAACGGCATATGCACGAGAAGCGGCTGCTCGGTCGCCCGCGTCGGACGGATCGAGCGGTCCTTCAGGACCTGCTTGCGGCAATGCTGGGAGATGCGTATGACGAACGAGTCCAGGAGGTAGCGCGTGACGGGATTCGTCTTCGCCCGATCGCGGGCCGTCCGGATCCCGGCGTTCTTGAACTGGTATGCGCGATACGCCTTCGCGTAGCCGACATAATCGGCCTGTCCGCCCGCCAGGCGGCGGAAGTCGACGACGATGTCCTGATAGACGGGATAGAACCGGCGCACGTCCGACACGCGGAAGCGCGGATAGGCACGGTAGAACCCGGCATTCGCCTCAACGCGGAAGCAGTAGTCGCAGCGCCACTTCATGACCTGCCCGTACCAGAGCTCGCTTCCGCGCTTGAGGCCGAAGATCGGCATCCATCCGGCACGGTCGTTCGCGTAGGAACCCTCGTCGCGGTCGAAGCGCCCATACGCGCCGCGCGCGTCGATCCAGTACCCGTCCTCGCCCTTCTTCGCCGTCATGAACGCCGGGATGACATCGACCCATTCGACGTCGCCGGCGATCTCCTCCTTCGCGAGCGTAAAGCGGTAGTGGTCGTCCGCGATCCGCTCCAGCTCGACCGGACGTTCGCCAAGATTCGTACGCACGAGCGCCGTCATGGCCAGCAGCACCGTCACACATTGCATATCCCTGATTCCTTTCTATGTTGGGTTTGAAGTTGGTGCGCAATATATCTCAAAGTGTTCAGCTCGTCTTGTAAAAGTCAGCCCTCATGGTGTATAATGTGTCCATGAATGTAAACACGAAAAAGGGTAAGGCCGCCTTCCAGAAAGCCTTTCTCCGCAAGGCTGGCCTCAACTTTACGGCCGTAAAGGCCATGATGGACTTTCTGCCGCACGTCGGCTTCTATATCAAGGACGCCGACGACCGCATCATTGCCATCAATCGCCGGAACTGCGAAATCTGTGCGCTCAGGGATGAATTTGACGCCATCGGCCTGAGGTCAAGCGACCTCTTTCCCGAACCGATCAGGCAGGCCTGTCTCGCGCGCGACCAAACGACCCGCAAGACAAACCTCCCACAGAAAGGCGTAAACTACGCAACCGTCGATCGCTCGCTGACACCAACGGTCTACAGCGTCTTTCCCCTCCACGACAGCCAAGGCCGTGTCATCGGCACGATGTGCGGCTTCTACGACAAGGTGGACATGCACGATGTCTCCAAGCCTCGAACCAGGCTCCAGCCTGCCATGGATCTGATGAATGCGAATGACGGGCACCCCATTTCGCTATCGAAACTTGCGAAAGCCTGCAAGTTGTCCATCAGCCATTTCAGACGGCTCTTTCGTGCGACGTTCCGCGAGACGCCTGCAAAATACGCCCTGCGACTGCGCTTGAATCGTGCCAGAAAAGCCCTTGAATCATCCCGGGATACAGTCGCCTCCATCGCATTCGACACGGGCTTCTACGACCAGAGCCACCTGATCAAGGCCTTTCGTGCCGTCTACAAGATGACCCCGGAAAAGTATCGCCAGCGTCACATTGGCATTCCGACCGGACGAAAGCACCCTTGATTCGACGATGGCGCGCCTCTCCTTCAAGAGCGCGAGGCCGGTGAACCCGATATCAGTTCTGCCCTATGGCATTTGCCCCGGAGGACAACGGAGTGCGTTTCCCTTTCCAGAGGAAGGTGCCGTCAAGTCCCGGCGGCAGGATGACCGTGCCAGTCACGGCACCTTCTAAAATATTTCACGACCGACAGATCATGGGGCAATCTGTTTGGTATAATCAATGCCATGTCGCGAAAATCCATCAAGAACATCATGGTAGTCATCCCAACTGGCGACTACGCCGAACGGCTAAAGCTCAACGGCATATTGGAATACGCACGTGACAAGGTGGGTTCACGCTGGAACCTAAAGCTCTGCGTTGGCGGACACGTTCGGCTACCATCGCCAGAAACGTGCCGCACCCGCTATGATGGGATCATCGCATATGTCCAAAGCGAAAGCGAGCGGCGTGAACTGCTCCGCATCAGCCGCCCTACCGTGCTTATAGAAGACATTTCGGCCCCAACACGACCTTTAAGGCGAAACGGCGTTGCGTCAATCATCTGCGATCATGTTGCCGAAGGACAGACTGCCGCGAAATACTTCATGTCGCGCAACTTCAGAAACTTCGCATTCGTCGGAACCGTCGACAAGACGCCATGGAGCGAAATGAGACTCTATGGCTTCTCATCCGCACTTCGCAAGGAAGGATATCAATGCGCAGCGTTCAACGGCAAGTCTGATCTTGGCACATGGCTCAAGTCCCTTCCAAAGCCGTGTGCCTTATTCGCCGTGCGTGACATGCGCGCCCGCGAAGTGCTTGACGCCGCAGATGAGCATGACGTCTCCGTGCCGGATGAGATGGCAATTCTCGGGGTCGACAACGACGAAATCCTCTGCACGACCGCCCGCCCGCACCTCTCCAGCATCCCCTCGTTCGACCGTTCGCTCGGCTACGCCGCCGGGCGCACTCTAAATGCGCTCATGGCCGGACGCTCAAAGGGCGGGTTGATACGCACACGCCATGCAAGTGTAGTTACGCGCCAATCCACCGAGACTGACGCCATTGATGACCCATTCGTGAGAAACGCACTCAAATGGATAAGGGCAAACCTTTCATCCCCCCTTAACGCCGAATCGATCTCCAGGGCAATCGGATATTCGTCAATTGCGCTTCAACGACGCTTCGCCCAAACGCTTGGCGCCACGATCAGCGAGACCGTGCGCCATGCAAGACTTACTGCGGCACGTGAGATGCTGAAGGGATCTTCTGCATCCATCGACGAGATTGCGTTCCGATGCGGATACTCGTGCACGTCCCACCTCTGCGTACGAATGCGAGAAGCGGAAGGCGTCACTCCGCTTGTCTATCGCAGGGCCCATTCGTATCTGTGGCCTATGGATTAACCAAGGCCATCAGTCTCCGACCGCCTCCAGTAGCGCACCGGAGAACAGCGCGCTGCCGGTTGCGTTCGCGAGGTACAGCGAAAGCGTGTGCGGGTGCTTGCCGACATCCGCCGGAGTCGTGAACGTGACCACATGGTTGAACCACCCGGTGGTGCCTGTCATCCGATAGTCGGGATAGAACGTATTCTTGCCGTCCCAGATGCGGAAGCAGACGCCGCCGCCGTGCGGCCCGCCGCCGGATTTGACATCCTCCAGCCGAACAAACACCGAAAAGCGGTATTTCGTCGCTGGCTTCAGCGGACCCTTCCAGTAGTTGAGGTAGTCCGTGAGGCAGACCGTATCCGGCTTGCCGCTTACGGTGAAGCGGACCGATGCCGGCAAACCTGGCGGCGCGTCCTTGACGAACGAGACGTTTTCGACGGTCTTGAAGTCGCCGATCCACCCGCCCTTCCAGGCCCCCTTCTCGTACAGGCCGTAGTGGCGCTTCGACGACCCCTGCGGCGGCAGATCCATGTAGCCGTTGACGAGCAGGTTCCCGATATGCCGCCCGGCGCGGCGCGAAAGCTCCTTTTCGACGGAAATGGAGTCTATGTACGACTGTGCGCGGGCGGCCAGCGGCTCGATGAACTCACGCTCGTACAGATCTATGCGACGGGCCTCCACTGAGCCGGCGCTGACGAGCGCACGTGCCTTGCCCATGAAGTCGCGTCTCCAGTGCGCGATCACCTCCGGCGAATATATCGACGTGAAAAGGTCGTACTCGCTCGGCCTCTGGGCAACGGGCCCGAGCGCGCCATCAACGACGCGCCCTGCGACCTTCCCGACCCACAAGTCCTCCATCTCGCGGACGAAGTCAGCCATCGGTCGCGCCGCCGGGCCGAACAATAGCCTGAAGTGTTCGTCGAGAACCGCCTCGACATCGATATTCGTGTTCCAGCAGAACTTGCCAAAGACGTAGTTGGACAGGTAATTGTAGAACCAGCGGTCGTTCTCGTTCTCCGCAAATGCGCCGAAAATCCAAGGGGAGACGTGCCGATAGTACTTCACGTAGCTGCGTGGCGCAGGGTTCGGGATGGAGACTGTTGCCTTCGCCATCTTGCCAAACTTGTTCGGATATGTCCATATCCACACTGGATGGCCAAGCTTCTCCGCCCACCCGCGGATCTCAGCCGTCTGATTCGACATGGATGCCGCATCGTTGACCGTCCAGGGGCCACCCTCCGCAACCATTACGTCCACATTGTCTGGGATGTCGAAGTCAGGTATGCGCCGATATGGCGTATAGGCCATCTGCGTAATGCGGATATCCGGCGCAGCCGACTTCAGTTTGCGGGCCAGCTCGACAGTCCGCCCCCAGATAAGTTCGGTCGCATAGTGGATCTCGTTGGTCCTGTACGCGCTCCGGCAGTCCGCGCACTGGCAGGGCGTAAAGCCATCCTGCGGCATCACGTCCACCCACGGCCGGCGAAACGCCATGATTGACCAGCGGCCATTGGTCGAGATTCCACGCGCATCAGGGCCATCGCCCCGCGCATAGGAAAGGATGTCCTTGTACATCTCGTCCCAGACTTCCGACGAGTGGCAGAGATGCCCCGGGAATGCGATCTTCGGGTCTGTGCGGCGCGAGCCATCGGCATTCCGGGCGAAGTATTCGGGATTGCTCTTGGCGAAGCGCCTGAGCAGGTTGAAGCCGCACTGTCCGTGGCTGCACGGGATGTAGAGGGTCTGCATGCGGTTGCGCTGGTACTGCACTTTGCGCTCCGGCAGAAGGTGACGCTCTGCATCCCCGCCCTCGAAATAGATTCCGTCGCTCCACCATGAATAGTCGCGGGCAAGGCAGTCTGGCGTGATCGTGCGCACCCCATTCGGCACGATTATCGCCGCACTGCGCGGCACGATCGTTCCAAGTTCGCCGGGGAAGTACATCCTCACCCCCGCATACGACTCAAGGAACTCGTATACTCCGAACAGCGTCGCGTGTTCATGCAGCTGATCCCACACGCCGGTGTGTGGACTGTAGATGGAATGGCGCGTATCGACCTTCGGGTCGTCGCGTCCAACGATGTATACGTCGCGTCCATCCGCACGGATCGTGAAGGCGTCGCGAGCGAGTCCGTCAGCGAGGATGCCCGCGCATGCCGCCCATTCGCTCGCACCGACAAAGATGTGGGCGACGCCGGGCCGGACGTTCGTCGCGATCGCGACATCGACGCCGCAAAATGCGTTGGTCAGGAAGCTGCGCAGCTCGTCGGCCGCAAAGCGCGTCGATTTCGGCGCGTCCGGCGCAAGCACGATCTCCGTGCGTCCGCGCTCAAGCCGTGTCGCATCCGCACATCCTGCGGCAGCCAGCATGCAAACGGATGCCATGCTTTTCAGTATGCCAACCTTCACTGTACCTCTCCTTTTCCTGTCAAACCAAACTACCTTAGGATAACCAGCGTACCCTTTTCAGGACCGATTCGCAGCCTATTGCCTGAAAGGCGCAGCGTCCAGCCGGCAGGTAGTTCGTCGGACACGAGCGATGGCATTCCCGTGAACCCATCCGCAAAGCGGAGGATCGTGACCGGCTTGGAGATGTTCGCGAGCGCATCCACATTCTTCGGGGCCAGCGTCGATCCTCCCGGGAAGTCGAATGCCGCCGGATACGTCACGGCCCCGTTGGCGGCGACGGTCGCGCAGTCCACCGCATACGACGCAGGCATGGCATATCCGTTTGCATCAAGGACGCCGCCGGCGAACACCACCGTAGTGCCGCCCGGCAGGGCATCCGCAACATCAAGCCTAAGGACTCCCTCCGCAAGCACGGTGTCGCCGCCCCACGTATTCGCCGCCGTAAGGCTGAGCGTTCCCCTGCCGGTCTTGATGAATGCGCCCACGTCGGAATTAGGCGCAAGGACGCACGGGATTTCGGCTACGGCATTCTTCGCGAGATACACCTTCGCAGTCGCGACGGTGTAGCCTACGCCAGGCGCCGTGACGGCGAGGTTCGTGACGCACTGGCGTTCACTGTCGTACATGGCAACGGCCGCCGCGCCCTCGCCGTCTCCGTCAATCTCGACGTACGGCGCCCCGTTGGACCCTGCGCATATCGGGAAAGCCCCGGCAAAGCCGACCACACCATGTCCGGCAGCGCCACTTATCGGAGCGCCCGTGGAGACTTCCAGTCCGGCGGTGTCAACCGTCATGCCGCCCGAATACACCGTAACGCGGTCAACCGCATGGCCTGACTGCGCACCGCAGAAGATTGCCGCGCCGTTCGCAGCGCAACGGAATGTGCCGCCGTCGAAGGAAATGAAGCAAGATGGGTTCGCCTTGCGCTGGGTGAAGCCATGTGCCACGAACGTCCCTCCATGCAGGATATCCACGTATGCGCGGCTTGCGACATCCATTTGCTCGTTAAAATACGCGAACGAGCCGCCGTTGTCAAACACCGTCCCATCGCCTTCGACAACGATGTGGGTATGTGCGGTGGAATTGTGCGAATTGCCTATCCACAGTTCGCCCTCGCGGTGGATCATCTGCGCCCCGTCCGAGAGGTGGACAAGCCCGGCGAAGCCATTGAGTCCCTGAACATATAGGCTGGAGGGACGCGTGGCCCCTACTGCCCGCTCGAAGCGAGATGTCACGCATCCGCGCTGGCTCCACACGCCCGTGCCGTAGCCGCCTATCGTAAATTCGCCGAGGGCCGTGAGCGCACCTCCCGTCATCTCCATATAGCCATGACCGCTGCCCATGCCGATGCCGGAGGACTGATGCAGGTTCCCGTTCTGTCCAAGTATGGCAATCTCGCCTCCGCGCAGATACAGCGCACCACGCCCCTGGCCGGTTAGCTGGTCAGTGGCTACACCCACCTGGATCTTGTTGGAGATCACGCTGCCCGCCTCCACTATGAGAGTGCCGGTGGCGTTGCGCCCTATCCCAAGGCAGCGGTTGGAGCTCGTCAGATACGATTCGCCGATCGTCGCGTTGATGAGCGACGAATTTGTTACGACCATGCGGCCAACCTTTGAAAGGGAAAAATTATAGTCATTCCCCGTGTTGTGGTAGCCGACGAACAGAGGCTCCTCGCCCAGCGAGACCTGCGCATCCACAAGCGCGAGCGTGGCCGGCGCACCGGCATCTTCGTCCTGCACCCGCAACTCTCGGGAAAGCGTCTTCTTCCCGGTAAAGACAGTTCCTCCGACGCCGCGCACGACCGTGCACGACACGTTCGCCCCTATGTCGGCATTGACGGCGAGGCCTGCGGTCGCCGAGTTGTTTCGCAGCACCAGCGGCCCATTCGCGTCGAGCGTGCCTTTATCGCCCGGCACGCCTATCGACAGGTCGCCGCCGTATGCGCCAAGGAGGACCTCGGAGGCGGACAGCGTTCGCCCTTCGCCGATTTCGATGGTCGCTGGAGTTGGGCAGACCTGCTCAAGTCTGGCCAGTGTCACCGTGTCGGAAGCGAGCGTGTCGTTCCCGCCATCGCCGGCACGGACGATGGCGACGGAGCCGCCGTTGTCGGGAATCACGTCACCGCGAGCGGCGACGGCCGCGTCCGCATCTACCATCACGGTCCCGTCCGCGTCCACCCTTGCCGCCGCGCCGTTCCACGTCAGGCAGGCCGGGCTCTGCCCGGCGAGCGCCGGAATCTTCACGGCAGCCGTCTCGCCGCCGGTCACGACGTCGAGCGTCCCTGACTGGCGGCTGAATGCCGAAACGGTTACGGTCACGCCGTCCGCCACTTCAAGCGTGGCGTTTCCGGCCACCTTCAGGGACGCGACCGTCTGACTGGCCGCGTAGCGTAGCGCGCCGCCTTCCAGCGTCGTCATGCCCGTATACGTGTTGACGCCGGAGAGAATCCAGCGCCCCGTCCCCTTCTTTGTCACGGAAAGCACATTTCCCGACGGAGAATCGGAAAGTGACGATGATATCTCGGCGTCCGCCGCATCCGCCGCGCCGTCCAGCTGAAGGATGGCGTCCTTTGCGCCGGCGTACGCCAGGTTCGTCAGCTTCCACAGTCCCGTGCCGGCCTGCAGAAGCGTGCCATGCGAATTGATGTTATCGTGGAGATTCGTCAATATTACAGATTTGCCCGTCGTCTCGCCCGTACCCGTGTATTTGACCGTTCCCCAGTTGCCGAACACGACTGAACCGGAACCGATGCTCGACTCGACGTTCGGCTCGCCTATCGAGGGCGTCTCGACAGTACAGGCCGTGGCGATCTGGAATTGGCCGCGGATCCCATTCGCGGAGTGGGACAGGCGCAGCGTACCCACTCCCTTAACCAGATGGATGCCACCGCCATAGGCAAGAACGTCACCCTCCTTCACATACGAAACCATACGGCAGCCGATGTCCAGCGTACGCCCTTGCGCAACAGTCAGAATCGTGTAGTTTCCGTCAAAATGCACGCCAAAAACGCCGTCGCCCGAAATCTCCAGATCTGAGTTTTCCGCACCAACGTAGTTCTGATGCTGCAGACGGGGCGTCAACTCGCAACCCTCGTTGATTCTGATGCGGGATACAGCCACATCTGCCCCAGACTCGATGCCGTACGGAGCGTAAAGCCCGAATTCACGGCTGCGCAGGATAGTGTTTACGATCAGCTCTCCTGTCTGGTTTAGGATGATCCTCTCGAAATTGTTGTAGAACTCCCCGTTGAGGCGTATGTCGCCTACACCTCGGAAATCCACGACCGGTTTGGTCATGTACGGCTGGTTACAAACCCCTTCAACCCCGGCAAAGGCCGGCAGATCGAGCACAACGGAAGACTCGTTGCGAAATACGTTCGTGATGACGCTGACACCGCTCGCGTCGCCGACGTCAAATCCGTCCGCGATGCGTACGCCCTCGAAGAAACGCGGTGCGTTTACGACATCGGATTCCACCGTGAACGAGGCATATGGCTCTATCCGCAAGTTGTGCGTGGCAACGGCATTGAGGCCGCCCGCCGCAGACCCGAACGTGAAAACCGGCGCGTCCGCGCCACGAATGACAATGTGGCCGATCGACCGCAGTCCGGACAGGTCGATCGTTGTCTGCGCACCATCGGGGACGGCCGCGAACACGGCCGTGCCGCCGAACTCGCCAGTCGCCGTCTCGGCGGCGGCCGCCGGATCGCCGAGCCGTCCGGGGATGACGCCGTCCTTCCAATTGGCTTCATCAGTCCACGCGCCCGTTTCACCGCCACCCGTCCAGTAGCCGGTTCTCGTCCAGCCCTGGACGCCTGCAAGGCCAATTGCCGACACGACAAGCAAGCGCACATATCCTCCGAAAAGCAGCGCACAACGCCTCGGCACTGTCAATCTCCCCATCAGCGGGGCGTTTTCGGCATCCGTATTTCCGTCGAGAGTCTTTCCTGTCTTCATTGCCAACCTCCTCACCTTATGGATAGGAATGACGGCAATTATAGTTGATTTTTTTTTCCTGTCAAATCCGCACACGCAATTCGCAAATCACGGGCATGAAGCCCTAAGACGCACCAGCCGGCAACGGAACGGATCAAGCGTGATTCCGATTCGGCCGTCAACAACGGAAATGGCCTCGCCTGTAATTGCATCGCAAGCATACCGGCACCAGGAAGGCGCCGATACGCGAGTGGAAACGGGTGCGCCGGACGAAACGTTCGAGATGATGAACAGGGCATCCCCTGCCCTGCTGTATGAGCTGACTTTCACGAACTCGCTGTCGGACAACTTGTTTTCCCAGTATGGCTTCCATTCGGACTCCAGCCGGTCAAAGTCGTCAAACGCCTTCCAGACGGGCGCGATGCGCATGACGGACGCGAAGCCGCACGGACGGACCATCACGCCGTGCAGGAGAGCGACGCTCATGGCGTCCTCATAAGACCATCCATCCTTCTCATAGGCCAGAAACTCGCACGCTACACCATGGTTTCGCCCCATGAACTCGGCACGAAAGACATCGAGACTCAACTCCGCCTTGATGTTCCGAACCGAACCGATGGCGAGCTGCTCGCCGTCCCAGTAGGAATGGACGAACGACAGCGTCGCCGGGCAGACGTAGCCGCTCTGGTGCGCATCGATACGTCCGCCTCGCGCCTCGACAAACGCATACAGCTCACGCATCATCTCGCGCACGGCGAAGATCGGATACGTGACGTGGCGCTTGCCGGACGCGTCGCTCCAGCCGCAGCCATGCGCCCCGTTGGCGCAGGCGCGAGGCATTATGGTGCCGTCAAGGTAGAGTCCGTCAAGCCCCAACTCGTCATAAGCCTTCTTGATTCGCGCCACCCAGGCCGCAGCGAATCCACTGCCGTAGCAGACACGATAGTCGCGCTGGGCCGGCTCGCGATTCCAGTAGCTCACCGGATTTCCATGGATATCATTGGCTATCCACCCGTCATGATTGTCCCCCCAGAGCGGATCGAGCGGCGACAGTTCATAGCCCTGATAGACAAGCACCTTCAGTCCGAGCCGCTTGCAGGCAGCCATCATCTCCTTGAAGTCGGCACGTGGAGACGGATTGTTCTGGATGGGGATCCAGTCCTCATGGAACACCACGGTGCGCATTCCCGCCTTTGCCGCGTCAGATAGCGTCTGCTCCACGTTGCCGTGCGGAAATGCGCGCTGGTTTGTCCACCAGACTTCAGGCCGAGGCACCTTGGTGCCGGCGATCCCGGCGCCCATGGGCGGAGCATGGACAGTATGTCCGGTCGTCAGCGTACGGTCAAGCGGCTTTACCGGCGTAGCCTGAATGCCGAAAGTCCATGTGGCGGGACGCGCAAGGCCGCCATCCGAGAGCCTGATGCGCAGCACGGTTTCAGCCGTGCCGGGAATGACCTCTACGACGCGCATTGGGTCAGCAGCCGCAATTTTTTCGTCGCTTTCGCAGAACCAGCAGAGGCCCGCATCCTCGTTGCCGAGCCACACCGAGCAGCGGAACGGCCAGGCCATCGGGCCCTTTACTCCGCCAACGTTATCCAGCTTGGACGACCACGAACACGGCGAATAGTTGAAGAGCGTTGCCATCTCTTTCCGCAACGGGATTTCAAGCCATACCTTAGAGAGGTTCTTCAGTCCCGAAAGTTTTCTGCCCGGGGTGACGGACAGGGAAACCTTGGCCATTCCGTCGAACTCGATGCGAGCCGTAGCGTTTACGAACACGTCCGGCACGGACTGCCATCCGCAGACTGTAGCCGAAGCGTCATCCGCCGACTGCACCCAACTGCCAGCCTTGGTCCACGCGAACGCAGTCCCATTCGAATCCGCGCAGACGACGCGGACCGGCGAGGCGAGAAGGTCTCTTCCCTGCGCGACGATCCGTACCGGCAGGGCGTTGGACGCGAAAAAGTACGTGCGCCCCCACACTGATACGGAATCAGCAGCGGTCTTCACCGGCACCCATGGGCGAGGCACCGCAGATGCGTCTCCATACGAGGCAAACGCAGCCAATGCGCAACCGGCAACCAGACACAGCCTACGGCCAGCCAATCGTCTCACATACGGTTCGACCCTCATATCCGCCTCTCCTTCTCATTTTTCACATCCCGCCTTCCAATAGCCAGCGCAAAACCCATTGCGCAGCATGGTCAGGCAAGTGCTTTCTTGTGATTGGCTGGCATTATAGCAGTTCTCGGTTCGGTCTGCAAAGCGTTCCGATGCGGATACTCGTGCACGTCCCACCTCTGCGTACGAATGCGAGAAGCGGAAGGCGTCACTCCGCTTGTCTATCGCAGGGCCCATTCGCATCTGTGGCCTATGGAGCAACCAAGGCCATCAGTCTCCGACAGCCTCCAGTAGCGCACCGGAGAACAGCACGCCGCCGGTTGCGTTCGCGAGGTACAGCGAAAGCGTATGCGGATGCTTGCCGACATTCGCCGGATCATCGCGGGATCGAGAGGATGAATCGGCATCCAGTGGGCTGAGGCTGCTCAAGCTTCACGTCGCCGCCATGAAGCCGCGCTATGCGGCGGACAATGGCAAGACCCAGCCCGGCGCCGCCCGTATCGGCGCTTCGCGCCCGATCCACCCGGTAGAATCTTTCGAACACCCGCTTTTGCTCTCCGGGCGGAATCCCCACGCCATGGTCTTCGACGGTGACTGCGGCCGTGCCGCTCTCGGCGGAAAGTCGCACTACGACATCCTTCGAGCCGGAATGTCGGATCGCATTGGCGACGAGATTCGATACCGCGCTGGACACCAGCTGCCCGTCACACCTGACAACGCATTCGCCAGGGACGTCAACGCAAATGTCGATCCCCTTGTCCGCCGCCAATGGACGAAGCCGCCCAACGGCATCATTGACTATTTCCGAAAGATTGACGTCAGACATGTCAGCGGCCATGCCGTCCTGCTCCAATCTGGAAAGGGACAATATCCCCTGGGCAAGCGCATTGAGCCGTTCCGACTCTGCCTTCACCATAGTGAGCAGTCGAGGCCTCATGGCCTCTGGGACATCTTCCGACATCAGCAGATCCACAGAGCCGATGATTCCTGTCAACGGGGTCTTTATCTCATGCGACACGTCCGCAATGAAGTCGCGCCTGAACGCCTCCACCCTCTTCATCTCTTCGACAAGCCTGCGCTGGGAATCTCGCTCACGCGCAAGTTCGCGCATCCGGCTCCGCTGCCGCACCGTGAAAAGCAGCACCAGCATCACCCCTGAACCGCCGACAATTGCCGCAAGCAAGAATCCATACCGCGCGCGCCTGTACGGCGCCATAACCCGCTCTATCGGAATGCCGAGCCTAACGCTAAATTCGCCGCTATGGCGCGTGGCGTATATCGACTCAGCCTGGTCTGACGGCCTGCCGACAGAGTCAAACACCACTCCGCCTGGACCGCTGAATATGGTAAGCCGCACACCTTCGGCGGAGCATGACGCCCCAAATTCATGTATCTGCCTGAAGTCCCCCGTCCTCAAAGGCTCGAAAAGCGTCGCTGCGGCAAGTTCCGTCCTTGACGCCAGATCGCGAGACGCCCATTCCGCGACCGCCTTGCGGAACGAATCGGTCTCGGAGACGAAAACGGTGGCCGCAACGACGAGGGCAATCGCGACGAGCAGCGAGGGCAGCAGATCCGCATTTGGCAGTTTCACGGCTTGACCCTATATCCCACTCCGCGAATCGTCTCGATGTGTTCCGCCCAAGGCCCCAGCTTTCGGCGTATGTTCGCAATCTGGACGTCAATCGTCCTTTCCGTGGCAAACCTGTCGCCCCCCTGCACGGAGTCGAGTATCCTGGCGCGTGACAGCACACGCCCGCGATGAGACGCAAGGAGCGACAGTATGCGGAACTCCCCGAGTGGCATCCTGATGTATTCCCCATGCAGCGAGACGGTATGCGCATCCTCATTGAGCACGAGACCATCGAAATCGGCACTGGCCGATACGATGCCGCCGCGCCTCAGCACGGCCTTTATACGAGCAATGAGAACCTTCCGGTCGAATGGCTTTGTGACATAATCGTCGGCGCCGCATTCAAGGCCCCGTACGATGTCCTCGCTCTGCGTTCGCGCGGTGAGCATTATTATGCGCGTGTCCGAAAGCGATGCGTCGCCACGCACGGACTTGCACAGCGAAAAGCCGTCCAGCCCTGGGAGCATCACGTCCAGCAGCACAAGGTCTGGCTTGCGAAGGCGTATCACCTTAAGGCCCTCGTCGCCCCGTGCGCAACTTGCGACCTGGGTGAACCCTTCGGCCGCAAGGGCCATCTCCAGCACGGTGCGTATCACGGCATCGTCCTCAACAACGACTATGGAAGCCAGATCATTCATTTCAGACTCGCCCTCTGCCCTTCCTGTCCTCCATTGCATCTCAAGTTGCCTGAAGCATCAATCCACAAGCATCGCCTCAGCCCATGCGGTTCTCACCTCATCGCGGGTCTTCCCTGTCGCGTAGTACTTCAGCCCGGCAATGGGCTCCCTTGCACCAAGCGCCCATGTGAGGGTTCCTCTGCCCGACGTGTGCCAGGCGGCGACCACCCGCTTGCCGGCACGCTCGAAGAGAAATCCGCGAAGGTGCTTCGCCCCGGCTGGAGACGCGAGCAATTCAATCTCGCAAAGCTCATACTCGCCCGACTCATTCTTGAAAAGGTGGAATTCCCTCTTGGGATCCTTCAGCATCTCGCGCTGCCGCTGCGTAAGCCACCTCTTCGCGCGCACATCCTCCCAGCGGCGCATCACCTCAAGCAAATCGTCCATGCGGGGATGGCTCTTCGCCGTCTGCAACGCAAACTGTATCGTGGCCGGACAATCCCAAGCCGCCGCCTTGGACGTTCCGAACTCCCACATGTCCATCTGCATGCCAATTGTCTTGTCGCTCGGCGGATATATGCCCCACCACCCGAAATCCACCTGCGTGAAGTCCTCGCGCATTATAGGAGCCTCGTATAGCGGCCAGCGCACTATCATGTCCTTGAACACCTCCGGGGGAAACCTGTCAAATGCATTTGCCCCACCCTGATGATGCCATCCAAAGTGGCTTTTCGCCGCGCCTTCCGTGAAGAAGGGCTTTTTCGCAAGCTTTTTCCATATCCTGTACTGGGCATTGGCGACATGTATGCCCTGCGGCACATTCACGCCCTCGGAACCGTCGTTGTACATGAACTCGAAGCCGCAGTCGTACACCTTTGCGATCTTGTCTGCGATTTCGTCCTGCAGATCGGTATTCTGATCGATGTAGCAGCTCCTTCCCCCGAATTCGCAGACGTCAAGCAAGCCGCCAATCTGCCCCTGCGGGTGATCGACCACTCGGGTCTTCTTCGCGCCGCGGGTCACGCCCGTGAACCTGTAGGGACGCTCCGTGGTGAATCCCGTATACTCAAGAAGCTCGCCGCCGAACGCAAGGATGCGGCTTTTCGTGTTGGTCGGCGAATCGACAGGATTTTCCTGTACGTAAAGGTCCCCTGAAGCTGACGCCCCAAACGGCTTTGACAGCGTGAAGTGCCGCTTCAGGTTCAGCCTCGAATCCGCAACGGGCGAAACATAGTGCGTATCGAAGCCGATGAACGTCTGCAGGACGTGCAGACCGGGCGTTATCCCAGAGGCCTTTATCTTCGAGACCATTTCGCGGATCGACGCATAGCCGTTTGGATACAGCCTTGGATCCGGATTGTAGTCCCCGATGGCGATGTAGTCCCCGGGATGCTCGCAAACCGAAGTGTGGTAGATGAGCATCTTGGTGAATCCGCCGCGCTTCGCAAGGGCGATGTGCTCGTCTACATTCGAAGGATTCACGGAACCTGTCCAGTAGATCGACTGGCGCATTCTCGGATCGCGGCGGCTCTTGACGCCACGCGGCAGATCGAGATCCGCTTCCACCGCATCCATCTGGTCAAGGAAATCGGAAGTGGCCGATGCGACAAGCACAGCCTTGGTCCCGCGCAAGCGGATGCCACGGTGGGCCTCTGCCGTCATAAGACGGAATCCGTGCCGCCGTGTGTTCTCTATCCATGTCATCGGTTCCGCCGCGAACAGCGACAGCGCGGACGAATCATCCCAGCTTACGTTCAGCCAATCGCCGAAATGTGCCTGCGACTTTACAGGCAGGTTGAGGATCCGCATGACGTCCACGGGGGGATACGTCATCGTGAGATTGTTGTTCCCCTTCGGGCCGAGTGGAAAGTCCACAAGCTCGAAAACGACGTAGCCGGGACGCTCCGCGACATGTATCTTCGCCTCGTAGGAAACCTGCTCGAAGCCGACGAACAGGCAATCTCCTTCGCGGCGCACACGGTCGGCCCGGTATTCAGTGCGCTTGTTAGCGAACAGGAGCTTCACTTCATTGTTGAATGGACGGTCCTGAACAACGGAAAACACCGGAATGTCCTCCGTGACGTCAAGCATCTCCCGCCCGGTCGCCTTTACCACGAGCGACTTGGCGCGAGCGTCGCCGCCTATCACGAGCTTCATCCGGGCATTCTCTATCACCACGTCACTACGATTTGCAACGGCACAGGTCGTAAACACGACTCCCGCAATCAAGGCAATCATCCGCACCATATTCATCCTCATCGACTTTTGGTTTAAAACTGCCACGATAATATCAAAACAGCAAATGTGGCGCAAGAGGCAAAGCCTATCGCCCAAGATGAAGCATGGTTACGCCCATGGGCTTCAGTCTGAACGATACAGATGGGCCCTTTACCTTTGCATCTGCGGAATCAAGTTCACAACGGACTGTCGAGAATGGCTGGTCAAGCACAATGCTCCCATCCACCGGCTCACGCGTCGCGTTGCATATCAGCAAATGCGCCTTGCCGCCCATGCTCCAGACACGGCAGGCGACCGCCTTTGGACAAGACAGCACTTTCGCAGACGGCTCGACGGACAGGATGAGCGGGATAAAACGCTTCACCTCTTCGCCCACGCGACAGTACGCACCGTAGAAGTTGTCATAGGCTTCTCCCTTAAGCCTCCAATGGATGTAGTGGTACGCCCAGTAGACGATGCCGTTGGCACCGCCGGCGATGGACTGCCATGTCATCGAGCGGGCCTCCTCGGCCGTCGGCAGGCGGCAGCGATTCGGGTATTCCTGCGGAGACACGAACCATCCCCAGTCGAACGCCTGTGGAACCTGCCACATCGCCCTCATCCCGAACGTCCCCTCGCGCACCGTCCGCGCATGGTCTGTCGGCAGGCTGATCGAACCATCGCCTATCGGATACGGATCCGTACCGAGCACGTCGCTCACAGGCATGTATTCGCGGATCTGGTAGAACTGGTAGAGCACTGCGTATGTAGGGTGATCAGGATCTATCTCCCGCATCATCCTCTGCCGCGCCAGCATCCTCGGCATGAACTTGAGCGGCATTTCATCCAGCGAGTACCAGGCAATGATCGCCGGATGATCCTTTACGGACAATACGGTTCGCCGACAGGCCGCCGAGGCTTCCTCCTCTGTCTTGAAGCGCGGCGTACGCCCAAAGTTGGCCCAGTACTCGTGCAGCCCGTAGATCACCTTGAGGCTCTTCGACGCCATGTAGTCGAGATCGGCCCATTTGCCGCCCACATATGGCAGCGCACAGTTCCAAGGCCCTTTCGCATAGGCGTCAACCTGGTTCGTATTGACGTGCGACAGGTACATTCCAAGAGGGAAGAATGGCTTCCCATCCACAATAAGGCGATTGTGCCGATCAATCCACGCCTTCCTGCGGGGCAACTCATCGACTCGCGCAAACGGCAGCGTTGCCCTGCCCACCCCCCTTCCTGACGCCGCTTCGGAAAGCGCGAAGCGCACGGCAGAACCACCGGACTTCAGACGCCTCGCCGGAACCTTAACCGACGCGGACTGCGCCGTGAACGTATCAGGCGCCACCGAAAACGCGCCGTCCTCGCCCTCGAACGAGAATTCAGCCTTCAGACCAGACAATGGCGTTGCTTCATCGTCGATTTTCAGAACGGCCCTGAACTCAACAGTCTCGCCGGAGGTAGCCACATCGCGGTAGACCGACGAAGCCAGGAAGGTCACAGGCTCCACCTCAACCGGCTCTACCGAAACGTCATCGAACCAGGCCTCGCCGGTGCAGCTGCGGCCTACGTACAGCGATACGTTGAATGTCTTTGCGTTAGCCGGCATCGGCGGCGTTTCGCCTTCAAGCTTCGTCCAGTCGCAATCCGAGAGAGTGCGTATGTTCTGCGATACCTCGGCGATCCACTTCCCGTCCGCATCGTTCCAGCCGATGCAGATGCCGCATGTCGTAGGCCTGTTGCGTTCCGTGAACGTGGCGCTCGACGCCATGCCGCGCTGCCTCGCCCAGCACGAATAGCGATACTTCATTCCCGTCTTGAGCTTCAGGGACTGCGAGACGAGCTGATAGGCCTTGGCGTCCGAATTTTTCCAACGAAGTCCGGCGGTGCCGTTCTGACCGCCTCGCGAATCAAATGCGAAAAGTCCACGCGGGGACCATCCCGCCCTCCCTTCGTCGAATGATCCGTTAACGACCAGTTCAGCCGCCCCTGCCGCGAGCGACAATGCCGCCACAAACACACACACCACATTCCTCTTCTGCATCTTTTCCTGCCACTCCATTTCAATGATATCCCTTATCTCAAACAAGTGCCGACAATATCCTGTTGCGATGGCGCACCCCAACGCGATGGTCGCAATTGCGCGACGTAAGGACAACGGCCGCAAACGCACGGTCTGGGTCGGCAATGACCGTCTGCCCCGTAAAGCCTGAATGGCGGACGGCACGGGCCGAATAGCCGGTCAACGACGGGTCTGGCGTCATGTCGAAGCCAAACGACCGCATGCGCCATGCGCCGCCAACCAGGGACGGCGCGGAGAATGACGGAGTCAACAGCAGGTCGTAATATGCCTTTTCAAACCGTTGCCGCCGGGCGAGGTCCGAAACGAACGCCAAAAGGTCGTCCGCCGTCGCATAGACGCCGGCGTTTCCGATCGGACGTGCGACAAAACGCGCACGTTCGTCGTTGATTACTCCCGGGGCGTTCACTGTGTTGACGAACGCCGGGGACTGTTCGACCACTCGCACAGGATTGGCGATCGGCCCCCAACGCGTGTCGCGCATTCCCAACGGCTCGAAGACAAGTTCCCGGCAAGCCACATCCAAGCGCTTCCCGCTTACCGCCTCCAAAACAAAACCAAGCAGTATATAATTGTGGCATCGGTAATCGAAATACCGTCGGCGAGGCCGTTCTGGACGGCTTTGCATGAAACGCGCAAAGAACGCCTCCGATGACTCCACCGTCCTGACGTCATCATAGTTGTCGAGGTTATCGAAGCCAGATGCGTGAGTCGCCAGATCCGCCACAGTCACTTCGCACGACTTCCCCAGGCAATGCTCCGGCAGATACTCGGTAAACGGCGCATTCGGATCCAGCCGACCGGCCGCCACCAACCTTGCCGCAGCCGCCGCGACAAGCGGCTTGGTGACGGATGCAACGTCAAAAAGAGAATCAACGGTAATCGGGATCCGTTCCCTTGAAAATCGCCGCCACCCGCAAGCCGCCGACTCGCAACCATCCGCCGCAAGTACGCCTGCCGTCACCAATCCGCCATCCACATCGGAACGCAAAAGCCTAAATGCCGCCGCGAAGCGCGATGCCGCGTCATCCGCACACCACCGGCAACCATGGGCCAACAGGCCCATGGCAGACCCTGCCAAGGCCCGGAGAACGTCCGCACGCGTCAGATCACAGGATAAAGGACTAAAGCTCATGACTAACGAAGAATGACCATGCTTCCAGAACGGGCAAGACGCAATGTCGTTCCGATGCGCGAGACGTGCCAGCCATCGGGAACGCCATGGACAGCGAGCGGAGTGTCTATGTCCTTGGAGTGCAACTCAAGCAACTTGAATCGGCGTTTCGACGGATCCGAGGCAAAGGCTTCGCGCAACCGCTCTCCGTTCAGAAGCGTGACGGAGGATGGCAACGTAATGTTTCCGTTACCTGCAAGCGTATTCGCCTCGCCTGAGAGGATGTCGTTCGCATCGACCACAAGCTTCCCTTCGGGAATCGCATACCGAGGTAGCTCACCCGTCACGGTGCCGCCCATGAACCTGAATGGTGCCGTCAGGTCCGCAAGCGTATATTCGCCGACGTAGAGCTTGGCGTTCCCCTTGAGCGCGATTGATGAACTTGTGGCGAACGCATCCTTGTTGGTGATCGCGAAGATGGCGCTCGCGTGAACCGAATCCAGCACAGTAGGCCCAGTGTACGTATTCGCCACGTCAAACACAAGCGAGCCCGTATTTGTATGGCGGAACGTCATGCCGCCGTCCGGCGCGTTCTCCGCAAGCGCATTGGAGAGATCGATGACGGCATTCGTGACTGGCCCCTGAAGCACGTACGCCGTAGCCATCGTGTAGTCGCACCCCGGACTTGTCACGGTAAACCCTGAAACCGTCCGCGTATCAGGATCGTAGTTGGCCATCGCGGATGCGCCGATGCCGTCGCCTTCTATGACCACAGCCGGCGCACCGACGAACACCTTTTCCGAATCAGCCCATGGAATGGACACTATGCCGCGTCCAGTCGCGCCATGGATGGGCTGGCCGAACATGCGATCCTTTTGCGATGACGACAGCTCTATTGCGCCGCCTCCGGCGTAGACCGTCACTCGCGTCATGGATCGATCCAATTCATTGTCGGCATCTGGGGAAATCCCAAACAGGCGGGTTGCCCCCCACCCGGTGTATTCATAGGTGCCGCCGACGAAGTTCACGTAGCTCTTGCCGTTCCGCCCGGATGATGCCCCCCAAAACGTCTTTGCCCGCAACGTGCCGCCGTCCTTCAGGTTGACGATGCCAGTTGAGTCATAGGACTGCCCCACGCCAATCGGGCCGCCCACATGGAACGTCGTCCCCGCGCCGTCTATCGTCAGTGTGCCGTACGTCTGCTTGTCCACCGAACCGTCGGAGCCGATGCCGGCCACAAACGACTGGTGGGACGAACATGCGTAAGCGCCATCCTTCAGCCACCACTGCCCGACAACCCGTCCCGCAGTCCTGCCCTTGTGGCATCCGACATGGACTTGCGTAGGTGTATCTTCAACTCCACCAGTGATGGGGTGCCCTGCCATGAAACGCCCGCCCTTCTGCACAGCCACTCCAGAGCCGAATCCGTCATACCCAAAGATGGCGTACGTCGGCGAGTAGAGTTCCGTTGCATCCATTTCGAGCGCACCATGCCCACCATATCCAAGCATGAGACAATTCTGAGCTGTCGACATGTTGCGAGAACCCCATGTGGCAAAATTGGAATTGCGCAGGAGTGCCGCGCCACATCCCGCCGCACCGATTCCGACGTGTAACCGATTCGTAACGCACGAATCGGCTATGGACAGTAAACCGGAGGCGAAGGCACCGACCTCAAAGCCCTCATAGGTCGCCATGTCCTCCGTTTCCGTAGTGCGCGTGACAAGGGCGTTCGTGACCGTGACCTGACCTAAGGCCGCGTCGCCAACTGGTGCGCTCGCCCCGATCCACAGCGCGTTAGTCCCCATGTCAATGGCCACGCCATCGATGCGTATCTCACCTCCCGTACCGCCAGAAAAGCCCGTCGCCAGCATCTCGCCGACATTGCCGCCGCAACCGAACGAAAGGACACCATCCCATGCGGCAAAGCGCATGCGCCTATCCGCCGGAAGAGCCGTCATCCGAACCGTACCAGAAGCGCCGATGCCGATGGCCGCTTCGGCGTTTGCGATTTCATCGGATGCCAATACAAAATCGAGGGAATCGTTCGGCAAACCTGACGGATCCATCGTGACGGACGAGACCAGGCGACCATCCCCAACCGAATCATTCGCATAGGAAACGGCATTGACAAGAGCAAGATACTGTTCCCGCGTGAAATTCTTCATACGGGCGACAAGCGTACCTCCCCGTACCGTGTAAGAGGATTTCGACGGCATCGCCTCCGGCCGTTCGAGCACGAGCGTCGGGCCGACACCTGACCCAGCAAGGTAAATCGTTCCGGTAAAGCCAGAATTGTCGCCGCCGAGCCTCAGCTTCCCCGCAAACGAAGAATCCAGCGTCAGCGCACCATTTCCGAGGATATCACCAGCGAAAGTGACATCGCTGGCGCCGTCTTTCAGGAAAACGATTGACGGGCCGTCGCGATTGACTTCGATCTGGGCGGCTATCTCCATATCGTGCGCATTGTCGAGGGCGAGGACGCCTGTCGTGCCGAGTACAATTCGGACGTTTCGGTCAAAAACGACGTTCTCGCCAACTTGCAGCGTATGCGCACTTTTCATGCCGCCGCTATCCACGTAGATGCGCCCGCCCTGCCCCGGAACCGAGTTTGTGACAAGCGCATTCGAAAGGAAAAGCGTCCATGCCCGTCCGCTGTTGCCTGACAGGTAGAGATCGTGTCCACAGAGATCAAGCCTACCGGGATTGTCCGCCGACGCCCCACCTATCCCCAGATTGCCGCCCACATGCCCAGACAGCCAGGCATCATCATCCAACACGACATTGGCGACCGCCTGCGTCAAGGTACCTGCGTTCCATTGCTCTATGCTGATTGCCCCAACGGGATTGTACACGGCAGACTGTACGCTCGCATAGTTGCCGGAAAGGTGAATCTCCTTGAATCCCAGCGAGAAATCCGGAAATGACTTCACGTTTCCATAGCCAGTCACATCCAGTGTCGCCCCTCGGCAAATCACGACCTTCCCTGGCGGTGGATTCGCATATGTCGTCTCTCCCGCCAAAGCCGTATTACGGCCCAATGCCTGTGTCGTGTAGATTCCGACTGCACGTCCATGCTTTACGACGATATCTCCGGTGAAGTTCGCGAGCGGGGTGCAAAATACGATTTCGTTCGCCGCAAGGCTATCGATTTCGAGCGTACCGCCACCTCGCAGGGAGTTTGCCTTGAACGCCGGATTCCATGCCGCAGCATTCGTGACGCAGAGAACCGATCCGGCATCCGCCAGATTGACGATTACATTGGTTAAGATGGAACGATCTGCATCGCCTACATATGCGCGTCCGGACGGAATCACTACGGTGTCGCCGACGTACGGCACCAAGCCGCCAACCCAGCGCGTTCCGTCCGACCAGCCGCCGGATCCGTTCATGTCATAGGTGACTGTCGCCGCCAGAAGCGCCGACGGAACCGCAAGGCCTATAAGCCACGCGACGAAATGTTTTCCATTCATGTCCATGATTCGGCATCCTTTCTTTGCGGTCAATTTTCCAGCTCAAGCATCGTCACGCCCAACGAAGGCAGGTTCAGCGACAGCGCATCGCCGGCAAGCGACGGATGGGCGTCATCCAACGATCCGGACATTTTGGCGAAACGCCGGGGAAGCGTCAACGTCGCGGACTGCGGTTCGCGCGTCTCATTGGCGACCAGAAGATACGTCATGCCGTCCTTCGTCCAGGCACGTCCCGAAACGCCGGCAGGATATCCAGTCGCATTCGGCGACGGATCAGCCAGAAGGATTGGGATTCGATTCGAGAGTTCCTCGCCTATCTCGCAGAGGCCTTTCCACGATGCGGCAAACTCTTCCGGCTTCATGCGGGTGCGCATTGTGCCGAGGGCATAGTATATGATGCCGTTTGCGCCGTTTGCGATAGCCTGCCACGTCATCGAGCGGATTTCCGCCTTGGTAGGCATGCGGCACGCATCGTCATCGCCAGTCGGGTTGAACCACTTCCAGGCGAAGGACTGCGGAACCATCCAGACTGGACGGCCGAAAAAGCCCTTCACCGTGTCTCGCGCGTATTCCGCGACTTGTCCTATCGGCTTGGAGTTGATGGGGTACGGATCTGTGCCGATCACGTCGCACGTCCCCGCGTAGGAACGTATCTGGTCGTGCTGGAACAAGACGGACCACGCCGGATGGTCTGGATCGAGACTGCGCACGTAGCGGTACTGGCGCTCCAGTCGCGGCAGGTGGTCTACCGACGACTCGTCATTCAGGTACCATCCTATAACCGCCGGATGATCCTTCACCATCCCAAACCGCCTCAAAAAGCCCCGGTCCGCGTCGCCCTGCGTCTCGATCTTGCAGGGGGCATAGCGGGCCGCCGGCATGAAGTCCTTGAGCGTCGCTATGATCTTGAGTCCCCGCGTGGCTATGAGGTCGAATCTCTCGACCGGCAGATACGGATACGGCAGGATCGTGTTGAAAGGCCCCTGCCTGTATACGTCAAGGAGAGCATCGTCCACGTTGTAGACATAGAAGCCGAACGGAAAGAATGTCCGACCATCCACTATCAGCCGATTCGCACCGTCGATGCGGCACTTCCACCCGGGGGTATTGTCCGTGCGCGTAAAGAGGATCGTCTCTTCCGCCAACAGCTTGCAACCCTTCTTCTCGCGCAGCTCAAATGACATGGCCGACACTCCCTTCGGGAGATCGGCGACCGGGATCGCGACCGACGCCTCGGAGGCCGAGAAAGATGTCGCAGGGATGCGCTTCGTGCCGTAAGCTCCGTCCGAACAGGCGAACTCGGCGGAAAGCGTCTCCAACGGATGCGCCGCCACATCTACGCCAAGTGCCGCGAAGAAGCGCACGTCTCCAGACCAGGCCGTGTCGCGGTATGCAGACGAATACAGCCCCGCGATCGGCTTTGACTCGACAGGCTCCACGAATATCTCGTCGAACCACGCTTCGCCCGTCGCGTTGTGCCACACGAACGGCGAGACCTTCAGGATCGCCGCACCAGGCGGCAATCGCGGCGTCTTTGCCTCAAGCATAGTCCAATCGGCAGTGCCGTGAAGCCTCTTGGAGTAGTATTCGCCGAGATACTTGCCGTGGGCATCCAGCACCGTCACGATTATGACTACACAGGACTTTACGCCATCCTTTGCCACTCCCCTGATGTCTTTGCACTTCGCCCAGCCGCCGAAGCGATAGATGAAGCCGGGCTTGACCTTCACATCCTGCGCCACCCATGTCCCAGAAAGGCCCGGCTCGGCGTTCTTCCAGTGCAATCCGCGATTGCCGTTGAGCCCTGCGGAATCCCCAATGTCATAACGCGCAGCGATTCTCCACCCTGCGGCCTTGCCATCCACGCCTTCCTCAAAGCCCGAATTTACCACAAGCTGCCCAGCGAGAGCCGAAAAAACTCCCGCAAACGCGACAGCACAAAAAACAGCGCGATAATACTCCATGAAACTTTCCACCATTTCCCCTCAATTGCCAAAATGGTATCATGTTCCATGTTTCAAGTCAACAACAAATCCAGCATATATGCAATAATCTACCCCCCCCCTAAAGTTATTCAAGTTATGTCACCCGCGCAACGCTCAACGGTCTTCGGTCGCAACAAGCGCGTCCCTCCCGTCACTTCACGACGCTGGCGACAACGCCTTCGCCGAGCCGCGTGGTCAACTCGTCGCCGGAGCGCAGTTCCTGCGCCCGGCGCACTATGCGGCCATTGACGTCAAGCGTAAGCGAGTATCCGCGCTTCAGCGGATTTTCCGGATCGAGCAGCGCAAGCTTCGCGCGAACCGATGAAAGGCGAAGCTCCGCTCTGGACACCGCATCGCGCATCAGCGGCACGAGCCTCTGGTCCGACTGCATAAGCCGCCGTTCCGTCCGCATCATGGAGCCCCGCATGAGTGGCGGAAGCATCTGCGATGCATGGGACAGGCGGGACTCCGACCTGATCAGCGACTCCCTGAGAGTCGGCAGCAATCGGCCCGAAAGGCTGACGAGCCTGTTCCGGTCCCGTTCCGCGCGGTTCCGAAGCGCGGACGCGAGCCTGTCAGACAGGTGATCGACCCGCTGCGACAGCGCATCGCAGGCATATTGCGGAGTGCGCACAAGCCGTGCGGACAGGTCGCGGATCTGCCGCACGAGCTTGTCCTTGACCGGCACGACGAGCTCCGCCGCAATCGAAGGGGTTCCGGCCCTAACGTCTGCGGCAAAGTCGCAGAGCGTGAAATCGGTCTCGTGCCCCACGGCGCTGACCACGGGAATCCTTGAAGCGGCTACGGCCCTCACTACGCACTCTTCGTTAAACGCCCACAAGTCCTCGATCGAACCGCCGCCGCGTCCCACGATCAGCACGTCCGGCTTCCACGATGCGGATGGCGCGTTGAAGAAGCCGATCCCGGACACGATCTCCTCCTTTGCGCCAGGCCCCTGCACCTTAACCGGATAGAGGCGGATCTCAACGTTCGGGAACCTTCTGGTGAGGACGGTACACATGTCGTGGATCACGGCGCCAGACGGCGACGTCACAATGGCGATGCGGTGTGGGAGGAATGGCAGCTTCCGCTTGCGCCCGGAGTCAAACAGGCCCTCCTTGCCGAGCCTGTCCTTCAGTTCGTTGAACTGCGCCATGAGATCGCCCTCTCCGGCGACCTTGGCGGCGAGCGCAACCATCTGGTAGCACCCGCGCGGAGCATAGACATCAAGCCTTCCGTAGAGGCAAACCTTTACACCGTCACGAAGCCTCGCCGCAGCCTTGCACCGCTCAAGAGAACTTGCGAACATCACGCAGGAAAGCTGCGCATTGGAGTCCTTCACGGTGAAGTACGCATGGCCGCTCGCATAAAGCCTCCAACCGGATATCTCCCCTTCGACGTATATCTTGTCATAGGGCCTGAGCAGACCCTTTATGACATCCGTAAGCTCACTTACGCCGTATACTTTGGGAGATGGATTAGGTGACATGTAGTTGGTAGTGGGCAGTTGGTAGTTGGTAGTTGGTAGTTGGTAGATGGTAGTTGGTAGTGGGAATTTGCGATTTGCGATTGCATTTAGCCATTTAGTCATTTGTTGATTAAACTACCATCTACCAACTATCAACTACCAACTACCAACCTACATCTCGATACCGCCGCCGAGGGCCTTGTACAGGCTGATGAGATCCTGCGATATCTGCCCGCGCGAGATGACCAGGGCCTCCTCGAGCGTGAGCAGCGACCGCTGCGCATCAAGCACGTTGTTGAAGTCTGAAAGCCCGTTCTTGTAGAGATCCTGCGATATGTTCTCCGCATCCTTCGCGGCCTTCACCGCACCCTTCAGGGACTCGTAGCGGTGGTACTGCTGCGTGTATGCCGAGTACGCCGTGCGGACTTCGCCAAATGCGCTCTGAACTGCATACTCGTACCTATACGCGGCCTCGTCCATCGCAGCCTCCTCCGCCTTCAGGTTGGCGTACAGGTTGCCGCCCTGGAAAATCGGCCACGATATAGAAGGCCCGATGGAGCCATAGAGGGAATCGCGCCTGAGGAGCTTCTTGACGTGAAGCGATTCGAGTCCGAGGGAACCGTTCAGGTAGAATTTCGGATAGAGCAGCGAAGCAGAAACGCCAACATGGGCGACCTGCGCCGCAAGGGCATACTCCGCAGAGCGCACGTCCGGACGGGAACGTATGGCGTTCAGCGGTATCTCCGGAAGCTTAAGCGGCTCGACGAGCCAGTCGCGGTCGGGGCGTTCCTTCAGCTGCGAATGCAGGGCGCCAGGCATCGTTCCGGCCAGGATTGCGAGCGCATCCATAAGCGACTCCTCGGTGGACAGCAGGGTCGGGATCGTCGCACGGGTCTGCTCCACGTTGTACTTGGCCTGGTTCACGGCAAGCTCATCACCGATGCCGGAATCGAGCCGGCTCTTGAGGATGTCGTACGTCTCCGTCTGGAGTTTCAGGTTCTCCCGCGCCACCATGAGCCTTTCCTGTATTGTGCGCAGCTCGACATACTGGCTGCCGATCTCGGACGAGAGCGACACCCACGCATCCGCAAGGTCGCACGTCGCCTTGTCCATCAGGGCCTGCGACTCCTCTATCTCGCGGCTCACTCCGCCAAAGATGTCGATTTCCCAGGTCGCGTCAAATCCGGCACGGAACACGTCGCGATGAGTCTTCCCCGACGGACTGTTCTTCCCCGTCTGCGAACGGGTTGCGGCGCCAACGCCTGTGATGTGCGGCATCACGTCCGACCACGAGCCGGCAAGGCGCCAACGGGCCTGCTCAAGCCTCTGCTGGGCCATCAGGAACGAACGGTTGTTCGATACGGCGTTCTCCACGAGATCCGACAGCAGCCTGTCGTTGAACTGGCGCCACCATCCGTGTATGTTCTCCGCCTTGAGGATCGCACGGGGATCCTCCGCCTCCGATGCCGGACGGAACTCCCCGGTCTCCGTAAGGTTCGTCGTCATTGGCCACCCGGCCCCGGGGGCCTTCAGCGCGGCGTCCTCGACCTCGAACTCTGGGCTCTTGAAGTCCGGCCCGACTTTCGACCACGACGGTCGCGTATCAACGCACCCGGCGGCGCACACCGCCAATACAATCACCATGCTCTTGTGCATATCCATTTCCCTCTTCATGTTATCGGTTAGACATTCTCTCGACTCTTCAGTTCGCGGCGGCGCGCGGCGCGGGCGGACATGTAGGCGAACACGCGCTTGATGCGCTCGCGCCACGTCTGGAAGAGCGCGTAGAGCCCCGGCACGAGCAGGATGCCGAACGCCACCGAGAAGAGCATGCCGAAGAACTCCGTCGTGCCCAGGTGGTTGCGGCTCGCCGCGCCCGCGCCCGTCGCGATCATCATCGGCAGCGTGCCGAGGAGCGTCGTGAGGGCCGTCATGAGGAGCGCGCGCAGGCGCTCGCCCGCCGCCACGCCGGCCGCCTCCACGATGGAGTAGCCCTCCAGCTCGTGCTTGTCCTTCGCGAACTCCACGATGAGGATCGCGTTCTTCGAGGCGAGGCCCACGAGGAGCACGAGCCCGAGCTGCGCGTAGATGCTCAGGCTGAAGCCGTAGAGGCGCAGGCCCACGAGCGCGCCGAAGACGGCCACGAAGATGGAGAGCATCACGGGAAGCGGGATCGTCCAGCTCTCGTACTGCGCGACGAGGAAGAGGTAGCCGAAGATGACGGCGAGCGCGATGAGCGGCGCGGCGCTCCCCTCGTTGCGCGCCTCCTGGAAGGAGAGCGAGTCCCAGACGTAGCCGTAGCCGTCGGGCAGCTCCGCTTCGAGGATCTCGCGCACCTCGCGCATGACGGTGCCGGAGGCGACGCCTGGCTTCGGCATGACCGTGACGCCGCACGCCATGTACTTGTCGCGCGTCGAGACGGTGCGCGGCCCGAGCTCGCGGCTGATCGTGCCGAGCGAACCCACCGGCACCATCGCCCCCCCGTCCGAGCGCACGTAGAGCCGCGCGACGGCCTCCGGCGAGTTGCGCGCGTCCGCCTCGGCGGCCACGGTCACGCGGTTCACCTGAGTGCCGAGGTTCACGTCGTTGACGTAGCGCGAGCCGAGGTAGTTCTGGAGCGTCGAGTAGACGACGGCGACCGGCACGTGGAACATCTCCGCCTTCACGCGGTCGAGGTTGAAGCGCAGCTGCGGCGTCTCGGAGTTGAAGCCCGAGAACGCGGCGAGGACGAGCGGGCTCGCGTTGAGCTTCGCGAGGA
>CAKULV010000035.1 GCA_934667425.1 uncultured Kiritimatiellota bacterium | reverse complement strand
ACGCTCGTCGGCGCGGCGTTCGACGCCGGGATGCGCAACCTCACCGACCGCCAGATCGAAGTCGCGGCCGGTTGACGCGGGGTGAGAACAAAAATCCGAGAGTGGGTCGAAAAGACCGTCTCTTCAAGGGATAATGAATGTGAGGATCGACTACCGGAGATGTACTGTTTAAAGTTGTGATATAATCGGCCCCATCGGTGAGGTCTGCATATGTTCGCAACTGGGATAATACATTCGGTCAACTTCCTTGAGATAATCCGGCATCCGTGGTTCATGTCCGCATTTCTTGCGGCATCGTCCGCGCAGGCCCTGAAGTTCATCTACTTCTGGTGGAAGACGGGGCGTCCGGACGCACGCCAGTTCCGGGCGGCGGGCGGGATGCCGTCGGTGCATTCGGCCCTTGTCTCTGCGCTTGCGTTCGCCATCGGCCTCACGGAGGGATTCGACGCGCCGTACGCGATGATCGCAGTGGGCCTTGGCCTCATAGTGCTTGTCGATGCCGCAACGCTTAGGCGCGAGGCCGGCGAACACGCGAAGCTGATCAACCGGATAGTCTCGCACCTCAACAGCGCAAGCGAGGAGGATCGCATCGAGGCCCGCCGTCTTGAGGAACGCCTCGGGCATCGCCGGCGCGAAGTTGTGGCCGGTGTCGCATGGGGGTGTCTCGTCGCATTCACTGTATGTGCAATATGGGATTTCTGGAAATGAGGCGCATAATACACTATCTGCTTCTGGCTGCGATCCTGATCGGGGTGCCGCTCGCGTGCTGCATGGTCGGCGGGTACGACGATATCCTTGAGGGCGTGAAGAGATTTCCGCCCCGTACGGAGGATTTCGGGTTGCATCCGGAAAAGCTCTGGAACTACAGGCGTCCGTTCAACTGGTACTGGTTCATAGGGATGACCGCGTTCACGTTCGGATGCCTTTCCCCGTTCCTGCGGCGAGGCTTCAGGGCATCCTTCGGATCCCATGGCGGGCAGGGGCGGCGGCATTTCGGCTTCCCGGCATGGGGGTGGGCCGGCATTGCGCTCCTTGCCGTCTCGTGGGTTGTCACGTGGAACAGGTTCGAGTGGTTCCGCCCGTACCAGGTGATGCTTTCGTACTTTCCGATATGGATGGGCTATATCATTACCATGAATGCACTGTGCGTGTGGAGGAAGGGGACGTCGCCGCTGACGGCGCACCCGCTCGCGTATGCGCTTACGTTCCCCGCATCGTCGCTCTTCTGGTGGTTTTTCGAGTACCTCAACCGGTTTGTCTGGAATTGGTACTATCTCGGAATCGCCGACCTGTCCGCCGCCTCGTATACGCTCTATGCGACACTGTGCTTCGCTTCGGTGCTTCCGGCGGTTTACGCGACCGCGGAGTTTCTTGGCACGTTCCGCTTTTTCGACGACCGAAATTACGATGGCATGGCGTGGAGGCCGGATGTGCACAGCCCGGTCTCGCGCATTGTGCTGGCTGCGCTTTCGCTCGTTGGCCTTGCCGGAATAGTGTTCTTTCCGGAGTACGCCTATCCGCTGCTGTGGATATCGCCGCTCATGGTCTTTGTGCTGGTGCAGGTGACGCTTGGCGAACGTTGCATCCTCGATTCGCTGAAGACGGGCTCGTGGGGTCTCGTCTTCCGCTTTGAGATCGCATCGCTTGTCTGCGGACTTTGCTGGGAGACGTGGAACTATCATGCGTTCGCGAAATGGGTGTATGCCGTCCCTTGGGTTCACGGATGGCAGCTTTGGGAAATGCCGCTCATAGGCTTTGCCGGATACCTGCCTTTCGGCGTGGAGTGTGCCGCCGTGACATTCTGGATATACGATGCCATTGGATTGCGCAGCGCTGAAGAGGGGATGTCGGTGCAGGGATGAAAGCGGTTGCGATGTCGATCGCCGTGTGCCTTGCGCTGACGGCTGGCGCGGGCTTGGCCGATGGGCGGGATCGGGCGGGCGTATTGGGCAAGGCGCGGCAAGTTCAGGCTGTCAATGGGAGGGCGATGTCCGTATGCCTTGAAGGGGGAACGCTTTTTGCGGCGGCGGGGACGGAACTGTACTCGTTTGACGTCTCGTCGCCTCTTGACCCTCGTCCGCTTGGCGTTATAGGCGGGTTCGACAACGCCCGTCAGATCGTCTCGCAGGATGGCTTCGTATATGTGGCATCCCGCGAAACGGGCATGCGGATCGTGGATGCGCGGGATCCGAAGAGCATGCGCATCCGCTCCCGGTTCGATTCCGTGGAGTTCGCGACTGGGATAGACGTAGCGGGAAACGTCGCATTCCTGAGCGAACGCATCAACGGCGTCGAGTGCGTAGACGTTTCCGATCCGGACAATCCGGCCCACATCTGCATACGCAAGACGAGCGAAAACCAAAGTTGCCGATATCGGGACGGCTGGCTGTATTCCGGCGAGTGGGGGAGCGGCGGCGTCACCGTGTTCGATGCACGGGACATGCGGAATTTCCGCACGGTGGGGCAACTTGACTTGCACGGATACGGCGACGGAGTGGAGATCGACGGCAACTACCTGTACTGTTCCACGGGGCACGATTCTCGTCATGCCGGGCTGAAGGGAGAAGAGGCCCGTGGGCGAGGACGGGGACTGGACATCTTCTCAATACGCGATCCGGCGAAACCCGTTTGGGTGTCCCGCGTTGATTTCCCCCTCTTCAAGCCACGGGATGACGACTACTGGACGCCGCGTGTATCCAACGGCCTTGCTTTCTGCTGCGATTCGCACAATGGGCTGTTCGTCGTAGACGTGAAGGATCCGGCGAAGCCCGCGATTGTCGATCGGTTTTGCGTGCCGCAGCCGGGCAAGACATGGCCAAGCGGCGCAATCAGCTCGGTGGCCGTAGGCGAAGGGTGCATCTATGTGACGAGCAACCCCGGCGGCCTTTTCGTAGTCCCTGTGCGTGAAGCCCGTCCGCCGGCGAGGCCAAAAGGTTCGCTTCCCCGCAACGTCGGCTTCCGCGAAAGGTACACCACGGACGATTCGCAGTTTTACGTATGGCATCCGCCAAGACCGGGACAGGCTCGTACCGTTTGCGTGACGAATGGCATGGTGTATGCCGCATGCGGTGACGCGGGGCTTCATGTCCTGCGCATCCTTGAAAATGGCGGCTTTGAGCGGATTGGAGGCTTGCCGGACGGCACGCAAGCCTATGACTGTGCTCTTTCGGAGGGAAAACTCGTCGTGGCAGAAGGGCTGGCGGGCTTCGCGGCATATGAATGCGATGGTGCGGCGGGGCTGAGGGAGGTGTCGCGCCGTCCGGCACTGGACAAGGCGGCGTCTGTGGCCTACTGGGCTTGGGCGGTCGGCGGGAAAACCCTGATATTGTCCGGCCGCCGCAGCGACTTCTGCTTCTTTGACGCCGATGCCATGGGGTCGGAGCGTCCGTTGCTGAAGTCATACGGTGGCTGCTCATGGGACAAGTACGTCTGCGACCGGGCGCTTGGCGGCGTTTTGCCGATCCTTGTTCCGTATGGAGGCGTACAGTGGTTCGACGTCGGCGGCAAGATCCCGTCCATGATCGAGTTCAGGAAGGAAGACCGCTCCAATGTGGGGAACCAGCGCAACGGCATATGTTCCCTCGGCGACGGCTTCTTCCTTCAGACCATTGGCGCGGACTATGTGCTTGCGGGGACAAACCGTGTGTTTGGCGCAGCGAGCCGATTGCCGTTTCCCGGCGGCAAGTTTGACGGCATACCGCGCAGCGATGGCCGTTGGGTTGTTCTGACGGGGCGGAGCGAGCGGCGCATTGCGGTTTTCGACTTCGCCGATCCGGCCCATCCGGTTTTTGATTGCGCCTACAGCGTTAGCGGCAATCCAGACCTTGCCGCATTCCACAGGGGGCGTATCGTAGTCCCTTGCGGACATCAGGGTGTGCTCCTCGAGAAGCGGGTGCGAGAATGGCGGTGACGTCGCGGCGCGGTTGCATTCTTGGCCGGAATGTGGGATAATCCGCCCCAATGAAACAGATATCCAGACTCGCAGAGGGCTTGCTGAGGGCGACGGGCATATATTCCGATGCGGCGCTCGCGAAGATCGACGATGGCCTGGCGGCGAACCCCGGTATGCCTTTGCTTGACGGCATACTCAGGTTCGGCGGCGAGAAGGAGCCGCTGTTCCTCCAGAAGATAGCGGAAGCGCTTGGCCTGGAGTATGTCGAGATAGAGAAGGCCCAGCCGAGGCCGGAGGTGATCTCCAGGCTCCAGGCTTCGGCCGTGTACCAGTACAATGCGCTCCCGATCAGGTTCGACGGTTCGGTGCTGACGGTTGCAGCGGCAGACCCCTTCAACACCGCCATAGCAGATGGGTTGCGCCTTGCCGCAGGGTGTCCGGTGCGCATTGCCCTGTCGCCAGCCGAGGACATCGACAAGGCCGTAAAGAAGTTCTACGGCGTCGGCGCGGAGGCGGTAGAGAAGATGCTTGAGGATGGGCGGTATTCCGTGGACGACATGGATGCCTCCATCTCGAAGATAGACGTCGGCGCCGAGGGTGAAGAGGCGAGCATCGTAAAGTTCGTGAACAGGATCATCGCCGAGGCCGACCGCCAGGGCGCGACGGACATCCACATAGAGCCGCAGGAGACGGAGCTTCGCATACGCTACCGCATAGACGGCATGCTGCACAAGGTGGATGTGCCGCCGCAGCTGAACCGCCTGAAGAGCGCAATCATATCGCGAATCAAGGTGATGTCGAACCTCGACATAGCCGAGAAGCGCCTGCCGATGGATGGCCGCATAGGCATACGCATAGGCGGCGAGGACATCGACATCCGCGTATCGACTATGCCAGGCGCGTGGGGCGAATCAATCTCGCTTCGTCTGCTCGCCAAGAGCGGTAGCTTCGTGAAGATGAAGGATCTCGGCTTCTCGGAGCGCGATTTCTCCGTGGTGGACAAGATAATACGCAGGCCAAACGGCATTTTCCTCGTGACGGGGCCTACTGGTTCGGGCAAGTCCACGTCGCTATACTCGTTTCTCCATGAGGTCAACACGATGGACGTGCGCATCCTCACGGCGGAAGACCCGATAGAGTACCAGATGGACGGGATCATCCAGGTGCAGATGAACAAGGATATCGGCCTGGACTTCGCGCGAACCCTGCGGGCGTTCCTTCGGCAGGATCCGGATAAGATAATGGTGGGCGAGATCCGAGACAGGGAGACGGCGGAGATCGCTATCAACGCCTCGCTGACGGGACACATGGTGTTTTCCACCCTGCACACCAACGATGCGGCCGGAGCCTTCCCGCGGCTTACGGACATGGGCGTGGAGCCGTTCCTCATCGCTTCGGCCGTGGCTGGCGTGATGGGGCAGCGCCTTACGCGCAGACTGTGCCAGAAATGCATGAAAGAAGTCCCGCTGGACATGAAATTCTATGACCTTGACAGTCCCCCGGAGAAGGACACGGTGTTCGAGCCGGTAGGGTGCGAATACTGTTCGAAGACGGGATACAAGGGACGCAGGGCGATCTTTGAGGTGCTTGAGGTGGATGACGAGATTGAATCGGCCATAATCAAGCGGCAGAACGCCACGCAGATACGCGAGCTTTCGCTTTCGAAGGGCATGAAGACGCTTCGCGAGGATGGATGGCACAAGGTCTTCAGTGGTGTCACGTCCGTAAAGGAGATAATGCGCGTCACCGAGGATCAGTAGACGGTCGACGCAAGGCCGGTGATTTAATGGCGGGGTTTAGATATGATGATTAGAGCTTTATTCATGGTGTCCATGTTCTTTGCGGTGGCGCTTGCCGCCATGTCGCAATCGGATGTCGCGGGAAAAGGGGATGACTCCCCGCCAAGGATTGCCGCGCGAAAGGTGTGGGTAAAGTGCGCCGTGTGCAACGGGAAGGGGTCGCTTAAGGCAAGCCCGCCGGATGTCGGACAGTTCGTCGGCAAGATAAACGACCGTTCGCACTGGGACGTGAAGATAAATCCGTGTCCGGTATGCGAACGCGGCCGAGGCAGACGCGTGGTATGGGATCTGTCCCAGCCGGAGCCAAGAGAAACCGCCCCGTGCATGACATGCGGATGGTCCGGAATAGTCCAGTGCCGCAAATGCCTCGCCTCCGGGATCGTAAAGTGCCCGCGTTCCGACTGCAAGGATGGGTGGATCGTATCCAGGCCGCAGTATGAGGGGCGGCGCTCCCGCAGGCCGCCGGACGTGAAACTGTGCCCCGAATGCCGAGGCGTCGGCAGGATCTCCTGCCCGGAATGCAAGGGAATGCGGGCTAACCTGTGCAAGAGGTGCTTCGGCACCGGATGCAAACGCTGATGGGCGCACCTCCAATAAGCATCCCGGGCGTAAGGTTCGAGCACCTCATCGGCACCGGGGGGATGAGCGAAGTATGGCTGTGCTTCCATGGCGGGCTGAACAAGGAAGTCGCCATAAAGGTGATGTTCAAGGATGCCGCCGCCTCGGGCGAGGATGTGCGGCAGTTCATGCTTGAGAGCCGCGTGATGGAGCAGATCAGCCATCCGGGCATAGTGCATTCGTATGAGGCCGATTGCCGGGACGGTCGATACTATTTCGTCATGGACTATGTGGACGGTTACACGCTCGCCCTCTTTCTCGCCAGGAAGGAGCGCCTTCCAGAGCCGGATGCGCTTCTCGTTCTCGACTCGGTGGCGGATGCCCTCGGATATGCATGGCGGGAACATCATGTGATCCACTGCGACATAAAGCCGGACAACCTCATGGTCAACGGAGACGGCATCGTGAAGATAATGGATATGGGGCTGTGCCATGTGATGGGCGGCGGAGACAGGGCGGGCCTGCGCAAAAAGCCCGATGCCAGCCCCAAGGATACCATTGTCGGCACTCCCGCATACATGTCTCCCGAGCAGATATACGGAGATTCAGACCTTGACTGCCGCTCAGACATATATAACATGGGCGCGACTTTGTACCAGCTTGTCACAGGACAGGTCCTTTTCCCGGGGCTTTCCAATGACGACACGCTGCGTGCGCATGTGAGCCAAGAGAAATCCGCTCCCGATCCTCGCACAATGGACAAGTCCATCTCGCCAGGGCTTGTGCGATTGCTCTCGAAGATGTGCGCGAAGGATCGTTCGGCGAGATACGGGAGCTGGGAAGATGTGCTTGCGGATTCAAGGATTGTCCAGTCCGGCGGATTGCCGACGCCGCTCCCGCAGGGATGCGCCTCGTCCGTGGCTGAGATGCCGGCTCCGTGAAGTTCCCGAACGGGGAGTCCAGGCTCGCGGACAACTGTCCGGCGGGCTCAGCTGTTCCTGGCCTCGCGCATGGTCAGGCCGAAGCGCCTCAGGAAGATGCGTTTCGGGTAGCGTTCGCTTCTCCAGCCCGAGCGCCGGCAGACTTCCGCGATCGAAAGGTGCGGCGCGGAGATCAGCAGCTCGTACGTCTTCGCGAGGCGTACTTCGTTTATTGTAGAGAGGACTGACTGCCCCCTGAACTGGCGGAACCTGAGGTCTACCAGGGGGCGGGAGGCCTTCAGGTAGCAGACCACCTCCGGGACGCCTATCCCGGCGGCGTACTCCCGGTTGATGAACTCGACGGCGCGCTGCACGAGGATCCCTCCCGGCCGGCCTGACTGGATCGCAGATTCCCGCCAGGCGATCGTGCGCGGACCGACCGCGACGGAGACGGACTTGCGGTTCCCGGCAAGCATCTGGTCGAGAAGCTTTGCGGCGAGGTATCCCTGCTGCTCGAAGTCCGGCTGGATGCTCGTGAGCCTCGGGGCCGTGTTCTCGCAGAGGATGGCGTCGTTGTCGAGCCCCATGACCTCGGCCTCGCCCGGGACCGCGATATTCGCTTTCCGTGCCGCGACGAGCACGTCGTTTGCGCGGTAGTCGCAGGCGGCGAAGATGGCGGCGGGCTTCGGGAGCTCGCGGATCCAACGGATCATCCTGGCCCGGTCCTTCTCGGGCGGCGCCGTGAAGACCGTGATGTCGAAGCCGAACTCCGAGACGGCCTGGCGGAATCCGAGCTCGTGGGCTCTGCACCAGCCGGGGGCCTCGACAAGCGGGACGTAGGAGAATGAGTGGAACCTGCTGGCCTTGAGGAACTCGCGCGCGGCCAGCCGCGCCTGCGCGACATTGTCGCTAAGCACGAAGGAGGCGTTGTCGCGCTTGGGCAGGTTGAGTGCGATCGTTACGACAGGCAGGCGGATGTGGGCCATGTACGAGGCGGTGTCGGCGGGAATGTCGACGGCCGAAAAGATGGCGCCGTCGAGGCCTTCGCGGGTCAGCCGCCTCAGGTAGTCGCACGAGGCCTTCATGTACTCGTGCATGATGACGAACTCCCACGACTTCCCCCTTTCCCGCAGGAAGCGGTAGATGCCGCTCATCTTCTCGATCCTGGAGTTCCGCGAGGACGGGAAGGCAATCAGGACCTTTGGCTGCTTGGAGTGCTTTCTCATGCGCGGGAGTATACCATAATTGGCGGAATTGCGTTATTGGAACGGAGACATTTTGATAGTTGATAGGGAACGTGTGCGCACGGCCATTGTGATATGATATCAGGCATGAACTTACCGACAATAGCCTTGTTCGCGGCGGCTCGGCTCGTCCTCATCGATCCCGGCCACTTCCATGCGGCCCTTTCGCAGAAACGGGCCAATCCCGGATTGAGCCCGGAGGTTAGCGTCTTCGCGCCGCGCGGCCGCGAGCTCGACGACTACCTGAAGCTTGTCGCCTCTTTCAACGGCCGGGCGGCGTCTCCGACTTGCTGGCGTGAAGACGTGTACGCCGGCGAGGACTTCCTCGAGAAGTTCCGCCATGCGGCTGAGGGCTGGGGCGGCCACTCCGTCGTTGTCCTCGCGGGGCGCAACGACAGGAAGGGCGACTACGCGCTGGCCGCCGTCGAGTCTGGGTGCCACGTCCTCTCCGACAAGCCCATGGCGATTACGCCCGCCGTATTCGAGAGGACGAGGAGCGCGGCCCTGCTGGCGAAGGAGAGGGGGCTTTGCTTCGCCGACATGATGACGGCCCGCCACTCGTTCCGCGCGCGCCTCCAGGCCCGGCTGGCGCGGTGCCGCGCCTTCTACGGCGACCAGGAGAAGGGGACGCCGGACGATCCGTCCGTCGTCATGGAGTCGGTGCACCATTTCTACAAGCGGGTCGATGGCAGGCCGCTGCGCCGTCCCGCCTGGTACTATGACACCGCGAAGCAGGGCGAGGGGATCGTAGACGTCGCGACGCACATGGTCGACCGCGTGCAGTGGTCGCTCTTCCCGGGACTGCGACTCTCCGCCGCCGACGTCGTGATGGTCGCGGCGAAGGAATGGCCGACTGTCATCACGCCGGAGCAGTACGAGCTCTCGACGGGCGAGCGGGTGAACGCGCCGTTCGACTGCCTCTGCAACGGGTCGTTCACCTATTCGCTCAGGGGCGTCCACTGCAGGGTCTCGGTTGTATGGAACTTCCAGGCACCGGCCGGGGCGGGCGACACGAGCCATTCGCTTCTGCGCGGCACGAAGGCCGAGGTCCTCACGCGGCAGGGGCCGGCCGAGGGGTATCGGCCCGTCCTCTACGCGCGGCCGCGACGGGCGGACGACGCGGGCTTCGAGGCGGCGCTACGCTCGGCCCTCGCGTCGCTCTCGGCGGAGATGCCCGGTCTCGCCTGCGAGAGGGCCGGGGATGAGGGGCTTTGGCGTATCACCTACCCGGAGAGGTACGAGGTCTCGCACGAGGAGCAGTTCGCGCTTGTCCTGGAAGATTTCCTGAGGCAGGTTGGCGGCGGCCGCCCCGACGCGGACGGCATCGACAACCTGATCGTCAAGTACCATACGCTCGTCGAGGCCTGGAAGACGGCGCATGGCGGGGACGCGGCGGCGTGTGCCCTGCCGGAGTTGCTGAAGACCGAGGCCGGGCAGGCAGTCGCCACGGCAGCCGACTGGGAGAACGTCCGCCGCCCGGAGATCAAGCGCATCCTCGAGCGTGAGGAGTACGGCGTGCGCCCCGTGGAGCGGCCGTCCGATCTTTCGTTCGAGACGGTTGTTGACGATCCGGACGGGTTGGGCGGACTGGCGACGTTGCGTCGCGCACGGATCACCTGGAAGGGGCCGTATGGGTCGCAATCCATTGTTGCGACGGCGTTCATCCCGAAAACGGCGTCGCCCGCCGCCCCGGCGCCGGCGTTCGTCTTCATAGCCGGGCGCGGCGGCACGATCAATACGCGGAGGCTGTCGACGGACGGACAGGTCGGCGCATTTGATCGTGACGAGCGCTGGCCGGCCGAGGAGATGGTACGGCGCGGCTATGCCATGGTGGCCTACGACTGCACGGATGTCGCCGAGGACGACGACAGCGAATTCAAGGCCGACGTGTTTCGGTGCTTCACGCGGCCCGAAGACCGCACCGGCGAGAGCTGGGCGACGATCTCCGCCTGGGCCTGGGGCGCAAGTCGCGTCCTTGACTGGGTTGAGACGGTGAAGTCGATCGACGCCGCGCATGTCGGCGTTGTCGGCCTCTCGCGTCGCGGCAAGGCCGCGCTCTGGGCGGGCGCGACTGACACGCGCTTCGCGATGTCGTGCAGCGCGGGCAGCGGCTGCTGCGGGGCTAAGCTTTTCCGCCACGAGGAGCGGGGGGCGGAGACGATTCGTCGCATCCTGCGCTTCCGCCACTGGTTCTGCCGCAATTTCGACAGGTATGCCGGGCGCGACGCCCAGATGCCGTTCGACCAGCACCAGATGCTCGCGCTCGTCGCGCCGCGCCTCCTCTGCGTCGCCTCCGGCTCGGAGGACAGCGGCGCGGGCCCGCAGGGCGAGTACCGCGCGGCGTTCGAGGCGTCGCCCGCCTGGGAGCTCTACGGCAAGCGCGGGCTTGTCTCTAACGGCTTCCCGAAGCCGGGCGAGGCGCGTCAGGACGGCTGCGTCTCCTACCATCTTCGCAAGGGCGGGCATGACCTGGTCGCCGAGGACTGGCGCCGGTTCGCCGATTTCGCGGAGCGCCACGGATGGCTGAAAGGAAAGTGAAAGGAAAGAAAAGATGAACAGAAGGGACTTCCTACTATCGGGCGCGGCGCTGGCCTGCGCCGGCTGCATGACGGACAGGGCGGCGCAGGCGGCGCCGCGCGGCGGCAAGCCGAAGTTCAGGCTCGGCGTCGCCGGCTGGACGTACCACACGCTTAAGCCGGACGAGGCGCTCGCCGACATGGAGAAGAACGACATACACTACCTCTGCGTGAAGGACTTCTTCCTGCCGTTCGGCGCGACGGACGCGCAGGTGCGCGACTTCAGGGCGAAGCTCGCGGACAGGGGCGTCGAGGCGTACGGCGTAGGGCCGCACTACCTGAAGACGGCCGACGAGCTCAAGTCGGGCTTCGAGCTCAGCGCGAAGCTGGGCGTCAAGACGTACGTCGGCGTGCCGTGGCGGAATGCGGCGGACGGCACCGACACCTGGAGCCTCCTGCGCAGCAACCTCGATCTGGTCGCGCTCGCGTCGAAGCTCGCCGACGAGTACAAGATCGACTTCGCGATCCACAACCACGGCACGAACCCGAAGTTCGGGGGCTGCCCGTTCATGTATCCGACGGCCGAGTCGATCATGAAGGACATCGCGGGCCTCTCGCCGCGCGTCGGCCTCTGCCTCGACCTCGCCTATTCGTATGCCGACGGCTTCGACGGCGCGGAGCTGATCCGCAAGTACCACGACCGCCTCTTCGACGTGCACCTGCGCAACCCGAGCCAGGCGAACAACGGCTCGTCCGGCGCCATCGCCTACAAGGGCACGATCGACTACCGCCGCGTCTTCCGCGCGCTTGCCGACGTCGGCTACGACCGCTTCTGCGGGCTTGAGCTGACCGGCGCGTTCGAGAAGCGCAGCGACCATCCGAACTCCAACCCGAACTGGGTGCCGCTTTCGATGGGGTACTTTCACGGGCTGATGCATGCCATGGAGGGTGAGGGGGCTGCCACCTGCGGCATGGCGAACACAATCTCGACCACTGCGACCGGGGCCGCTGCATGGACTTTGCGGACCGGCACATGAAAGGCAGTTCGGAATGACGCCGCGCTGGGTAGATCTGCAGGTTAACGGGCGCGTGGGCATCTCGTTCACGGACGCCGCGCTGACAGAGGAGGCGGTCCTCAAGGTCACTGAGACGCTTGCCGAGGGCGGGACGGCCGGCTACCAGCCGACGATCTGCACGTGCCCTGACGAAGTGGCGGTCCACTGCCTGAAGACGATCGCCGCCGCGATGCGCAGGTATCCCGAATGCGAGCGGCGCATCCTCGGCGTCCACATGGAGGGGCCGTTCATCTCTCCGCTCGACGGCTATCGCGGCGCACACCGTCCGGACTGCATCGTGCCGCCCTCGTATGCGCTCTACGCCCGCTGGCAGGAGGCGTGCGGCGGGCTCGTGAGGATGATCACGCTCGCGGCGGAGGCGCCCGGCGCGGCGGACTTCACGCGCCGCGTGACGGCCGAGGGCGTAGTCGTCTCGCTCGGGCACATGGCGGCCTCGTCCCCGGAGGAGATCGAGCCGCTCGCCGAGGCGGGAGCCAGGGCGTTCACGCACTTCGGCAACGGCCTGCCGAGCCTGATCGACCGCCACCGGAACATACTCTGGACGGGTCTCGCGCAGGACGAGATGACGATCATGTTCATCCCCGACGGCTTCCACCTGCCGAAGACCGCCCTTAGGGCCTACGTCCGCGCGGTTCCGCTTGACAGGCTCCTGGCGGTCTCCGACTGCTCGTATCCTGGCGGGCTTCCGCCGGGGACCTACGAGCGCAACGGCAGCGTGTCCGTCCTGGAGGAGTCAGGGTTCCTGCGCTGCTGCGGCACGAGCCTCCTGCACGGATCGTCGTGCCTGCTCTCGGACGCCGTCAAGGTGCTGATGTCGCCCGGGGTCGGGCTTTCCGAGGGCGAATGCCTGAAGGTCGCGCGGGAGAATCCGCTCCGACTGATCGGCCGGGAAGGATGGGAGTGCTGACGATGGCGGACCGTCCTCTCATCCTTCTCGACTACATGGTCATAGCCGCGTTCTTCGCGGTGATGGTCGGCGTAGGGGTCTACTACAGCCGGAAGTCGAAGGACTCTGACCAGTTCTTCGGCGGGGACAAGACGATGCCGTGGTGGCTCTCCGGCGTGAGCTTCTACATGTGCACGTTCTCGGCGCTCGCGTTCGTCATGTACTCGGCGCTCGGCTACAAGTTCGGATTCCTGCCGATCACGGTGAGCTGGATCCTGGTGCCGGCGATCCTCATCGGCGCGCAGTGCTTCGCCGTGCGGTGGCGGCGCGTCGCCACCGCGAGCCCGCTCGAGTACATCGAGCTGCGCTTCGGCAACAGGATGCGGCAGGGGCTCGTATGGATAGGCCTGCCGATGCGCATCCTCGACGACTCGATGAAGCTCCTCGCGATCGGCACGGTGGTCGGCGTCGGCCTCGGCTTCCCGATCGAGGCCGGCATCGTGGCCTCCGGCGTAATAGTCGTGTTCTACACGTTCCTTGGCGGACTCAAGGCGACGCTCGTGGCGGACCTCATCCAGTTCTTCGTGCTCTTCGCGGTCGTCCTCGCGCTGCCCGTATTCTGCCTCAGGGAGGTCGGCGGGTTCGCGAACTTCGTCGACGGGGCGCCGGAGGGATTCTTCGGCCTGGTCGCAGGGAAGTACACGTGGTACTACATGTTCATCTCGTTCGTCGGCACGGTCATCAACCGCGCGACGTCCTGGCCGCTCGTGCAGCGCTACTACTCGACTCGCAGCGAGAAGGACGCGAAGAGGGTCGGGTATCTCGTGGCCTTCCTGCTCTTCATCGGCCCGCCGCTGTTCTTCTTCCCGGCGATGGCCGCGCGCGTGTTCATGCCGGGGCTGGACATGGACGACCCGAACGTAATGAACGGTGTCTACGCGCTCATCTGCAAGAGCGTTCTGCCGGTCGGCATGATCGGCATGGTGGTCGCGGCGATGTTCTCGGCGACGATGTCTACGCTTGCGGGCGACTACAACTCCGTCTCGAGCGTGCTGACGAACGATTTCTACGTGCGCATGCTCCGCCCCGGGGCCTCGTCCGGGGAGCGCATGCTGGTCGCTCGGATAGGCACGCTTCTCGCCGGCTCGCTGGTGATCGCGCTCACGTTCGTGATGCGCACGGCGCAGGGCGCTGACGACCTGCTGAACCTCACCAACAAGATGTTTGCGGTATTCGTGTGCCCGATCGCGCTGCCGATGCTCGCGGGGTTCGTCATCCGGAGGCTGTCGCGCCGCGCAGGATTCTGCGGCCTCGCCGTCGGCATGGCGGTGAGCCTCGCCGCATTCGTTGCCGGCGGGTGGCACCCGGACCTTCGCGAGATGACGGTGATGACTCCGATCTCGTTCGCCGCGACGGTGGCCGGCCTCTGGGCCGGGACGTTAGCGTTCCCCGACTCCCCTGAGGAGCGACGGACGGTCGAGGCGTTTTTCAGGAAGGCGGAAACCCCCGCCTGACACGGCAAACCAAGGAAAGGACAAGGAAAATGGGCATAAGTCGCAGGGATTTCGTGAAGGCCGGGGCCGGCGCGTTCTTCGTCGCGTCCTCGGAAAGGCTTTTCGGCGCGGACGCGCCGTCGTCGCGCGTCAGATTCGCGATCGCCGGATGCCGCGAGGGAGGTCGCGGGCAGACGGTGCTGGACAACGCGCTGAAGGTGCCCGGCGTCGACATCGTCTGCGTGTGCGACGTCGACTCGCGGGCGATGGACTTTGCGGCGGAGGCGGTGCGCGGGCGGACGGGACGGGCGCCGCGCAAGGAGAGGGACTTCCGCAAGGTGCTGGAGATGGGGGACGTGGACGGGGTCATCTCCGTCACGCCCGACCACTTCCACGCCTACTCGGCGGTGATGGCGATGCGCGCGGGCAAGCACGTGTACGTCGAGAAGCCGTGCGCCTACTGTCCGCGCGAGTGCGAGGTGATCCGCGAGATCTGGCGCGAGACCGGGATGTGCTTCCAGATGGGCAGCCAGCGCCGCAGCCGCCCCGGCTACATACAGGCGCTGAGGGAGGTCCGCGAGGGCAACCTCGTGGGCGAGACGCGCTACGCGAAGTGCTGGTACAACACGAGGCGCGGGCCGATCGGCCGCGGCAAGGCCGCCGCCGTCCCCGGCTGGCTGGACTGGGACCTCTGGCAGGGCCCTGCGCCGCGCGAGGCGTTCCGCGACAACGTTGTGCACTACAACTGGCACTGGTTCCGCAAGTGGGGCACGGGCGAGTGCGGCAACAACTCGATCCACTTCGTAGACGTCGCCAGGTGGTGCCTCGGGGCCGAGTGGCCCGAGCGCGTCGTCTCGTCCGGCGGGCGCTACTTCCAGCCGGCCGGACAGGACTGGGAATGGCCGGACACGCAGACCGTGGGCATGGAGTTCCCCGGCGGCAAGCTGATCACCTGGGAGGGAACCTCGTGCGTGAACGCCAACCCCTACATGGGCGTCGGCACAGGCTGCATGGTCTACGGCGAGAAGGGCACGCTCTACTTCATGGACGGCACGGAGGTGCGCCTCTACGACGGCGACGGCAAGTTCGTCCGCGAATGGGGCACGATGCCGAAGGCGGACAGGCGTGACGTCATCGACTTCAGCAACCGCGCGGGCGGCGGCCCGGCGGACTCGACGGCGTTCCACTTCGCGAACCTCGTCGACTGCATCCGGGCGAACGCTCCGGAGAGGGCCGCGTCCAACGCCGACATCGGCACGAAGTCGACGATGCTCGCCCTCCTCGGCAACATCTCGCTGACTACGGGCGAGGCGATCCGCGTCGACCCCGCGACGGGCAGGATGCTCAACAAGGGCGCGGCGGAGGGCCTCTGGAGCCGCGAATACGCGAAAGGATGGGAAATATGAATGCCGCCGCTGAAAACGGGCGGACCGCCCCCGGGCGGCGATGCTCTTGATGCCGCGCCACGGGCCCGGATAGGAGATCTGAAACACGTCAATCGGAAGAAGGAGCAAAGTATGGGTATGATACTGGAGAATGGCCTCGCCCGCAGTGCGCTTGCCGCCGTTGCGGCTACGGTCCTTGCGCCGGCCCTTGCGGGCGTGAACGGCGTGAGGCTCGACACGTCGGACGACCGGGTTGAGACGCCGCTGAGGGTGGGCCTGAAGCGCATCGGGACGCTGAAGCCGCGCAACGCGGCGGACATCCGCAGCTCGAACTGGATGGTCGGATGCGAGACGCTGGACCGCGACTACTGCAACTTCGACGAGTACAAGGAGTTCATCGCCCCGCTGGGAGCCAAGATGGTTCGCCTTCAGGGCGGCTGGTGGAAGACCGAGCGCGTGAAGGGAACGTACGACTTCGCGTGGCTCGACCGCATAGTCGACTACCTGCGGGAGAACGGCGTAGAGATATTCATGGAGCTGTCGTACGGCAACCCGAACTACGAGGGCGGCGGCGGATGGGACCTCTCCGCCGGCTTCCCGGTCGGGCCGGAGGGCTTCGAGAAGGGCTGGATAGGCTGGGTGGATGCGATGACGAAGCGCTACGCCGACAAGGTCTCGATCTGGGCGATCTGGAACGAGCCGGACATCGTAGACCCCGCGACGCCGGGAGGCGCGTCCGCGAAGACGCCGGCCGTGATCGGCGAGTTCAACGTGCGCACGGCGCGGGCGATCCGCAGGAACGTCCCGCGCGGCAAGGGCAAGATCGCCGGCATGGCGCTCGCCCGCAACGAGGCGGGCTTCCTCGGCGAGTGCCTTGCGGCCATGGGCGAGGACGTGAAGCTCCTCGACATCGTCGTCTACCATGGTTACGACTATGCGCCCGAGGAGACGTACCCGAACGTAATGGAGCAGAAGAAGATGGTCGCGAAGTTCCTTCCGGAGGCCGAGCTCATGCAGGGCGAGAACGGCTGCCCGAGCGAGATGACGCTCAAGTTCGCACTGCCGCACGTCGCGTGGAGCGAGTTCTCCCAGGCGAAGTGGAACATGCGGCGGATGCTCGGCGACCTCGGGCACGACGTCCGGGGCAACGTGTTCACCATCACAGACTTCAACCACACGCGCCGCGAGATCAACCTGAAGGGGCTCGTCCGCGCGAACATCGACCGCGAGACGATAGGCATCAAGCGCTCGTTCTACGCGGTGCAGAACGTGTTCAGCGTATTTGACGACACGCTGACGCGCGTGAAGGGGAGCCTGGCGGTCTCGACGACGGACCGCACCCTGCAGCTCTACGAGTACCGCAAGCCGGACGGCGCGCCCGTCTTCGTCTTCTGGCGCGCGGCGGACGGGATGCACGAGTTCACCGCCGAGACGATCTTCGACCACACGAAGGCCGTGGATAGGCGCGCTGGCCCGCGCTGGGCGAGGCCGTCCGACTCCTTCGAGACGTCGCCGGGCGTATTCACGGTGAGGGGCGCCCCCCTCGCCGAGCCGGTGTGGGTAGACCTGCTTACGGGCCGCATCTACGAGATCCCGGCGAGGAACGCGCTGCGGTACCGCGCCGGGACGACATACGTGGACGTGCCGGTCTACGATTCGCCGTGTCTGCTCACGGAGCGCAGGACCGTAATGGGGGAGTGACGCCATGGACATGAAGAGAATGCTCCTGCCGCTTTCGCTCGCCGCCGCCCTCGCGGGCCTTGCCGACGGGCCCTTTGCCCCGGGCGAGCGGATCGTCTGCCTCGGCGACTCGATCACGCACGGCGGCCACTACTACGGCTACCTCCAGCTGATGCAGTGCCTGCGGCATCCCGGCTCCGGGGTGCGCTTCCTGAACTGCGGCATCAGCGGAGACACGGCGGCCGGCGCCATCAAGCGCTGGGACTGGGACGTCCTCGCGAAGCGTCCGTCGCGGGTGTTCATGATGTTCGGGATGAACGACGTAGGCACCTCGAACTGGCGCGACTTCAGCCCCGACGCGCAGACGCTCGCGGCCCGCGCCGCCGCGCTTGGCCGGTACGGGACGAACCTCGTCGAGCTCGCCCGCCTGGCCCGCGCGGCCGGCACGCCGCTGACGGTCGTCACGCCGTCGCCATACGACCAGTACGGCGACGTAGCGGCGGTGAACAATGCGGCGTGCAACGATCCGGGGCTCGCGTCCTGCGCGGAGGCCGGGCGCGAGCTCGCCAGGGCGCAGAACCTGCCGATCGTCGATCTCCACGCCGGCCTGACGCCCATCTGGCGGGCTCATCCTGAGCGGCGGCTCAGCGGGGCCGACCGTGTGCATCCGGGGAAGGTCGGGCACCTGCTGATGGCGAGCCGCTTCTGGGAGGCCTTTGGCGAGACGAACGCGATCGCCTCGGTGCGCGTCGCGGCCCGAAACGATGCGGCGACCTACCGCCACGAACCGGCCGCCCTGCCGTTTCCGCTCGTGGACGAGTGGAGGGAGGCGGACGAGATCGTCCCCCTTTCGGACCGCTTCAACCGCGAGACTTTCGCCGTGACGGGGCTTTCCGAGGGCCTGTACACGCTGGCGGCGGACGGCGAGCCGCTCGGGACGTTCTCGTCCGGCGAACTCGCCGCGGGCGTCAACCTTGCGCTTCTCGAGACGCCCGGGCAGAAGCGCGCGCGCCTCGCCTACGCCCGGATGGGCGACGCGCGCGCGACGGCGGCGAGGCTGCGGGGACTTGTCGCGATGGAGATCCGCGCCCGGGCGCGCGGAGCCGATGTCACGGACTACGCGGCGACGACAAATGCGCTGCTCGCCTGGGTCGAGGAGCTCGCGGCGCGGAAGAACAAGTACCTTGCGTACTACTCGAGCCAGGTGAAGGCCTATGTCCAAGGCAAGCCGGATGAGGAGGGGATGCGCCGCCGGCTCGAGGAGGCGTACGCGGCGATGGAGGCGCTGGCCAAGCCAGTGGCGTACACGCTGACCGTGACGCGCGCGCGGAACGTGATCCACGTCGATTCCGAGACGGGCGACGACCGCGCGGACGGCTCGCCGGGGCATCCGCTGCGGACGATCTCCGCCGCACGCGATGCGGTGCGGAGGATCAGGCGGGAGGGACGCTTCCCGAAACGCGGGTTCATCGTCGAGGTGTCCGGGCGGTTCGCGTGGACGGATGACGCGCCGTGCTTCGAGCTGACGGACGAGGACAGCGGCGAGTCGGCGGAAGCCCCGGTCGTCTATCGCGCTTCGCGACGGGGCGCGACGATTGAGGGTGCGCTCCGGGTCGCGCTCGCGTCGTTCGTCCCGTACAAGGGCGACATCCTCTGCGCAGACCTGGGCTCGCGCGGCATCAGGCCGCTGCCGGCGCTGCCTCGGCAGTTCCATGACTGGCCTGGCACGGAGCTGTTCGCCGACGGCTGCGCCCTGCGCCTCGCGCGCTGGCCGAACGAGGGGTGGGCGCTTACGGACAAGATCCTCGACCGGGGCGTAGGCGAGCTGGACCCGAAGATAGGCGAGCGCCGGTATGGCGTGCGCGGCGGCACCTTCACGTACACGGAGGACGAACCGGGGCGGTGGAACGTCGCAGACGGCATCTACATGCTCGGCTATTGGGGGCGGGACTGGGCGAGCGAGACTCTGCGCGTCGCCAAGATAGACCCGGTCGCAAGGGCCGTGACTACGGAAGGCGTCCACCGCTACGGGATGGGCACGTCCGTGGATTTCGAGTCCTACAACCGCCGGTATTTCGCCTACAACTTCCTGGATGCGCTCGACGCGCCCGGCGAGTGGTACCTCGACCACCGGACGATGAGGCTCTACCTGATTCCGCCCGCCGAGCTGAGGGATGCCGTAAGCATAGCGTTGCGCAAGGCCCCGCTCGTGAGCCTGAAGAACGTCCGGCACGTCCGCATAGAGGGGTTCTCCCTCGGGCGGACGCGCGGCCCGGCCGTCCTGGCGGAAGGGGCCGAGGGGGTCGTCCTGCGGGGGCTTTCCGTCCGGGACTGCTCGCAGAACGGCCTTGTCTTCACGGGCGGCGTGAACTGCACGATCGCCGATTGCCGCGTCGGCGGCATAGGGTCGACCGGCATCTGGATCGATGCGGGCGATCGCCGGTCGCTCACGCCGTGCAACCATCGCGTGACCGATACGGAGGTGCACCACTGCGGCCGACTCTCCCGCATCCGGGGCCACGGCATCGACGTGCACGGTTGCGGCGTCCGCATCGACCACTGCTATGTCCACGACATGCCGTACATAGCCGTAAAGTACTACGGCAACGACCATCTCATCGAGTTCAACGAGATCGAGTGCGCGATGATGGAGTCGGCCGACGGCGGCGGCATCTACACGGGGCGCGACTGGGGAAGCCAGGGCAGCGTCGTCCGCTACAACTACCTGCATGACTTCGGGCAGGCCGGCGTTCGCCTTCGGGCGTCGCAGGGCATCGCGCCCGAGTACGAGCCGCTCAAGGATCACGTGGTCGTGATGGGGGTCTATCTGGACGACTGCGACTCCGGGGACACCGTGGCGCACAATCTGTTCGTGCGCACCGGGCGGGCCCTGTTCGTCGGCGGCGGACGCGACAACAAGATGCGCGGCAACCTGGTTGTCGATTCGAAGTCGGCGGCGCATTGCGACATCCGGGGCGTGCGCCGGGCGAAGCCCGGCTCTGGCGTCGCCGACGGCTGGGACCTGCTGGCGAAGCTGCGCGACCTTGGCTGGCAGGAGGGCGTATGGGCGAAGCGCTACCCGTGGCTCGTCGACGTGATGGAGAACCGCCCCCTCTACCCTGTCGGCACGGAGTTCACGGACAATGTCGCCGTCAACTGCACGGATTGCTTCAACGTGGAGCCGGAGATGTGCGATACGGTCGTGAACACCGTGGTCCTGCGCGGCAACGTATCGTTCGGCGAACGGGGCGCCGCCGTGGACCGTGCGCTTTTCTCGGAGCCGTGGCAGCCCGGCTACGGCAAGATAGACTTCCGCCGCCAGGCTGAGGTCGAGCGCGCGTCCGCCGATCCGCGTACACTGCAGGACACGGCGGCTTTCCGCGAGGCCTGCCCGGGCTTCATCCGCATTCCGCTTGAGGAGGTCGGCCCGTCCTGGCGGCGTGGCCGGTGAGTTGAGAGTCGGTGCACCACACACAAAAACCACGAGCAAGGAGTGACATGGACATGAAAAAGATGCTGGCATTCGTCGCGGCTGCGACATTCGTCTCTTCCGCCTCGCTTGGCGCCGGCCACGAGACGGCTGGCGGGGGCGGGGCGTTTTCCGCTCCGTCAACGTGGATGACGGGCGGCGTCCCCGCAGAGGGAGAGGCGGACCTTTCCATCACCCTGGCCGCCACGGCGGAAGGCCGCGCTTACGTGAACGACCTTCCATTCGTCCCCCTGCTGTCGGAGCTCTCCTTCCGAGGCAACGCGGCGCTCCCGGGGGCCCGTCATGCGTTGCTCTCCGGCGGCGCGATGCGCATTACGATGCGGGGGACGCATTCCGGCGGAATCGGCATATCCACCGACGTGCCGGAGGGCTTTGCCGGCGAGGTGTCGGCGCCGCTGGTGGCCGCCTTCCCGAACACGCACGTCAAGGTCCCGGCGGGATGCCGGCTGGTGCTGTCGGGTCCTCTCTCGCACGAGCCGGTCGATCCGCAGCATTATCCTGCGGGCGTGACGGACGCGCTCTGGACGACGAACAGCTTCCGCTTCAACGGTGCCGGCACAAACGTCATCCGCGGCGTCTATCACGTGGACGCGGCGGTCTACTACATCACGGGTCACGCCGCGCCGCAGTTCGAGAACGGCACGACGATCGTCGAGAACGAAATGTACCTGCCGCGATTCCTCATCAACTCCGGCACGTTTGTCGTGGCGCCTGGAGGCAAGGTCTCCAACTGGAAGTCGGTGGCGCTGGTCGGCGACGCGACCGTGGATGTCGCCGGCGGCCTCTGGCGGGCGCAAAACTCGGTCTACTGGGCAAACGGGGCGGCGAACGTGTCCCGGGTGCGCGTTCGTGACGGCGGCGCGTGGATGCTTGGGGAGAAGGAGGTGCTTGGCTACGCCGGCCTGACGGAAGTCTCCGTCGAAGACGGCGGCTTCATGGACCTGCGCGGCGCATATTACCAGGGCTTCTCGAATTCGGGATCGACCCACCTTGCGGTCTCCGGCGGCGTCGTGAGGGAGGCCGTGGACGCCGTTTACTTGGGGTCGTTCAGGAACGCGGCGGCGGACAACTGGCTCTCCCTCGAGGGCGGTGAGGTCTGGGCCGGCCGGCTGTCGCAGCATGCGAAGAAGGGTGTGCCCGGAAAAGACGTAGACGTGAGGCTCTTCGCCTCCGGCGGCACGCTCGTGGCGACTTTGACAGGCAAACCCAATGTGGCGAGCACGCTCGATCCGTTCATTGAGGGTGACGCGAGCAAGTTCCATACCTACGCCCGGGCGGGCGGCCTTGTCGTCGACACGATGCTGAACGAGGTCAACTACAACGCGGCGATCGCCGGCAACGACGACCCCTCGAAGGCGGACGGCGGCGTCACCAAGCTTGGGGCAGGCGTGCTGAGGCTCTCGGTCCCCTGCTCCTACGCCGGCACGAACGACGTCCGGTGCGGCACGCTCGAGCTCGCGGCGGCGAACGCCGCAGCCCTTACGAAGGTGTCGATGGGCGCGACGCTGAGGATCGGCGACCCGGCGCATTACTCCCGGGCCGTCCGCCTCGCGTCCGGCGGCCGCCTGTCGTTCGACGGGGCGGCCCTGTCGCTTGAGGCGCTTTCCGCCGCCGCAGACGGCCGTCTCGTGCTGTCGCCCGGCGCCCAGACGGTCGCGATAGGCTCGGCTCCGGAGCTTGAGGGTACGCTCGGCGTAGAGCTCGCGGGGGCCGTGGCCAACGGGACGTATCCGCTCGTCTCCGCCGCAGCGGCCGGACAGGTGGCGTCCGCCTGCCGCGTGGCGAATCCAGCCGCCGGCAAGGCGTACTCCTTTGCCGCCGCGAACGGGCTGGTTTCGGTGACGGTTGCCGACGCGGCGGCGCTTTCCGCGTGGAACGCCCCGGCGGGCGGCGCGTGGACGGAGCCGGGCAACTGGACGGGCGGCGCGCCGACCTCCGCCGGCGCGCAGGCGACGTTCGGGGTCTCGGCGGCAGTTGACGTCGATGCGGACGTGACGGTCGGCTCGCTTCTGATCGACGGGGCGGAGAGCCTGGCGCTCGGCGGAGCCGGAACGCTTACGCTTGCGAACGGCGGCGCGGCGGCGCTCGTCGAGGCGAGGACCGGCAGCCACGCGATCTCGGCCGGACTGACGCTTCAGGGAGGGGCCGTCCTTAAGGCGGCCGCCGGCGCGGCGCTGACTCTCAGTGGCGAGATCCGGGCGGCTCCGGGCGCGGCGGCGCTCCTCGAGATCCGCGGCGCGGGGACGGTTTCCGTTGCGGGCGACTGCCACGTGCCGATCCTCGTCGCGGATACGGCGACCCTGTGCATGGCGGAGGGCGCCCGGATCATGGCCGGGGTGACGGTCGCCGCCGGCGCGGCTCTGCGGATAGACGGCACGGCGGAGCTCGCCGGGACCCTGAATGCGCCCAACGGCACGTTTTCGGCCGGAAGCCCGGATGCCGCGCTCGTCCGGGAATCGGCGCCCGAAAGGCTGTCGCTTCATTACTCATCATCCGGCCCCTCGCCGACGATGGCGTTCAGGAACCTCGATGCGCTGCGGCGGGCCGATCTGCGTTATTCGACGCTGGGCTATGCCGGGGCGGAGGCCGGAACGCTCTCGGCGGACATCATCCTGAACGGAGTCTCGCCGGAGTATACGCCAACGATCCGCCGCCTGCCGGGATCGGGGGATTTGACTTTCTCCGGCTCCGTCGTGGCCAACGTGAAGTCGGGCCTTCAGGTGCAGGGTGACTTGGACGGCGAGATCGCGCTTGCCGGAGACTGGGTGGCGACGGCCGAATCGTGCTTCCGCCTCGGCGGCGGGCGCATCCGGCTGTCGGGCGGCTACAGCCTGCAGAACATCTGGGACCTTGGGCATTCCCTCCGCGTGGGCGGCGCATCGGGCGAGGAGACGGTAGTCACGATGGACGACGGCGCGAGGATCAGCGCCTACGACCTTACGTTGACGCCGAAGGCGGGCGCGGCGGGCGCGGACGTATCCTTCACACAGAAGGGCGGCGCGGTCACGCTTCGGGACGGCCTGGCGGTCGGGTGGCTGGCGTCCTCCTCCCCGAAGTCCTACCGGTTGGAGGGAGGGACCTTCATGGCGGGGCCGGCGTCCTGGACGCGGTTCCTCTACGGGCCGTCGTCGCTGACGGTCGTCGGCGGCGAGATGTCGCTCGGCAGCATGGTCTTCGGCGAGGTCGGGAACGGCACGTCCGATTACGAGGTTAAGCAAAACCCCATCGCATCCGGTTCCACGCGCATCGACGTGTCGGGCGGCGCTCTGACGGTCTCAGGCGACCTTGACCTGTCGGGCGATGCGTGCGGGCACCGGTATAATCGCCTCACGGCGGGGGTGGGCGGCACGGTCAGCCTGCCGGCGGCTATCCGCACTGCTCCCGGAGACGGGCTTGCGAACGGCGGCGCCTACACGGCGCTCGTCCTTGACGGCGGCACGCTCAACCTCACGGGACGTGGCGCGGGCGAGGCGTCGTCGCTGTCGGACTACTTCCCATCGCTTGGGGCCCTTGCGCTCGGTACGAACGGCGGCACGGTGGACACGCGCGGCAACGACGTGACGATCAGGTCCCCGCTGCTCGCGTCTGCGGAGGGCGGCACGTTCGTCAAGAAAGGCGCGGGCGCGCTGACGCTTGAGGGCAGGAGCGTAGTGCGGGGCGGCGTAGACGTGCGGCAGGGGTCGCTCACGGTAGACCTGTCGGCGGAGAGGCTGCGCGCCCCGGGCGACGGGCTTGTCGCCTACTGGGACTTCGACGGGGACGATCCGCTCGCGGACAGGTCGGGCCACGGGTACGACCTCAAGCAGATGAACGCATCGTCCTTTGTCGAGTTCACTGAGACGGACGCCTTCGACGGCAGGTCGGCGTACTGGGACAGGACCAGGACCTGGGCCTGGCTGGGCGCGTTCACCAACGCGGACGAGAAGGTGATCGCCAACGAGTTCACCGTAACGCTCTTCGCCCGTTTCGACGGCTGGGACAAGCTGTATCCCTCCGATAAGGCCAGCACGGTCTTCGCCACGAAGATCCAGCCGCAGAAGGAGAAGGGGATGAAGTCGAACGCCGACTCGCTGGTTGTCACGGCTCCGAACGTGTTCGCGTCCGACTTCGGCAGTCAGACCGTGCTGGCGAACGCGGACGTCTCGTCCGTTCTCGAGCTGCGGAGGTGGCACCTGCTGACCTACGTGCGCAAGGCCGGCGAGATCAGCCTCTACGTGGACGGCGTCCTGATCCAGCGGAATTCGACGCCGAAGCCGGAGTTGGGGCTTCTCGACTTCCTGAACGCGGAGGATGGCGCGGACACGTGCCGCATGCTCTCCTTCGGCCGCGGGACGCACTCGCAGAACTGCGCCGTCAAGAACATGATGATCGACGACATCGCGGTCTACCGCCGGGCGCTCACGGAGGCCGAGATCGCCCGCTACCGTTCGGAGCGGAGCGCGGCGGCGACCCCGGCCATTGCGGTTGCGGACGGCGCGACGCTTGACCTGCGCGGCGGGGCCGTTTCCGCCCCGGCACTTTCCGGCGGCGGCACGGTAGAGGGCGGGGTCACGGTGCTGGGAAGGCTCGTCGCCGACGGCGACGGGCCGATCCACGTCCGCGATTTGGCCTTCGGCGAGGGAGGGACGGTCGATCTCGCGTTCGCCGAAGGCGAGCGTGCAAGGGGCGGCTATTCGCGAGTGGTGGCCACGTTCGAGACGCTGGGCGCGGATGCCGAGGCGGCGCTGCGCACATGGGCGGTAAGCGGCTTCGGGCGCGACGGCGAGTCGAGGTGGCGGGGCCGGTTGGGAGTCGATCGCGCGGCCAAGGCCGTGACGGCGACAATCGATGGCCCCGGGCTGGTTTTCGTGATTCGGTAACCTACGGAAGGAAGAGCATGAAGCAGAATATGAAGCATATGTCGTGGGTCTGCGCGGCGGTCGCCGTCGCCGTTGGCTGCGGACAGCGCCCGGCGCCCGCGCCGGCGCTGTTGGACGGAAGGGGAGCGAAGTTCGGCCCGCCCGGGAACGAGGAGGACCAGTTCCGCTTCATGTGGGGGACTGACCACGGCTGGCTGCCGGGCATCCCGCCGCTCTACGGCGAGATGCTGGACACCGGCTTCAACCTCCAGTTCGTCTCGTCCGGCGAGAGGTACGACTTCGAGAACGACCGACCCGCGACCAACCAGGCGAGCGCAGCGAGGCTCAAGACGTTCCTGGACCGCTGCCATGCGGACGGCATCGGCGTATGCCCACGGATGAACATGACGGTAAACAAGACCCTTCGCGAGAAATTTCCGCGCATCCGCCGGGACGGCAGCGTGAACGTACGCAACCTGGACGCGTCGAACCCCGGCGCGCAGGAGCGCACCCGGCATGCGATGGCGGACTACGCCCGCCTGCTCGGCCATCCGGCGTATCGCGGCGTAATGATCGCGAGCGAGATACGCGACAGCGGCCATCCGTCCTTCACGCCGGCCATGCGCGAAGCCTACAGGGCCCATTCCGGGCATGACATCCCCGAGGCCGTGCTGGCGTGCGGGGCGGACAGGGAGGGCCGGATTCCGCCGCACTGGCGAACCCTGAAGGACTTCCCGGCGGATCGCGTGGTGGACGACGACCACCCGGTGCTGGACTTCTACGTGTGGATCTGGCAGAAGGGCGACGGCTGGGCAGATCTGCTGACGGGCATGAGCGAGGCCGTGCGGGAGGCCCAGGGAGACAGGCTCTTCACGGTCTACGACCCGTCGCTGCGCGCGCCGCCGCTCTATGGGACGAGCGGGGACGTGGACATAATCTCCCACTGGACGTACGCCTATCCAGAGCCATACTGCATCTCCTTCAACATTTCCGAACAGATCTCCCGCGCCCGCAAGGCGAGGCAGGGCGTGTTCGCGCAGGTCCAGGCGATCGCCTACCGCAGCCGCGTGGCGCCGATGGGCGAGCATCCCGCGAACGAGCCCGCGTGGACGCGGAAGTTCCCGAACACGCGCTATCCTACCACGTCGCCGGACATGATGCGCGAGGCCCTGTGGGCCGTGCTTTCCCGCAAGATCGACGGCTTTGGCGTGTACGGCTTCAATGCGCTGTGGGAGGCATACGACCTGATCCCGCGGCCGGTCTTCGCGCCTACGAACACGGGGTGCCATTGCGCGAACCACGAGACGCGCGGGGCGCTCAAGCAGGTGCTCAGGGATGTCGCAATCCCGCTCGGGCCGCTGCTCCGCGCCCTCCCCGAGCGCGCGCCTACGGTGGCGGTTGTCGAGAGCTACGCCTCTCTCATCCTCGGGCAGCGCATCTCCTGGGACTGCCAGGGAGCCTTCTACGAATATGGCGTGGCGGCAACGGCGGCGAACCTTATGCCCGCTGCGCTTACGGAGGCGGAGATCCGTGACTTCGGCATCCCCGATTCCGTCCGTGTGCTGATCATGCCCGAGACGGACGTGCTGACGCGCAGGTGCTACGAGAGGATCGCCGCGTTCAAGGCGCGCGGCGGCCGCATCCTCGCCGACGAGCACCTCTGCCCTGCCCTGACGGCGGACGGCCGGCTCCCGAAGATCGTCCATGCGTTCCCCAGGGGTGTCAGCGACCATGATGCCGGCGGCGCGGCCACGAAGGCGTCTGCGGACGTGCGCGAGCAGTCGATGCGCTCGGCGGCGGCCGAGCTTAAGCGCATGGTCGGCGGGACGCCCCATGTAGATGCGTCCGTTGCCGACATCGTGGTCTCCGCCAGGTCGTACGGGACGGCGGACTACGTGTTCGCGATCAACGACAAGCGCACCTACGGCGACTATTTCGGACCATGGCGGCGCATCAAGGAGAAGGGCCTCCCCAACGAGGGGACGGTTTCGGTCGCCCGCGAGGCGGGCGCCGTCTACGACCTCGTGCGCCACGAGGCCGTGCCCTTCACTGTCCGCGATGGGAGGACGTTCATAGACGTCAGCTACGACACGACTGACGGCCGCGCGCTGCTGGTGACGGGGAGGCCCCTCGGGAAGCTCCGCGCGAAGAAGTGCGGTTCTACGGTGTCGGTATCCTCGCCGGACGGCGGCGTCATGGTGCCGGTGCGCATCGACCGCCATGGCAGGAATCCGTTCTACGCGGTAGTAGCGGGCTCCTTCTCCCGCGACTTCGGCGAAGACCTGTCCGGAACGGACGTCGCCGTCACCAACCTCGCGGACGGGCAGTCCGTGGCAGCGCTATGAATTCGGGGCGAAACGGAAAGGAGTGCAGAACCATGACAATGACTTTGGCATTTGCCGCGTTCGCGGCCATCGGGGCGACAGCCGGCACGGCGTGGAAGGATTCCGCGCCCGTGGGGAGTGACTCGATAGTGGTCAACGCGGGTTCCGTCGCGGTGCGCATCGATCCGCTCGCCGAGAACCTGTTCCGCGTACGCGTCGCCAGGGGCGGCGAATGGACCGAGAGCGCGATGAACCGCTACGGGGTGCTGGCGCGCGATTGGCCGGCGTGCCCCGTCAGGAAGTCCGCTGACAGGCTCCAGACGGCGGCGGCGGACGTTTCCGTGGACCCGAAGGAGGGGCGCGTGTCGTTCAGGTCGCTCGTCTCGGCGGCGGACCTGTCGATAGACGCCAGTCTCGTCGGCAAAGGGTACAAGATCCGCTTCCCTCTCCTCCCGGGCGAGCGCATCTACGGCCTCGGCGACGTGAGCCGCGAGAACATACAGCGGCGTCCCGGACGCTACGAGATGTGGGTGAAGAACATAAACAGCTACATACCGATCCCGATGGCGCTGTCGTCGAAGGGCTCCGCGACATGGACCTGCCGTGCGACGTGCTCGGGCTTGAGCCGGGCTGGATGAACCCGCATGCGGCGTACGACTACTCGGTGCGCAAGAAGTGGGACCGCGGGAAGTTCGAGTTCGGATGGAACCCGGCCGGCCGGCATACCTTCATCGGCGGGTTGAACCGCATCGGATTCAAGCTCTCCCTCTGGCTGTGCTGCGACTACGACCTCTTTCGCTACGAGGAGGAGTGCGTGGCGGGCAAGCCGTTCGACTTCGGCTCCAAGGTCAACGTCAAGGAGGCCACGACGGATGCGTTCCGCGACGCGCGCATCGAGTCCGCCGAGCAGATCGCGAAGCTCCCGGATGCGGAGAAGGAGGCGAAGCTGAGGGAGATCGCGTCGCGGGAGGCCAGCGTCGTCAAGGGGCTTGAGGGCGACGAGCCATGGTTCGCGCACTTGCGCAAGTTCGTGCGGCAGGGGGCGCAGTGCTTCAAGCTCGACGGCGCGCGGCAGGTCTCCGAGCATCCGAAGCGCGCCTGGGCGAACGGCATGACCGACGAGGAGGCGCACAACCTCTATCCGCTCGTGTACGGCAAGCAGATGTCGCAGGGCTACGAAGCCTACGCCGGGAAGCGCCCGATGGTATATTCGGCAGGAGGCTACGCGGGGGTGCAGCAGTACGTGGCGACATGGGCGGGGGACACCGGCGGCGGAGAGAAGCCTTGCGCGTCGCTCCTCAACCTCGGGATGTCTGGACATTCCAACCAGAGCTGCGACATGGGCATATTCGACGCGAGGTCGCTCCATTTCGGCTTCCTCCAGACGTGGAGCCAGGAGAACAGCTGGGCGTACTGGCACCAGCCGTGGCTCCAGCCCAAGGCTGGCATCGACCGTTTCAGGAAGTACCTCAAGCTGCGCTACAGGCTGCTGCCGTACATCTACACGGCGGCGGCCGAGGCGCACGAGACGGGCTGGCCCGTCATGCGCGCCCTCCCGCTCGAGTATCCGGACGACCCCGCCTACGATGAGTGCAGGACAACGTACATGCTCGGGCCTAACCTGCTCGTGTGCGCGTATACGGACAAGGCGGTGATCCCGCCCGGCACGTGGTACGAATGGCGCAGCGACCGCAAGGTCGTGGGGCCATGCGAGGAGCGGCTCGCCCTTACGCAGGACTGGGGAGGCGGGCTTTACGTAAAGGCCGGGGCGGCGATCCCCACGTGGCCCGCCATGCAGTTCGTGAACAGGGGGTGGAGCGAGGAGTTCACCTGCGAGGTGTGGTCTGGCGGAGACGGCGAGAGCCCGCTCTACGAGGATGACGGCATATCGCTGAACTACCGCAGCGGCGGCGCGGCCGTCGCGCGCACCATGCTTGCCGTGAAATGCGACGGCAACTCCACGCGCTTCACGATAGGCCGGCGCATCGGCGACCTTGGCGGCAAGCGCATGGTGACGGTGAGGTTCCACGCGCTTGCGGACAGACCGACGTCTGTGACGTGCGATGGCAAGCCGGTCGGGTTTGAGTGGTGCGGGAAGACCCGCGTCTGCACGGTTGAGCCCGTCGCCGTCTCCGCCGCCGGCGCCACGCTGCTGGCGAGGTAACGCTGTTGTGGATGTGATATAATGCGCGGCAACAGAAAGGATTCTATCTGACCATGAAACGCCGCCTCATCATGAAACGCCGCCTCATAATGTCCGTTGCCTGTACCGCCGCATCCGCGTTTACGATTGACGCCGCCCCGGTCACGAATGTGGCAAGCACCGCAACCGTCGGTGATGTGCAAGTCGTGTGCGCACGGCCCGGAGATTGGACGGTTGACGTCAGCTCCGCTCCGCTTGCCGCCGGAGTGGATGTGCTGACGCTCCGGCTGTCGGCCCCCAAGCCAGCGTTGCCGCCGCTGCTTGTCATGTCCTTCGAGGCGAACGGGGCGGGAGTGCGTCACGTGTGGACTTCCGACTACACGAAGGATGCGCCACGCCTTTGGCCGGACGGGTGGGACCACTGGCGGGGATCTTCGCAGCTCGCCTCGGAGACGCCGCTTACCGTCGCAATGGACGGCAACGACACGTCGCACCTGGCGGTTGCCTGCTCGGATGCGTTCAACAGGGTGGATTTCGGCATAGTGGTGAAGGAGCGCACCGGCGACCTCGCGTGCCGCTTCCGCCTTTTCGCGAACAGGGCAATGCCGATCCAGTCATACGAGGCGAAGTTCCTGATAGACGCAAGAAAGCGCTTCTTCGGAGATGCGATTGCCGATGCCTCCGCGTGGATCGCCAGGACGTCAGGGCTGCACCCCGCCCATGTCCCGGAGTCGGCCTTGGAGCCGCTGTACTCCACGTGGTACGCCTACCTCCAGGACGTGCATGCGGACGTGCTTGAGAGAGAGGCGAAGCTTGCCGCCGATGTCGGCATGAAGACGATGATCCTCGATGACGGCTGGCAGAAGGAGCAGAGCCTTTCCTTCTACAGCAGGACCGGCGACTGGCAGCCGGTGGCGAGCCGATTCCCCGACATGAAGGCACATGTGGAGGCCGTCCATCGCGCCGGACTCAAGTACATGATCTGGTATTCCGTGCCGTATGTCGGCGAGGAGTCTGCGGCATGGGGAAGGTTCAAGGACAAGTTCATCCGCATCCACGGATCCGCGCCGGCACGGATAGGCGTGCTCGATCCGCGCTTCCCCGATGTGCGCGAATACCTTGTGAAACTGTACGAACGTACGGTCGGGGAATGGAAGTTCGACGGACTCAAGCTCGACTTCATCGACCAGTTCGTGTTTTCGAGCGACAGGGACGATCCGGTGACGACGAATGGGATGGCGGGGCGCGACATCCGCGCGCTGCCCGAGGCGGTGGACGTTCTCATGAAGACTATCCTTGCGCGTGTGAAGGCGATAAACCCGGATGTGATGATAGAGTTCCGCCAGCATTACTGCGGTCCTGCGATTCTCCAGTACGGGAACATGATCCGCGCAGCCGATGCTCCGGTCGATCCGGCCGGGAACCGCCGCCGCATTGCGGATCTGCGGCTTACGAGCGGGAATACTGCGGTCCACTCGGATATGGTCGTGTGGGACCGCGACGAGACGCCGGAGGGCGCGGCGCAGGCGATCTTGAGCGCACTGTATTCGGTTGTGCAGTATTCCATGATTCTGGATGGCATCCGTGACGACCACAGGGAGGTCATCCGCCATTGGATCGCGTTCATGCGCGAACACCGCGATACTCTGCTCAAGGGCAAGTTCCGCCCGCACCATCCCGAGCTCGGCTATCCGATGATCGAGGCGGAATCCGATTCTGAGCGGATCGCGACACTTTACGGGATGCCGTCCCTGGTCGTGCTTGTGCCCGGCAAGCGCAACATCGTCGTGAACGCGACGGATGGGCGGCGGATTCCGGTGTCGTTCGATCGCGCCAGGATCGTGACGGTGTTCGACACGTTTGGCCGTCAGGTTTCGGAGGCGGAAGTCAATGCCGGATCGCGGATTGTGGATGTCCCGGCATCGGGATACGCCATATTCAAGTAGCGACGGCGAGGGCGCCGTCGCTGTGCGGATGATATGCCGTGTTGGAAGCTTGGAACGGCCGCGACGGCGAGGGCGCCGTCGCCACGGGTGGATGATGATGGCGAAAAGGCTACTGGTGTGCGATGATGGCGAAGAGGCTACTGGTGTGCGGAGCAAACGTAGCGACGGCGCCTCGCCGTCGCTGTGCGGGTGATATGCCGTGTTGGAAGCTGGAATCGGCCGCGACGGCGAGGGCGCCGTCGCCACGGGTGGATGATGATGGCGAAAAGGCCACGGGTGTGCGGCGATGGCGAAGAGGCCACGGGTGCGCGGAGCAGACGTAGCGACGGCGCCTCGCCGTCGCAAACCATAATTGAAAAGAAAATACAGTCACCTAATGCATTACTCAAATGAAAATTGCGACATTTCGGCATCCTTCCCGGGACGAAGACTGTTTGGCGTTCAGGTTTGTGAAGGCAACTCATTGCCGCATTGGGAGCTGAAACAGTCTGTATATCATGTTTGCTTTCGCTTGCATGACTCTGTCCCGCGTCATGTATTGCAGAAATGGGAGGAAGAGAAGCAAGAATTGGAAAAGAAGCTGTCCACAAATGCTGGCATCATGACAGACGATGAGATTTCAGCATTGAAGCACCTTGGGTCTGAAAGAATTGAAAAGTACCTTGATGCAGGTTGTGGCACATGTGTGTTGAGAGATAAACGGATAGCTGATGTTGTGACCAGTACGTTGAAACATTCAGATGGATGCCAATATCGGTTGCTTGCCTATGGATTGATGCCTAACCATGTGCATGTCATGATGCAATTAGGAGGTTCTGTCGAATTGACAACGGTTGTCCAAGCCTGGAAGTCGGTAAGCAGCCATCGGATCAATGGACTTTTACGGCGTACGGGTACACTCTGGCAGCCTGACTACTACAATAGAATTATCCGATCAGAGGAAGAGTTTCGCAATCAGTTGAACTATGTTTACGGAAATAACGCAGTCACAAGTTGGCGGTATGACAGAATTGACGATTAGATCAAGTTTGAGTTTGAGTGTGCTGGGAACGGCCGCGACGGCGAGGGCGCCGTCGCCACGGGTGCGCGATGATGGCGAAGAGGCTGCGGGTGGATGATGATGGCGAAAAGGCCACGGGTGTGCGGAGCAAACGTAGCGACGGCGCCTCGCCGTCGCTGTGCGGATGATATGCCGTGTTGGAAGCTGGGATCGGCCGCGACGGCGAGGGCGCCGTCGCCACGGGTGTGCGATGATGGCGAAAAGGCTACGGGTGCGTGGTGATGGCGAAAAGGCTGCGGGTGCGCGGAGCAAACGTAGCGACGGCGCCTCGCCGTCGCTGTGCGGATGATATGCCGTGTTGGAAGCTGGGATCGGCCGCG
>CAKULV010000034.1 GCA_934667425.1 uncultured Kiritimatiellota bacterium | reverse complement strand
GGGAAGTAGCTCAGTTGGTAGAGCATCACGTTCGCAACGTGGGGGTCGAGAGTTCGAATCTCTTCTTCTCCACCATTCTTCGTCGGTGAAGGTGGAAGTCGGGTCGGTTTACCGAATTGAAGCACCCCGCTATCGGCCATGGGCCGCGCGGGATTTTTTTATGCAAAGGCCTTCGCATGATCTTTTCCATTGGGCGCAATGCGCCTCGCAGGCGCATATGGGGTTTTGCAGGCCTGCTGTCCGGATCCGGAGCCGTTTGCTCTAAAGTTAACCGATTAGGTGCGCACGGGCGGCCCTTTTGATGTACAATGCGCGACATCATGAGGAAGCCAGTTGTCTATCTCCTACTATCGAGAGCCAGGGAGCTGATATCGCAAGGCGCTGTGAGGAATGCGGCCTTGACGCGAACCGCGATGGCGGCATTCCGAGCCTGTCTGCTTGGATGTGCAGGCCTTTGCGCGTCTGTAACGACTTGTGCGGCGGCGCAGGAACGTGCCCCCTTGTGTCCGCGCCTTTGGTACATGTGGCGGGACCATTGCCAGTCCGCCTCAAGCGTCACCCATGCGTCAGAGCTGGCCCCGCGTCTGCGGGCGTCTGGCTACACAGGCGTCCAGATGAGCTGTTCGCAGGGCTCGTCAGAGTGGTGGGGCGAGGAGAAGCGCAAGATCCATGCGCAAGTGGTCGGGATTTTCCGGGCGCACGGGCTGGACGTGATCCCCGGCGTCTGGTCGCTTGGGTACGGCGAGTTGCTGCCGCAAGACCCCGACATGGCCGAAGGGCGTCCGCTGAAGGGGCTCCGGTATGTCGTCCGCGACGGAAAGGCCGTCTTTTCAGAATCTGACGGGCCGTTCCCGGTCGCCGACGCCTACAAGGACATCGGCCGCGGACGCGCCTACGCGAAGTTTACGCTTCGGCCCTATCGCCGTTATCGCGCGCATGGCACCGTCGAGCTGGGGAATGTCGGTTCGGACTGCCGCTTCGTCTACTACGTCAAGCCGGCGAATCCGGCCGGTCGCGAGCCAAGATACAAGCGCAATTTCGGCGAGCGGAGCATCAACGTCAAGGCGGGGGGATCGACGGCGTTCACCCTCGACTACACGTTTGAGACTGGCGAGAGCGTTGACTGCGATTCGTTCTGCGGCGTCTGGCAAGACGGCGTGTCCGTCAACGTGCGAGACTTCTCCCTGCGCGAGATTCCGCCGGATCTTCTGCCGAAAAACGACGGTTGCCCGCTGTCCGTGCGGTCGGCGCGCACGGGGGCTCCATATCTGGCCGGGCGCGACTTCGCCGATTTTCGCGGCATGCCGCCTTTCCGCTTCGACGACCTCCAGGGGCCCGAATTGCGCGAGTTCCGGATTCTGCCGGGGGGCGGCGTTTCCGAAGGAGAAGAGCTGCTGGTCGATTGCTATCAGGCCTCCCGCGCGCATCGCGGGCAGATTTCCGTGTGCCTGAGCCACCCGCGCCTCCGGGAGCGGATCGAGGCGAGCGCACGTTCGACGTACGCGCTTCTCCGTCCCAAGGACTGGATGATCGGCATCAACGAGTACCGCAACGGAGGCACGTGCGCCGCTTGCCGCATGAGCGGCAAGACGATGGGGCGGCTTCTCGGGGAGACGGTCACGGCGATGCGCGAGGCCGTCCGTCGGCAGGACCCGGCGATCACGGTCTTCATCTGGAGCGACATGTTCGACCCTCTGCTTAACGCCCACGAGGACTTCTATTCCTGCGCGACCACGTTTGCGGAATCCTGGAAACACGTGCCGAGGGATATCGTGATGCTGTATTGGGACGATAACCCGAAGAAGGCCGCAGCTGCGCTGGATTTCTTTTCCGCGGAAGGCTTCCGAACGCTTGTCGGGTCCTACTATGACCACGATGCGAACGATCCGGCGATGAGCTACACGCGTCAGCAGGTCGAAGCGGGCTTCCGGACGCGGGGCTGCATGGGATTCATGTACTGCTCGTGGAAGGGCGACGATCGCAGGGTCGAGGACTTCGCGCGGGTGATTGACACGATCCGGACGCGCACATGCGAAGCCGCATCGCGGCAAGTCTCCGCCGGCTGTCATGCTTCAGACGCCGACGGGACCAACGGCAAGACCAGAGAAGCAGAAGGAGACAGGAAATGAACGTGCAAACGCTGGCAGTCGCGGCAGTGGCCGCATTGTCTTGCGCCCCCGTGAGGGCGGCGGAGTCGATTGCCGTCACGGACGAAGTGCTTTCGGCGAAGCCTTTGCCTCAGATGGCGGCTCTCGGAACGGTGGCTGGGCCGGGGCGTGACTGGATCACGGTCGGGCGGACGGTTATGCCGGTCAACGGCAAGGGCGTGGTCTTCAGCGAGGAACTGGCGCATCTGAACGCCGACGGGAATCTCGTGCTGATCGACGACGGCGGACACCAGTACCATGCCGTGTGGCTCAACGACCCGCTGCCGGCATCGGCGTGCTGGGAGGTGAGCTTCCGCTACGCGCCCTGTGTTGACTTTCGCGAGAACCAGGACACGAACGGGGTCGCTGGCTGGACGTTCGTCATGCAACCGGCCGGTCCGGAGGCGTACAGCGATTACGAGAGCGCGGGCCTGGGGAGCGCCGCGCTTGGCATGCCGCCGGGGAGCTGCGGACTGATGTTCCATCATTACCAGAAGGGCGTGAGGTGGGTTGAGAACGCGAACGTCTCGGTCCCAGACTCCGATTGGATCAAGTTCGGCGAGGCGGGTGGCGCGAATGTGGATCCGATGAAGGCGATTGACTTCACGATCGGCTGCACAAACCGCCGGTGGACGGTGACCATGGCGCAGGAGGGACGCGTCCCCGTCGTGCTGTCGCATGACTTCACTTCGGCTCTCGGGGAAAGCGAAGAGAAGTTCTACATGGGGTGGACGGGCAGTTCGACAGATTGGGGGAACGAGCGCCGCATGTTTGTGTTCCAGGAGTTCTCGGCGATCTCCGGACGAATCGACCGAGGCGCGACATCCAAGTCGGCGCCGGCTGAATACGGGATCGCGGAGGGGAATTGGGCCTGTGCGGGGGAGTCGCTGATCAGAGATGGCAAGGGGTTGCAGGTTTCGCGCCTGATGGTGCCGGCTGAAAAGGACAAGAGCCTGAAGTTCGGCGCGACAGGGCAGGCTCCTCTTTACCGGGATCGTCCGTTTGCCCTCGACTTTGACTGGGCCTGCGAAGCTTTCGGCACGCCCGGCTCCGATTCCGACGGTTCGCAGGGCGGCGCACAGGGCATTTCGTTCGCGCTGATGCCGACGTCCTCCGCCGGCACGTGCGAAGACAACGGCACAGACTCCTACTATTACCCCGGCGCGGCGGAGTCCGCCGGCTTCTACGTGCGAAGCTACAAGGGAGAGGGCTTCGGCTGGTTCGCCGGCGGCGTTCGCGAAACGCCCATGCAGCAGATGGCGTTGGCGAAGGGGCGCACGTTCAACGTAAGCGTCAGGTATGACGGGGCGGGCACGCTGTCCGTCCGGGTCGTCTGCGCGGCCATTTCGCTTGACTATGCGGCTTCGAGGACGTTCGACAACCTGCCGGAGGTCTTTTATCCGGCGTTCTTCGGATCGACGGCGAGCTGGGGATCGTCGATGACGGCGTATGTGCAGAACTATCAGCTGCATTTTCGCGGCAACTACGCGTCGGAACTGGGTTCGCGCGCGGTCACGGACGCCCTGAACCTGTCGCTTGCGTCATGGCATGGCGCGGCAAGCGACCCGGCGGCTCGCGTCTCCGAACTGACGCTGCAGGAGAACGCCTCTCTGACCGTTGAGCCGCGCACGGCCTCTCGCGGCGGGTCCTTGTAGGTGGACGAGGCGCTTCTCAACGGATCCGCGTCAATTGTCGCGACCGCGCCGTCGGCATGCCTTGTGGGAAAGATCCGCATCACCGCACAGGCGAAGCTGACGGCCGTTGGATCTGTCCGTCCGGCGCACGGACACATTGATGTCGCTGTCGATGCCGCGACGCTCGGCCGGGTGCGGACGATGGCGATCGTGGACGCGTCGGAGGCGCCCGGACTGCGGAGCGCGGCGTTCCGCCTTGTCGATTCGGCGGGTGCGGAAGTCCCGGAAACGGACGTTCGCCTGCTCTGGCGCGGAGACGTGCTGTTCTGCGCGAAGCGGGGCGGTCTCGTGTTTACCGTCCGATGAGGCGCGGGGTCTCGCTTCAGGCGATCGGGTCGGCCTGGAAAATGCTATACTACCAGCCATGAAAACTCTTTCTTCTATTGCCGTGACTGTCTTGGCCGTCCACTCGGCGGCGGCAGTTCGCCTCGGAACGCCGTTCGCCGACGGCATGATCCTGCAGCGCGAGCGCGACGTGCCGGTCTGGGGCGTGGCGGCGTCCGGCGAGACGGTGCGCGTGACGTTTGCGGGAAACGCGGTCGAGGCGGCGGCTGGGGCTGACGGGAAGTGGATGGTGCGTCTGCCGAAGATGCCGGCCTGTCGGGAGGGACGCGTGCTTACGGTCACGGGCAGCGCGTCGAGGCCGGTGACGCTGAATGACGTGCTGGTCGGCGAGGTCTGGATCGTGAGCGGGCAGTCCAACGCCGAGTGCCCGCTCTGGGGCCCTTCGCCGCGCTTCCGCGACCGCAACGGCGCGCTTGTCGCGCAGATGACCGACAAGCCGCTCGTGAGGCTGTGCTATGCCTCCAACTACAGGTACAGCCGCGAGCCGAAGGAGTTTGCGTCCTATCCGGTGCGCTGGCGAAAGTTCGACCGGGAGTCGCTCGGCGCAAGCCCGAGCTTTTCGGCTGTCGGCGCCTATTTCGCCCTTGAGCTTTATTCGGCGCTGGAAATCCCGGTCGGCATCGTCGGGTCCTACTGGGGCGGAACGCGCATAGAGCCGTGGATTCCGCGTGAGGGGTTTGCCGCGCGTGGGCTTGACCCGGACATGGAGGTCCGGGGCAGGCCCGCGCATCAGCAGCCGAGCGTGCTCTGGAACGAAATGGTGAATCCATGGGCGCCGATGGCGATGCGGGGGCTCGTCTGGTATCAGGGATGTTCCAACTCGGCGGATCCCGAGACCTATGCCGCGTTCATGCACGCGTTGTACGACGGCTGGTCGCGGAAGTTCGCGAACCCGGCCCTCAAGCTCTATTTCGTGCAGATCGCGCCGTGGGGCGGCGGCGGGCATCCCGAGTTTCAGCAGGCCCAGGCGAAGTTTGCCGCCGAGGAGCCGAACGCCGGCATGGCCGTCATCAATGACCTCGGCAATCTGACAGACATCCATCCGAACGAGAAGATGACGGTCGCGAAGCGCCTGGCCGTTCACGCCCTCAGGCGCGACTACGGGTTTGACGGGATACGGGCCGACTCGCCGACGCTTAAGGGCTGGGAGCTCGAGAAGGACCGCGTGGTGCTGTCGTTCCGCGACGTCAAGGAGTTCTACGTCTACAACGAGCAGTACGCCTCGACATCGAACGGCTTTGAGATCTGCGGCGCGGACGGCGTCTGGAAGCCCGCGCAGATCGTCAACTTCAGGGGCGTCGAGCGTCACGGGAAGCCGCGTCTCCTGGGGAACGTCAACGGGAACAGGATCGTCCTGTCGACGGAAGGCATCGTGCGTCCGCGCGGTGTCCGCTACCTGTATGCGCGGCCATGGCACGGGTCGATCTACAGCGAGGTCAACCTGCCGCTCGGCTCGTTTGCCATCGACCTCGCGGCGGAACCGTCCCTCAGGCCGCTTGACCTGCAGGCCAAGATCGACGCGGCCGCGCAGGCGGGAGGCGGGACGGTGACGGTCGGGCCCGGCGACTGGGAAGCCAGGCCGTTCAGCCTCAAGACGGGCGTGACGCTGGAGCTTGCCGACGGCGCGGTCGTATACGCATCGACGAACCTGGCCGACTATGCGGCGCAGGAAGGGGAGCGGACCTTCGTCTCGGCGACCGGCGCGGATGGCGTGAAGATAGTCGGAAAGGGCGTTTTGGACGGACGTGGCTTCGCGTTCCGCGAGACGGCGGCCCATCGCATGACAGGTGAAAGCCAGCCGCAGGCCTTGCCGGTGATGATGCGCTTCACCAGGTGTCGCGACGTGACGCTTGAGGATTTCACCTACCGTCGCGGCGGCGCGTGGGGCTGTCACCTGCGGAACTGCGACGGCGTGGTGATGCGCCGCGTGACGTGCTTCAACCATGTCAACAAGACGAATGACGGGATTGACATCGAATCGCGCAACGTCCTGATCGAGGACTGTGACATCGACGCCGACGATGACGCCATCGTCCTGAAGACCGAGAGCGACATCCGCTTCGCCGTGACGAACGTGACGATTCGCAACTGCCGCCTGGCAAGCTGCTGCAACGCCTTCAAGATCGGCACGGGGAGCTATTGCGATTTCCGCGACGTGACGGTCGAGAACTGCGAGTTCGCCCGTCCGAACGGGAACTTCCGGTTCGACTGGTCGCGCTACACGGGGAAGAAGGGGCTTCTGTCCGGCATCGCGGGCATGGCCCTTGAGGTCTGCGACGGCGGGCGCATGGAGAACGTCACCGTGCGGAACGTGACGGTCGACGGATACCTGACGCCCGTCTTCGTTCGCTTCGAGAGGCGGCACGACCCTCCGCCGGGACAGGAGACCTACCTGCGGAACGTGCTGATCGAGAACGTGAGGGCGACCGTCGCCGACAGCCGCGTGGCCTCTTCGATAACGGGCGTGCCGGGGCGGCGTCCGAGCAATGTCGTCGTCCGCAACTGCATTTTCACGTTCCCCGGCGGCGGCACGGCGGAGGATGCGGCACGGCCGGTGCCGGAGAAGGAGACGGCCTACCCGGACGCGATCATGTTCGACGGACAGAACCTGCCGGCATGGGCATTCTACGTGCGCCACGCCGACGGCATCCTGCTTGAGAACGTGCGATGCGAGAAGCTCGGCGACGACGCGCGGGAGAAGTACGTGTTCGAGGACGCCGACGTCACGGTCAGGTGAGGGGCGGGAGCGGATTCGCCCAAGGCAAGGAGGCAATGGAGATGAAAATAAACGTCGGAAAATTCCTGGCGGCGGCTCTCGTGCTGATGGGCGGCTGCGAGACGTGGCGGGGGAAGACAGAGGCTGGCGTGCGCTATGTCGACGAGTTTGACCTCTCGGCCGCGAGCTGCGGAATGGGCAAGCGGGTGCGGGCGAGACGGTCGGTGGACGGCAATCCGCTGACGATCAACGGCAAGGCGCATGCGCGCGGCTTCGGCACGCGCCCCGAAAGCGCCGTCGCCTTCCGCGCGAACGGCAAGGTGAAGGCCTTCGACGCGCTCGTCGGCATCGACGACGACGCGAAGGCCGCGAACCGCTACCAGCGTCCGGCCGCCGCGATCTTCAAGGTGTGGGCGGACGGACTGGTCGTCTGGCAGTCCGGGAACGTGCAGGAGGGCGCAAAGCCCGTTCCCGTGCACGTCGTGCTGGCGGGTGCGAGGGAGATCGTGCTGGAGACGGTCGGCGCCGCGCGCTGGTTCGCGTTCGAGGCGATAAACGCCGACTGGATCGACGCGCGTTTCACCTGCGACGCAGGCGCGGAGCTGGAGGTCGTGGACGATCCTTCGGCGTTCGCGCAGCTTGGCGTACTCACGCCGCCGGAAAAGCCGGAGCCGCGCATCAACGGCGCGGACATCTGGGGAGTCCGGCCCGGCCGCCCCGTCATCTTCCGCGTGGCCACGTCAGGCAAGCGCCCGATGACGTTCTCCGCCAGGAATCTTCCGGCGGGCGTGACGCTGGACACGGCGAAGGGCGTCCTGGGCGGCGTCGCGCCGGCGGAATCCGGGGACTACGACATCGAGGTCACGGCGGAGAATTCGCATGGGCGGGCGACGCGCACGATTCGGCTTGCGGTCGGCGAGACGATCGCCCTGACGCCCCCGATGGGATGGAACAGCTGGAACACCTGCTGCTACCGGCTCACCCAGGAGAAGGCGATGGCGGCCGCGCGCGCGATGGACGAGTCGGGGCTCGGCGACCACGGGTGGGCGTATGTCAACCTTGACGACTGGTGGCAGATGAACACGTCCGGCTGCGCGCGCGTGGCGATCCGCGAGAGGGAGCTTGGCCGCGAGGACGTCATTGGCGCGGCGCGCGACGGGGACGGGAAGATCCTCCCGAACCGCTCCTTCCCGGACATGAAGGCATTGACGGACTACATCCATTCGTTCGGCTTCAAGGCGGGCCTCTACTCCAGCCCCGGCCCCCGGACGTGCGGCGAATGCGAGGGCAGCTACGGGCATGAGCTTCAGGACGCGGAGCGCTACGCCGACTGGGGATTCGACTACCTGAAGTACGACTGGTGCAGCTACAACGACGTCTTCAAGAGGGAGACGGGGCTTCCCGGCGGCTGGTGGGACCGGCGGGCCTGGGAGTTCCGTGAGGACTGTGCGCGGCCATACCGCCTGATGAGCGAGTGCCTGCGGCGGCAGAAGCGGGACATCTTCTTCTCCTACTGCCAGTACGGCATGGGACGGGTCGAGGAGTGGTGCCGGGCGAACGGGGCGAACGGCTGGCGCACGTGCGACGACATGAAGGACCAGTGGCTCTGGATGGAGAAGGCGCTGGATTCCTGCCGCGGCGGGGAGTTCTGGAAATACGCGGGGCCGGGCTGTTGGGCTGATCCCGACATGATGATCGTCGGAGAGCAGTTCTCGTTCGGCTACGACCACCCGTCCTTCCTCACGCCGAACGAGCAGTACACGCACGTCTCGCTCTGGGCGATGGTCTGCTCGCCGCTGCTGATAGGCTGCGACCTCACGAAGCTTGACGGCTTCACCCGCTCGCTGCTCGTGAACGACGAGGTGATCGCCATCAGCCAGGACCGGCTCGGACGCCCGGCGCGGCGCTACCGCCATTTGGATGGCGAGAGCGTCTGGGCGCGTCCGCTCGCGAACGGAGACGTCGCCGTCGCGCTCGTGAACCGCTATCCGCTTGCGCGGGAGGTGTCCGTGGACTTTGCGGAGGTCGGCGCAGACGCGCACTGCTGGGTGCGCGACTGCTGGCGGCAGAGATGCGAAGGCAAGCACGCGCGGCGCTATTCTGCCGTCGTGCCGCCGCACGCGACCAAGCTGATCCGCCTGAAAGCCATCGACTGCCTTCACTGCGAGTGACGGCGGCATGAACGCATGGGCAAAAGGCCATCGGCAGGGACGGCCTTAATTCCGGCGGGACGGGTCAATCTTCCCGGACGCGGACTTCGTCATCGTCCCCGCCGTATGGCGGAGGCGAGACCTTGGCGCTCCAGCCGCCGCCCCACCAGCCGGACTCCATCCGCGCCATCTGGTATTCCCGCCAGCCTTCGCGCCATATCATCCATGCGATGAGTATCGTCACGAATCCCCAGCCGCCGCCGTTGACTATGCGGTGAAGTCCCCATAGCCCCAACAGTACGGCAACCACTCGCCCTACGATCATTGCGATGTAGGTTGCGCGCGTACGCGACATGAACGCCCGCATGAGCGAGCGGAACACTCTGCCGCCATCCATCGGGAATCCAGGCAGGAGGTTGAATGCGCCCAGCATCAGGTTCATCCATACGGTGTAGGAAAGCAATATGGCAGTCCATCTGTCCATCGGCATGAAAAGGAGCGAGAGGTATGCCAGGCCGGAGATCGCGAAGCTTACCAAAGGCCCTGCGATTGCCGTGAGCAGCTCCTGCCAGGCCTTGCGGGGCAGCGCGATCAACGAGGCGCATCCGCCAAGCAGTGACAGCGTGATGTCGCGTGTGCCATAGCCAAACAGCCGCGCCGTAAGCGCATGGCCGAGCTCATGTGCGGTTATCGAGACGAGCAGCATCAGCGCACAGGCCATCGACAGCATGAACGGGCCGCCATCCGTGGCGAACACGAGAAGGAGGAAGATGAGCGAGACATCCAGATATACCGGTATCCCGAAGGCGTCACAGATTTTTATTCTTCTTGGAAACATGGCGCGGATTCTACCATAAAAAGCTGCGCTATGCGCATGTGCCGCACATTTGTGCTTCGCCGCCGCGCCTCATAGCCCGAGCATCCCAGCGATAGTGCCGCGCAGGTATGCCCATGCGATGCCGGGCCGGCGATTCCCCATGGCGATCATTTGGATGGCGAGCGGAACACGTTGTACGGGATGAACGGACGGCTTGAGCGGACGCTCTCCGAGGGGAACCAGATGTCAGAGGCTGTGAGTCCGCAAGCGTCAACCATGTCGAGCGCATATTCGAGCCGCCCGAAGTCGGCGTCTCCGTTATTCGTGCCGAAAGTGAACTTTATGCCGCGTTCCTTTGCGCGCGCAATGATCTTCGCGCTTGGGATCCTGTAGCGGGCGCTGATCTCAAGGGCGACATGGTTCTTCGCGAGGGTGTCGAGCAGCCTTGTGATTCGGGCGTCGGTCCACAGTGCATCATAGTATGGGGCGAGAGGTGGGGGAAGGTATGTCGCGTTCGCGTATATGTCAACAGGCTCGTTCGAAAGGATAAGCTCGATCTGCGAGACGAGGAAGTCCATCCATTCTTCCCGGGAGCGTCCGTTGAGGCGGAATTCGGCGGGACGGTAGATGCGGAGCGGCACTCCGTCATCGACGATGGTCATGGAGTCGGTGAACAGGTAGTCGAATCTCTCCAGCGCCCGGCGCGAGAATTCGTACGGCCATTTGCGGCCCTCGCCCTGGGCGCCACGCAGGAACGGCGAGTCCTTCACTTCGCTGTAGTAGGCATCGGCCTCGGCATCCGAGCGAAGCATCCTCCCCACGCCGCCCTCACCGACGTTCGGGGCAATGCCGTAGTTGATCCCATAGTTCAGGCTTTTCGCGTGGGCCATCTCCTTTGTGAGGCCACCCTTGAGGTGGACGTGGAAATCTATCACGGGAAAGTCTGTCTGCTGCTTTCGTATGGCGCGGTCGGTCTGTTCGTCGATTGGAGGCATGGTGTCCGCCGGGTTGCGCACCCCATCCGGTATCGGCGCAAGCGCGAGATCCTCGAACTCGACGCGTCCGGCCTCTCCGGTGAAGACGAAGTCGCCGCGGCCGAACAACTGTCGCGAATGCGCCGCCGTGCGCCACGGGTGCGCAGGTTCCGTGTATCGCACTACGGTCACGCCGCCGACCTTCACCTCTACGTTCCGCTCCCGCACAGTTATGTCAAATGCGCACCACGACCCATCCTCGGCCAGAGAGCGGTACAGGTTCCGCACGTGGGAAAGCGACCCCGTCTTGCGCGTTCCGTCGATCGGCCCGTTGCGGAACAGCACCTCGTATCCTCCGCCGGCGCCGTCCGCATGGAATGCGAGCCTTGCGGCGGCTCCGCCTTCCGCGCGGAACCTTCCGGCGAGCGCGAAGTTGCGCACGTCCTCGCCACAGGAGTGTGCCGCGCCGGGGGCTGTCGCAATTGCCTTTGGCATTGACGCATCGGCCGCAGATGTTATGAGCAGTGCGGCAATTAGCAGGTTTCTCATGTCGATTGTGTGCCTTTCCATCATGAGAGCCATTATAGCACAAAACAAATGTCGCCGTGCCGGACATCGGGAATCCACCCTGTATTTCGCACTTCCAGTGCGGATTAAGGACCGATGTGCCGCGACTGGCGTCATTTCCCCGTTCAAGGATCGTGAATATGGTAGAATGCGCGCATGAGCATGGCTATATGCAGACTTGACCATTCCTGTCCCGGTTCGCTGGCTTCACAGCTGGCGGACAACATATGCCGGGCGATCGCGGCCGGAGACTTCAAGCCGGGAGACAGGCTGCCGAGCATCGCCAGGATGGCCGAATTGTGCGGGACGAGCGTGCGCGTGCCACGCGACGCGGTTCGGATGCTGGAGAACGAAGGCGTATTGAGGGGCAGGCCGCGGTCCGGCCTTGTCGTGTTGGGCGGAAGGCGTTTCGTATGGCGCGGCAGCGTGCTGTTCGTGAGCTATGGCAGGCAGTCCTACTACTACCGGGGGATGATCTTCAAGAACATCGCGATGAGACTGTCCGAAGAGGGCTGGCGCGTTGACTTCGTGAATGTCCTGAATGGCGAGGGGGATGCGGAAGAGCAGGCCCTGCCGCTGAGGCGGGCGCTTCAGGGCGGGCATCGGCTCGTAGTCGGCGCCCACCTGGACGCGGCCACGGTGTCGGAGATACGCAATGCGAACGTCCCGTACTTCGCGATAGCCGGCTCGGTAGGCGACATGAACGGCGACGCTGTGGGTTTTGTCTCGCTTTCGGAGTCAAGGGCGATGGTCGAATTGGCCAAGCTCTGCTCGGAGAGGGGAGTCAAGCGCGCCTTGCGCATGGCAATCGACGACACGGACCAGATGTTCGAGATCCCTTTCGGGGAGAGGGGCATAGCTACGGAATGCATGGCCGTCCGTCCGGACACGAGCGTCAACCGGTTCGAGAACAGCGCGGGCTTGATCTACCGGAGACTGTGCGACCGGCTGGCCGCCCCGCGCAAGCCCAAGGTAGATCTTGTGTATTTCGCGGACGACTCGTTCGCCGCCGCCGGGCTGTGGGCGATTCACCGCGCCGGGCTGCGCATCCCCGATCAGATGCGGGTCGTCACGCTCTCGAACAGGGGGAACCGACCGTTCTCGCCATTCCCCGTGGCGTATGTAGAGCAGGATCTGGTCGCATGCGCCGAGGACCTGTCGCTGCGGATGCTTGCCTTTCTCGAGGGGAGGCGCTTCTCCCGCAGGATGACTTGCCCCGCTCGGCTCATCGTCGGGAAGGGCTTTTGATCTGTGTACTTTAGGAACGCGCGAAACGCCTGTCGCCGATAGACGTGTCGAGGCTGTTATGGATGGCTGTGTGATACAATGCCGCCATGAGGAAGAATGTTGGCTTGGACCTGCTGAGGGTATGGCTCAGCTTTGAGGTTGTCGTCGATCACTTCTGGCATCAGAAGGGGCTGACGGGCGCGTGGGCGTTCCTGTCCGCGATGCGCAGCTTGGCTGTGCCGTGCTTCCTGCTGATGAGCTTCTACCTTACCGCGAACCGCTTTGCGACAGGCGATGCGGCGTGGCTCAGGAAGCGCTTTGGGCGGCTGTGCGTCCCGTATTTCGCATGGCCGCTGATATACTACGCGCTGATAGTCGCCTGCTCCGCCTTTTCACCGGCGTTCGTCGATTCCACGGTCGGCACCACCGAGTTGCGGCACTATGGCTTCGACCTCGCCGTGGACGGATGGGATCTCGTGCGCCAATGGGTGTTCGGGCTTGACCGCCGGCTTGTCCACCAGTTCTGGTTCCACTCGAACATGATCTTCTGGACTGCGGGATTGTTTGCGCTGTTCAGGTACGCAATCCGTGAGAATGTGCGTACGGCCTTGCTCGTCGGCGGCATGATGCTGTGCCTCGTGCTTCAGTATTCGGGGCTTAACGTATTCCTCTTCGATCGCTTCGGCTTCGAGTTCAAGTATTCTGTCGGACGGCTTTTCGCGATGTTCCCGTATGCCGCCCTTGCGCTGCTGATCGGATTCAGCCGCAAGCGGATCGAGGAGGCTTCCGGCGCGACGAAGGCGCTGTTCGCCGCGGTCGGGCTTTTCCTGCTCTTCTTTGTCCATTATTCGGGCGGATTCCCGCGTCCCGCCGGTCTCGGATATCAAGGGGTGAGCCTTGTCCTGATGGCGCTCGGGACCGTCACTTTCTTCTACTGCCTGCCGTTTGATCGGGCACCGGCGATCCTTTGCGGCGCAATCGGCTGGCTTTCGAGATTCTGCATGGGCATCTACTGCTGCCACCTGGCGGTCGGCTGGGTTCTGCACGCCTGGCTCTTCCCCCGGATTGGAGTAGGAATGGAATCCTTCGCGGCGTGCTGCTGGACGTGGTGCGCATCATGGCTCGTATGCTTCCTTGTCTGGCTCGTGCCGGGAAGGTTCGCAAGGTCGCTTGTGGAATGATGTTGAAAACGCAAAGTGAGGTTCAAACATGGACGTAAAGAATGTTATCCGGTCAATGGCTGTTGGCTTCATCGGCCTGGGCGTGGGATTGGCGTCTGCCGCCACGACTGCCCATGTTGACAGGTCGCGCGGAAACGACGAATGGCCTGGCACGGCCGAAAGCCCGTTTGCGACGATACAGAAGGGCGTGGATGCGGTCGAGGACGGAGGAACGGTGTTCGTTCTGCCGGGCATATACGATGTCGGCGAGACTGCTGATTCGGATGGGTGCCTGAATCGCGTCTGCATCACGAAGAGGCTGACGCTCGTGGCGGCGGCGTTCGAGGAGACTGGATGCCGCACCAATACCGTCATCCGCGGCCGGGCGGCGACGAGTCCGCTCTCGCCATCCCCGGATCTCGGTCTTGGCGACGACGCCGTCCGCTGCGTCCGGGCGACGGTCGCGGGCGTCGTCATTCGCGGCTTCACGCTGGAGGGCGGGCGCACGCGCTTTGACGGCGGCGGAACAGGCGCAGACCAGAACCTGGGCGGCGGCGTCTTCGGCAACGCCACGGCGGGCACGCGCGTGGAGGACTGCATCATCCGCGACTGCGCGGCCCGCAGCGGCGGCGCGACGGCGAACTGCCGGGTGGTCCGCTGCCTGGTGACGGGCTGCAACGCGGCGAATGTCGGCATCTGCTTCCGGACTTCGGAGGTATGGAATTCCATCGTCGCGCGGAACGGCGGCCTCCAGGTCGGCACTGGCCTCGGCGCGTACACGGGGCGCATCGTCGGCTCGACGATCGTCGAGAACGCCACGGGCGTATGGCAGGATTCGGGCGCCGCGTGCGACAACTGCGCGATTTTCAGGACTGCGCTTGGCAACGTCAAGGACAAGGGCTTCAACAGCTGCGTGACCGACAACGACTGGGCGGACTATGGGCATGACGCGAATTGCCGGACGGCGACATACGAATCCTGCCTCTATTCGCCGCTCGCGAATGACTTCCGCGCGGTCGCTGGTTCTGACCTTGACGGGAGGGGCGATGCGGCACGGGCCGACCTGTCGCTGGGCGGCGCGACCGACTTCCTTGGCGCTGCGCGCCTGTCGGCGGACGGGACGGCGATGAACGTCGGCGCCGTGCAGGAGACGGTGTCGCTTGCGGCGGACGACTCCACGTGGGCGCCGTCGTTCGCCCAGCCCTATGCCGGCGCGACGTGGGCGAACGGCGCGCGGCAGGCGGCCTTCGGGCCGGTCGTCGTAATGGGCGGCAAGGCGGGCTCGTTCCTCCGCGAGAAGGCCGGGGCGGTCGCCTATCCGTCGTCATTCCGGCTCCGCCTGCCGAGGAGGCGGGCTCTCGGCTACCTGAACGCGACGGCTGGCGACGGGGCCGAGACGCACAGTGTTCTCCTGAACGTGGACGATTCCGTAGACTTGCCGCGCCTGCCGAGGGTCGGCGCGACAGACACGGCCTATGGCCTTGCGACGGCCGACGCGCTTCTCCACGTCGATAGGGAGGTTGGTTCGGACGAGACGGGTGACGGTTCGGAAGAAAAGCCGTACCAGTCCCTGCAGAAGGCGGCTGCGGTCGCGGTGACGAAGGGGAACGGATGCGTCGTGTACGTTCGCCCGGGCGACTATTACAACGGGACGGAGACGCCGGCCTCGGATTGCGGCACGCTGAGGTGTCGGCTCGCCGTCAAGAATCCGGACTCGGGCATTCGCTTTGTCGCCGTTGAAGGTCCCGCAGGGACGCGGATCCTCGGCCAGGCCGACGGCACGACGGGCGGGCTGGGGGATGATGCGATCCGCTGCGTCCATGCCTATTCGGGAACGGGGAAAGCCCTTGTCCTCTCGGGCTTCACGTTTGCCTCCGGCCATTCCGGTGCGGATGCGGTGGACAAGGACGCGCGCGGGTCCGTCGCCTATCGAGGCGGGCTTGGCGCGCTTTGGCTGAGCGACTGCGTGGTGACAGGATGCGAGTCGGCGAACGGGCTCCTCTACCAGGCGAATGCGGTTCGTTGCCGGTTCACGTCCTCTCTGACGCTCGGCGGAAGCATTGCCGCCGGCGGCGTTATTGCCAGCTCTCTGGCGTGGGGGTGCGGACCGGACGGAAACGGTTCGCACTATCTCATCACCGGGGAGACGCGCGCCTACAATGTCTCCGTCGGCAGAACTTCAGAGAAGTCCTTCATGAGCATCGGCGAGGTATACAATTCGGTCCTTGACAATGGCGGCGATTCTGGAGACATCAATGGCTACGGCATTGAAAACGGAGGCCTGCACAAGCACACGCTCGCGTATGCCGTGGGCGGAACGCCGCATACGGAAGCCGGCGGCAACCAGGAGGGGTCTGTCTTTGGCGTCAGGGCTGGCTTTGCCGACGTTGGCGGCGGCGACCTGCGGCTTGTCGCCTGTTCGCTGGCCAGGGGGCTGGCCAGGTTCGACTTGATGTTTAAGGGATGCCCGACGGACGCCTTTGGCGTGGCGTTCAAGGGAAGCGCGGACGGACGCTTCACGGCTGGCGCGGTCGAGACGACGGTGCCGGGGGCCTTGTTCGAGACGACATACAGGGACGGCATCGAACCGGCGGAGCCAAAGGCGTTCGACTCCGCCGGCGAGATTGCCGTCGCTTCGACGGCTCTCAGCCGTCCTCTCGTCGGCTATGCTGTGAACGGCTCGCTTGTCGCCACGACGAACCGCACCTGGACGCTGAGGCTGGCCGACTATCCGGGCGTGGATTCTTTCACGGTCACGGCCGTCTACGGCACGAACTTCTGGGCCGACGCCACGAACGGCAAGGAGTCGAACAGCGGCCTCTACGAGACCGAGCCGAAGAGATGCATCAACTCCGCGCTCGACCTGACGGAGCCGGGCGATGTCGTAATCGCGTTGCCGGGCCGCTACGAGTCCGAGGCCGAAGCCCGCCTCCACGCGGACGGCGCGAAGGTCAGGAGCCGCGTCGTCGTGCCGCGCAAGCGGACCGTCCGCTCGCGTGACGGCGCCGAGACGACCTTTATCGTGGGCGCGGCGGCAACCAGCCCGAAGGGCCTGGGCCGCCTGGGCGCGGATGCGGTGCGCGGCGTCTTCCTGAACGAGGACGCGGCGGTTGAGGGCTTCACGATCACGGGCGGAAGCACCGACTCGCCCGAAAGCGGCTGGGCCGACCTGCCCAACGACGACGGGCGCGGCGGCGGCGTCTGCGGATCGTCCGCCGACACATCCGTCGTAAGGGACTGCGTGATCGCGGACAATGCGGCGGTGCGCGGCGGCGGCGTCTGCCGCGTGACCTGCCGGCGGTGCCGGATTGTCGGGAACGTCGGCACGTACCTGGGCACCGGCGCTAACCTGGCGCGGCTCGTGCGCACGTTCGCCGACGGCAACGCGGGCAGCCTGGCCTGGCTCTATCAGGGGTGGCTGGACGGCTGCACGGTCGGGGCGGACAACCGTCAGCCGGACACGGCGCTGCCTGCGGAAGCGCACCTGGACAACAAGAACGCCCTGATCCGCAACACGATCGTCCTGGGCGGAAGGGTGACGTGCGTCTCGTCCAACGTCCACGATTGCGTGTTCGCGCCGGGCGTGGAGGTGGCGGGCCTGCCGGCAGGCGACCACCGCTGCCTCCTTGGCGCGGACGCGACGCCGCTCGCGTTCGAGGCGGACGGCGTGACGCCGAAGATCGGCGAGAACGTAGCGATCGACCGGGGGAATCCCGAGTCGGTGCCTGCGGAGGACCGCGATCGCGACCTTGCCGGCCACTGCCAGATCTGGAATGGAATGATGGATGTGGGCGCAGTGGAAGCCGATTGGCGTGATCGCTATGCGAAGGCCCTGTCGGGCAATCGGCTGAAGGTGGATGCCGCCCCGGCGACGGCCGTTGAAGATGCTGCGCGTATGATCCGCCTGCTGTCAGGCGCACTGGAGATGTCGTGGCGTCCGCGCGCGAACGCCCCTACGCCGATGAGGCTCAACTATTCCGTTGCCGGCACCGGTACGCTGATGATTCGCCTGAATGGCGAGGTCGTGGATACGGCTACGGCGGGCCAGACGAGGCAATACGCCTATTTGTCGCCATCGCTGGGGGACAGTTTGACGTTCACGTACGAGCCGGGCGAGGATGACGCTCTTGGCGCATTGATCGGCAGGTTCGACAACATGGTTGGCATGGTGCTGACTGTGCGTTGACGGAATGGAGCTTGATCGACATGCTGGCAGCCTTCTTTGCGACCACACTTAGCCTCATCCTGCCGCCGGGCACGGCGGATGACCCGTCCGCGATTTGTCCGCTGAGCCTGAACGCGGATCCTGTCGCCATCTGGTACGACAGCGAGGCCGTCCACGTCGGGGACGAGACGTTCGCGTGGGAAGCGCTGGGCGTGAAGCCGAAGGATGGCGTGGAATGCGCATTGCCGTTGAAGACCTCGCCCGGAGCGCATGGCAGCGTCCGGCTGCGCCTGTCATCCGCCGCGCCTAAGTTCTGTCTCGGCGATTTCGGCGTTGTAGGGGACAGGATGATCTCGAACCGCGTGGAGATCATCCCGGCAAAAGACGCCGTATTCTCCACGCGCCTCTTCGCGACCGGGCCGCGCCCGGACTATCTCATGCAGCGGAAGTCCCAGGCAATCGCCGCAGGGTCGCATGGCGTCATTTCGGTGGGCGGCAAAGCGCCTCAAAGCGGCAAGCTCAATTTCCGTTTCTGGACGAGGGACGGGGAATTCCATTACTATCTCGCCGACACGTTCCACGCGCCGGAGAAGCCGTTTGACTTCGCGACGCTCTGGGCCGTCCCGCCGGATGTCCTGCGCGTGAAGTTCAGCGGCTGGACGAAGGAGCCAGGGTACAGGCTGCGCCTGACGATGAACGACCTGAAGACGGACACGGTCCGGGCCTGGGCAGCGGAGCGTCCCATCGGCCCGGCGGACGGCGAGCGCACGCTCGACTTCGACGTCAGCGGCTTGCAAGGCGGCTTCTACCGCGTGCACGTCGATTTCCTTGACGCGGCCGGGAATGTAGTGCATTCCGACGTGTCGAACCTGATGCGTCCGTCAGGCCCGATGCCGTGGGAGGGGACTGCGCTTGGCGACGAGGACACCGTCCCGCCGCCGTGGACGAAGCCGGTCTTCGCGCCCGACGGGACGGTTTCCGTATGGGGGCGCGAGATCAAGCTCGGCGGCCGTGGCGTCGTGGAGCAGATCGTAAATCAGGGCACGCCGATGCTCGCCGCGCCGGCGACTATGCTCTGGAACGGGACGCCGCTGACGTTCGACGTCGCACGGACGGCGTGCCGGAACGCATCGGCGACATACCGTCTTGTCGCGCGCGAAGCCCCCGTGACGGTCGATGCCTTTTGCGAGTTCGACGGGCACATCCGCCTTGAGACTGCGTATCGTGCGCCAGTGGAGAGTCTTGAATGGCGCATTCCGGTCAATCGCACGTGCGTCATCGGATTCGACGACTGCTCGGCCGAGGGCAACCCGGACGTGCTGATCCCGAAGTCCGGCGACTGGTCCCGCGCGTTCAACCCGGAGCTGAAGCCGTTCTGGTGGATGCCGGGGCGTGTGGGGCTCATGGGCGGATTCTACAACCTGCACGGCACGCGCGTCCGTGAACTTGACAAGGCCGTGTCGGTTCGCGCGGAGGGCGATGTCGTTACGGTGACGAGCGCATTCGTCGACACGCCGCTTTCGGGCGGCGAGAGCCGGACCGTCCGCCATTACCTTGAGCCGACGCCCGTCAAGCCGAAGAACCGCGCGCTGGCCGCGCTCGACATGGACCAGCTTGTCTGGTGGACGGGCTACCTCTGCGACTACTACGAGACGAAGTACCCTGGCTTTGACGACCCGCTGCGGTTCAAGCCGTGGCGCGACAGGATCCGTCAGGGAAAGCGCGTCTACCTCTACAACGGCTCGTGCGGTGCCTCGCCGGAAGACCCGATCTGGCACTGGTTCCAGGCGGACTGGACGACGACCGAGCCAGGCGCGTTCTGCCACGAGGCGCCGCTCGCTACGCCGTCGCTTCGGCAGCACAACAACTGGACGTACGGGTGCCTGGCCACCAAGGGATTCTTCGAGGCCAAGCTGTGGGGCGTGGACTGGTACTTCAACGTTCCGGCCCCGGAGGCGAAGGACCTCTATTTCGACCTCGCGAACCCGCATCAGTGCTTCAACGCGAGCCATCCCTGCGTCTGGAAGGACGACTTCGGAGTGGCGCACCGCGACTGGTCGACGGAGCCGACGCGGGAGCTGCACAAGCGGGCCTACCGCCTCGTGAAGGCGAAGAACAGCGACGGGCTGCTGCACGGCCATCCCGGATGCCGCCGGACGCCCGGGGACGTGTTCTTCGACAGCATCTCGACGGGCGAGAGGATGATGTTCCGGGTCCAGCGCAACTACAACTACTATGACGTGTTCACGCCTGAGATGATGCAGTCGTATTTCGTGCCGAGGGCTGCCGAGATGGTCGTCCACACGCCGCCGCAGTTGCGCCGTGCGCGTGAATGCCTCGCTCCGGAACTCCTTGCGGGCTACGATCCGCACGAGAGCGAGACAGACCGTGCGATCCGCCACTGCGCGGCTTACGAGAAGATACACGACCTCTGCATCCCGCGCGGGCCTGCGCACGAGGAGGGGCCGCAGTTCTTCAAGGTCGATTCGCCAATCAGGCATCTTGGTCCGAATGTTGAATACCATGCCTACTTCCATGAAGGGCCGCATCCCGTGACGCTTTCCTCGCCCGGTCCGCGCCAGCTCTGGGCCTGGTTCGCCGCCGGGAAGAAGGGAGTGTTGGTGCTGCTCAACGACACGGATGCGGCTGTTGTCCAGAATGTGTCGGTAAAGGGGCTTTCCTCTGTCGGGATAGAGTTGCTGGACGGCGACCGCTACGACTTCACGTCGGGCGTCTGCGCGATTGACTTGGGGCCGCGCGGCGCGAAGTTCATCTCATTCGGGGCGAGATGATGCGAGTTCCGTGCGCTGTGCTGGCTTTGGCCGTCCTGCCCGTCGCCGTCGCGGCGGCGCGTACGGTGACGTGCCTGAGCGGAGGCGGATGGACATTCGACGGGAAGCCCGTGTCGGTGCCGCATACGTGGAATGCCTTCGATGCGGCGGACGGGAAGAACACGCTCGTCAAGAACCCGGGGACTTCCGTCGGCAGTCCGTCTTATGCGCGTGGCGCCCATACGTACGGGCGCAGCCTCCCCGCTCCTCGACCCGGAAAACGCTATTTCCTCCGCTTCGAGGGCGTTTCGAGCAAGTGCGAGGTATGGGTCAACGAATCGTTGGCGACCCGCCACTACGGCGCGTTTACGGCATTTGCCTGCGAGATCACCGGAATGCTGAAGCCTTCAGGAAACGGGTTGCGCATAGTCGCAGACAATTCGTATGACCGTGACGTGCCGCCGATCTCGGGCGACTTTTCGATGTTCGGAGGCGTCTACCGCGACGTCTGGCTGATAGAGACCGATCCCATATGCATAAATCCGCTTGTGGACGGCGGTTCAGGGGTCGTGCTTGAGCCAGATCCGGCGACAGGCCACGTCGTGGCCCGCATCTCGGTGCTTGGCGGCAAGGACGAAGTGCAGGAATTCGATTTCCCGAATCCGAGGCTCTGGTCTCCGGAGAATCCGCACCTCTATGAGCTGACGCTGCGGATCGAGCGGTCGGGAAGCCGCGACGAGGTGGAGGAGACGTTCGGGTTCCGCACGGTAGAATTCCGAGCGGACGGCTTTTACCTGAATGGGCATCGGCGGCAGCTTCATGGCGTGAACAAGCACCAGGACCGGGACGGGAAGGGCTGGGCCGTGTCGGCGGCCGACCTGGCGGAGGACGTGGACTGGATCAAGCGGATGGGCGCGGACTCCGTGCGGACGGCGCACTATCCACATGCCGCCGAGTTCTATCGGCTCTGCGACGCGCGCGGCCTTCTCGTATGGACGGAGCTCCCGCTCATAGACGAGCTTTCCTTCACCGAGGCCTTCCGCTCGAACGCCCTTGTCATGGCGAGGGAGATGATCGCCCAGCACAGGAACCGCCCGTCCGTCGTGATGTGGGGGCTCTACAACGAGATTTTCGGGGAGGGCGGCAAGGACATGCCGATGGAGCCGACCGTCTCCCTGCTGAAGGAGATACACGCGCAGATCAAGCGCGACGACGCTTCGCGCCCGACGGTCTCGGCGGGGTGCGACGCCTTGCGCAGGCCGATATACGGCATCACGGACGCGCAGGGATTCAACCTGTATCCGGGCTGGTACAACCTTGAGCCGTGGTATGCGGGTGACGGCGGATGGGACCTGTCGAATGCCGTTCGCCGCGTGCTGGCGGAAATGCCGACGCGCAGAATGATCGCGGTCAGCGAGTTCGGATGCGGGGCGTCCGTCAGCCAGCATGGCGATCCGTTTGCGCGCCCGAGGCCGAATCTCGATCCCTATCCCGAAGAGTACCAGGCGTATCTGCACGCCGGCGCCCTGCATGGCGTGCAGGGCGATCCGCCCGTCTGGGGGATATTCCCGTGGGTGATGTTCGACCTCGCCGCCGACAGGCGGCACGAGGCCGACCGGCACGGCATCAACAACAAGGGACTCGTCACGTATGACCGCAAGACGGCCAAGGACGCGTTCTACCTGTACAAGGCGAACTGGAACCCAGAGCCAGAGCTGCGGCTCGTGGGCTCGCGCATGACGATGCTCACGAACGAGACGGTAAACGTGATGGCGTTCTCGAATGTCGGCGACGTGGCGCTATCGGTCAACGGGCGCAACATCGGCGTTGCCGTGCCGGATCGCGTGAAGACGTGCTATTGGCGGGACGTGCCGCTCGCGCCCGGCTTGAATCGCATCGAGGTTCGGGCGGGTGGGCTATCCCATACGGCCGATTGGACGCGCGTGCCGGCAAAGGCGTTTGTCCTCGGCGAGGCCGTCGTCCGCGACTGGGTCGCCAGATTCAATGCCGATGACGAGGAAATCTACACGAATGCCGTGTCGAATGCCGAGGCTGCGGATTTCCTGGTGGCGAACGTGCCGCGCTTCGAGTGCCCGGACCGTGACATCGAGCGTGTATATTACTTCCGCTGGTGGACGTTCCGCAAGCACTTGCGAAAGACGCCGAGCGGATGGGTCGTGACGGAGTTCCTGCCGGAAGTGCCATGGGCCGGGAAGTACAACACCATCTCGTGTCCATTCGGGCACCATCTGCGCGAAGGCCGTTGGCTGAGAGACCGATCCTATTTGGACGACTATACGCGGATCATGCTTACGGAGGGAACTATGAACGGGCCTCGTGCCTATGCATGCTGGCCAGCGTGGGCGACGCTGGAGAGGCTTAAGGTGGCGGGCGACGACGGCTTCTCGCGTGAGATGTTGCCGCTCATGGTGCGGAACTACGAAGCTTGGGAACGTGGTTGGGACCTTTGGCTCTGGACGGACGATCCGGCGATGATCACGTCGCTTGAAGAACAGTTCGATTCCGTCTGGCGCGGTGACTTCTGCAAGGATTGCGGACGGAAGGATTACTGTACAGGCCCGATTGTGTGAGGAGATTCGGCCAAGATTATAAGTTGCCGAAATCGCCGCGACCCCATTGCTTTTCCCATTGCTTTTCGACCCCGAAAATGCTATAACTTGCATTGTTTTCTGATTGGGGTCGCTATGCCCTGAAAGGGAAGCGAGGTAAGAAATGGCTACATCAAGTATAACGGCGAATTTTCACACCGACGACCCGAAGGCCGCCAATGCGATAGTTCATGCCCTGTTCACGGTCTCATCCGCCCCGACGCGGATGCCCAAGCGGACGCGCTTCGAGGTGAAGCACACGCCCGCGAGTGACCGTGCTTTCTTTGACCGAGTCAAAAGACGTTTGCGGTCATGTCAGCCGGTCTGAAAACATTTTCGCTCACGGAATATGAGGCGAACATCGGGGGCGAGGGATTGAATGAATTCCTCGACTCTTTTTCTTGTCCCATCAATCCCGAAGTCGAGCACTTTCTGAAGCACAAGGCGGTATTGTCCGCGAAGCTGTCGTCGTCACAGACCTACCTCGTATGCAGTGACACGACGGGCGAATTGCTTGGCTACTACACTTTGGTTCTCAAGTCGTATTCGGTGAACGGGGCCAAGTTGAGTTCGGCGAACCGTCGTCTCGTTTCTCGTTTCGCCGAAGCGGATGATGCGGGCAACTTCAACGCGGCTGTTTACCTGATTGCGCAAATCGGCAAGAACTTCGCCGTCGCCGAGAAGGATCGGGTGGCGGGTGGTGATCTCATCGCCAATGCGCTCGACGAGTTTCGTGCGATCAAGAAGCGCGTCGGCGGCAAGCTGGTGATGATTGAACGCGAGAGCGACCGTCCCAAACTGCTTGCCTTCTACACAAAGAACGGTTTCAAATCGTGGACGAGTCGGTTCAATGCCAAGGATGGCGTGACATACGATCAGATGTTTACAGTCCTGAACGACAAGAAGGAGACCGCCTAACGGTAGACTTAATGATTTATACCGGTTGTGAAGCAAAGACGGCTGGCTCACCACGGGTTCGCCCGGAGTGTGGAGGTGCTTGGGGTGGAACTAACCCATTGCCGTGGTGCTTGCCATTCTGCGCGGGATTTGAGACAATACATGGCAATGGAAACGAAGAATGCCATAGAGGAGCCTACGGGCAGGCCGAAGATTGTGATCTGCATGGGCAGTTCGTGCTTTGCCCGCGGAAACGAGAAGAACCTTGAGTACTGCGAAAGCTATCTCAGCGAGCATGGCCTTCGCGACGAGGTCGACTGCGAGCTTTCGGGCAGCCTGTGCACCGGCAACTGCGCCAACGGGCCCGTTGTGATAGCGAACGGGAAGACGTACACGAACGTCGACAATGGCGTGATGAGGGACATACTGGAGTCTCTGTTCAAATGAACGGTCCGGTATACACAGTAGAGAACAAGTGCCAGGACTGCTACAAGTGCGTCCGGCACTGTCACGTAAAGGCGATACGCATCGTTGACGGCAAGGCGAGCGTAATCCCCGAGGCGTGTGTGGCCTGCGGGGAATGCGTCAAGGTGTGCCCTGCGCACGCGAAGAAGGTGCGGATCGACCTGCCGCGCCTGCGCCAGCTGCTCGCCTCCGGGGCAAAGGTATACGCCTCGATAGCCCCGAGCTTCGCGGGCTACTTCAAGGGAGTGACGATCGGGCAGCTTGCCGCCGCGCTGAAGATGGCCGGGTTCGCCGGCGTTTCGGAGACGGCGCACGGCGCGGAGTCGGTGAGCGCCCATGTGGCGAAGCTGTACGAGGCGGCCCCGCGCACGTCCGTGATGATCTCGAGCGCGTGCCCCGCGTGCGTCGATTTCATACGCAAGTACATGCCGCAGTGGGCGCGCTACATCTCGCCGCTGCCTTCTCCCGTGATGGCTCACGTGCGGCTTCTGCGGGAGGAGCTCGGGAATGACGCCAAGATCGTGTTCTTCGGGCCGTGCGCGGCAAAGAAGGGCGAGGCCGACACGCATCCGGAAGACCTTGCGCTGGCCATAGTGTTCCCCGCGCTTGAGCAGTTCCTTCAGGAGCTTGGCATCGACGTGGGCGGCATGGAGGATGACAGGGATCTTGTTCTCGGCCCGGCGGAAGAGGGGCGGTTCTACTGCGTCGAGGGAGGCATGAACGACACGATACGCGACGGCACCGACAAGGTGCGCTACGTATCCGTTTCCGGGCTCGACAATCTGCACCGCCTGCTTACCGCCTCGCCACCGCCGCCGGAGACGGACGCGAGGCCGATCTTCATAGAGGCCCTTGCGTGCCATGGCGGGTGCGTCAACGGCCCGGCGATGCGTCCGGATTCCGGCGGGACGCTGGATTCGCTCCTCAGGACGGACGCGATATCCCCGATACGGCCTTCAGGAACGCGGTGCTTCACCCATTGCGGCGGGGCAAGCTATCCTGCGGCGCCGGTGCCCGTGGACAATCCAGACGAGGCGGCGATCGCGGCGACCCTTGCGCGCGTCGGCAAGACCACCAAGGCGGACGAGCTGAACTGTGGCGCGTGCGGCTATTCGACGTGCCGCGAGTTCGCCCGCGCCCTCCTTGCGGGGAAGGCCGAGGAGGCCATGTGCCACACGTTCCTCAAGCGGAACTACGAGCGCACGTCAAGCGCCCTGATACGGTACATACCGGCGGGGGTGGTGATAGTGGACGGCTCCGGCTGCATTCTGGAGTGCAACAGGATATTCGCCGAGCTGGTCGGAGCGACGGTAGAATACGATGCGCTCGGCAGTCTCGCCGGAATACCGTGCGACTCGTGCCTGCCGGAGTTCTCGGACCTTTTCGCCGGTGCGCTCGAGCACGGGAGCGAGATAGAGAAGTTCCGCCAGCCGCTGAAGGATCGCCTCGTAAACATATCGGTTTTCTCCATCGCGAAGGGGGAATCGGCCGGTGCCGTGATACAGGACGTGACCGGCAACGAGATGCATCGCGAGCAGATCGCGGCGAAGGCGCGCGAGGTGATCAAGAAGAACGTGTACACGGTTCAGGAGGTGGCCCGCCTTTTCGGCGAACACATCGCCGAGACGGAGATAATGCTGAACGAGATCGCCGGCGCGTACGAAAGCGAGACGCAGGGGCGGCGTCTCAATGGCGGAAACAGCGACAGCTACCTGAACGGATAGATGGCGGAAGACCTTTTCATAGAGATGGAGTATGCGCAGTTTACCAAGACAGGCCAGGCGGCCTGTGGCGATGACGTGCGCTTCCTTACCGTAGACCGGGAGAACCGCCACATAGCGGCACTTTCGGACGGGCTTGGCTCAGGGGTGAAGGCCAACATCCTCGCCACGATGACCACCACGATGGCGATCAGCTTCCTGAAGTCAAACCTTCCCACGCTTGAGGCGGTTGAGATCATAATGGACTCTCTCCCCGTATGCGAGGTGCGGAAGATCAGCTACGCCACGTTCTCGCTATTCGACTTCCGTCTGGGCGGGAAGGCCCGCATCGTCGAGATGGGGAATCCCGGATATATCCACCTGCGCGGGACGGACGAGATATCGCCGGCCGTGGAGGAACGCCTTGCAAGCAAGCACTGGCCAGACCGCGACATGCGCGAGTGCGAGGCTGATTTCCGGGCCGGGGACCGCATCATAATGTGCTCCGACGGCGTTACGCAGGCGGGGCTCGGGCAGCGCAGGGACATGAAGTTCGGATGGCGCCGTTCCGGGGTGCTCAAGTACGCGCGCGAACGCATAGAGGCCGATCCCGACATATCGGCGAAGGATCTATCCTCCGCCATCGCCTCCGAGGCGAGGGCCATAGTCCCGGGGATGTGCAAGGACGACATAAGCTGCCTCGTCGCGTACCTGCGCCATCCGCGAGTGATGCGGGTGCTTACGGGGCCGCCGTTCTACAGGGAGCATGACGCCGAATACGCGCATCATGCGCTGCTTGGGCCGGAGCACACCGTCATATGCGGCGGCACGTCGGCCAACATCGTCGAGCGCGAGCTTGGCGCCAAGATAAGCATACCGCTTTCGGCTATGCGCAACGCAGGCGGCCTGCCGCCCGTGGGCACGGTTGAGGGGATCGGAATCGCGACGGAGGGCATCCTCACGCTGGATCGGGTGCTGACCGCGCTGGAGCAGGGGCGTCCGCCGGAGAGGGAGCCGTCCGCCGCCCGGGCGATCCTTGAGCGCATGATGCGCCACGACCGCATCGAATTCATCATTGGCACGAAGGTCAACGACTGCCATCAGGATCCAAACCTGCCACAGGATCTTGAACTCCGTCGTTCCGTGATCCGCCGCATGGCGGCGGTGCTCGAGAAGACCTACCGCAAGGAGGTCTCTCTGAACTTCTATTGATATGGACGCGTCAAGGCAATGCGCCCGAAAGAATCGGAAAGGGACATACATGGAAAAGGTTAAGGTGGAGATATGCTGCGGCACGGCCTGCTATCTGCTGGGGGCTGCGACGCTGATGAATCTTGAGGACAGCCTTCCGGCTGACGTCAGGGACCGGGTGTCGGTAGAGGCCCGTCCGTGTCTTGACCTGTGCGAGCGCGAGAAGCTCGAGGGGGCTCCGTTCGTACGCTTCAACGGGACGGAGGTCATGGGCAAGGCGTCATTGGAGAAGGTGCTGGCGCGCATAGTCGAACTTGCGGCGGAGGTCGGGCGACATGCTTAACGGCGCAATATACATCCGGCGCGAGCTGATGATACGGCTCGTTCGCGCGTTTGATTCCGGCGAACTCAGGAGGGAGATAGACCGCATTCCCATCAAGCTTCGTCCCAAGGACTCCGAGTCGTCGAGGTGCTGCATTTACCATGACCGGGCGGTGCTTAAGTATCGGCTCATGGCCCTGCTCGGATTCTCGGCGGAGGATGAAACGGACGAGGCGACGGCTCTCTCGGAATACCTTGACCGCCTTGTGTCCAAGGTCGAGAAGGGGGAAGACCCGTTCAAGGAGTTCCCCAACAGGTTCTCGCCGCTGTCGGTGTGCGGCCCTGCCTGCTCCGGATGCCCTGACGCCAAGGTGGTATCCACATCGAACTGCCGGGGATGCTTTGCCCGGCCATGCGTGTACAGCTGCCCGAAAGGGGCCATAGCCGTAGTCAACGGCCAGTCCGTCATCGACCCCGCGAAATGCGTGAAGTGCGGCAAATGCATCACCGTGTGCCCGTACCACGCGATCGTGAAGACCACCGTCCCCTGCGAGGAGGCCTGCCCCGTGGGGGCGATCATGAAGAACGAGCACGGCGTGGCTGAAATCGATTTCGCCAAGTGCATATATTGCGGCAAATGCTTCAATGCGTGTCCGTTCAACGCGGTGATGGAGCGTTCGCAGCTGCTTGAGGTGCTGCTCGCGATGAAGCGAGGCGAGAAGCTTGTCGCGATGATCGCGCCTGCGGCGGACAGGCAGTTTCCCGGCACGATAGAGCAGATGCTCGCCGCATGCATCAAAGTCGGCTTTTCAGACGTAATGGAGGTCGCGCTTGGCGCGGAGATGACCACCGCGCACGAGACCGAGGAGTTCATCGAGCGCATGGAGAAGGACCCGAAGTCGCTCATGACTACATCGTGCTGCCCCGCGTGGGTGAATTTCGTGGCCAAGCATTTCCCGGGTTTCATAGACCACGTCTCGCTCACGCCGAGTCCGATGGTGTTTGCGCGGGAAATCGTGAAGGAAAAGCATCCGGACGCGAAGACCGTGTTCATAGGCCCTTGCGTGGCCAAGCGCAGCGAGGCGAAGCGCAAGGCCGTGGACTACGTGCTGTCGTTTGAGGAACTGGGGGCGCTCCTTGCCGGGCGGCGTATCGACATCGTCGCGTGCGAGCCGTACCGGCTGGCCCGTCCTGCCGACAAGACCGCTCGCAACTACGCCCGCAGCTGCGGCGTCACGGAGGCTGTGCTTGCGGAGGCCGCTTCGCGGATTCCGGGCTTCAAGCTGAACTCCCAGCAGATCAACGGAATCGACCGCAGGACGATCGGGATGCTAAAGCTGTACGCCAGCGGCAGGACCGGCGTAAACTTCCTTGAGGTGATGGCCTGTCCGGGCGGCTGCGTGAACGGCCCGTGCTCCCTCACGAAGTGAGCGCGGGGACGGCCGCGCAGTTTCTCCTACGCACAGGGAAGCGTTACCGTGAACACGCTGCCCTTGCCGAGGGTGGAGTCGCAGCGTATCCCGCCTCCGTATGACGTGGCGATCGCGTGCACAAGCGCAAGCCCAAGCCCGTTGCCGGGGTAGGCGCGGCTGCCGTCCGCCCGCCAGAATCGCTTGTAGATGTGCGGCAGGTCGTCTTCGGCAATTCCGCATCCGGTGTCGGCTATCGCGAGCCGTATCCCGCTTGGCGTCCCTTCGAGCGAGATGTCTATGCACCCGCCCTTGGGGGTGTATTTGATCGCGTTCTCTATAAGGTTGCCCGCGAGCTGCTGGAGCTTCGCTCGATGTCCGGAGAATGCAAGTCCGCTTTCCGGAGTGCGGACGCGCATGGATATCCCGGCGCTCTCTGCGAGCGGCCTGTACAGGTCGCCAATGTCTCGGACGAGGGCGGAAAGGTCGATGTCGGAGCGGGGCGAACGGTCTATCCTTGAGCCGGTCTGCGCGATGTCAAGCATGGTGTTGATCATCTCTATCATGCTTCTGGTCTCGTTCAGCACCTGGTCTGGCAATGCGTCGCGGGCCGCATCATCCGCAAGCGCGGTTTCAGCCGCCATGGAGAGGCGCGTGAGCGGAGTGCGGAGATCGTGGGCGATGTTGTCGGTAAGGACCTTGAGCTCGTTGAGGGTCTTCTCGTTCTTGTCGCACATCCCGTTGAATGCATGTATGAGAGTCTGCACTTCCATGGATTCGCCTTGGATTTCCTCGACCCTTCTGCTCCAGTCGCCGGATCTGATCGCGGCGGCGGTGTCGGCAACAGACCTCAGGCGGCTTGAGAAGCGCGAAACTATCAGCGTGACGCCGAGACCGGTGAAGAGCGTGGAAAGCACTATGGATATGCCATGCGTGAGGGTGAGGAAGATGAGATACCGCTCTATGTCGGTGACGTCGCGCGCGACGGTGATGAGATTGCCGTCGCCTAGATCGCGGGTCTTCATGCGTATCGCCACATGCCTGTCGGTCGGGGATGCGCGTTCGGTGTAGAACCGGTGTTCGCGATGCCCCTGCCGTACGGCCCGAAGCACGCGGGCCTTTAGCCTGGACGGCATGGGAGTGGTGTGCAGTTCGCGGCCATCGGCCGTGGAGATGATCACGAACGTGCGGTTGACATCGTGCTCGTCGGAGTCAAGGTCCATATGGCTGATGAACCTTTGGGTCATGCCCCCGAATTCGCGGTATTCGCCCTTCAGGTCTTCAATGAGCCTGTCGGCGGTAGCATATACGCGGCTCATGAGGTAGTGCCATGACACGGCGACCGTAAGCGCCCCGGCCGTGATTGCGATGCAGCACAGCGTGGCGGTTGTGACGGTGACCGAGCGCCACTTCAGCGAATGGCCCTTAGCGGGCTTCGAGGACATAGCCAAACCTCCGGATTGTGTGGATCAGCTCGCGTTCGCCTGGCGACGTTATCTTTCCGCGAAGGCAGCTGACGCGAACCTCGACGACGTTTGTGTGCGGATTGAACGCATAGTCCCACACCCGCTCCATTATCGTTGACTTCGAGACGACGCGCCCCTTGTTCCTCATCAGGTACTCAAGCAGCTGGTATTCGAGAGGCTGAAGGTCGATGCGCCGCCCCGCCCTCGTAACCCGGTGGGTCGCGACATCGACTTCAAGGTCGGCTTCGCGGAGGATGGTGGCTTCGGGCGCCGTGCTTGCCCGGCGGATGAGAGCCTGGACCCGTGCGACAAGCTCCGTGACCGAGAAAGGCTTGGCGAGATAGTCGTCGCTGCCGGCCTCGAAGCCGGTCACCTTGGCTTCCACGCTTCCGCGGGCGCTCAGGACGATTATCGGAGTGCGGATTCGGGCAGAACGGGCGCGGCGGATGATCTCGAGCCCATCCACCTTCGGAAGCATGACGTCCATGATGATGGCGTCGTAGCTGCAGTGCAGGACGGCGGACAGGCCCTCCTCTCCATCTGAAGCGTGTGTGCAGACAAAGCCGGCGCGTCTCAGGCCGTCCGAGACGTATTCAGCCATTGTCTTGTCATCTTCAACGATAAGGATGTGCATGGAAGTGTTGTCGCGTAAGTGAAATCGCGCAACAGTATACCAAATCATTCGGCGCCGGGCATGGGGAAACGAACTTTTGCCGTCGAATTACAAAATCAGGTCTGACCTGATTTTGTAATCTGTGAACGGCTCATTGACATGCGCAGCAGGTCGAGGAACACCCTCGCGGAATCCGCCAGCTTCAGCTTTGAACCCGGGACGTCGTGCCATACCGACAGGGGGTGCTCAATCACGGCGTGACGCATCGTGCGAAGGGGGATGCGACGCAGGAGCTCCACGTCAAACAGCCACTTGGAACGGAATGGCTCGGCGAAGATGCGCTTTGCGAGGTCTCGGCGGAATATCTTGGCGCCGCACTGCGTGTCGTACACTGGGGCGTGAAGGAGATGCCTTATCAAGGCCTTCATCAATGTCGCGGCGGCGTTGCGGAAGAGCGTACGGTCGATTTGCGCGCCGAGATGAGGCCATCTGGCACCGAGAATCGCCTGTGCGTCGGGATGGCGTTCCAGCTCGTCGTGGAATGCCTTGAGTTCGGAGAGCGGGGTGGCGAGATCGGCGTCCCAGAAGCCGATCCAGTCCGCCTGCGTACGGGTGAGCAGCGTCTGGACCCCGGCATGTACGGCGGCGGCCTTGCCGACATTGCGTGGAAGGTATATGGCCTGTATGGCCGGGGACTGCCTGGAGAGGAAGGCCAGGGTTTCCGCAGTGTCATCCGTAGAGCCGTCGTCGACGAACAGCAGCGTCAGCCACGGGAATGCCCTGATGGCATCCAGGAATGCGGAGATGTCCAGCCTCCAGTATTCGTTTTTGCAGGGGATCACAAGCGCTATGGTCATTTGGACACCTCCTTCCACCGTCTTTTTTCGCGCATGAACAGTCTGTCGCCCGGTTGCGGCGAGAGGTGGAGCTGGGAGCCGAAGTAGAATTCAGCCGAGTATGGGGGATGTTTCCTGATGAACGATACGCCGCATTTGGGATCGCTTGCGCGGATCGCCCGGAACATCCACCCCGGCATCTTGTAGGTGAACAGGCTTGTGCAGGCTATCGTCCCCGAAAGGATTGCGATGCAGCAGACGACCGTCGCCGGAACGAGGCGCACAGTCCAGCGCGGCATTTCCATCATGGACAGCTGGGCCGCGAAGAGCGGCACTATAGGCAGCAGGTATGCGAGCGGAACGCGGCTCGTAAGACACCAAAACCCCGTGATGGCGACGATGCCCCATGTGAGGAGCGTCTCCGGCTCCCGGCCACGCAGGTTCAGCCTGCCGCCGCTAAGGAAGATTATCGGCGTCCACGGGAGCGTGACCACAATGGCCCATATGGCGGCCATTCCGCGGAACGTTTCGCGCCCGGCGCCATATTTGTCGCCATAGTCGTGGACGAGGAACCGCAGCAGGTTTTCGTTGATGAAGAAGTATTTCAAGAATCCGGGAGTCTTTCTCTCCATGAGGATGTACCACGGCGCGGATATGGCGAGGAATATCAGCATGCCGCCGATCCAGTCGTGCCGCATAAGGATCTTCATGCGGCGGTTGACGAGTGCGTCGATAAGGACCGGCAACCCGAACAGGACGAGAGCGACAGGGCCTTTTACGAGCATGCCGAGGCCGAGAAGCGCGAATATAGCCCGCGATATCCACTTTCCGTTTGGAGTCGTGCGGAAGGCGCACTCCAGCAGCAATGCGCCGCCGACGCAGAATGTAAGCATAAGGTCGGTCATGCAGAATCCAGCCGTCGCGTAGAATGCGACCGAGGTCGCGCAGATGATGACGGCAGTTCGCGCGGCGTGTGCATCGCGCATCCTCCGTACCGCAAACGCGACAATCCCGAGAAGTCCAATCGCGGATAGGAACGATGGCAGCCGCACGGCGAACTCGTTCCGTCCGAACAGTCTGCAGAAAATGCCTCCCATCTGGAACAGGAGGGGAGGTTTCCCGTCGAAGCTCTGGAATACCCCTTTGTGGATGAACCGTGGAACCAGGAAGTCACCGGATTCCGCCATGTTTGCGCAGATTGATGCGTAGCGTCCTTCAGACGGATCGAATACCGGCACTATGGCCATGATGGCGAGCCTTGCCAGCACCAATACGGCGATTGCGATAATGAAGCTCTTCAATGGCTGTTTCATGGAAGCGTAATGTACGCTTTACGTCTTTTCGGAACATTGCCGCAACATTACCGTTTGATAATGTTAATGGTGGCCGCCGCCAGTTCCCATGCGCAAGATTAAGATTTAGTCCGAACAGTAATCTTATTTTTGCGTCGGCAGACGCCCTTTCCGGACATCTGTTTCAGAGAACCGCGAATCGCAGATTCTACTTGCCTCGGTAGCCTGCGCGGGCCATGTGATCGCGGGGCCTGCACTTGCGTTGTGAGCGGCCATCATGATATAATCTTGCCCATGGAACTTTACCATGGCAGCAATGTAGCCGTTCGAGAACCGCGTCTGATGCCGCTGGTTCGGGCTCTTGATTTTGGGCGCGCGTTCTATCTGACCTCTGATCTGGCACAGGCGGAGAAGTGGGCGAAGACGTCTGCGCTGCGCCGCGGCGAAGGCGCGCCGACGGTTTCGTCGTATGCGGTGGACGAGACGGCGTTCGCCGCTCTGAAGACGTTGAAGTTCGACGGGCCGACGGCGGCATGGCTTGATTTCGTGAGCCGCAACCGCAACGAGGGCATTGACGATGCGAGGTGTGACGTCGTTTGGGGCCCTGTTGCGAACGACAACACGATGCCGGTCTTGAACCTCTATTTCAAGGGGGCCTACACGGAGGATGAGGCGCTGCGCCGCCTGCTGCCGCAGCGGTTGCGCGACCAGTTCGCATTCAAGACAGATCGAGCCCTCTCGTGCCTGACGTTCAAGGGCGTGAAGGAGGTCGCGTGAGCGTTGATCCTGAGGTGTTGGACTTCTATGACGAGGAAGTCGTGAAGCGCATGGTCGCCAAGTACGGGTATGACGAGAAGAGCGCCCTTGCGGTTTTCCTCAATTCGCAGACCTACCGCATGCTGGCGAACCCCGCGATGGAGATGTGGCAGTTCGGACCGATGGGGATCTTCGACATGTGGGAGAGCGAGAAAGTGACGGGGACGCCGCAGCGGTCGGCCTATCTGAGGATGCCGTGACATGAGCCGGGAGTTCAAGTTCTTCGTCTATCTCCTGGAGCGGTACGCGGCGCGAAACGGCGAAACGGCGGACGTGACCTACAATCGTCTCGCCGCGCACAACCTCGTAGACTATGCCATTGGCATGTATGAACTCTACCATATTGAGAATCTTGAAAACGCATTTGCCGATTTAGACCGAAAATTGAATGCGTGCGGTCTTGTCCGTCAGTAAGTCGTGAACTTTCAGGCCTGAGCGCAGGGGGCTCGCCAGATTTCCCCCTTGAGTGCGCCCCCTCTG
>CAKULV010000033.1 GCA_934667425.1 uncultured Kiritimatiellota bacterium | reverse complement strand
GCGACATATCCCCCGAACGAAGTGAGCCGCGCAAGCGGTCGCAAGAGGGGTGCGCCCTCGCCGTCGCGGCAGCTGGCAGGCAGATACGATGGCGAGGGCGCCATCGCCACGTGTCGCAGGAGGGTCGCAGTCCTCTGCGACCGCTGGCCGACGCGGGAGGGTCGCGCTTGTCGCGACCGCTGGCCGACGCGGGAGGGTCGCGCTTGTCGCGACCGATTCACGAATTGAGATTGGTGTTAGAGCGCGGCGATTTCGTCGGCGGTGAGGCCGGTCGCCGTTGCAATTTGCTCGGCGGCACAATTTCCGACGGCAGATATTCTACCGAACAACCACGAGAAAACCGGCCTTCGTGATGCAAATTCGCCCGTTGCTCATCCGCACCTTCCTGTTGGAGACACCTTCCGGCATTCTGACAGTCCAGCCGGCAAGGTCAAGTCCCCAAAGAGACCCCGGCACGACAATGCTTGCGTCCTCTCCGACGTTTTCGAGCGTCAGCGTCCCCTTCTCGGCATACGAGACATTCTCAAGCGTGCCACCCGTTGCAACATCTACCGTCAAGTCGTCAACAACAGGAGCGACATCCGCCTCTACCCGAAGCGTACCGCCGCCGGAAAGGGCAACGCGCGAAAGGCATGCCGGGAAAAGATACCGATTGGTCACTACGCCCTCGAACGGATAGCCTGTCCCAGGACGAGGCATCGCATCGCCGGGAATCCATTTCGCCCGGTCCGCCGTCAGTCCCCTGTCAACATCGCTCCAGTAGTAGCCAGCCGCCGTGCTGCCGATGCGATGGCGGCGAATGACGCCTCCTGCCTTGGCGTTCAGGTTTGTTATGGGTTCCCAGATGAATCCGTTGCGGCTACCTTCAAGAGCCCAAGCGCTTAGTTCCGCCTCAAAGCTGCCGGTCACCGCTGCCACAAGATCGCACGCTGTGATACGGGGCGCACCTTCCGGCAACCTCAAGACGACATCGACCCACGTATCTGGATCGTCAAGTGTCGGAGCAACGTTCGAGCCATTGTATCTTGTCAGCCACATGCCGGCAGGCCCCTGCGCGTTGTCAAACAGATTGGTCGCGCCTCGATCCTGTCCGGGGCGTCCGCCCCAAGCAATGGAGCCGCGCTTGCCATACGCGAGACTACCCGCACCGATCGCCTGGCAATCACGTGGCGCTGCGATTTGAGACCCTGACACGCTCTCCTCGTATCTTGGATTGACCATCTGACGCTCTCCGGCATCATCCATCAGGATGAATTCCTCAAGAATCGGGAATGTGCCAGCCGTCGCGATTCCGTTGCCATCAAGATTCATCGCCTCCTGCTGGATGAGTCGAAACCACGTGTAGTTCCGCCCCGTTGTCTTTTCAAGCACAAGCGTACCGCCGCGCACATCAACGGCTTCAATGTCAATGTTGTTGACAAGCCTCCACGTGCCTGGGCCATCCTTGACCACGGAAATGCTGCCGACACCGTTCGTGACATCCATGAATGTGGCCGCAAGCGCATTTGAGCCGCCAAGATAGAGCGCGGACTCTTTGCCTTCAACCGCAACCGTCACGTCTCCGAGGATAAGCTCGCCTGTGCCGTTGTTGACTACACCGCCCGTGCCATTGAGACCGAAAGGGCGCGTCACACACTTTGTGCGAGATGTACCGAGATATTCAAGGACTCCAACCGCCGCTTTATTCGTAGGGCATCCGAGCGAAAAGGCAAAGTGTCCATCCAGCAGATTCCAGTCGGATTGCTTCACCTTGCCGTCGTACCACCTATGAAGCCGCTCCGACGTTCCCAAAGACGAATCGGCTCCCATTTCCCCAAGCGTATGGAAACCGAGCGCCCCTTCCTCGACAAAGACTGCGCCGGAAAAGCCATTGGCCTCATTCGCAAAAACCCATTTCCCTGTGCCACGCTTCATGAAGTTCGGAGTCGATCCCGAATCATTAGCCATTATCGGACAGTTCACTTCGCAAGGCTTCTCGTTCTCACCGCGCAGGATGACGCGAGTATCGCGTCCCCCGCTTGTCTGCCGCCAGTAGACGCCATCCTGCTTCCAGACAAGTCCTCCTACATCGCCGGCATTAATCACATGAGGCGTCTTGTTGTCCTCCGTCGTGTGCTGGAAAGTGACGATCTTATCCGTCTCCTCGCCCACGCCATCGTAGTAGAGTTCCCCTCCAAATGACGGAAACCTGATGTTCCCCATCCCGAGCGGCGAAGCCTCGTTGCGCCTTCCGAGAAAATCCACGACCGTAATGCGGCGAAGGCTGCCACCTGCGATCATCCCTGCCGAATCCGTCCAATCGGCATCATTTGCGCTGACCGTCGCATTAAGCGAAAATGTCGAACGGCTGCCGCGCAAATCGTTCTCCCCGGTGAATGTTGGCGCAATCGCCCCGCCAATCGCGCCATTGAACTTGAACGGCTGGGAATAGAAGAAGGGAATCACGTTCAAATTGGTCTTGCGCCCAGCAACCAAGCATTCGTTCGTGATTAGCCCGGCACCCATGAGACCTGCGCACGACCATGTCAAATCCTTCGTCGAATGGGAAGGGACCTTAACTGTCGCGCCACCGGAAACATCGACAATGCCGGTCCATATCTCAGTCGCGTCAAAATCCGATGTGTCAAACGAAAGCGTCCCCTCCTTGACGCGCAGCGTGGCCGCGTAGTTCCAGTGTGCATTCTGCGCATGCGACATCGGGTACTTGTTCAGCCCGGAAAGCGTCAGTTCACCGATGCCGGTCTTCTCTATCGCAAACCACCTGGACGTTTCTCGCGTACGAGTTCCTTCCCATGAATTGAATTTCGTGTCGATGACTGCCGTGCCGGACGGAACATTCACACGGAACGTAGCACATGCCGAGTCTTCGATGCGGAACTCCCCGATCTGAGCAAAGGCCCTGAAGTTTTCCGTCCCCGCAATGAGCGGGTAGACAACGGACTCCCTCGGCAGGAACACGACATCGTCCGGACCGGGAATGGCCGACGAGTCCGACCCACCCTCTGATCCAACGGTGAAGTTCGATGGCACGGAAAAGTCCGTCGCCATCGGCTTCAAGTAATATTCCTCGGCAACAACCCGGCCCGTCATGGCAACTGTCAATACCGCGCTGACGGCAATCGCTATCCTACCTGTACGCATTGCGAATCCTCTTCTTTATGTATACATGAAATGCTGCACCATGCAATCTGTGACGATCCCAAAAGCATTACCTGATGATGAATCGGCGATCGGCAGGGACTGGCTTAAGGCGCTTGCCAAATTCCGAAGGCCCCACGTAAAGCACCTTAAACTCGTAGTCCGGGATCTCAATAACCCCATCCTGAACGATTTCGCCCGTGTAGACATCCATCATTACGGAATCAGAGGGGATCCCCATCGCCTCGCGGTCTATCGCAAGCCGTGTCTTATCCTTCTGGCCATCGTTCGACACGATGAAGAGCGCAGTCTGTCCACGCTTGTACGCACCGACGAGGAACCTTCCAGACACGGAAAACGGCTTGCCATTAGTCCAGTAGGGAATGAACTCGCAATCATCCAAATGCGTGCCATACATCCAAAAGACATAACGCGCCTCCATCGCCTGCGAGTCGTCGCCCCAATACATCTTATGCTGCCACATCCCATGCTGCAAAGTGATCGCCAATGCCGTACGGAAGAGGTGCTGACGGCGCTCATGAAACAATTTCTCCCCCATCTGCTTGCGGCGCGGATCCTTGTTAAGGACAAGCGGCGTTGAGACGAGTCCTGCCTGCAGTCCAGTCGAATGGGCGCGGCAATAGTCGCCCGGGAACTGTGTCTGGAATACATCGGTGAGATCATATTCCCAGACAGTGCATATGGTAGCGAATGCAAACGCGGGAATTATCATCGTGTTCGTCGCGTGCACTACTATGAGTCGTTCCCTGTGCCCCATCTCGTCCATCAGGTTGGCAAGCCGCCAATACATTCTACGAGCCGCGACAATGCCCATCTCCGGAATGCATCGTCCCTTGTAGTCTCGCACTTCCGAGAGGTCGGGATTAGACTGCGGGATCACGTACTGCTCATCGAAATTAATGCCGTCAGCCCCCTGTCGAAGTTCCTCGCGGTAGCACCAGAGAAGATAATCGACCGCCCCGGGCGTAAGGAATATGCGCTTTGCCCGTTCAGGATCAGGCCCCCACGGCACAAGCGTATCCCATTCGGCCTTGTTGTACCGATAGGCCGGATCGTCAACATCAATGATCGACGGACAGTTGTAGACTGCCACCCTGTCGAGCGTCATCGCCTTCCAAACCAGATCGGCCTCCAAATACTCCATCGAAACCCGTGCGAATCGCTCTGCGCTCCCCCAGTAGTTGCGCTTGAAATGGTCTGTGCGCCTCTTCCCCCAATCAATCAATGCCTGCTTGTCCGTAGTCGCCAAACGTGCCATGGTATCAAGATCGACGTGGCGCGAACGGAGCATCTTACGGGTTGCCCGCGCGTACGCCCACTTGTTCGTGTCGTCTGGCTGGTGCGCGAACCCTCCTCCCTTCGGGAAGAACCCCATCGCCCTTGCGTTATAGCATGGATCGATGTTGACCATGCCAGGCAGCTTTTGCCCCCACATGAATGTCCAGTCCTTCCAGCCAGGCATTCGCGGCTTCACGGGAGTAACCTCGAACGCAAAGCCAAACTCCATTGGCGCCGTAACGGCATGTGCGCGGCTTATGACATCCGCCTCGACCATCACAGAGCCTGCGACACCACGCCGAAGCCGCAGCATGGGCTTGCCATCCTCAAGGTCATACCCTTTCGGCGAATCAAAAAGCAACGCCAACCCGCGCTCTTCTGCGCCAAGCCACAGATAGGGGCAGAACTCGCCAGGCACCCATGGGAGTCCCTTCGGATTCTTCTTGCGGATGAGCTTTGACGAGTCCCAAACGACACCATCGCCCATTGGAATCAGCCCAGCAGGGTTGCCGCGCGTCATGTCAATCATCGCATGGAAGAGCGTGGCATGCTCTTCCTTCAGCGAGGCCCTGAGCGTCAAGCCCTCCACCATGCAGTCTGCCGCGCTTGGGGCAAGCCTTACTCGCACATCGGCAAAGCCATCATAGTCCCATGTTGTCGTCGTCGTGAACCGAAAGGGGCCGAAAGTGCCGGTGGCTTCGGTGATGACGCGGTTCGGACGGCTTTCACGCACAACCCAACCATCCGCCTTCATTTCGTGCACATGTCCGTTCGCCTTCAGCTCCAGAGCGAGCGGTTTCGCAAAGATATTCTCACCGAGCGACTTCACCTGGTCCAGAAGACCGCTACCGGAAAGCGTATGATCTCGCAACACGGTCTTGAGCGTCCTTTCCGTCAGCTCTATCGGCGTAAATGGTTCGAGGATTTTGTCCGACACGCCGATCCCATTCCCTGTCCAAGGAAATTTCTTTTCCTCGAACCCGAACGCGTTCTCGTACCGACGCCCATCCACCACATAAGCACCTTCCCATATCCCCGCCGCACGTGCCGATTCCGTCGGAATGCGAATCATCGCCTTCTGTGTACGATCCGGAAGCGGCGAGAACTCCGCCGTGTAGATGTGCCCGTCTGGAGACTTCAGCTCGGCGACCGACTTGACGTCCCCTGGAAGACCTTCGGCGACGACCGATACCTTCGCCGCACTCGAATAACGCCGCGTATGGGAGAAGCCCAATCCCTCGACATATCTCTTGTCGGTGACCGGCCCGCCCGCCACATGCCCACCGCCCTCAAAAGGCAGGAAATCTCGCGCATAGACCTTGCCAAACCCCTTGACGGAAACGTAGGCGTTCACCCACTTGTACATCGGATCCATTGGGATGGACTGTTCACGCGACGGATCGTTTTTGAAAAGGGCATCATGTCTGCGATGACACGTACTCGTGAAACTTGTCACGTCATCAGCCTCGCAAGTGAGCCGATAGCGTCCGGCTATGAGGGTTGTATCAAGGCCATAGACCTTTACGCCCTTGAAGCCCGAAACCGACGACACGTGCAACATCCGCACCGGATCGTAGACATCCGCCTGCCCAGTCAACGACGCATAGCCAAGGCCTGATGAGACGAAGTTCCGCGCAAGATTGAAGCGGAAATCCTTAGGATTGACGCCTGAGAGCGCTTTCCACGGGATCGCCGCCTCCATCGTCCAGAACCCTTTTGCGATCTTGGCCGCCGTCTGCGCCCCCGAGATCCAGCCCTTGACGCTCGTTCCGTTCCTACGGCACGTCTCGTAACGCACATTCGCGCTGTTTAGCAGTATCTGATAGCAATTCGTCTCCACGCCGGCGCTTCCAACGAAAATCTCAACGCAATCGTCCGCCCAGACATTGCCGCCATCCGATTTCGCCAAAGTAACGAATCCGCCATCCGTCTCGCTTCCTTCAACGGCCCACTGCGCGGCCACATGAAGGAACGTGCGATCAGCCGACAGATACACGTTCCCATCTCGCGCAACAAGACGCGGGCCATTCGCCGTCTTGGCCTTCAGTCCTCCGTACATCGATGCGACCGCGTACTCATCACGCGAGAAATCGCCGTCAGTCACGATTGCGCATTCCTCAGACATCGGAATGACGACATGGTCAGACCATCCAACCATTGCAGCGCCTACTGCACCGCCAAGCGCCAAGGCATTTCTCAACATGCATGGTAGAGACCCACGCCTCGGCGTTGCCGCCGGTGCGGCTTCCCCCTCGTCAAGCCGGACGTGCGGATTTCCCGCATACGGCTTTCCATCGAGCGCTTTTCCGTTTGTCACGGTCTTGCTCCTTTCCTGGCCTTTAAGGAATTTGCTGCGTAGCAGATTGAAAATCACCATATGAAACTCCTCGATTGAAAATCGCCGCTGATTTTACTACAGGCGAGGCCGTTCACGCAACCCCCTCCAAAGAGGGGGAAAGCCGCGGCGCAACCAGAGGCGATATTTGGTATACTTTTCCGCCATGCGCCTTAATGTGCCTAGGGCTTTCCCCATCCTCATAGCCGGGTTCGGCTCGCTTCTCGCGACGCCGAGCCAAGCCGCCGTCCTGCACACGGCGGCGGAGGTCTCTCGCAGCCTCTGCGCCAAGCCTCCGCAGGAGGCGGAGTTCGCCGTCACGGCAACGGTCACAGCCATCGTGCGGTATAACGAGGGCACCCAGTCGCCGGACAGATCCGCGCTTGGGCTTGAAGACGCATCGGGCGCCACCGTCATGGAAACCTACGATACGCCGCTTCCCGACGTCTCGACCGGCGACCTGGTTCGCGTCACGGGAACGATCGCTGCCCGGCACTTGAACCGCGCGCCGGCGGCGATCCTGCGGAGCCTTTCCGTGATCGGGCGCGGCCTGCCCGTGCAACCGAAGCCGGCGACGTTCCACTCGATACAGAGCGGCTCGCTCGACTTTCACCTCGCCCGCGTCTCCGGGACCGTCCGCGACGCCTCGACAAGCGACTCAAGCGCAAGCTGGGTGATCCTCAAGCTGGTCAGCGACGAGAACCTCCTCGACATTTCCGTCTTCCATCCGCTCCCGGACAGTTCCGACCTGCAGTCCCTCATCGGCGCACGCGTCCGCATCACCGGAATCGTCACCCCGTTCGACTATTCGCTCCGCGCTAACATGGGGCGCATCTTCTGGTGCTGGTCGGAGAGGGACATCGAGGTCGTCGACAGGCCGCCCGTCCATCAGCCGGCAGCGCCGGACATCTCTGCCCTCTCGGGGCTCCACCCGTCGATAATCCTCCGCTGCGGGAGGCACAGGGCAGTGGGGACGGTCCTCGCGACATGGCACGGCGACAGGCTGCTCATGCGCACGACCTCTGGCGACATCTGCCGGGTGGATATCGCCAATGCCGGCGAACTTCCCTCGGCCGGAGACTGGATCGAGGCCATCGGCTTCCCGGAATCAGACCTTTACCACGTCAATCTCATGCGCGCGACATGGGGAAAGGCCGGCGGCGGACGGCCCAAGCACATGCCCCGCCAGCCAAGCCAGGCGTCGTCACGACCCAGAAACATGCCGGACTTCATCGACATGCTCCATTACGGCGAAATCGTGCAAGTGACCGGCACGGTTCAAAGCCTGCCCGACGGCAACGAGGGCGTAATGTACATTCAAACCGAACGGACGACCCTCCCGATTGACATCAGTTCGACGCCACAGCTCGCAAAGGACCTGGCCATCGGCTGCGTCATCCGCGCAACAGGCATCTACGTGATCGACACTCCCAATTGGACGCCTAACGCCCTCTGCCAGAAGCTGGACAATTTTTCCGTAGTCATTCGCACACCCGCCGATGTCGTCGTCCTCAAGAGGCCATCCTGGTGGACCGTCCGGCGACTGCTCGTCACGGGGGGGATCCTTCTCGCCATTGTCATCACGGTTCTTGTCTGGAACCGGTTCCTCGTCGTCCTCATAGAACGGCGAGGCCGCGAACTCCTCCGCGAGCAGATCGGGCACATCCGCGCAAAGCTGAAGATCGACGAACGCACGAGGCTCGCCATCGACCTGCATGACGCCCTGTCGCAGAGCCTGACCGGGATCTCGCTGCAGATAGATCTCGTCACACGGATGGCGGACCCGTCAGACCAAAGGATATCCCGGCACCTTGACATCGCCAGCAGAACGCTCCAGTCGTGCAGAAGCGAATTGCGCGGCTGCATCTATGACCTGCGCAACCAGGCCCTCGACGAGCCGTCGCTCGAAGGCGCCATCAGAATGACCCTCCGCCCGCACCTCGACGCCACGCGGCTTGCCCTGCGGTTTCCCGTCCCCCGCCGCAAGCTGGACGACAACACGGCGCACACGCTTCTGCGCATCATCCGCGAGCTCGTCTCGAACGCCCTCCGGCACGGAGCTGCGAGCGCGGTCAGGATCGCCGGGACAATCGACGGCGGATGGCTACACGTCTCCGTGCAGGACAACGGAAGCGGATTTGACCCCGAAACCCGCCCACGCTCAGCGGACGGGCACTTCGGCCTCGACGGGATCCGCGAACGACTCCGCCATTTCGGCGGCGCCATCGAGATCAAGAGCTCGAGAGGGAGGGGGACAAAGGTCATGTTTTCGCTTTGCCTGCCCGAGCATGAAAATAAAGAAGGCGCAAACCCCTATGACTGAAAGCATCCGCGTCCTCGTGGCCGACGACCACACGATCGTCCGAATGGGCATCACGGCCCTTTTGGATACCGAGCCGGGCATCGCCGTCGTCGGGGAAGCCGAAGACGGGCAGGCGGCCGTTCGCCTGTCCGCAAGGCTGAAGCCCGACGTCATCCTGATGGACCTCATGATGCCGGTCATGGATGGGGTTGCCGCGACACGGGAGATCAGGGCCATCCTTCCGGACGTCAAAGTCCTCGTCCTTACCACCTCCACGTCCTCCGACGAGATTTCGCGGGCCATCGCGGCCGGCGCCTGCGGCGCGATTTCGAAGAACGCCCCGTTCAAGGAACTTGCAGATGCCATCCATGCCGTCGCCCGGGGCAAAAAGGCCCTTTCGCCGGAGATCGACCACATCCTGCGGAACGATCCGCCAGTCTCGCGGCTCTCGCCGCGCCAATCCGAGATCCTCCATCTCATATCCAAGGGCCTATCCAACCTGGACATCGCCAAGATGCTGGACATCAGCCTCTACACTGTCAAGGAGCAGGTCAACGCCATCTTCGCCAAGCTCGGCGCCACGAACCGCGCCGAGGCGGCCTCGATCGCCCTCCGAAGACACCTGCTCGAGGCCTGATGGCCAGGGACTGGCCCGCAGGGGCGGCGCACAAGACTACGCATCGAAGAAAACGCTGACGCGCGGGAGCGCGTCCCTCCCGTAGCGCCGGCGCCTCGCCGTCGTGGAAAATGGCCGTGTAGTAGCGACGGCGCCCTCGCCGTCGTGAAAATGGCCGTGTAGAAGTGTAGAAATGTAGTTGATAGAGAATAGTTGATAGTTGGTAGTTGGTAGTTGGCAGTTGGTAGTAGCGACATATCCCCCGAACGAAGTGAGCCGCGCAAGCGGTCGCAAGAGGGGTGCGCCCCCGCCGTCGCGGCAGATGGCAGGCAGATACGATGGCGAGGGCGCCATCGCCACGTGTCGCGGGAGGGTCGCAGTTCCTCTGCGACCGCTGGCCGACGCGGGAGGGTCGCGCTTGTCGCGACCGAAAACGGCATCGGGGCAACGGACGCGCGGGAGCGCGTCCCTCCCGCCGTCACGAAAAAAAATAGCCGTGTAGCCCGCCGCCCGCGCTTCGCACGGGAATGTCAATGAGGATAACAGCAAGGCAAGTTATAGGCAAGAAGTGTAGAAATGTAGTTGATAGTTGGCAGTTGGTAGCGGATAGTAGCGACATATCCTCCGAACGAAGTGAGCCGCGCAAGCGGTCGCAAGAGGGGTGCGCCCCCGCCGTCGAAATAGCCGTGTAGCCCGCCGCCCGCGCTTCGCACGGACATCAAGCTTCAGAACCACGAAGAACGGAAACCGGAGAAACCGAAGTCGGAATCTCCATCGCGCCTCCGCACAGGGGTCACGCGACTCCGAGCAAGCAGACAAAATGCAGAAACCGGTGGGCATACATGTTCAGGTTCTCACCAGACGATGTCTCAGACGAAGATCTTGGAGGTTAGGAACCTGTATGACGGCGTAATGGCCGAGAGATCCTCAAAATGAGCCTCGCACTCGACGACCCACCACTTCGTTCCGTTTTCAGTCGCTACGGTCCTGAGGCTCTGCCAGTCCACCGGCCGAGCATCCGGAAGCCCGGGCTGTCCAAGGATTCCGTCGAATCTCGTCACGTTTTTCCCCATTCCGTTCTCCTTCGCATGAAGCGTCGGAGACCGATTCGGATACTTCCCGAACTCCGTGCACGGATCGCGCCCCGCGCAAGTCGTCCAGCCGACATCCTGTTCCATCAGCACATCATCTGTCGTCCTCGAAAGGAAACGATCCCAGAACGAGACGCCGTTGCGATCCTTCAGCAGGAATTCCCAGTCATGATTGTGGATGCCGACGCGACAGCCGTAGGCCTTCGCCTTTTCCGTCGCCTGATTGAAGAAGTCCGTAATGAAAGGCATGTGGCGCTCGCAGGACTCCGTCCACGTCGGATCGCGCCAGTCATGGTCGTCCGGCCCGGTTCCGTGGGGGCAGATCATGACCGAACTGCCGATCTCCTGATTGAACTCGGCCAGGCGCTTCAGATTGTCACCTTCGATCGCATGCCAGTTCCCGACATGGGAACCGCAGGCCACGAGACCCGCGTTATCGAGCATCCGACGGATATCCCGCGCGCTGAATCCGTAGTAACCGGCGAACTCGACGCCCTTGTAACCGATCCGGGCCACATCCTCCAGCGCACGCTCCAGTCCGACGCCAGGGACAACGACACTGCCGTTCTTGTCCTTGATGCCCTTGATGTATTTCTTGATCGAATACAACTGCACGGCGATTCGCGGATCTTCGCCCGATGCACCCGCAAAGCGGCATCCGTTCAATGCTCCAACCGCGCCCAGAGACGCGCATCCTCCAAGAAACGTTCTCCGTGTCATGTTCATTTCATACCACCTTCATTTCCATTACGGCGGATCCTCGGATCCGTCAACGTTGATTCGCCCGCATCCGACGGCTTCGAACGCCAGTCTGTTCCAACCGCGATACCGGTTGTTCCGCGAAACCCGATTGTTCCGCCAGACAACGTCCTTTGCGCTGACGCCGACAGCAGCGGCGCATCGCCCTCCTGAAGAATCGCCGTCCCCATGCCATGGAAGACGAACGCGGCGTTCGCACGCGCATCATTGAAACGTCCTCCGGAGCCCCGAGACGGAATCCGGCGCGAGCCACCAGTCATAGACGCCCGGTTCCCTGCGTTTCTCCGCACCGACGTGATAAGCCAGGTCAGTACGCGCCAGACGAATCTCCGCCGTCCGCGTCTCGCCAGGCTCAAGCGTCAGACGTGCGAACCCCTTGAGCTCGCGAATCGGCCGCGCCGCCATCGCCACCTGAGGATGCGTGTAGAGCTGAACCGTCTCGATTCCCTTCGCGTTTCCGACGTTCGTCACCTTTACTGAGAAGACGAGATTCGAGCCCTCATCACGGACACGCGGTTCGCCATAGGCGAAGGTCGTGTAGGAGAGACCTCGACCAAACGGATAAAGAGCTGTCAGCGGAACATCCTCATAATGAGTGGTGAAGAACATATTCGGGTCGTAGGGGCGCCCTGTCGACGTCCGGTTATAATAGGCCGGACATTGTCCGGAATGACGCGGGAAATCAGTCGTCAGGCGACCACTCGGATTCCACAGTCCCGTCAGGACATCCGCAACCGCCCAGCCGCCGCAGCAACCGGGATTCCAGGCCTCGACGATGGCATCGGCAAGTTCGTCCAACTCGGGAATCGCCAGCGGACGACCGTTAAAGAGAACCGCCACCAGCGGCTTTCCACAGATCTTCACAGTTCGCGCGACCTCGAGCTGTTCGCCTTTCAGCGCGATTGACGCATACGACCGATTTTCTCCGTTCATGAGATAATACTCGCCAAAAGTCGCCACGACGATATCCGCCGCCGCGACCACCCGCTCAATCGCGACGCGGTCACAGCGTCCTGTAAGCGTAAAGCACGGCTCGTACTTAAAGTCGATTCCGTCAGCCGTCAGGCCCTCTATCAGAGTCGTATTGCGTCGATTCTCGAAGTAAGAGCTCCACGTTCCCATCATCTCGCGCCAGTTCGCCGCCAGATCGCCAAGAACAACGACTTTCGCGCCCTTCTTCAGTGGAAGGATCCGTCCCTCGTTCTTCAGAAGAACAATCGTCTCCCGAGCGATCTGCCGCGCTTCCGCCAGAAAGTGCTCCGAATCTACAGCCTTCGCCGCCGTCGGCGCATCAAGGCGGCTTCTGTCGAAAAGTCCCAGTCGTCGCTTCGTCACAAGCACATCGGCGACTGCGGCATCCAGCACCTCTTCGGAGACAAGTCCTTGTCGAACGGCTCGCACTAGTCCATTCGTAAAGGCACCGCCCATCATCTCCATGTCCATCCCCGCCGCCAACGCCCGCGCGGCCGAGCCGACGTCGCCATCCGTCACGCCGTGTCCGAGGGGACCGCATTCAGCGACAGCCCCCCAGTCCGAGAGCGTCATGCCGTCAAAACCCAGATCGCGCCGCAGGACATCCCGGAGCAGAAAACGATTGACAGAACACGGCACGGCATTGAAGGCATGGAAACCCGGCATGACGGCCAGAGCTCCAGCCTCGATGCCGGCCTTGAACGGCGGCAGGTAGATGTCGCGCAGCGTTCCCTCGCACATCTCGACCTCGTTGTAGTCGCGGCCTCCGGAGGCCGCACCGTAGCCGACGAAATGCTTGAGACAGGCCGCAACGCGCAGTGCACCTGCAGACGGTGCGCGCTGAACGCCGCAAACAAAAGCCGCCGCATAACGTGACGCCAGATACGGATCCTGACCCGGCGATTCAGCAATTCTACCCCAGCGCGCGTCGCGGGCGATATCAAGCATCGGCGCAAAGACCATATTGCAGCCCTTCAACGCCGCTTCGATCGACGTGATTTCACCAACACGCCGCCAGGCGGCATCGTTCCAGGAACAAGAAAGTCCCAGTGGAATGGGCATGACTGTCGCGCAGCCGTGTTCCATGTCATGCCCGACGAAAAGAGGAATCCCCATCCGGGATTCGGCCGCAGCCTGTTGCAACGCATTGAAATTCGGCACCCCCGTTGCGCCGATGACCGAACCGATTTCGCCGCGCCGGACCCGATCAAGAAACGCGAGGCTCACATTGTGACCGCTCGCATCCTCGGAAGCCTTTCCCTTGACCCGCCGCGCCGTCACCTGCACCAACTGACCGGCCTTCTCCTCCAGCGTCATCTGACGGACAAGGCGTTCAGCAAACGCGCGATCCGTCTCGGCCGGACAAACCATCGCGCAGACACCGGTCAACGCGATGGCGAGATACGCCTTCAATGCCCTGGCGCTCAAAGGACAATCTCCCAGCCGTTCCGGCAATTGTCACGCCGGAGCGAGACACCGTACCCCGTACCATTCGTAAAGTCATTCCGAACAGGATCCCAATCGAATCCCATGTCATAGACGTAGCTTAGGTTGCAAAGCTGGCAGAGAATCGAGCCGCGTCCGCCGACTTCGGCGGGCGAGGTCGTCGGCTTGCGCGATTCGACGCACTCGACGAAATTGAGATTCTGATTCGAGTTCCTGTAGAGCTGGACCGGCGCGTGATCGAGATCGAAGCGCGTCTTCAACGCCGCCAGCGTGCGTTCCGGTGCGTCATCGCGCTTCACGGACGCATCGGTTCCGTAGTCCTTGCCGGTGGAGGCCGCGACCAGCTTGTCACGACTGAAATCCACCGACTCGATCGCCTTGCGACGCTCACCGGGCTTCAGATGGCGCAAGCCTGTACGCTGCGTGGCACACCCCGCGAGCGACAGAGCTGCGGCCGAGCCAAAGAGGAAATTACGGCGATTGATCTTCATGTGACCTCCTTATCGCGATTCTTCGTTCAGATGCGTGACAAATGCCGAATTTCCGTCCGAACCGACCCAGAGGGCGTTCGGATCCCGCGGATCGGACGAAAGACAATTGAGATTCCAATTCTCCAGCCCGGGGCCGTCAAGGGACACCCAGGTCTTCCCGAGGTCGGCGCTCATGATCGGTCCTCCGCCAACCGCATAGTCATGCGACGGATGATCGCTGACAGCGAGTACGAGTCGTCGGCCACAGATCGCCGCCGCGCCGCAGAACCTGTCCTCATAGACACAGGACCAGGATGCACCGCGATCTTCCGAAATCCAGCCGCCTCCGCGGCAGAAGCCCACGGGCACATGCGCCTGGCGAACGGCCGCCAATACGACTTTCCCTTTCACGGCAAGATCGAAGACAGACCCCATCTTCTGTTCCGGAGCGGTCAGACATGACCACGAGACGCCGCAATCCTCCGACTTCCAGACTCCACCCGGGCCTTCCGGCCCCGCCTCCGTTCCGGCATACAGAACGCCACGGACAGCTGTCAGGCACAACGTCCGTCGCGTTGCCGGGAATGCCTTTTCATCCACCAGCCGCCAGGACGCCCCTCCATCGCCACTGACGACAACACCTTGACGCGGCGATGTCGTGACATAAGCGAGTGCAAAGGGGGCGCAATCTGTCACACGTACGAGATGGCTACCCGTCGCTTCAATGAAATTAGTCGTCGGTTCCATCCACGAGCGACCGCCGTCAAAGCTCTGGGCCACACAGCCAGCCTTGGCCGCCCAGCTGCCGAACGCTCCCCAGAGATGGTTCACATCCGACGGATCCTCGGCAACGGCATAGCAGTCGGCGTGTCGGTGCGGCGTAATGCCCTGCATGCCACGGAAAAGCGTCGAGCCGCCGTCCTCCGACACGAACAGTCCGACGTCGAACATATCCAGGAACACGCGTCCCGGACGAACCGCTGACACATCGATGCGGTGCAGACAGTTGACGTCATAGCCAGTCGACGCAATCAGCCCGTCAGGACGTTCTGCCGTATAGCGCTGATTCCACTTACGACCGCCATCTTCCGTTCGATAGATGAAACCGCTCGTTCCGAAGACCACGCAGTCCGAATCGAGCGGAGAAACAGAGATGCTCTTGCCGCTCGTCCCCCAGAGATCACCCCAACCGCGCACCTGCTGACGTCCAAACGATTCGGCCCATGAACGGCCGCCGTTCGATGTCTTCATGACATGGCTCGTCCAGAAGGTCGCCCCCGACACCCATGCGACATCAGGATTCTCCGGATGAACGGCGATCATGCAGTACCCGCCGCACAGACGATCTCTCGCACCCGGTCGGCCGACTCGCTGATCCAACCCCGTATTGACGGCGCGCCAACTCGTCCCCGCGTCATCCGACCGATAGACGCCGCCCTCCCACGGATCGGCACCGCCTCGTGAACGCAGTGTCACGTACAATGTGTCGGGCCGCGCTCGGCATTGACCGATCTTGCAGGTACGCCTTGATTCGGGCAAGCCGACGTTTGCCGGCTGCCAGTGAACACCGGCATCATCCGAGCGGAACAAGCCACGGTTCGTCGACACGAGCACACGCCCTCTCGGCTGCGGAAACGCCACCAGATCAAACATCTCGACATCTGAGTCGAGCTGTCCCGGTGCAACCGTCATCCGCCACGACTCTCCGCCGTCATCCGAGCGATAGAACTCGCCTCGTCCGCACAGTTCCGTCCGAAGATCGCCCACGGCGGCGTACAGCACGGATTCATCAGACGGATCAAAGACAATCTTCTGAAAAGCCCGCGTCTTGACGTGCGGGTCCGCCGGCGGGATGCCCTTCCGCGTCTCGACCCACGTGCTTCCAAGATCAGTCGATTTGTAGATTCCGCCGCGCACAGCGGCGAACAAAACACTCGAATTGGAGGGATGTTCCGTAATTCCCTCCACATACATATCCTTCAGGCCGCGATTACGCTTCTCGTAAGAGCGACCGCCGTCTTCCGAGAGGTAGAATCCTCCAACGTCGCTGCCGACAAAAAGCCGTCCGGCCCGGTGTCGGCTCTCCGTGAGCGTCAGAACCCAACCGCCTCCGCCCGGGCCGACGCTGCGCCAGGTATTTCCGAACACAGGCAGAGACTCCGTGCGCTGCCGCCCCCAGAGGGCGGCGGCACTGCACGAGAGAATGATCGCAAGCGTCCGCCTCACATCTCGCCGTTTCATCGGAAAATGAGCGACAGCCCGGCCGCACGAGAGATGAACTCGCCCCTAAGAGTCCCGTCACCCGCCGTCCGTTCGACGACATCCAGAGGAATCGTTGCCGAGGGCTCGCCCCGCGAGCAGTCATACGTCTCGACCGCCATCGCGCATATCCCGACCGCGGAGGTCGTCGTGCCGGCCAGCGGCCGGTCAAGCGAACCCGAGATGATGCAGGTCCCGGCCAGCGCGGCAGCGGACAGCATCACGGCCACCCCGAAAAGCACAGTCTTCACAGTCTTCATAGATCTTCCTCCATCGCTTATTCCGCCAATTCGTCATCGGACATGATCCAGACGAAACCCGGGCAGCAGAGGCGCCCGCCGGTCGCGTTCCAGGCGTTTGCACTCGTGCTGGCCAGACGCGCCCCAGCGCGACAATCCTGCGCATTCGAGGCGAACGATCCGCCGCGCATGACGCGCTTGTTGTCACTGGCCGACGTCGGACCGCGCGGATCGACGATCTGCGTCGTCGCATCCAGCGTGTTGTAGTAGGTTGCGTCGTACCAGTCCAGGACGAACTCGTGAACGCCGCCGTGCATGTCGAAGAGGCCCCAGGCGTTCGCCGGCTTGAGCCCGACGGGATGAAGGCGGCCATCGGCGTTTCCGACATACCAGCCGGCCGCCGACATTTCATCGCATATCGTCGTGGAGGAGATGTTCACGCCCGTGTTGAGCGACGTGTCGGTTTCGGCACGGCAGGCGTACTCCCACTGCGCCTCGGTCGGGAGATCGACTTCGACGCCGAACTTGGCCCGCAGGCGACCGGTAACCGTCCACCGCCCGACGGTCTTGTGACCACCCTGCGGCCAGACCTTCTCCGCACCGTTGCTACGGAAGGTATCGTAGCTCAACCCGCCGCACGGATATTGCGCACAATCCGGATAGACCGTCTCGTCCTTGAAATCGCACTTCGATGGCAGCGTACCGAGACTCCCGCCATCGTAGTTGACCCACTGGAACTGGCGTTCGGTCAGCGGATAGACGGCCATGTAGTAGTCCTCGTTGAACTGGACATAGTGCGGAGTTTCCGCGGCCAGGGTATTCGTGTTTCCCGTCTCCTTCGGCGCACCCATGTTGAAGGTCACGCCTCCGGCGGGAATCCGGCGGAACGCCATCTTATCCGTCTTGTAGACAATGTTTGAAATGCCGTCCGGCTCCGGCAGGGACGCAATGGACGGATAGAACGCGACACCCTTCTGCATCTTCAGATCCAGCACCATGACCTGCGGCGGTGCGTTCGTCGCCCAGGCGATGACGCGGGCGCTGAAATCCTTCGGCACGTACTGATCCGGCCAGTCCTTGCGCGGATGCCACCAGAGCGTCTTTCGTCCACCGGCAACCGGCACGACACGATTCACGTCTCCCGTCAGCGTCCGGACGCAGGAATCGGCGAGGCGGACACCGTTGGTCAGAAACTCGACCGTCACGACCGCAGCATCACCGACCGCCGCGGAGGCGAGATCGTACGAAACCTCGACACGCCGCGTCGGAAGCTGGCTGACAGCCACGTTCGAAACGGACGGAACGGCAAACGCATCAAGTGCGCCGACACACAGAGCGGCAACCGCCCACGGTTGAATCATCATGTTCATGGATTACCTTCTTTCGTTGTTGGTATCGTGATTTGAAATGCTCCCAACGGCAGGCCGACTTCGCTTTTCAACGCGCCGAACCAAGGCTGGGAATTCAAATATCGCAGGGCCACCGGTCGCGTGACACCGTCCGCAAACGGTGCGCCCAATCGAATAGCCGCGCCTGCGGACCAACAGAAGGTCGGTCCGAGCAAGATAAGCGCATATCTGAGATATGGATGGAACCAGCGCATAAATTTAATACGGGCATTCTATCAAATTACCGTCTACAAAACCGTGCCGATAACGGAATTATTTTCGTGCCATTTCGATGTGATGCGGGCGGAATCCGAGGTGATCAACCGAGCCAACTTTTGATAGGCTGTACCACGAGCGTCCTGGCTTGCGCAACAGAAGGCCTTCATCCGCGCTGGCGCCATTCGCGAAGGGACATCCCCGTCTCGCGTCTGAAGACGCGGCGAAGCGAGGCGTCGTTCTGATAGCCGCACGCGGCGGCGATTGCCACGATCGGGAGCTTCCGTTTCTGCAGCAGGCCCTTCGCCCGCGAAAGCCTCGCAGAGAGGATCTCCTCCCCGATCGTGTGCCCGGTCTGCTCGCGGAACAGCCGTTCGGCCGAACTGCGGCTCCCGCCGATCCGGGTACAGACATCCGCCGCGGAGATCGGGGACGCGACATTCTCGCGGATGAAATCCAGAGCCGCGCGGATCGCGGCCGCACGATGCCTGAACCGTGTCGTCGAATTCCGGCGGACCAGATGATTCGCCCCGAACCGCATGACTTTCGCCGCCGCCTCGGCGTTCTTCATCCGTCGATCGAGCAGTTTTGCCGCGAGATAGCCGGACTGCTCGAAATCCGGCGAGATGCTCGTCAACGTCGGTTTCGCATGCATGCACAGGAGTTCATCGTTGTCGATTCCGACGACGGCGATCTCCTCCGGGGTCTTGATCCGTTCACGCGCACAGGCCTGCAGAACGAGTTCAGCCATCTGATCGTTCGCGCCGAGAACGCCGCAGGGTTTCGGCAGGGCGACCAGCCACTTGCGGAGTGCCCACAGAACCGATTCCATATCACGGCACGAGCGAATTACGAACTCATGAAACGGAATGCCCGCATGCCGCGCCATCTTCGCCATGACCCGCGCACGTCGCGCAGACCACTCCCGCGGCAGGAAGTAATCGACATAACCGCATTGCGCCGACCCAATCCGGAAAAGCTCGTTGACCGCCAGTGTGGTCGTGATGACCGAATCATGGACAACGGCATCATACGGAGCCTTCACATGAGCGGGATTCGGATCGCAGTACACGGTCGGCATCGAGTCAAAAGCCTCGCATCGGAAATCGCGAAGTTCGGTGTAGCCTCCCTCGACAATGCAGCCATCGGGACTCCAGAACTCGAGCGCCTTCGCAACCGGAAGCGTCATTCTCCCGTATTCCAGGACCTGTACATGCCAGCCCGCATGTTCGGCATAGCGATAGATGCCGGCGAGACGTTCACGCCAGAGCCTCCAGGGATACTGAAAGAAGATCACGTTTTTCATGTTCGCTTACCCAATGTCAACAGGACAAGACAGAGAAAAGCGTTGGCGAAACCGGCGATATGCACCTGAAGCGGCGTCGGGAAGGCATGAACGGCGAATCCGACCGGAATCCAGATGATCCAATTGACGAACAGATTCGGCAACAGCCGCTCCGCGAAGAATGACCGCGAGCCACCGGTACGGACGCTCCGCCAGGAGAAATCGCTCCCGATCCACAGATAGACGATCGCTCCGACGGGCGCGAAGAAAAGCGGTGTCCAGACGAACTGCTGAATCGCCGTCTTGACGCCGAGTGTCGCCCAGTCTGCGCCCTCGCCCAGAAGCACGGCATGTAGCGAGAACATCCAGCCACTGACAATGCCGCAGATGCCCGACCAAAGAGTCTGAACCAGAACCGCCAGGACCGGGCGTGACACGTGAAGCGTCCGGAAAGTCAGCATGAACACGCCCGGCAGGAGTCCGCAGAAGACGAATCGACTCGCGAACGAAGCCGTCCAGCCACTTTCCCGCTGCCATCGTGCAAATGGCTCAAGGACGCCACTGACGAACGGTACCGTGTAATACCCCCAGACGACCAGGCCTGCGAGCGACCAAAGGACGACCATCGGTATCAGATTCATCCGAACCGATTTCAAGCCGATTTCAAAAGACGACGCAACCGTACTCACTGGAGATAGTATATCACATCAGCGCCATCTCGAAACGACGCACGCCGGAATCCGACGATGCCCCGTGCGGAATTTTCGATTTACGATTGCATTTAGGTTAGTTGGTAGATGGTAGTGGGTAGTTGGTAGAGGGCAGAGTGTCCTCACGCGTCGCCTGCCCCCGTAGCGACGTCTGCCCTGTAGCGACGTCTGCCCTGTAGCGACGTCTGCCCTGTAGCGACGGCGCCTCGCCGTCGTGGAAAATGGCCGTGTAGAAGTGTAGAAATGTAGTTGATAGTTGGTAGAGGATAGTTGGTAGTGGCAGTTGGTAGAGGGTAGTAGCGACATAACCCCCGAACGAAGTGAGCCGCGCAAGCGGTCGCAAGAGGGGTGCGCCCTCGCCGTCGTGCATAGCGCGGGAGGGTCGCGCTTGTCGCGACCGTTGGCCGACACGGGAGGGTCGCGCTTGTCGCGACCGTTGCCAGTTGCCAACACATGATGTCGCAGCAGCTGGCAGGCAGATACGATGGCGAGGGCGTCATCGCCACGTGTCGCGGGAATGGCCGTGCAGCCCGCCGCCCGCGCTTCGCACGGGAATGTCAATGATGATAACCGTAAGGCAAGTTACAGGCAAGATGTCTATCCACCCGTCGCGCCCAAAGAGGACTCGCACTTGGCGATGAAGATGTCCGTGAATGTCGCCGTCTCGCCATTCTTCTGTCCACCATTGAGCATCAGGACAAGATAACGCATCCCCGCCGGAACACGGACGACGGCCGAGGCGCGACGACGACCTACGTTGTCAGCCGCCTGAAGCGTGGCATGCGTCGTGCCAAGATCCCAATGCCATTTCTTTGCGCCATCCCTGAAGGCAATGGACGGATTCTGCCTCTCTCCGGCAAAGCCGGTCATGTACATGTCAACCACCCATGTCTCGCCAGGATTAACCTCCACCGGCAACTCGAAACACCCGTTAACTATCCCCGTCATGGTCAGTGTGCCGCCGACTCCGGCAGTTGGATCCTTGGAGAAAGTCCCCTGTATGCACTTCGGGTTCTGCCAGTGATCTTCGTTGGCCAGCGCCTCCGGAAAGCGGTTTGACGAAGCCCCTTTCGCGCGCGCCGTCGCGACAAGTTCATGCAGACTCGCGCCTGGGTTCCTGACTGCCTTCAGCATGGCATTTACGCCGGGAAGCGCCTCTTCCCATGTCCGATCTATGCGGTACTTGCGGCTCTTGGCCGGGGGATTGTTCCACTTGATCCACGAAAACTGTTCGCCATACAGCCACACGTACTCGTCGGCACAGGCGGCGGCCTCCGTGATGTTACGGCGGAAATGTTCGAGACGGGAGCCTTCTACCGGACCGAAATACCAGGTGCTCGACGGGTTGTCATGCGTGTACATGTCAATGTACTGCCCGAACGATACGCTCATCTGTGCACGGTATTTTGCGCGATTCTCCTTGGCGACGAGCGGCAGGAGGCCAATGAGCTGATCAACGGCCGATCTGGCAAACGCCCCGTCGTTGTATTCGTATGTGTATGCGTATTCGTTGCCATCGACAACCCGTGCGGTCGGCGGCAAAACGTCAAACAGTCCGTTGACGAATGCCGGCCACAGGCATCCGTCGGCCTCCATGCTCGCGACTGGATCCGAGCTGCGGGCATAGTCCTTCACCTGGGTCAACAGCCAGAACGGCATGATGACCGCATTGGGGAACGCCTCGAACACGCCTGAGAATATTTCGCGTCCGCGCCGCCGTGCCAGTTTGCAGGCCGTCTTGAAGTCGCATTCCTCTGGACGGTGCTTATACTGCAGTATGTTCGTGTAGTCCTCATTGTCAAGGAAGAGTCCTTTCATTCCGCCAGCCTTGGCTATGCGCGAAAGGACACGCATGTTGTTGGAGAAACGCCCCCATTCTGCGTCGTCAGTCCACTTGATCCGCCCCTTCATGCGCGAAAAAGAGCACAGGAGAAAGCTGTCTCGGAGTGACGGGTGCTTGACTATCTTCTGGAGGATTGGCACCTGATCGGCAAATGTCTCATACTTCCATGGGCCATCGAACGGCAACCGCCAGAAATTTGCCTCTGTGCCATCAGTCTGCCTGCGCACAGGAAGCGCAATGGTGATGCCATTGATTGCGGTCTTGTCGAGAGCATCGGCATTGGCCAGGATAGTCGTAGGATCCATGTCCATCGTATCCCATCCGTGGGCAATGAACTTTACGCGGGCCTCAGCCACCGACATCGCCGCGAACAACGCCATCGACAGGATCACTTGCCTTGTCATCTTCCGCCCCCTTACTCTTTTACGGCAATGGCCGGCGCCCACAGGCGAAAGCCGAGAAACGGCTGCTGATAATAGGTGTCGATGCGTTGACGCCCGGCCGCACGATAGGAACCCGAATTGTGCGTACCATAGTACCCGCTGAACTCGCCTCCCTTAAGGACACGCTGATTTGGGCCGTCTGGCGTCTCGGGCCCTTCGGGATCGACCACGCCATTCGTCCCCAATTGGGCCGTGTAGTTGTCAAGGCACCATTCCATCTGGTTTCCCAGCATGTCATACAGATCCCATTCGTTCGGCTCCATCCGCCCGACCGGGTGGGGTTGCCGCTTCCCGTTGACCGCAGAGTTGCCATGCCACCAGGCTATGCGGTTAAGGATGTCTCCGCTGACATCGCCAAGATATGTGGATGTCGCCGTTCCACAACGGCAGGCGTACTCCCACTGCGCCTCCGTCGGAAGGTCGAAATCCACCTTGTCGCCCGTGACATAGCGCAAACTGGCCAGCCAGGCGCCGCTGTACTTATTAGACCCTTTCGGGCGTACCGCATGGCCGGCCTGCGGCCAGCTCCATTCCAGGTTTCCATGTACACCACGCAAATGATAATAACCAACGGTGCCAACCGGCATTTCCTCGAGATCCTCCGCCGAGAAGACTGTCGGATCTGCCGTCCATGTGGACGGATTCGCATTGTTGACCGTGCAGAATCCATCACTGTAGACTATTTCGTACTGTTTGGCCGTCGTCTCGTAGCAGCACATGTAATAGTCGTCTGTAAGAGTCACATTATGCAGATCCTCGTTCGAACTGCGATATCCCTCGGATGTCGGCGACCCCATCTGCCAAATGATCCCGGCGGCGGGTATCTTGCGGAACACGAGGCTTGTGGTCTTGTAGATGCGGTTTGTGATTCCGCCGGGAACATAATCCCCGCTCGCATACCAAGCATAGCTTGCCCCCGTACGGTTGGTCAGGCATACCGTCATGTAGGTCGGCGGCGCATTCGTCGGCCAAGCCGTGAGAACGGCACGGGCTGTGCCATCCACGAAACGATGATCCGGCCAAGACTCCGTGGGCTTCCATGAAATGACGTGTGCGCCGTCATCGCATCCGATGACCTTCGAGACATCCCCGAAAAGCGACGGGGTGACGTTTTCGCCGCCAATCGATGCCCAGCCATCTACGGCATTGGCGACGGCGTTAGTCTGGATGTCGATGGTGACGACGGCCGGCTCGCCGGACAGTTCGTAGGAAACGATTACCGTTCGGTTTCCGCTCTGCACAACCGAAACGTTCGACAGTGTCGGCATCGCTCCCACCGAGGCTGCGACAATTCCCATGAGCAGGCACATCTGATGTTTCATGATTTCTTCCTTCTCTTTCAGATAGACGTTTAACGGATCACAAGCATGAGTCCGGGGATGTAGGAGTTGAGGTCGAAGACTCTCGCGACAACCGGGATTGGCATAGTCTCCAGTGCGGCAAGCGGCGAAGTTGCAACATCGACCTGATATGACGTACGCCGCGAGACATCCCACGACGACGGGAATTTAGCCGGATCTATGTCCAGACGCGTCTCTACCACAGCGACAGCCGATAGCGTTGCCAACAGCGCCAGACAGGCCGTCAGCGCCATCAAATATGACATTCTCTGCATAGCCACTCCTTTCACGTAATGTGCATCTACACAATTCGCTCAAAAACGCCGCTAAAAATAGCATTTTTTTTTTGCGTGTCAAGTAAAGAAATCTTGTCGGGAGGGTCGCAGTTCCTCTGCGACCGCTGGCCGACGCGGGAGGGTCGAGCTCCCGCTCGACCGAAAGCGGCATCGAGGCAACGGACGCGCGGGAGCGCGTCCCTCCCGATTTTTTAGTTGGTAGTTGGTAGTTGATAGTTGATAGATGTCAGCCCACCTCTACCCACTACCAACTACCATCTATCAACTACCAACTACCAACTACCAACTACCAACTACTTTACCGGCGTGAGGCGCATGAATGACACGCCTATCGGCGGGAGCGACACTTCAAGGCGCTTTCCGGAGTCGTCCATGCGCCCAGCTTCGCCGACTTCGCACGAAACGGCCTTCCACTTCCCTTCGGAGATGGCCAGTGCCGCATCCTGCCGTTCATTCAGCGGATTGACGGCCAGCACATAGACGTCTCCGTCAAGAGCCCACACCCTTACGGGCATCATTCTCGGGGCCCCGCCGATTCCGGGAGCCTTCTCTACCGAAAGCAGAACCGGCATCATCTTCTTGACCTCCTTCGCCGCATTGCAGACCATGCCCCAATGCCTGTCGAAATCTTCGGGGGTGGACAAGTTCCGGAAATACGTATGGAAGCAATAGGAGACGAGGCCATTGGCCCCAAGGGCGATGTGCTGCCAGTTCATGCTCTTCAGCTCCTGCTCGGTCGGAAACCGCTCGACACCCGCATCCTGCTTGCGGTACCACCCCCAGTTGAACGCCTGCGGCACATTCCACATCGGACGGTCATTGAACACCGCGTTGCGGGTTTCCATCATGAATTCCGTTATGTGCGAAAGGGGCTTTTTCGCCACCGGGTAGGGATCCACCCCCAGCACGTCATATGTAGGGGTGAACTCGCGCAAGTCATAAGTGCGGTCCAGCACCGCCCACGTCGGATGGTTCGGATCGAGCCTGCGGAAAATCGAATACAGATGCGTGCGCTCCGGAATCTCCATCGTCGGTGCCTCATCGTTCACATACCACCCCAGAAGCGCGGGATGGTCCTTGACCTTGTTTATCTCCCGCTCGAAGAATGCATCCACCTCCTCCTGCGTGGTGATCTTGCGGTTCCTCGCCCAGACGGAGTGAAGGGTCTGGTCCTTCAGGTTCACGAATGCCATCAGCCCCTTCTCGCGGCACAAGTCCAGATCCTCGGGCGTGGCGCGGACATATGGCATCAGGCAGTTGAACGGCCCTTCGCAGTACTTGGCGAGCTTGGCGGCCTCCACCTTGCCCCAGTACATCCCAAGCGGGAAGAACGGCTTGCCGTTCACGATGCAGCGGCTATGCCCGTCGATCCACACCGTCCTTTCGGGGAGCCGCTGCACGCGGGTGAACTCGCACACCGCAGAGCCGAGTTTGCGGCCGGCATTGCCGGTGAGGACGCACACGACCGGGTGCGTGCCCATCGCGACGTCATCGACGCGAAGCGCAAGGGTGGCGCCATCGGCGGCAAACTCCGTAGGCTTTGCGCGAACTTCCGCCCCATCCGCGCCGATGTAAGAAAACTCTGCGGACAGCGTCTCGTTTGCGGCTTGCACACCCGGATAGAATGCGGCATGGAACCGCACATTACCCGATGCCGCAACATCCCGATATGCGCTGGAGAAGACGAATGCGACGGGCTGCCTCGAAAGCGGACGCACGGAAACATTGTCGAAAGCCACGACTCCCGTCGCTCCCTTCCCGACATACAGCTGGACACGAACCGTCTTTGCCTGAAGCGGTATGTCGCGGGTAGAGCCGCCTATCTGCACCCAGTCGGAGTTGCCTTCCTTGAACGACTCGCTGTATCCGCCGCCCATCCACTTGCCGTCGGCGTCATACCACTCCATGCACATCGCGGCAAAGCCGCCCTGGGCTGCGCTGAAATTCTCGGTGCGCACCGAACACGTGAAATGGTACGGCTGCCCTCTGACCACATTCACCTCCTGAAGGCACGCCGCCTGACGCTTTGCAGGCTCAGGGGACTCCCACACCAAGCCTCCCGAACCGTTGGCCCCTGCGCCCTTCTCTGCGCGGAAGCATCCCCATGATGACTTCCATCCGACGGCCTGCCCGTCCTTGACGTCTTCAAACGCCGGATTCTCCAGTGCCGCAGCGTCCATCTCTGCGCAAAGGGCGAAAGCGAAAACGCAGCAAGACCCCACCATGCGAATCACATCAGCATTCATCATCGTATCCTTTCTGTTACCCAAATATTCGCTGAATTATACCAAAAACTCGCAAAAACGGCACTGTCAAGTAGATGGTAGTTGGTAGTTGGTAGTTGGTAGTGGGCGGTAGCGACATATCCCCCGAACGAAGAGAGCCGCGCAAGCGGTCGCAAGAGGGGTGCGCCCTCGCCGTCGTGCATAGCGCGGGAGGGTCGCGCTTGTCGCGACCGTTGCCAGTTGCCAACACATGATGTCGCGGCAGCTGGCAGGCAGATACGATGGCGAGGGCGCCATCGCCACGTGTCGCGGGAGGGTCGCGCTTGTCGCGACCGCTGGCCGACGCGGGAGGGTCGCGCTTGTCGCGACCGAAAACACGGACGCAACGAATCTTGCATCATATGGGGGTTTTGGTGTTCAAGAGCGAGTTGCCGTGGACGTGCGCAATGGCAAGCCCAAGCGCATCTGCGGCATCGTTCTGCGGCAGCTCCGGAAGCGACAGGAGAGTCTTTACCATGCGCTGGATCTGGATCTTGTCGGCAAGTCCGTTTCCGCAGACCGCCATCTTCATCCGCCTCGGCTCGTACTCGTAGATGGGCACCCCCGCATCCACGGCGGACGTTATCACGGCCCCCCGCGCCTCGCCGAGCACAAGCATCGTACGTGCATTCTTCGCGTAGATCACGGACTCTATCGCCATTACGTCCGGTCGATACTCGCCGATTAGCCTCGTGACCTCCGCATGTATGTGCCGCAGGCACGCGGAAAGAGGAAGCTGCGGGGCGTTCCTTATCGTCCCCATGCAAGCCGCCCGCATACTCGAGCCCTCCGAGACCAGCACCCCATAGCCGGTGCTTCTCAGGGATGTGTCTATCCCGAGCACAACCATGTCAACGACCTTCTTCCGGCGCCAGCCCCGCTTTGCGCCTCCACACTATCAGGCGCGACTTTCCGTATTCGCGGTCACGGCACAGATCCCATTCCTGCGCATCCGGCAACTTGCAGCGCATCGTGGTCTCGACTATGAAAAGCCCGCCCGGCCGAACCACGTCCCTTGCGGCGGAATGGCCGAGCATCTCCGAGAACCCCTGCGCCTCGCCAAGCGCATACGGTGGATCGGCAAAAACGACGTCATACGGGGCAGCGGAGTACTCCGCCACGTAGCGAAACGCATCTCCGCGCACAATTGACGGCGCAACGCCGAGCGTCTTCGCATTGGCCTCGATGTACGATATGTGCCTTGGATTCTGTTCAACGAATGTGACCGATCCGGCCCCACGGGACAATGCCTCGAATCCGACAGTGCCGGAACCTGCGAACAGGTCGAGGAACCGGGCATCGGCGATGTCGTGCATGAGGATGTTGAACAACGCCTCGCGGACACGATCCTGCGTGGGGCGGACATCAAGCCCGTCCGGCGCTTTCATGGTGCGCCCGCGAAATCTGCCGCCGACAATCCTCACAGCGCCGCCAGCTTTTTGGCTATCATTCCGCCGACAATCTTCGGATCGGCCTTGCCCTTCGAGAGCTTCATGACCTGCCCAACGAAGAATCCGGCCGCGGCCTTCTTCCCCGCCTTGAAATCCGCAACCACGTTCGGATTCGCCGCAATCGCCTGATCGACGAAGGCTTCCAGCGCACCCGTGTCGTTCACTGCGCCGAGTCCGCGCTCCTTGACGATGACCTCGGGGTCTCCGCCCTTCTCGAATATCTCCGGCAGAAGTTCCTTCATGGTCGGGCCATTGATGGTCCCGGATGCGCTGAGCCGTATGAGGGCATTCAGCGCGACCGGGGTCATGGCGCATTCGCCGATCGTCTTCCCCGTCGCGTTCAGGAGCGCCATCACGTCCGACATGAAGAGGTTGCAGAGGAGCTTCGCGGTTTTCTTGTCCAGCCCCGCCGCCGCCTTCTCGAAGTAGTCCGCGTTTTCCTTCTGCCGGGAAAGCACGTCGGCATCGTATTCCGCGATCCCGTACTGCTCGACCATGCGTAGACGCCTCTCCTCCGGCTTCTCCGGCAGAAGAGCCTTCCATTCTGCGATCTGCCCGGCGGTAAGCGCCACAGGAACGAGATCCGGTTCGGGGAAGTAGCGGTAGTCATGCGCATTTTCCTTCGTGCGCATGGACGCGGTCTCGAACGCCTCCCCATCCCAGCGGCGCGTCTCCTGGATGATCGGGATCGAGTGCGCCATGCATTCGCGCTGGCGGCGGGCCTCGTATTCAAGGGCAGTATGTATGCCCTTGAACGTGTTCATGTTCTTGATCTCCACCTTTGTGCCGAGCCTGTCTGCGCCTACGGGACGTATCGAAATGTTCACGTCAGAACGCATGTTCCCCTCTTCGAGGTTGCAGTCCGACACGCCGGCGTAGACGAGCATCTCCTTGAGTGCGGTAAGATATGCGATGGCCTCGTCTGCGCTTGAGATGTCCGGCTCAGACACTATCTCCATCAGCGGCGTCCCGCCGCGGTTGAAGTCAACGCCCGAATGGGCGGCATAGTGGTTGATCTTCGCCGCATCCTCCTCGAGGTGTATGTGGTTTATTCTGATCAGCTTCTTCGATCCGTCCGCAAGCGCGATCCACACGCCACCGCCGATGCACAGAGGATTCCCGTTCTCGGATATCTGGTAATCCTTCGCCATATCCGGATAGAAGTAGTTCTTCCTGTCGAACGTGGCGTGCCTGTTTATCTCGCACCCGAGCATGAGTCCGCTCATCACCGTAAGCTTCACGGCCTCGCGGTTCATAACGGGCAATGCGCCCGGATACCCGAGGCACACGGGACACACGTTGGTGTTCGGTTCGCACCCGGTCTTGAGAAGGCACCCGCAGAACATCTTGGTGCGGGTCTTCAGCTGAACGTGCGTTTCCAGGCCTATTGTGTTTTCGAATTCCATCGTCATGCCTTCCGTAGATTGAAAGCTCATTTCTTCTTCGTGAACGGCAGCGGGAAGCGGAACTCCGTCTCCTCGGTCCTGTTCGTCCGCGCAGGGTCCGCCGCCTGCTCCTCAAGCGACCTCAGGTCAAGCGACGTGATGCCGGCGACGCCGCTCCTGCGGTCTCCCGGCTCCTTCCGTATCCCTTCCGTGTATTCGCGCCCAAGGACCGCGTTCTTGGGAAGCCCGACATCCCTCCTGATCGCGCTCGGGGTCGCGAAACCAACCGTCACGAAAACTAGGATCTCCTTCTGGACCTTCTGCCGGGACTTGCCGCCGAACAGCTTGTCGCCGATCCACGGAATGTCTCGCAAGACAGGGATGCCGCTGTCCATCTGCTCCTCTGTCGTCTTGGAAAGGCCTCCGATCACGGCAGTTGTGCCGTCCTTCAGCACAAAGTCCGTGACGAGCCGCTGGACGCTGATCACCGGGTACTTCGCGGAATACGAGCCTATGTTGCTGTCGGACGACTTGCTGTTCGTGTCGTTCGCGCCGGCCGTCACCCAGTCCGTCTGGCTGGAGATGGTGGGCACTATCGACACGTTGATGAGTCCGTTGGTGCTCACGCGGGGAATGACCTCCAGCTCGATCCCCCAGCTGAAGAAGGCCTCCTTCGCGAACATGAACTTGTCCTCGCCCGGAATCGCGGCCATCTTCATGTCGAGGTCGATGGAGTCGGAGTTGCTGTTCGACGTGCGCTTCGCCGCCACCGTGATGTTGGGGTATTTTGTCGTCATGTCCACGACCGCCTTGCGGCCGCTCGCGACGATGATGCGCGGGTTTGAGAAGATGCGCGTGTCGTTCTCTCTCTGAAGCGCACTAAGCACGAGGTACATCTGCGAGAAGTCGAGCGTGCCGTTGAAGTGCGATATCCTTCCGTCGCTGTCGCCATTGAACGCATTCGACCCGGTCTTGGTCCCGCCCGATATCTTGTAGCTCGTGGTGCCGGAACTGTCCGTGACGGTACGGGAGAACTCCTCCACGCCCTTTCCCACATTGTACGCATTGATTCCGGCGCCGAGCGTCGCAGATCCCTTCATGTCCTCAAGCATCGACCAGTCTATCCCGAGCTTGTGCAGGGCCGTGGAGGAAAGCTCGACGAAGCGGGCCTCGATGTACACCTGCCTGGGCTCCACATCCACCTCCCTTATCACCGACTCGCACGCGTCGAGCACAATGCCCGGCGCCGTGACCATCACCTTGTTGGCCTCGGGGAACGCCTGCGCGATCTTCGTTATCTTGTAGCCGATGCCGAAATCCCCTGCCCACGTGGAATTGAACCGGTCCGCGATCTCGGTCGCATCCGCGTGCGCCAGCGAATATGTCCTGGTCGAGATGCGGCGCTTCCGCTCGTCCTCCTCGATCCTCGCGGTCTCCGCTGCGACGGCCTCTGCCGACGGCACCGAGTTCGTCACCACCTGCACCAGGGTGTTGGTGTGGGTGATGGTCACGAGATTCGTTACCACCGGCACATCCACAGCGGTCACGTAGTTCGTGACGACCATGGCGATTCCGCCGCGCGACTGCATCGCCGCGCCAAGCGCAAACGCAAGGAGGACTGAAGTGAGGTTCTTCATGCTGTCAACCCTTTCGGATATCCTCGAACGCCTTCGCGACGCCGAGAAGACGATCCTCACGGTATGCGTCGCAGATGAACTGCACGCCAACCGGAAGCCTTGCGCCATCCACATTGGCGAACCCTGCCGGAACGCTCATCGAGCAGTTGCCGGCGAGCGATCCCGGAATCGTGAAAAGGTCGTTGAGATACATCGTGAGGGGATCCTGCACCTCGCCTATCCTGAACGCCGGCGTCGGCGCAACCGGCGCCAGGAGCGCATCCACCTTGCCGAACGCATCCTCGAAATCGCGGCGTATCAGCGTACGCACCTTCGACGCCCGCCCGTAGTACGCATCGTAATATCCGCTGGAGAGCACATACGTACCCATGATTATGCGGCGCTTGACCTCAGGGCCGAACCCCTCAGCGCGGCTGCGGGCATAGAGATTGAACACGTCGTCGCTCCTCGCAGAGCGATGCCCGTACCTTACTCCGTCAAAACGGGCCAGATTCGCCGAAGCCTCGGCCGGGGCGATGATGTAGTAGACGGCCATCGCATATTCCGTGTGCGGAAGCGAGACCTCAACGAGTTCCGCCCCGGCGGCCTCGCATGACCTTATCGCCTCGTCAGTGATCCGCTTAACCTCCGGATCCATTCCAGAGACATTGTAGTATTCCTTCGGCAATCCGATCCTGAGCCCCTTCATGGATGCGCCTTCGACCGCATTGGAATAGTCCGGCACCGGCTCCTTCGGCGTCGTGCCGTCCATCTCGTCATGTCCGGCGAGCGCCTGGAGAAGCAATGCAGCATCCTCCACGGACTTCGTCATAGGGCCAACCTGGTCAAGCGAACTCGCGAAGGCGGTGACTCCGTAGCGGCTCACGCGCCCGTAGCTTGGCTTGAGTCCGACGATGTTGCAGAAGCTCGCCGGCTGGCGGATGGAGCCGCCCGTATCCGTGCCAAGCGCGGCGATCGCCATGTCTCCGCCGACTGCGGCTGCGCTTCCGCCGGAGCTTCCGCCCGGAACGCGCGTAACGTCGTATGGGTTGCGCGTGACGCGCATCCCTGAGTTCTCCGTCGAGGACCCCATCGCGAATTCATCCATGTTGACGCGCCCTGCGCACACGGCGCCTGCTGCCTTGAGCCTCTTTACTACGGTCGCGTCGTACGGGCTTACATAGCCCTCGAGCATCTTCGATGCGCATGTGCATGGCTGCCCCTTGACGTTGATGAGATCCTTTATCGCCACCGGGATGCCAAGGAGCGGGGAACTCGCCCCTCCAACGCGAGACTCGTCCGCAGCCTTCGCGGCCTTTAGCGCGCCTTCTTCATCGAAAGTGAGGTATGCGCCTATCTCTTCGTTACGCTCATGGACCCTGTCTATGACGGCCTGGACAAGTTCAACGGACGAGAACTCTCCGTCCGCCAACCCCTTCGCGGCCTCCCTGATGCCCAACTTGTGCAATTCGTTCACTGCCACCCCCTGGTGATATTTGGAAAATGCAATTTCAGAAAGCGGATCCAAGCGTCAGCTCTCTGCGCCTTCCACTATCTTCGGAAGATAGAATTCGTCGTCGGTGCGGCGCGGCGCATTGGCGAGGGCAATCTCCCTGTCCATGGAAGGCCGCACTTCATCCTCCCGAAACGCATTCACGATCTCCCGTCCGTGCATAGTTGGCGGCACGCCGTCAACGTTGACCGACGAAATCTTCTCCACGTACTTGACGATTCCCTCGAGCTGCCCCTGAAAGACAGCCTTCTCGTCCTCCGAAAGCTCAAGCCTGGCCAACTCGGCCACGTATCCAACGTCAATCTTGCCGTTATCCATGGTTAGGGCCCAATCCTACTTTTTCTCGAACGGCTCCATCTTGAGAGTCCACGATTCCTTCCTGATCGGGAAGGTGTACTTTGCCATCGGTTGCGGTCCGCACGAAGCGCCGCCAAGCCCGAGCTGGCGGATGTCGAGATTGAGGCAGACCTCATCCCGCTTGACCGGATCCGCCCTGAAGCGCTGCTGCCCATTGCGGTGGCGGGCAAACTCAAGGTCTTCCGCTCCATAGTGGAGGGCCTGCACGAAAAGCGGCTCCGATGCGGAGAACTTCACGCCCTTCCCGTCCGCACCGGCAAATGCGGCCCAGCGGACGTCGCACTTGTACCCGTTGTCCTGTGGCCTCACATACGCCTCGAACTGCTCGGACACCGTAGAATCGTACACGCCGAAGAAAGAAGCCGTCTTGCGGTCAATGTAGTTCTCGCGAGGTCCGCGTCCGTAATAGCGCATGCCTTCCAGATCCTTGTCGAGCTTCAGCGACAGGCCGAGGCGCGGAAGCGCGGGCGGCATCGTGCCGTGCGGCGTTACCGTGTTCTTTACGGCAACCGTCCCATCGGCGGCGAAGCTCCATTCGGACTCATGGGTGAATCCGGCGGACTTCGACCCGGTCACGTCAACCGTGAAGCGGATGACGTTGCCTTCGATCTTCGCCGGATGCGCATGGTGCCGGAGCTGCGTAAGGCCTGAAAGGTAGAAGGTGCCGGCATCTTCAAGCTTCCTCCCCCGTAGCCAGATGTCGTTGTCCGTGAATGCGCGGAAGCAGGTCAGCTGTGGCCCCGCGACGACTCCCGGCACAGGATCCCTGAGGATCGTCTTGCCGTTCATCACGAGTTCGCACAGCGTACCAGAACGGCGGCAGAACACCGCCTTCGTGCCGCCGATGGAGGCCGTAATCGTCTTCTCGTCCTGCGTGAACGCCGGCTTTGCCGAAACGATCTCTGCATACTTTGCGGATGCGGGCGCGAGCGCCACCTGGTTGCGGGCTACCTCCCATCCCTTCTTTGCCCAGGCCGTATCGTCCTTCAGGGAGAAATTCACGTTGACGAAATACTCGCGGCCAGGCATCGTCTCGAATTTAGGCAGCGGCAGCTTCCCCTTGGAGAGCGGCGCGATGTGCGGCACCGCGAAGGTGCCGCGGCGGACGACCTTGCCGTCCTCCACAAGCCCCCATGCGCCGTCGAACTCGTCTGCGTATGTGAAGCCGAACCTGTTCTCGAGGTTGAAGTCTCCATCCACGACAAGGTTGCGGTGCACGTGCCCAACCTCCACGAGTTTCGCCGTCACGTTCCTGAACGGATCGACGACGCCGTTGCAGTTGAACGGGCCGTCGTTCGGCTGCTCGTCCCAGTCGCCGCCGTAGGCCAGGTAGCGGTCGCGCTTGCCGTCCGCCCCCACCTTGTCGGTGTACTTCCAGACCGCCTGGTCAACCCAGTCCCAGATGCATCCGCCGGTCAGCGAGTCGTACTTGTAGAACACGTCCCAGTACTCCTGGAAGTTGCCGATCGCGTTGCCCATGGCATGGGCGTACTCGCACATCCAGAACGGCTTGCCCGCGCTCATACTGTTCTCCTTCGGCCAGCCGTCCTCGCCGGCCGCCCCCCTCGGCTTGTCGCCGAGACGGCCGCGCTCCTCCAGCCACTCCACGCTCGGATACATACGCGAATCGACGTCGGCATCGGGATTGCCGCGCTCCCAGTGGATTGGACGCGACTGGTCGAGCGCCTTCACCAGGGCGATGGCGTTCGTGAAGCATACGCCATGTCCGGTCTCGTTGCCCATCGACCAGAGCGTGACGGACGGGTGGTTGCGGTAGAACTCCACGTGGCGCAGGTTGCGCTCGACGATGGAATGCATCCATTCGGGGAAACGTCCGAGGCCCTTCTCCTCGTATCCCGCCTCGTGGCCCTCCACGTTCGCCTCGGCGCACACGTAGATGCCGTACTTGTCACAGAGATTGTACCAGAGGTGGTGGTTCGGGTAATGGCTCGTGCGGACAGTGTTGATGTTGTACCTCTTGAAGAGCGTTATGTCCTTGATCATGTCGTCCATGGTCACGGTGCGCCCGTTGTCCACGTTCGTGTCGTGGCGGTTCACGCCCTTGAACTTGATCATCTTCCCGTTGAAGAGGATCGTGTTGCCGGAAACCTTTACCTCCTTGAAGCCGACCTTGCGGGAACGGATGTCGCCGCCACGCTTCACGATGATGGTGTAGAGGTAGGGCTTCTCCGCGCTCCAGAGCGACACGTCGCGCAGCTCGCACACGCCTTCTCCTCCGGACGCGACCTTGCGGTAGGATGCGTCATAGAGCGACCATTCCGCGCCAGGGCACCCCGTCACCTCGATGTCGGCGTCGCGGTAGCCGTTCTTGATCGATGTCCTTACGGCAAAATCCCAGATGCCGCCCTTCGGCATCGACCAGATCGAGACATCCCTGAATATGCCGGAGAAACGGTACATGTCCTGATCCTCGAGATAGCTGCCGTCGCACCAGCGGTAGACCTCCACGGCTAGCGAGTTCTCCGCTCCCGGCTCGGTATCGAGATACTTCGTGATGTTGAACTCGGAAGGCAGCTTCGAATCCTCCGCATATCCGACCTTCTTGCCGTTCACCCACACGTAGTAGGCGGAATAGACGCCATCGAAGCGGATGAACACCTCGCGCCCCGCCCAGTCCTTCGGAACGACGAACGTGCGGCGGTAGGACGATACCGGATTGTAGTCGGACTTCCCGGACTGGCGATCCTTTATGAACGGCCACTCCATCTTGTGCGGATACCTTGTGTTGACATATCCGGGAGATCCGAATCCGCGCATCTCAACGCAGCTCGGGACATCTATCGTAAGCCAGTCAGAATCGTTGAAGTCCCTGCGGTAGAAATCCTTGACCCTCAAGTCGGGATTGCCCGCCCACGATATCTTCCAGATCCCGTTGAGAGACATCCTGTATGGCGTACCAGGCTCGATGGCATCGTTCAGGGCATCCTGTTCAGAAGCAAGAGGCATCGCATACGTACGCGCAGGCTCCCGGTTGATCGAGTTTACGGCAAGGTTCTCCCAATCGTGCGTTTGCGCAGAATTTGCGGTGAAAGCCACAGAGGCGACAAACAGGATCACCAGACGATTCTTTTTCCCGATCACGTTATATGCTCCTTTATTCCAATGAAAAATTGTACTTCAATGAGCTTGTAATTTTACCATAACTTCAACCCGAAATCCACAGGCTTGCCCGCGAATAGGTAATGCGTCACTGAACAGCGGGGTGTAGAAACTCCGAGGGTTGGCAAAGGGGCTCCGCTACCGCTGCGCCTGACGCTTCGCGCCATCCAGCCTCGTGCCAGCAAACATTTCTCATTTTTTTGATTTTGCCCCTTGATTGTATGTATCGAATATGATATACTATCGGCATGAAGGCAAGGAACAGTAAGGACGATGCGGCCAAGGCCGCGTTTCTGAAGAGGGTCGCGGCGCTGTGGCCGGTGGCGCGGGGCACGGTGTCGCTTGTGCGCAAGCCCTGCAGCCGCAGCCGGTGCAGGGCCTGCGCCTCGGGCAAGGGGCATCCCGCGCTCATCTTCACCTGCCGCGTCGACGGCAGGGGCAGATGCCTGCACGTGCGCGTCCGCGACGAGGCGGAGATGCGCAGGGCGGTCGAAAACGGAAGGCGGCTCGAGGCCCTCCTCGCGGAGGAGGGCGTGAGGCTCGTCGAGTCGCTCCGCGCGGAGGCGGATGCGGACTGAGCGCCAGTCCGCGGGGTGCCTCTGCCCCAAGCACATGGAGGCGCTGGGGAAGATTGCCGCGCAGGAGGACGAGATCGTCCGCCTCAAGGCCCG
>CAKULV010000032.1 GCA_934667425.1 uncultured Kiritimatiellota bacterium | reverse complement strand
CAAGGGCCCCTTCGCCGAGGGTAGTGCGGGACTCGCCCGTGCGAGAGTAGGGCGCCGCCGGCTTTTTTTTTGTTTTCAAACCGCCAAGGCGGACTTGCGGATCGAAGGAGGAGTGGATATGGAGGTTGAGACAAACGAATATCGCGAGAACCGTTTGGCCGCGATGGCGGAACTTGAGAAGCTTGGGTTTCGCCCCTATGGTCGTGCATATCCGCATGACGATCTGAGCAAGATCCGCGCCGAGTTTTCGGAAGGCAGAGAGGTTCTTGCCGCAGGTCGCCTTATGATGATCCGCCGCATGGGCAAGATGAACTTCTGCACCATAAATGACGGTACGGACAAGTTCCAGCTCATATTCAGGCGCGACCAGCTAGACGAGCGTCTCTTCGCCGGGTTCAAGCTTTTGCACCTTGGCGACATCATCGGCGTGAAAGGCGACCTCTTCACCACCCAGCGTGGTGAGAAATCCATCGTCGTCAAGGATTGGGAACTCCTTGCAAAGGCGCTTGAACAGCCGCCAGAGAAGTTCCATGGCCTTACCGACCAGGAGGAGCGCTATCGTCGCCGCTATGTGGATCTGATGACCAATGACGAGTCGAGGGGCCGTTTCTTCACCAGATCGAAGATACTTGCGGAGACCCGCAAATATCTTTGGGGCAGGGGCTTCTACGAGGTCGAGACCCCAATACTCCAGGGACAGGCGGGCGGAGCCGCCGCCAAGCCGTTCGAGACGCATTTCAATGCTCTTGACCAGCACATGGTCTTGCGAATAGCCCCGGAACTGTACCTCAAGCGGCTTCTTGTCGGTGGGATGAACAAGGTGTTTGAGCTCGGCAAGGATTTTCGCAACGAGGGCATAGACCGCAGCCACAACCCCGAGTTTACCGTGCTTGAGGTATATGAGGCGTACGGTGACCGCACGTCGATGGAGAACATCATCGAGGGGCTGATCCCCCACCTTTGCGACACGGTGATCGGCACAAGGCAGATAGAGTACGGAGAGTCGAAGGAGATCATAGACTTCACTCCTCCGTACAGGCGCGTCTCCTACGGCGATCTCGTCAAGGCGAAGATGGGCGATGACTGGTTTGACCTTCCGTTTGAGGCCCAGATGGAGAAGGCGAAGGCCTTCGGCAAGGCGGAGAACATCAATCTTGAACTTGACGATGCGACCAATTCCCTCATGCTCACCCATGAGGTATACGACAAGATGATTGAGAAGACGCTTCGCCAACCGACTTTTGTCACGCGCCTTCCGCATGAGTTCGTTCCTCTCGCCAAGGCCTGCGAGGACGATCCTAAGCTCGTCGATGTGTTTGAGTTCGTTGTCGGAGGACGCGAACTGTGTCCGGGCTATACCGAACAGAACAATCCGCTTGAGCAGCGGAAGGCCCTTGAGAACCAAGCCGGTGAAGATACCGAGAAGATCGATGAGGACTTCATTTCCGCGCTTGAGTGCGGCATGCCGCCCACCGGCGGACTCGGCATCGGCATGGATCGCCTCGTAATGCTGCTTACCGGCGTTGACGGCATCCGTGACGTCGTCCTGTTCCCCCAGATGAAGAGGGCGTAGCCTACGCTGGGAGCAGTGGCGTGAAGGGCCGGTTCATCACGTTCGAAGGCGGTGAAGGGTGCGGGAAAAGCACCCAGATCCGGTTGCTGGCCGATCGCCTTCGCGAATGTGGCAAGGATGTGGTGCTGGCCCGCGAGCCGGGCGGGACGGTGCTGTCCGAGCGCATCAGATCGCTTGTGCGCGAGGAGATGGAGGATCCGCCCAATGCCCGCGCCGAAACGCTCCTCTTTCTCGCAAGCCGCGCACAGCTTGTCGAAAACGTGCTGCGCCCCGCCATCTCGTCCGGGAAATGGGTCCTCTGCGACAGGTTTGAGGACTCCACTTTTGCGTATCAGGGGTATGGACGCGGCTTCGATCTCGCCGAACTTAGGCGGCTGAACGAATTCGCCACTGGAGGCCTTCTTCCCGACAAGACGGTGCTCCTGAACGTTTCGCCGGAAGTGGCTTCGTTTCGCATGCGCGCGAGGGAAGCCGTTACGCACACGGTTGCGGACAGGATGGAATGCGCCGGCGAAGATTTCCACGAGCGTCTGAGGAAGGGCTTTCTTGATCTTGCGTCCGCAGCTCCGAACCGTTTCTCGGTGATTTCGGCTGACGGAACCGTTGATGAAGTGGCGGAGAAGGTATGGAACTCGATTCGGCCCATTCTCTGATCGCGACTGCGATAGGAAACGGACGCATCGCCCATGGTTACCTTGTCATCGGGGGTGTGCGTGGCATGGCGCTTGAGCTTGCGAAGCTGGTGTTGAGCGACCTGTTCCCCGGCATTGGATACGATGGGCTCAAGAAGCATCCCGACATCCATTGGATCTATCCTGAACTCAAGTCCAGGATCGTGTCCGTATCGGCCATACACGAAAAGCTGATTGCCCCGGTTTCTCAGACCGCGTTCTCGGGTGGATGGAAGGCCGGCGTACTTGTCGGGGCTGATCGTCTGAACGAGGCGAGCGCAAATGCGTTTTTGAAGACTCTTGAGGAGCCTCCGCCGAAGACGGTGTTTCTCCTGTTGACGGAGGCTCCCGAACAGCTGCTTCCGACGATAGTCTCGCGTTGCCAGCGGATAGACCTCCCCGACGCCCGCGAACACCTTCTTCCAGAACCATGGCGAACAAACGTGTTCGGCGCCCTGTCCGCCCCCGGGCTTGCGGATGCGACCGCCGCCGGATTGCTGAACAAGGCCGCTTGCGCAGATCGCCTTGCTGCCGTCCTTGCGGAACTTAAGGATGCCGCCGAACGTGAGATTTCTGCGGAACTCAAGACTTCCGCGCAGGAGGGGATGGAACTCTCCGATGCAGAATGCGATGCGCTCGTTTCATCCCGCTATCGCGAATACAGGCGTGACTTCCTTTTCACCGTAATGGAATTCTTTGCCCAGAAAATGCGGGCCACGCCCGGATACGCGGCGTATCGGAACATAGAGGCGGTTGAGGACATGGCGCATTCCTTCGACTGCAACATGAACGAATTGGCAGTGCTTTCGTTTTTCATGGATCGCGCAAGGTTCGCTTAGGAGCCAGGATGAACGCAGACCAGCAGATTCTCGTCGCAAGGGTGCAGATGCCGGAGAGGGGGCAGTTCCTTGTGCGTGTCGAGGATGGCCTGGTGCAGGATGGAACCGTCACGCCCGATACGACCGGACGGTTTGTTGTGGCGCTTGACTATGGCGAGGATGTGGGATGCGTGGTGTGCGTCGAGCCGTATGATCCGCAGAGGCACGGGACGAAACTGCCGGGGTTCAGGTTGGTGCGGCCGCTCTCGGGGCAGGATGAACGCATTGCATCCGACAACGTGAAACTCGCGGAAGTGATGCGTACGGTGCTCTTGGGCAAGGTAGGGAACGCTTCGGACTTGCGCATAGCCTCCGTCAGGCTGTCGTTTGGGCAAAAGAGGCTTTTCGTCAAGTATGTTTCGGACAGTATAAAGCCGGATTTCTCCGATGCGCAAGATTCCCTTAGAAGCCTATATGGCGTGGATGTCAGCGTACGGGCCATCGGCCCGCGCGATGAGATCGCGGAGTTTGGCGGGCTTGGCCCATGTGGACGAGTGTGCTGCTGCTGCAGTTGGCAGAACCGCTTTCCGCAGCGCATATCTCCAGACAGGTGTGCGGCATCCGTCATGACCATGAATGGAACGTGCGGAAGGTTCAAGTGCTGCCTTGCGTTCGAACGCGACGGCCAGTAGCCCAATGATGTGGTATAATGTACTACATGAATGATGACAAGTCACTTTTTGCCGAAATGCTGGGAATGAAGGGGCGTCGGGACGAACAGGCCGACATCAGCGAAGTGCAGGCGGAACCTGAAGCGGATCCGGTTGACGAGCTTGATGTCCAGCGCGTTGTGGTCCAGGAGATGGCCCGCGACAATGCCGAACTCAAGGAACTGCATTCTACCCTTGCGGAGGAGAAGCAGTCGTTGGAGTCCGCCAAGGCCTCCCTGGAGGCCGAGCGACAGACGCTGGCGGACGAAAATGCGCGGCTTAAGGCTGAAAAGGCCGCTCTGGGATCCGACAGGAAAGCACTCCAGGCTCGCATTGCCGCCCTTGAGGGTGAAGTCTCCGAACTTAAGCTTGATCTCGATGAGGTGCGCGGACTTAATTCCGAACTGGAGCAGAAGCTTGTGCGGATGGGGCGGGCTCTGTTCGCCGTCCGCCGCGCGGCGGCCGAGGCTGCAAAGGTCGAAATCGGCGGACGAAGGTGGTGACGATGGATCTAGACAGGCTCAACAGGCTCTACTCCGCCTACGTGGATGGATTCAGGGCGGGCGGCATCCTCTCTCCGATGATGGAGCTCAAGCGGGTGCATACGCAGTTTGTCGTGGCCAACGCGAAGGCGATAGCGAAAGGCGAGGGATTCGGCGAGGAGCTTGCTGGCGCATGCGAAGCCGCTGCGCTTCTTCACGATACTGGGCGTTACGAGCAGCTGAAGAGATACAATACCTTTCGGGACGCGGACAGCATAGACCATGCAGAGCTGTCGCATGATATCGTGAAGTCGTCAGGTTGGCTCGATGGCGAGCCGCGCGCAAATGAGATACTGGGTGCGGTATTGCTTCACAATCGTCGTGATCTGCCCGAGGGAATGGACCCGTTCGCGGAAGCCGTGGCCAATTGCGTCAGGGACGCGGACAAGCTCGATATCTTCAGGGTGCTTGAGGATCAGCTGGCCACGACCGACTGGCGCAGCGACAGCACGGCGTTCTGGAACCTTCCGATCATAGCCCGTCCCAGCCGCGAGGTGATAGATGCGGTTCGCGCCGGATCTGCCGTGGATTACAGGCATATCCGGGCCCTTGCCGACTTTGTCCTGATACAGGTCGGATGGCTGAAGTCGGGCCTGCATTTCGGTACGGCGAGAAGGATCGCCGCCGAGCGGGGGCATCTGGCCTTTCGCAGACGGTTCCTTGCCGAGCTTACCGGAGGGGATGCCGAGACCGATGCGCTGTGCCGTCCGGCGGGCGGCGAAATGACCCTCGATGACGTAGAGGCGGAACTCCGCTGCGGGAACCGCGTGCTGCTCATGGTGCGCCACGGCGAACGCACGAAGATCGACAACGATGACCCTACGTTTGGCATGGAATTGCCGCTGACGGACGAGGGCAGACGCACGGCTACCCTTTTCGGTGCGCGGCTGAAGGATTTTGCGGGCGACGTGCAGTTCGTCTCCAGCCCACTGCTGCGCACAAGGCAGACGGCGCAGTGCATTGCAGAGGGCATGGGCTGCGGCAATGCTGATATCCCGCTTGATGGCAGGCTTGGAAACGATTCGTTCTACTTTGCGGATCAGCATGAGGTCTACGAACTTTTCAAGGACGGATCCTTCTTCAAGGAGGTGTTCAGGTACATGGCGGACGGCCGCCAGCGAGGCTTCCGGGAGATTGGCTCGGCAAGCGACGCCCTGGAGGCCTGGGCGCTTGGCGAGTTCAGGGCGAAACTCGGCATATTCACGACGCACGACCTCTACAACGCGGCGTATCTCCATGCGCGCGGGGTGAAGCGTGACTGGTCGTTGGACAACTGGGTGCGGTTCCTCGATTCGGCGGCAATCATAGTTGAGCCGGATGGCTCCAGGCGCTATGGCCTCGTGCGCTCGGGCCTTTCGCATGGGGTGGTCGGCGTAAGTTGACGGAGGTCGGAGGCGGGTAGCCACAGCATGGATAGGAACGTTCGAGATGCCAATGGACAGGGACACGAGAACCTACTTGCTGCTGATAGGCCTGCCGGCGATCCTGATTACGGCGGCCGGTCTATTGCTGCTGCTGTTTGGTGGACGCGGACTTGCGTCCGAGATGAGGCGTTCGGGATATGACGAGCAGTTCGGGCGCTACGAGCGGAACATGAGGCAGCGCCTTGCCACGCGCGCCAGGGCATATGTCAAGGACGGCGGTGCGGATCACGTGTGGGCGAAGGACGCATCCGCGTCGAATACGAATTTCTCCGATCGGGTGAAGTACGGATGGTTTGCCGGAACAAATGGCGCCGTCATCGGCTGGACGCGGCTTGGCGATGGAACCGTAATCGGGTACGACGAAAAGCCGTTCAGGTACGAGGACAGTCCTGAGCTGTATCTTCTCGGCATCGGGTTCGTAATGGTGCTTCTGCTTTTCTTCACGCTCTTTGCGGGAGGGTGGCATCTTGCCTGGACGGCAAGAAGGGTGCGCGAAGATCTTGAGGTTAAGAATTCCTTTCTCGATCTGATATCACATGAGCTCAACACGCCTCTCGGAAGCATCGTGCCATTGTCCTCCGCGCTGGCGGACGGCACGATCAAGGATGAGCGGCGCAGGGCCATCGCGCTCGATACGCTCAAGCGCGAGTCGTCGCGTATGGCAAGGATGATAGGGGAGCTCCTAACCGTCGTGAGGCTGCGGAACGGCAAGTTCACCTTCGCCCGTGAGAGCGTTGATCTGCGCGAGGTTGCGGAAAGCGCCGCCCGTCTTCTGCGATGCCGCTACCCCGATTGCGTAATCAACGTCCGGCAGGGGGCTCCGGTTCGGGCTGTCGCGGATTGCGACAAGGTGGAGCAGGTGGCGATAAACCTCATCGAGAACGCATGCCGCTATGCGGGTGGCGGATTGATAGAGGTGCAGTGCCGCGATTGCGGCGACGGGATGGCGGCCATTGACGTCATGGACCGGGGTGAGGGAATCCCGCGCGACCGCCGCGAAAGGCTGTTCGAGCGGTTCTACCAGCATGACGCGGAACGCGGCGGCGAGACGTACGGACTTGGACTTGGACTTTCGATCGTAGCTGGCTTCGTGAAGGGAATGGGTGGCCGCGTTGGCGTCGCGGATCGCGATGGTGGCGGAAGCGTGTTCACGGTGGCGCTGCCCGCTGTGGCTTCCGGGAAAGACGGAGGGAGGCATTGAGCATGACTGACATACTGGTCGCGGACGACACGAAATCCATGCGCAAGACCATCAGGATACTTCTGGAAGAGGAAGGGTGGGGAGTACGCCTTGCCCAGAACGGTGAAGATGTGCTTGCCGCATATTCGGAGAAACGTCCTGACGTCCTTCTGCTCGACATAATGATGCCAAGGAAAAACGGCTACCAGGTACTCGGCCAGATACGCAAGGAGGATCCGTCCCTGCCGATAATATTCCTGTCCGCAAGGGGATCGTCCGCAGACATATCGCTTGGGCTGGATCTCGGAGCGGACGACTACTTGCCAAAGCCGTTCGACGGCGCGGTTTTGGTTTCCCGCATCAAGGCGATATTGCGCCGTGTGGAGAATGCCAGACAGCCACAGGCTCCGCAGACGGGGCCGGTTCCGCAGGAGGATGAGAACTTCCGCATAGGGTCGCATCTGGTGGATGTGAAGCGCTATGCGCTCGTGGGCCCGGATGGCGAGAGCGAAGGACTCTCCGTCCGCGAGATACGCATCCTCCGCATGCTTGCGTCGCATCCCGGCGAGGTAGTCACCCGCGACATGCTGATAAGCAAATTGTGGGGCTACGCCACGGGCGTCACTACACGCACCGTAGACCAGCACATCCTCGTGTTGAGGAAGAAGCTCGGCGCAGACGCCTCGCGCATAGAGACGGTTCACGGGTCGGGCTATCGCTGCGCTTAGCCATTGCCTGGCAGGCGAGGCAATGGCCGCTCAGAGTTTCAGCATATGTTTCTTGATGGCGATGGACGCCGCTTCGGAGCGGTTTGCCGCGCCGATCTTCTCCAGGAGGCGGGCGATCTGGGTCTTGACGCTCTCCGGGCTGATGCTGAATTGGCTGGCGATCTCGCGGTTTGTGAGGCCGCGCGTGATCGATTCGAGTATTTTGGCTTGCTGCGGCGAGAGCTCCCTGGTTTCGTATGCCTCGGCAACCAACCGCCTTATGTCCTCGTCGATGACGCGCTTCCCTGCGGCGACAGACCGGATGGCGGCGATCAGGGCGGAGTTTGTCGTGCTCTTCATTATGGCGCCGGCGGCACCGGCCTCAAGCGCCCGCACGAGTCGGTCTGATGTGCCGAAGGTCGTCAGCAGCAGCACCCTGGCGGAAGGCATTTTCTTGTGCAGTTCGCAGGTGGCCTCGACGCCATCCATCTTTGGCATCATCAGATCCATGACTATCACGTCAGGCCCTGTCTTCAGTGCGTTGCGGACGGCCATCTCTCCGTTGCTCGCCTCGCCTACGACTTCGATGTCGCTCTTCGCGCCGAGCAGCGATGCAAGCCCCATGCGCACGATCGCGTGGTCATCGGCGATCAGGACCTTGATTGTGCCCGTTGATTTCACGTCTTTCATCTTCCCGTCCTTATTTGCTGACAATGTGGTTGCCGCCTGATTCCTCCGACGGCAGCTTCAGTCGGATGGATATCTTGGTCCCTTCACCGACGCCGCTTTTTATCGACAGTTCGCCGCCGAGAAGTTCGATGCGTTCGCGAATGCCGAGAAGCCCGAAATGCCCCTCGGCTACGCCCGGCGCCGCTTCAGGGTCAAATCCGCAGCCGTTGTCGCGGACGGAGAAAAGCAGTTGCCCATCGTCTATGCAGCCGGCTATATGGATGTCGGTGGCGCGCCCGTGGCGAATGGCGTTGGTGGTCAGTTCGCGGATGATGCGCAGAAGGATGTGGGCCGTATTGTCAGTGAGCCGTTCGCGTGGGACGTTGAAGCGTATTGACGTGCGAACGTTGTCGGCCGCGTGGTTAAGCGTAAGCCGAATGGCCTTGTTCATGTCCTGCTCCTCCAATGCCTGGCTGCGCAGGTCCCAGAGGCAGTTCCGCATCTCAACGCGGCAGGAGTCGAGGGTGCGAGAGGCTCGCGCGAGATGGCGCTGGACGCCGGGCGGCAGGTCCGCATCCATTTCCCTGGCGGCGTCAAGTTCCATGGAGACCCCAGCGAGGTTCTGGGCGATGGAGTCGTGCAGCTCCACGGCGAGGCGTGTGCGCTCGTGTACCTTGAGCTCGGACTCAATGTGCCCAAGGCGCTCCATCGCCAGCGCCCGCCCGCGCCGCTCGGCGAGTCTGCGCAGCGCAAAAATCCAGACAAGGCTACCGAGCAGGGTCGCCACGAGGGCGGCGATTGCCAGCGCGAGCCGTTTGGGAGTCCACCACGGTGGGTGGGCGAGAGTGCGGATGTCGTCCGGAGTGCGGACGATGATAGAGTAGCCTTCAACATGGGGGAAGGGGGCGCGAGGATACCAGTTCCTGCTCTCCATGAGGCAGATGCCGCTGACCTCTGCGACGCTTCCCGCTTCCACCCGTCCGAATGCTTCGGGCGTGGCGCTGACGTCGATGGTAACGCGGTCGCCGCCGCAGTTGAGGCCGAAGCGCCCCGAAGCCTGCGACGGGATGTCGGTCACGATGCCGCGCATTCGGATAGGCCTCCCGTGGTAGTCGGTATTGATGCCGGGGGCCCCGTTTCGGTTGCGCCTAAGGACGTCTGGCCTGATGGGCTCGGGCGGCGGTTCGGCGGACAGCCTTAGTGCGGACGTCCTCCAGATTGCGCGCGAGAGGTTGAGATTGTAGAGGTCGGTCTCGGGGAATCCCGAGACCTCCACGCTCGTTCCGTAGGCCGGCGGTTCCCGCTCGGCGAGGTCGACCCTGGAGATGTATCCATCCGTAGTGCGTAGCAGGAAATGGCTCCGCTGCCATACGGCGAGGACCCTTCCTGTCAGGCGCCGTCGGCTAAGGCGGTCGATTGTGGCGCTGGTGACGCCACGCTCAAGCTCCGGAACGCCGAAAGGGTCCGACGGGGTCGGCTCAACCAGGCGGAATGCCTCCGGCCCCGTCGTTGTGAACACTGTGTCGAGGTGGATGCGTGAGGCGTGTGAGGAGGACGTCCCCGGATCGCATGAGCATACGGCGGCGACTTCGCGGCCGATAAGGTCCAGGAGCCTTCCGCGGCCGTCCCCGTCATCGGTGAAGGACAGCGTGACAGTCTCGCGTTCGCACTGCATCGCGACGTATACGAACTGGAGGTCAATCTCGTCGCGGAATACGTCCAGCACCGTGCCGCGCAGCTCTATCGTCCTGTACCGGAATGCCGGCCAGTCGATTTCGCCGATGGCGACGGGGATCGGCTCCGGCGCATCGCCGGGTCCGAAGCGGTCGAGGGAATGGCAGACCGGCCATACCTCACGGCCTTTGCGGAATTCGGTACGACCGACAACGTGTAAGCGGTCTCCGGCGGCGAGGGGAATCTTGTTCAGCATCACGCGGCGCAGCATGATCGGCGCAAAGCCTCCATGGTTCTCGAGGATGAAGCGGCTCTTGTATGGCCCGGCGATGAACGCGACCCTGCCTGTCAGGTCGAAATACATGCCCTCCGACCCGGCCTCCAGCGCCGAGGCAAGGCCGCTCGCCGTGCGGATGGCGTTCGTCGCTGCGGCAAGCGCACCGGCAAGGAACGCGCTTGAAATAAGTGTGAGAAATCGTGCCTTCATGTCGCATAGTATACAACATATCCTCCCCGGCATGTCTGTCCCCCACATGGGGGACTGGATTTTCTTGCGAAGGTCAACTATACTCAAGGCCAACGACTCGGATAAGGTGCTGGGCGGTGGACTGCACCGATTGACGGATGTCAACTTGGAAAGGAGCGGATAGCAAAATGAAATCAACGGGACATGTTCGTGCCGGCGCGTCGCTGATGCTTGCCTTGGCGGCCTTCGGCGCACGTGGCGATACGATTGCCGTAGAGACGGCAGCTCAGCTGAAGGATGCGCTTGAGCAGATGAATCTGAGGCATAGCGCCTCCGACACCATCATCCTGAAGAAAGGAGAGTACGCGGTCGATGACCTGAATGTCCAGTATTACAATCAGAGCATAGGCGAGCTGATGGACTCGAATGCGCATCTTGGCCTTTCCTATTTCACCGTGCGTGGCGAGACCGGAGATCCGCGGGACGTGGTTCTCTACCGCAAGAACGCGGATTGCGACCCGTCAAGGCAGTTTGTGTACAACTACGCCGGCGTGATGCGTGACCTTACGGTTTCGAACTGCAACGTCTCCGCAAACTCGAAGGGGGTTTTTGGCAACGTCAACAAGAACTCAACGTATTCGAACGTTGTCGTCACGTGTTGCTCGGCAACGTCGGGGATCGTTACCGGCGGCCATTGGATGGACTGTGAGTTCTCCGGCAACGCCGTTTCCGGCGCGGGTGGCGCAGTATACGGCGCGACGCCGTGGGTTGAGCGCTGCCGTTTCGTTGGCAACACTGCGGCTTCTGACGGCGGCGCGGTCTACAACAACAACCTGACCAACTGCGTTTTCGTCGGCAACCATGCGAAGAATGGCGGCGCGATCGCCGGCGGGAGCGCCGTCAACTGCGTGTTCAGCAACAACGTCGCCACGGCGAACGGCGGCGCCGCGATGAACGCGAGGCTTGAGGGTTGCGAACTCGTCGGCAACATTGCGGGCGTTTCCGGCGGAGGCGCCAGCGCCTGCCTCATGAGCGGATGCCTCGTCTCCGGCAATTCGGCGAGCGTGGCAGGGGGTGGCGTATACGGCGACGGCACATATGCCAACAGGTACTTGCTTGCGGATTGCGTCGTCAGCAACAATGTAGTCCAGAACAAGGATGCGGAGACTATGGGCGGCGGGGTCGCCTGCGCGAAGATGGTGCGTGGGCGCGTGACGATGAACCGGAACATCATCGACAATGAGGCCAAGACTGTCTACTCATATGGCGGAGGCATATACAAGTCCACCGCAGAGGACGTGATGATCGACGGCAATGCGTTGACGGGGGTCTGCAAGAACACGCAGGGCGGCGGCGCGTACGGCTCTACGCTCACGCGCTGTGTCGTGATGAACAACATCGTTGAGACGCTCGGTTCCGGCGTATGCGGCGGTGTTGCGACGGAGTGCGTAATCTCCAATAACGCGAGTCTCGCGAAGGGGGGAGCGGTACGTGGCACCGAGCTCCATGGATGTTCAATTTACGAAGCCGCAGTGGATCCGCAGGGGCTGCCCATAGTCGACACGGTAATCTGCGGATATACCAATGGGAACGTCATCGCAGAAGGGGCGAATGCGATGGCGCTTGATGGGGACTTGTGGTTTGAAGGGGCCACGCATCTCGTCGTAAGCCATGGCTTTTTCACGAATTGCCTCTTCGTCGGCCAGAACATGCATAAGGGATTCGGCTCCCTGTTCTCCGCAGCGAAAAACAAGACAACTGTCCTTTCGTCCTGCACTGTCGCGGGGAACCGCGTGCCATATACGCATGCCGGGTATACGGACGAAAGCAACGCCAAGTTCGAGGCCGTGAACTGCATCTTCTCCGATAACTTCACGGATGATGGCGTGACCGCGAGCGATTTGAGGACTGGCTACATGAATCTGCGGTTCGAGAACTGCCTGATCAAGATCCTGAGGTCCCCTGGAAGCCTTGATGCACTGAAGTACGCCTGTTCGAACTGCATAACCGGGGTGGAGGCAAGGTTCTGCATGGAGGATGAAGACCCGTATCGGCTCAAGACGACTTCTCCGGCGCTTGGCAGGGGCATCGTCCAGGATTGGATGTATTCCGCAAATGACATACGCAGAAGCGATCGTTATCCGAGAGCCGTGAATGGCAAGGTCGATATCGGATGCTATCAGGGGGCGTTTCCGGGAATGGGGTTCATATTCTCTTTCCGTTGACGAGAAACAGAAAGGACGTGACATGAAGGGTGCATTGTGCTTGGCGGCGGTCGCGGCTTCAATGATGGCCGCGCAGGCCGTAACGGTGGATGGGAATTGGAAAATAGTTGTTCCGCCACATGAGACGAGCGGACTTTCCTCGTCGCTGCGCAAGTGCGCAGAGTCGTTTGCGATGGCGTTCCGGGAATCGACGGGACTGGACCTCAAGGTCGTCGCGGCCGACAAGGCGACAAATGGCGTCCCCGCAATTTATCTTGGCGAGGCCGCTGCGGATGCGGCCGGAATCCGTCTTGAGCGTCCGCTCGAACGCTTTGACAACGTGATCGCAGAGAAGGGCGGCAGCGTGTACCTGTTCGGACATGACCGTGCCATACACATGGGAAAGATGTCCAACACCCCCGCGACGTCTCCGATGCCGACCGTAAAGGCGGTGGCAAGATTCATGGAGGAATACATGGACGTTCGTTTCCTCGCGCCGGGCGATATCGGAACGGATGTGCCGAAGAAGGATCGGATCGTCGTGCCGGACGGCATATGCTCACGCGAGAATCCCAAGCTTGAGTATGGCCCCGTCCCTTCGCTGAAGTCTTCGCTCTACGATTACGCGAACAACATATTCCGCTCCGGGGCGTACTACTCATATGGCGGCCATTCGTATCCAAAGGCGTGTCCACCATCAAAGTACTTCAAGGCGCATCCAGAATACTTTGGCCTCGTTGGCGGAAAGCGTGTTGGGTCGGACGAGAAGAATCCCACATTGTGCATCTCCAATCCAGAAGTGCAGCAGCTGATGGTCGATGAGCTGATCCGCCGCTTCGATGACGGTGCGGATGTCGTACAGCTCGCACAGCAGGACGGGTGGCAGTTTTGTGAGTGCGACAGTTGCAAGGCGTTCGGAGGCCCTGGCGCAGAATACATCGGGGAAAAGCTGTGGATACTCCATCGCCAGATCGCAGAGCGCATCCTGAAGGAACGTCCCGGCAAGGTTGTCAACATCCTCTGCTATTCCGCGACGCTTGAGCCTCCGAAGACTTTTCGCAAGTTTCCGTCCAACGTTATGGTCGAGCTGTGCCACCTTAGCCAGAAGCAGCTGGACGAATGGAGGGCATATGACGTTCCTTGCGGGTTCGTCGCATACATCTACATGTGGGGGTCGTACCAGCCGCTTGGATTCTGCCCGAAGCGCAGCTGGATGCGATGCCGGGATTTCGCCAAGCTGATGATAGACAATGGCGTTCGCGGCATATACAGATGTGGGTATGGAGAGCTGTTTGGGCTGGAAGGCCCGGCGTATTATGTCTTCAACCGCACGCTGTCCGATACTGGGATAGACGTGGCGAAGACGGTCGAGGAGTACTGTGCGCGTTCGTTCGGCCCTGACGCGGCCACTCCGATGTACGAGTTCTTTGAGACGTTCGACAAGCGGCTAAGGGGGATCAATCTCATGGAGGGCGACCTCGATGCCGGTGCGCTCAGGCCTACGAAGGATTACCGCGATGCATACGATACGGATGCCATGGCGCAGATAGCATACGTGTTTTCGCCGAATGTGCTTGAGCGGATGGAATGGAAACTCAAGACCGCAGAGCGTCTTGTCAAGACGGACAAGCAGAAGAAGCGGATCGAATTGGTGCGCACCGAGTTTGAGTACGTGAAGAACCTTGCGCAGACGGTTACTGCATATGCGGCTTTCCGAACAAAGCCCACGAAAGGCACTCTCGATCCGGTGCTTGACCTTGTCGAAGAGCGCAATCGGTACATGGATTCGGTCTTCACCGTAAAGGATTCAAGGCCGGCATACGGCGGCATCCGTGCGCGTTCCATCGACGGATGGCCGGAGATGCGTCTATTCAACTATGCGGAACGAAGGCTGATGGCGACGAACGGGCGTCTCCTGGCGACGCTCGGCTCTCCCTTCGGATGGGATCCGGAAAGCGTGCGCAGGTCCGGCGTGATTCCAGGCAAGGAGATCAAGGAGTACGAAGTCGTACGTGCGGATTCCGTGCCGGACGGCTTTGACTTTGAGTGCGGCGCATGGAACGCTGCGAAGTGGGCGGAGCTTGGCGGGATGCAGATGGAGAAGGTCGCTACCAAGGGCCGCTTCAAGGTGCTGGCCGGCGGCGACGCACTCTACATTGCGGTTGTCACGGATTTGGCGGAAGATGCGCCATACACCAGGATGAATGAGCGAGACTCTAAGGTGTGGAGCACGGAAAGCATCGACATCATGGTATCGCCGCTCGTCGATGCCCGCAAGAGGGTCCATGTAATTGCGTGCCCGACAGACGGCGGCTTCTGGGATGCGCGGTTCGGCTACCTGACCGATCCGCTGGATCCGCGCTACCGTTCGGACGACGACAGGTGGAACGGCGCAATGACTCTCAGGAACGAGGTGTCAGGCGGCGAATGGAAGCTGTTTATGCGCTTGCCGTATTCGGATCTCGGGGTGGATGCCGCGCCGGAGCCAGGGACGGTGTGGAGGCTCAATGTGGGGCGGCAGGCAAATATGCATGGCCGCCCGCGTATGCCGGAGCTGCTGCTGTGGAATCCCAATGTCCAGTCGAGGTCGTTCAACGTGCCTGACGTCATGGGTAGGTTGAGGTTCAAGTAGGATTTAGAGGAGGGGCAGATGGTCTCAAGAAGAAACTTTTTCGGCAGTGCATTCGCGGCGGGCCTTGTGGGCTTGCCGGATGCGGGATGCGCTTCCACGAATTGCGCCACTGGCGGCAAGATCGTGGAGCCCGCGCGGGAACTCAATGTCGCGGGCGAGGCGGACGTGATTGTAGCCGGCGGCGGCCCGGCCGGGATTTCGGCGGCGATAGGCGCCGCCCGGCATGGCGCGAAGGTGATTCTCATCGAGTCCAAGGGAACGGTGGGGGGCATATGGACAAACGGCCTTTTGGGATGCCTCATAGGCTTCAACTACTCTCCGTTCGACCATGAGATACTTGCCCGGCTCGACAAGTACCGGGCCAGGCGCACGCGCAGGCCCGAAAACGATTTCCACTGCTTCATCTACGAGCCGGAGTATATGAAGGTCGTGTGCGAGGAGATGCTTCAGGAGGCAGGCGTCCGCATACGGCTCGGCACGAGCGTCGTCGCGGCGGTCAAGGACGCGTCCGGACGGAACCTTCGGGCCGTCATCACTGAATCCAAGGCAGGGCGGGAGGCCTGGGCGGCGAAGAAGTTTGTGGACTGCACGGGCGATGGGGACCTCGCGGCGCTTGCCGGATGCGGCTTCGACGTTGGCGGCGCGGACAGGGATTCGTCAGAACAGCCGGCTTCGCTGATCGGGATGTTCATGTTGCCGGATGACACCGGCATACGCAAGTTCATCGGCAACGAGCATACGAACTACGATTCGCTGGGCGAGCGCGTGTTTGACGCAAAGGTCGAGTTCCGCAAGGAGCTGGAGAGGCTTGGCATCCATCCCTCCTACGGCAACCCTACGATATTCCGCGTCAACCGCGGCCTCTTCATCATCATGGCGAACCACGAGTACGATGTGCGTGTCGATGACGCGGATGCGATCGGAGAGGCGACGATGCGGGCGAGGAGGGAAGTGGTGGACATGACCGAGGCGCTCGTAAGGGAGTCGCAGTTGCATCCCGGGAAGGAAAGCCCATGGCGGGGGTTGCGCCTTGTGGCTACGGCGGATCAGATATACCACCGTCGCGCACGACGCATCCACGGACGCTACACCATGAAGGTCGATGACTGTTTTGATGGCGCGAAGTTTGATGACACGATTGCCACCTGCAGCTTTGGCATTGACGTGCATGCCGTCTCAAAGAAGATGAACAAGGTGTTGCCGGCCGGATCTCCTTTCGACAGGCGTTCACAGCCGTACCAGATACCGTTCCGGGCATGCCAGGCCGCAGACCTCGACAATCTCTACATGGCCGGGCGCTGCATCAGCGGCGACTTCTTCACGCAGGCGAGCTACCGCATAACGGGCACGGCGGTCGCCATCGGATACGGCGTAGGTGGGCGCATCGGGAAAGAGGTCGCATGCAGGTGACTGCCGCCGCTTTGCTCGCCGCGCTTTTCACCGCCGGCAACACGGAGGTGGTGGTCTCGCCAGATGCTTCCGGCGTGACGCGGTTCGCCGCCAGGGAAGTCGCAGAGCATCTCGGAAAGACGCTCGGCGGGGCCTTGGCGCTGTCGGAGTGCCCGACTCCCGGCAAGAGCCACGTGTTCGTTGGGGCGAGCCGGTGGGCGGAGGAGGCGGGCGTTGTGACTAACGGCCTTGCGCGAGATGCGTTCCGCCTGAAGGTCACCAGGATGGACGCCTATGTCGCAGGTGTTGACGATCCGTCGGTCGATCCGGTGAGCGCGCTCGGCAAGGGGATCTGGCCGCAGTACTACGAGCGCGCGAGCGTGTTCGGGGCCTATGAGTTCCTTGAGCGTTTTGCCGGCACGCGGTTCTATTTCGTCGGGGAGCTCGGCACGGTTATCCGGCACAGGAAGATGGTGTCCGCTCCGTTGACGGACGAGGTCGTGGCACCGGCGTTCTCGGTGCGTAGGTATTCGTATCGAGGGTCCGACTGGTACGAGGGGCCTGTACGCAAGGCCGGATCGAGGGAGCTGTGGCCGAAGCAGTTCCTGAACGCCATGCGCCTGCGCATGGAGACGCGGCACATACCGTGCTGCCACGGGCTCAACAAGTTTGCGTACCTTGAGCGCTTCAGTGCGACGCATCCGGAGTATTTCCAGCTGAAGGGCGGCAAGCGCAACATAGACCCGACGGTGAAGCACAAGGGACACATCTGCAACACGTCTGGGATATGGGAGGAGATATATCAGGACGTAAAGGCCTATCTCACCGGGCGGCCGGCCTCGTCACGAGGCCTTCCGGTACGTTCAAGCGGCAACAACGGCTGGCCGTTCAATTGCCTGCAAGGCAGGTACGTGGACATCATGTGCCAAGATGGACTTACGAAATGCGAGTGCGAGGGCTGCCGGTCCCGCTATGTCGACGGCATCGACTGGGGCAAGGAGCTTATCTGGTCCAACACTGTCGCCGTTGCGAACCGTCTGAAGGCCGAGGGCGTGCCTGGCTTCGTTACGCAGATGGCGTACACCGGATACCGTGCCGTGCCGGAGACCGTGGAGATACCTGACAACGTGATGGTGATGGTCGCCGAGAAGGGGCCGTGGTCGGTCCATCAGCCGCACATACTGAAGAAGAACAACGACGAGATAGCGGCCTGGAACAGGAAGCTCGGGCGCAAGGTGTGGCTGTGGCTCTACATGAACAAGTTCGCGGCGCTTTGCATAGACGACGTGCCGACAATGACGCCGAAGTGCGTAGGCGAGTATTTCGCGCAACATAAGACGGACATCCTTGGCGCGTACATCGAGTCCGAATGCGAACAGTTCCTCTATAACCATCTCAACTGGTATGTCTTTTCGCGCATATGCTGGAATCCGGACGTCGATGTGGAGGCGATCCTCGACGAGTATTACAGGCTGATGTATGGCAGGGCGGCGGACGACGTCAAGGCGGCGTTTGGGATATTCGAGCGCAAGTGGGTGGATGAGATCGGCGGCAACACGATTGACACTCCGATTGGCCCGATGGGCAATCCACCTTCGGACGTCGCGCTCTTCACGGAAGTCTATTCGCCGGCTGTCATCGACGAGGTGGAGAAATGTTTCGTGGAGGCCGCGAGAAAGGTGGCGCCCGAACAGGGGGCGGCACCGTCGGCTGAGGCCCGCAGGGTGGAACTCATGTGGCGTGAGGTCGCGTCGCCGCTTGTGAAGAGGGCGAGGTCATTCCAGGAGATGATCAAGGGGGCGGCGCCGACGTCCGGGGCGAGGATGCTGGGCGCCGATGGCGACGTCGTAAAGCGGCGGCTTCCGGCGTTGGAGCCTGGGATGGACTATGTCGCGAAAGTCGACTTGAAGCTTGAGGGCGTTACGCCCAAGGCGTTCTGCGCGGCGAACGGCGGTTCGACGGCGGCGAATGGCGGCGTAAGGATCGTCGTCAACGACGGCAGGGCGAACGTGGTGACGCATCCGTTCCGGAACGTGTACGTGAACAGCTTTGACTGGGTGCGCATCTCCATGCCCTTCAGGGCGTCCAAAGACATCAAGGCCGGCGAGCGCCCCAGCATATCGGTCACGCTCAGGGGCGCGACGGGCAAGGCTTGGGCAGACAACCTCACGATCGAGCGCTCCAAGGCCTTGCCATGATCCGTACCCCTTCGTTTCTTGCTTTAGCGCACGCGTTGCCGCAGAATACATAAGTTGCGTCATGGATGGGCGGGTGTGGTATAATTCAACCCATGAATAAGACGCTTGGTTTTTTCGGTGCCGGTAAGATGGCGGAAGGGATCGTGCAGGCGGTCGCGGCCGCAGGCAAGTTTGACCTCGGGGATGTGGTGATGGCGGAGACGTGCCCGCCGCGCGCAAGGGAGATGGCGAAGCGATATGGCGTGAAGACCGTATCTGACGCCGTTGATGTCGCGGCTTGCGCAAACGCCATATTCCTTGCGGTGAAGCCGCAGGATGTCGCGGCGCTTGCCGCCCGCGTGAAGCCCATGCTCACGTCAAAGACGCTTGTCGTGTCCATCGTGGCCGGCAAGTCTCTCTCCACGCTTCGCAAGATGTTCGGGGCGAAAGTGCGCCTTGTCAGGGTGATGCCCAACCTCGCGCTGCGCGCGAAGGAGGGGATGTGCGCGATCTGCCCGGCGAAGAACGCGACGAAGGCCGACGTGCGGCTGGTCTCTTCCATACTGGATGCCGCCGGACAGACTGTTGTGCTGAAGGAACGCGATTTCGATGCCGTGACTGCGCTTTCGGGGTCGGGCCCGGCGTTCTTCGCATACATGGAGGAGGCGATGGTCGAGGGCGGCGTGAAGCTCGGCCTCAAGGCTGACGTCGCCCGCAAGCTTGCAGAGCAGACGATGCTTGGCACTGCGGCCTATCTGCGCCAGAGCGGGGCCGATCTCGGCGAGTTCATAAGTGGCGTGGCGACAAAGGGAGGAACGACGGCCGCCGGCATGGACGTGATGCGGGCAAGCGACGTCAAGGACGTTGTCGCGAATACCCTTGCGGCGGCGGCAAGGCGCAGCGCGGAACTCGGCAAATGAGCTGGTACGTCAAGAATGCCGACGGCAAGGTGTTTGGCCCCGTCGACGGCAAAACGCTCCTTTCGTGGGCAAAGGATGGCCGCGTGGATCCGTTCGCGGGAATCTCGCGGGATCTGAAGTCATGGAAACTCGCCTCGCTCGAGCAGTCCCTTGAAATGGACTGGATCGTCGAGAACGAGCCCGGGCAGTTCTATGGCCCTACGCACCGGGCGGTGATAGAGGACCTGAAGAAATCCAATTCCCTCTCGGAGAATTGCCGGATATACCGGGATGACCATGACGGAGCATCCGTGAAGGAGATCGCGGCAATCCGCAAGGAAGCGGAAGCGGCAATGGCTGAACTGAAGGAAGAGGCCGAGCGCTCGATCGCCGAGATGGAGGCCATGGTCGCCTCCGCCAAGGAGGAGACCGCCGCCCTCCGCAAGCGGGCCGAGGATGGGGAGTCGAAGGTTGCGGAACTTGAGGCGACGCTATCCAGGCTAACGGCGAAGAGGCGTCGCGAATGGACGACCGATGTGGTCGAGCCGGAGGTCATCTCCGATGCGCCGCCTGCGTCTGTGCGCGACGTGTTCGCGAACGACCGCTCAAACGCGCTTGCGCGGCTGGAGCGGCAGGCGCAAGCCGAACTGGCCAGAATGGGCGCGTCTGGCGCGAAGCGATTCTTCAAGATGAAGCACTGATGGGCTAACTGGGGGGACTGGACAATGTCGGACAAATGGTATTTGAGGACGCAGGATGACACTTTCGGACCTGAGACGAAGGATCGTCTGATCGAGTGGGCAAGGATGGGGCGCATACAGCCTGGCCAGGATGTGTCTGAGGACGGCGAGAATTGGCGGCCGGCCGTAGAGGTGCCTTTCCTGGATATGCGCTGGGCCATAGACATCGGTGATGGGACTCCCAGAGGGCCTTTCAACAAGCATGCCGCCGATGCGCTCCTCAAGAGCGGGCGGCTTCCGCCGGGAGCGAAGCTAATAGAGGTCGTGCCGGCCTTTGAGGAAGGTGGGCGGGGAAATGTAGCCACGGAAGAGGTCGGGTCCTTGGATGGCGAGGAGGCTGCGGTTGCCGAGACGGCGGAGACGCCTGTGGCGACGGAAGATCCGCCCTCGGCCCGGTCGCCGGAGACGGACTCCGACCTCGGGGACAATGTAAGGATTGTGGAGAAGATTGTCAAAGTTCCTGTTGAGGTCGTCAAGGAGGTTGTGCGAGAAGTCCCTGTGGAGAAGGTGGTCGAGAAGGAGCGGATTGTGCACGTCGAGTCTCCGGAACTTCTCGCCAGGGCCGCCGCGCTTGAAACGGAACTTTCGGCAGTCCGTGAAGAGGCGGCAGCGTTTCGCAGAAAGGCCGAAGAGGGGGCTGCCGAGGTCGCCGCTACACGTGAAGAGGCCGCCGTGTTTCGCAAGAGGGCGGAAGAGGGTGAGGCCCAGGCGGCTGCGGCCAAGCAGGAGACCTTGACGCTTGAGGGCGAGATGCGCCGTCTCCCCTCCAACGCGAAGGAGGCCGCCGATACGGAGGCTGCGGTATATTGGCTTCTGCGAGGCGAGGCCGATGACCTCATGAATGTTCTGGAATCTGAGAAGGCCGAGGCCGAGGCCGCGCAGAGGCGGTGGCGCGAGCGCTCGGAGCGCCTTGCGGCAAGGAGGGTTGAGATACTTAAGCTGATCGGCGGCGACGTTCAGGACATGAAGAACAGGGCCCTCCGCGCCAATCCCGCAGATCCGCGGACTGTTCAGCTCCGGCAGGAACTGGACGCGCTCCGCCTTGTCGCGGAGAAGTCCGCGTACGAGAGCGGGCAGCGTATCAAGGACCTCACTCGCGAACTGAACGAGAAGCGGACAGAGGCGGATCGCCTCGCGGCGCAGGTGATGGATGTGAAGCGGCTTCAGGAGCAGATTCAGAGGCTGCGTGAGATGCTTCAGGACAGGGAGCGGGACCTGGTCGCCGAAAGGCAGGCAAACGAAGAGCTCCGCAGGAATGCTGAATCCGCGCAGCAGGCTCTTCTCAAACGGCTCTCGGAGCTCGAAGGCGGGCTGCGCGGCAATGGCGGACTCGGGCACTCGCAGGATCAGTCACATTCATCCCGCTTCCCGATATGGATGAAGCTGAAGAAGTGACGGCCTAGAATTTCGCGAGATCGAGCATCGAACTCGGTCCGAGACAGCGCAAGTATATCGCGAAGCCGACGTTGAAGTCGCTTTTCTGCTTAGACATGTCTATACGGCGTATGCCGTTCTCGTAATTGACCGAGAAGCGAAATCCTATGCAGTCGGTGAGGAAGTCGAACCACGCGCCGGTTTCGTCCAGCTCATCGCACCTGGCATCCCATCTGATGAATGGCGACCAGGCGAACCAGTCGCATACCTGATGCTCAAACCCGATGCGGATTATGTTGGACAGCTGGTAGTTCCAGCGGTCGTATTCGGACGGTACGTATTCCCATATGTGGTGGTCTCTGCCGATGTATCCTATGTACCAGGAGAAATCCTGCGTGAGCCGATGCTCGAAATTCCAGTCTGCGTAAGCGACATTCTCGCCATCGACGTCATACTCCGTCCGTGACGAGATCGTGATTCGGTTCGACGGCCTGAATCTGAGGATGGCCCCAGGCACTACGCAGTCATGGCGATTGTAGAACCCGTCTTTCATGTCCTTGGGGTATCCTGCGTACCTGCCTCTCTTTATGTATCCCTCATCCCGGAACGGCACGGCGGCGTAGATGTCGGTCTCGAGTATTGGGCGCGTACGGCCGTTCTCGTCGGCTCTGCGGAGGTAGTTGCGTATGCCGGGCCTTATGCCGTGCCAGCTGTACGGGAGTCCACGTCCCTCGAAGCCGAACTGGTCGAGCCAATCGACCGAACCGTCGTAGTTGTCGAAGATGTAGTTGCGGTTCTTCTTCCCGCTTCCGTACTTCACGTCCTGGAACGAGTAGTCCATGTACGGTTCGAAGATGTGCTGCCACTCGTTGTTCAGCCACGCCTGGGCGCGAGCCGACGCGGTCACGCCGACCTCTGCGATGCCGCGGTACATCGCATCGCCGGAGGCCGCGAGGAAATCGCTGTCCGGGTCGCCGGAGTCGCTCCACCAGGTGGCGCGATATCCGGCGCGCGGGACTATGGACAGGACGTCATAGACCATGAACGGCAGTGTGACCCTGTGGCTTGAGTCCGCCCGGAACGCCTGGTAGTCTGCCCCGCGTCCGCTGAGTCCCAGGTAGGGCGCATAGCGGTACATCGGGTCTGTCGATCCATATTTGGCGAACTGGCGGTTCAGGAAGCCTGCCCGCGTCTGCGACTCGTAGTTGACTGGAAGGCCGAATAGAGGCTGCGGCTCGATGGACAGCCAAGCCTCCGGCAGACGAGCCACGCCGGAATAGAAGTCGTTCAGCGGACCGGATACAGATGCGCCCGCTGCCCACATGTTCTCGCGGTGTTCATACCACGCCTCGTTGACGGGAATCGTCTCATAGCGGTTGTCCATCCGTGCGAAATCGCGAAGGTAGTGTGAATCTGAGATGTATTGAGCCTTGACGTTTAGCGCATCCCTTTCGGTGAAGTCAGAACGATGCTCGAGGATCAAGCGGTAGCGTTTGCGATCCACGTCGCTGCCCCAGTTCTGGTAGTTGTAGTGGCTCGAATCGTTCCAGTGGCGGTCGTACCGGTCATAGTCCTCGTCCCATGCGTAGAACCCCTTGATCTTGCCCTTGCCGTAGTCCCCCATGCGCCAGCGGATGGTCTGCCCCACTTCAACACCGTTCTTCTGGCGCAGGTTGAAGTAGGTGCTTCCTCCGAGACCGAGTGGGCTGCCGCCGACCTCGTTGCATATGTCGTATACATATCCGGATAGGAAGAAGGGGCCCCACCTGTTTGAGTAGCCGGGCAGGAATCTGAAGCCATAGTTCGTGTTTAGCGGGTAGTACATCCACGGAAGCCAGAACACGGGGATGTCCTCGAAATACAGCCATGTGTTCTTTGCGGTGATGGCCTTGTCCGTCTCGTACATGAACGTTCCGGTCAGCTTCCAGTGAAGGTCGTCCACGTTGTTCGAGCAGGTGGTGAGCATTGCGCCGTCTCCGAAGAAGTAGACGCCATCTGCACTTCTTGTCAGCTCCTTCGTGAAGAAACGGTATTCTCCCGACTTGGCCTTGATGTCGCCCGTGGCCCTCATTTCGCCCGTCTTCCGGCTGGCGGCGAGGTTGCCGCCCGAGAAGGTGATCTCCCCGAACTTCCCCCTTGGCGGAGGCGTCGGGAGGTCTTTCAGGAATTGCGCCTGCAGCGATGTCGCCGCCGTCGCAAGCATGGTGGTGGCTACTGAGAGAATGCGCCTATGCATTTCTGTTTCCTTTTGAGGAGTAGAGGACATTGCCGGACTCGGAGTCGAGAATGGCGAATGATTCAGGGTGCCTGTGAAGTTCCGACACGAACGTCAGTTTCGTGTTGAAGGAGGCCTGCAGCTCCGCGAGGATCTTCGCGTCTTCGGTGCGAAGACGCTGGAACACTGCCGGTGCGATCAGTATCTTCGGCACGAACGGTCTTTTCTCGGCGTCTGCGCGCTTGAGGAGGGCGGTGAGCTGCCGCTGAAGCTCGATGGATATCGCGAGCGGCGATTTCACGAGTCCATGGCCATTGCACACTGGGCATGTGGACGTGAGCATGGACAGCAGCGACTCCTCCTGGCGCTGGCGCGACATTTCGAGCAGACCGAGTTCGGATATCGACAGCACGTTTGTCCTGGCGCGATCGCGCTTGAGAGCCGTCTTAAACGCCTTTTCGACTTGCTTCTGGTGCTTGCGGCTCTTCATGTCGATGAGATCGAGGACCACAAGGCCTCCGATGTTCCTGAGGCGTAGCTGGCGGGCGACTTCCTCCACCGCCTCGAGGTTCACTTCGAGTATGGCATCCTCTTGAGACCCCTTGCCTTCTTTGCTCTTGTGGTGGCCGGTGTTGACATCCACGGCGATAAGCGCCTCGGTCTCGTCGATCACAAGGTACCCACCGCTCTTTAGCGGGACTTGCCGTCTGAAGGCCTCGTCGAGCTGACGGGAGACGCCGTAGTGGTCGAAGATGTTCTTCACCTCGTCGTAGTGCTTCAGCTTCTTCTGTGCGCGGCGCGATATCTTGGATGTCAGGGACTTCATCTGTTCGTACGATTTCTCATCGTCGATGACCACGGCGTCGATATCCTCCGTTAGCCAGTCGCGCACCACGCGCTCAACGAGATCGGGTTCCTGGTATACGCAGCAAGGTGTACGCAGGTTGCGGACGTTCCCCTTGAGCTCGTTCCAAGATTCCAGCAGGTTGCGCAGGTCTCGGGCGAATGCCTTGGGGCTCGCTCCGGCGCCGGCTGTGCGTACGATCACGCCAACGTCGTCTGGCAGGAGCAGCCTGTCGAGTATCTTCTTGAGGCGACTCCGTTCGGCGGCATCGCCGATCTTCCTCGAAACGCCGCGAACCTTCTCTCCGGGCATCATCACCAGGTAGCGGCCAGGTATCGAGAGATTTGCCGTGACACGCGGTCCTTTGGTGGATATCGGCCCCTTGGTGACCTGCACGATTATCTCGGAACCCTTGGGGAATCTCTTCTCGATGTCTTCATTGGAGAGCTTCGGCTGGCGTCCCTTGCCGCGCTTTCCGGATTTGCCGTCCTTTTTCGAGCCCTTCTGCGCTTCATCGACATCGTCGAGGAAGGCGTCCACATCGGGAGACATGTCCCAGTAATGCAGGAACGCATTCTTCGACAGGCCTATGTCCACGAATGCCGCCTGAAGGTCGTGCTCTAGATTCTGTATGCGGCCCTTGAACACGGAGCCGACGAGGCGTTCCTCCTCCGGGTGCTCCACCATGTACTCCTCAAGCCGTCCATTCTCCATGACGGCGACGCGAGTCTCCAGCTTCTCGACGTTTACGATTATTTCCCGCTTGAACTTTGGCTTGCGGAACCAGTTTATGATCTTCTCCAGCATTGATTTCCTCAGGTTTCTTCTTCCTCCCTGTGAAGGGATATGGATTGGACGATTCCAAGGGCGGCCACGAGTACCACGAGAAACGTCTTCCCTGCGCTGATGAACGGCAGCGGAAGTCCCGTGATCGGCATGAGGCCAATGGACATCGCGATGTTTATGTATACGTGAACGAAAATGAGCGTCATTACCCCTATGGCCACGAGCCGTCCGCGGTCATCGGCGGATCGGAGCGCGATCCACAGCCCGGAAAGAAGCATCGCCAGAAAGAGGGCGAGTACGGTCGATGCTCCGATGAATCCGGCTTCCTCCGCCAGGACGCTGAATATGAAGTCATTCATGGATACGCTTGGCGGAAGGTATCCGAGGAACTTCTGCTCACCCTTGCCGATGCCTTTCCCGGAGATTGAGCCGGAGCCGATGGATATCTTCGCCTGCTTGAGGTTCCACCCCCCGCCATACGGGTCGGCTTCCGGGTCGAGGAATGTCTTCAGCCGCTGCACCTGATGCTCCTTCAGCGGAAGATACTTGTAGATCTTGTCCCGCGTCTCAAGGTTTTCCGTGGTCTCCGCGACGTTTACCGCCGCGAGGATCAGTCCGGCGGCGATAAGGCCGGTGGCGAGCAGCGGAAGCAGTACCTTCAGGCACACCCTTGCGCAGACGAGCATCGTCAATGTCGCAGGTACGAGCGCAAGCGCGGTGCCGAGGTCCGGCTCGGCAAGGATCAGCAATGCCGGCACCGCGATTATCCCAAGTCCCAGGGCGAGCCCCGTCAGTCCGGACGCCGGCTTTGCCCTCCCGAAGATGTTGGCGATCATGAGTATCACCGCAGGCTTTGCGACTTCGCTCGGCTGGAAGAACCAGAGCCAGCGCTTTCCTCCGTACACCTTCTCCCCGAAGGCGAGTACCGCCACGAGCAGGATCAGCGATGCGAGAAAGCAAGGCGTGGAACACAGGTCGAGTATCTTGCGGTAGTCTATGAACGCAAGGGCAAAGTACAGTATAAGCCCGAACAGCGCAGTTGCCGCATGCACCCTCCAGGCGTCCTGCAGGGATTCGATGGTGCGGGCTGCGCCGGCAGAGCGTATGAACACGACGCCAACGGCGGCAAGCGCGACCATTGACAGGAACATGATCCAGTTGAACCGCAGGAGTTTCTTCAGCATTGGCACGTATCCTCCACCGCGGGCGTCATCTTTCCGCCTCCCCAAATGCCGCCGCAAGCACCGCGTGTACGCGGGGGGCGACGGTCTTGCCGCCGGACTCCCCGCGTTCCACTACCATTGCAATGGCGACCGTGGGCGAATCGTACGGGGCGAATGCGATGATCCACGTATTCTTGATGCCACCTCCGACCTGCGCCGTGCCGGTCTTCCCCGCACACGAGACCTTGAGCCCCCCCAATGTCTTCCCGGTCCCCTTCTTGCCTTCGACAACCGCGCGCATTCCCTTTCGGACAATCTCCATCTGCTCTGGTGTGCACGATATGCGGCGCACCGGAGTCGGCGGCGGGGAGCCTTCTGGACGCTTCTTCAGGTATGGCGTGAACACGGTGCCTCCGTTCGCGATCGTGGCGCACTCGACGGCCATTTGCAGGGGAGTCACCTGCAGCCTGCCCTGCCCGATGGCAGATTGGCTCGCGAGACCGGGGTAGAATGGCGGGGTCGCGAGATTTCCTGCGAACTCGGGCGCGTAGTCTATTCCGGTCTTTGCCTCAAAGCCGAATTCGCGGGCCGTGCGGAAGAGCGAGTTCGTGCCAATCAGGTTTCCGAGTCGCGCGAAGTACGGGTTGCAGGACTGCTCGATGGCGTGGTGCATGTCCATCGGACCCTGCCCCCATCGGTTCCAGCAGTGGAGGCGCATGGTCCCCAGCTTGTATACTCCCGTGCACTCGTATTCGGCTTTCGGATCGATTCCGGAGCGAAGGGCCGCAAGGGCCGTCACGGGCTTAAATGTGGATCCTGGGGCATAAAGCCCTGCGGTGGCGCGGTTCAGGAGCGGATGGCCTTCGTCCCTGGAGAGTTCGCCATACCGCTTTGCGGAAACGAAGGGCACAAAGTCGTTCGGGTCGTACGTGGGGGCTGACGCAAGCGCGAGGACGGCTCCGTCTCTCGGATCGATCGCCACACAGGCTCCGCATACGCCCTCAAGCTGCTTCTCGGCTGCGGCCTGTATCGCCGGGTCGATGGTCAGCTCGAGGTCAAGCCCGTCCTGCGCAATGCGCTCCTCTGTCTCCTCGAGCGCAATGTTGTCCCTTGCGGCCCCTCTCGGCTTGAAACCCCTCGCGTCCACTGGTATTCGCACGGAACCGGCAATTCCGGCGAGGTAGTTGTCGTAGAATGCCTCAAGCCCGGATCGGCCCTTCATCTCAAGTTCGTAGGCGAGCGTCCTCGCATCGTCCTCGTCGTCGTTTGAGCGGTCTCGTCCCGTGTATCCGACCAGATGAGCGGCGAACGGGCCCTTGGGATAGACGCGCTCCGCATGGGATTCGACCGAGAATCCGGGGAATTCCGCCGCACGTTCCTCGAATCGAGCGAGGGATTGCTCATCGATGTCACGCCACACGCAGAGCGACACCGCGCTTTGCGTACGGATGTGGCGCGCGATGCGCTTTGGCGTAATGGAGTCCGGACGCTCGAAGCCAAGTGCATTGGCTACGTTTGAGATTGCCTTGTCGACCGCCGCAATGGCCTTGGCGGTGCCGCTTGACTTCCCGATAAACGCCGAAAGGTCGCACACCAGGTCGCGCCTTGCGCGGGATTCCGCCAGTACTCCGCCCCGAGCGTCGAGGATGCGCCCCCTGATGCCTGGCTTGCGCATCCGGCGCGTCGCCTGCTGCGCAAGATCCTCCTTGAACTTCGCGACGTCAACGACCTGAACTCTGTAGAGATTCGCGAGCAGCGTGAGCAATCCGAGCGTGAACAGGGCCGCAAGCGCGGCTATCGACCATGAAGACACCTTCATTTCCCGCTCTCCTTCGCCATGCCGGAAATTCCGGTGTGCCGCTTCGCGAACCTGATGAACGCGGCCATCGCGGGGGCAATCACCGCTGCGGACAGAAGCGCCCCGCATACGCTCATTGACGAGGATGAGGCTTCAGTCCATACCGACAGCCACATCTGGAATGCTCCCGCAGAAACTACAGTCAGGGGAATTGCCGCCTTGCGGAAGATCCGCACAGGGATCGAGACCGCAAGGAAGAATAGGGCTGAACAGCCGAAGGGGAGACATCCGAGAGAATCTGCGAACAGGCCCGCGACCAATGCCGCCGGGATGCCGGCAATGCAGCTGAAGGACAGCAAAAGCGGCGGTTTGGCGCCGAGGATGGCAGGAGACATGTCCTGCATCGTGGCGAAGAGGACGATGCCGAGCATGGCGGCACATACTCGCACGAGGTTAGTCTTCATTGCGGATGAAAACCTCCTCAAGTGCGGGGAAATCGACGGCAGGTTCGACATCCCCCTCCTGCTCCAGCTTGGTCTTGTCCTTGCGCGTCCCTGAAATCAGGTATCCCACCAGAATGCCTTTAGGGAACACCCCGCCGAGCCCGGATGTGACGATGCGGGCCCGGGGCGGCAGGGTGATTCCGTTCCTGATGCGATTGACCCTAAGCGGGTTTACCATGTACAGGACGGTTACGCCCGTTCCGGCCGCAGATGAGGTCCCCATGCCGGAGACTATGCCGTACGTGGCCCCGATCTCTGGCAGGTCTGTCTCTATCTCGCATGAAACCTTGACGGACGGATCCGATATCAGGCGGATTGCGCAGGTGTGCATCGACACTTCGGAAACCACTCCAACGAGTCCATCCGGCACGGCGACGGCGGCGCCCTGCTTCACGCCATGCGCCGTTCCCTTGCCGAGGCGCAGGAAGTTCTTTGATCCGGCAATGCCGCCTCTTGAAAGCACCGGCGCGGGAATCCAGCCGTCCATGGAAGGCGGCCGTTTGCCCGAAGCTGTGCGCTCCGCGTCCTGAAGCGCCATTCGGAGAATGTCGTTCTCCCTGCGCAGACGGGCATTCTCCGCGGCGTAGCTTTGCCGCCGCCACAGCGTACGCAACCTGCACGAGACGTTCCGCTGGAACCATGTGGCCGACTTTTCGAGCGGATACACGGCTTCTGACGCAACGGCAAAGCCGCCGGCAACCCAAAGTCCGACGGCGGCGCAGGCAAGTGCGCACGAACAGATGACTATGCCAGTTCTACTTCCCAAGCCCTTCCTGTCCGGAAGGATCGCCAACGAATCAATGTCTCTTGTTCCTTGCGAGGAAATCGAGCTCGCTCAGCACGGCACCAGCGCCCTCGGCCACGGCCGAAAGGGGATCGTCCGCAAGAGTGACGGGAAGCCCCGTCTCTTTCGACAGGAGCTTGTCGAGCCCACGCAACTGCGAACTGCCGCCGGAAAGCACTATGCCGCGGTCGACAAGGTCGGCCGCAAGCTCAGGCTCGCAATTGCCAAGGGTCACGCGCACGGCATCCACGATAGCGGCCACCGGCTCCTGAAGTGCATCCCGAATTTCCTCGGAGGTGATAGTCATCGTCTTAGGCAATCCCGCCACGATGTCACGGCCGCACACTTCCATGGTCTTCTCCTCTCCGACCGGGAATGCGCTGCCTATCTCCATTTTAATGTCCTCTGCCGTGCGTTCGCCTATGAGAAGGTTGTAAACGCGCTGCATATGCCGCCTGATGCACCCGTCCATGGCATCCCCCGCAACCCGCACGGACCGTGAATGCACGATTCCGGCGAGAGAGATGATCGCCACTTCGCAGGTGCCGCCGCCGATATCCACGATCATCGAGCCTGCCGGCTCCGAGACCGGCAGGCCGGCGCCGATGGCGGCGGCCATCGGCTCCTCAACCAAAAACACCTCGCCCGCCCCAGCCGCGCGGCCGGCATCCTCAATCGCCCTCTTCTCGACTTCGGTAATCCCGCTTGGGACCGCAATCACTACGCGCGGCCTGAAGTATTTGGACTTGAGGCGATTGGGCGACACCTTCTCGATGAAATACTTGAGCATCGCCAGCGTTATGTCGAAATCGGCTATCACGCCTGATTTCATCGGGCGTATCGCTACGATGTTCGCCGGTGTGCGCCCAAGCATGCGCTTGGCCTCGGAACCGACCGCGAGAACGTGCTTCGATCCTTCCTCTATCGCTACGACAGAAGGCTCGCGGAGCACAATCCCCTTGTCCTTCATGTATACGAGCGAATTCGCCGTACCGAGATCGATTCCGATATCGGCAGAGAAAAAACCTTTTAATTTGGAAAACATACCACGCATTATAGTATAAGACGCAAATGCTATCAAGGGAAATTTTGCGCCTAAACGTCAACGCCACGACTGGGATCTGGACTGCTTTCTTTCCGGATTGATTGAACCGCTATCCGCGCGGCGCGAACCTGTCCACGAGGCCGAGGACGAAGAGGGCGACGACGAGGGCCGGCAGGACGTAGGCGCAGTACACGCGCAGGGCGGACGGCACGCGCGGGCCGCGTCCCGTGTTCGCCTCCGCGAGGAAGCTCCGCCAGCCCCAGCCGAAGCGGTGGCTGCAGTAGAGCGCGAACGAGATCCCGCCGATCGGCAGGATCAGATTCGAGACAAGGAAGTCCTCCAGGTCGAGGACGCACGAGCCCGCGCCGAACGGCTGGAACGCCCCCCAGACATTGAAGCCGAGGAGGCACGGCAGCGCGAGGAAGACGAGCGCGCCGCCCGTGACAAGCCCGGCCCTGCGGCGGCTCCAGCCGAAAGCGTCCATCAGGCAGGCGAGGATGTTCTCGAAGACGGCGATGACCGTCGTCAGGGCCGCGCAGCTCATGAAGACGAAGAAGAGCGAACCCCAGAGCCGTCCGAGCGGCATATCGTTGAAGACGTTCGGCAGCGTCGTGAAGATGAGTCCCGGCCCCTGTCCAGGATGCACCCCGTAGGCGAAGCAGGCGGGGATGATGATGAGGCCCGCCGAGACGGCGACGAGCGTGTCGAGCAGGCAGACGTGCAGCGTCTCGCCGAGGAGCGTGCGGTCGCGCCCGATGTAGCTGCCGAAGATCGACATCGAGCCGATGCCGAGCGAGAGCGTGAAGAACGCGTGGTTCATCGCCTCGACGACCACCTTGACGACGCCGACGGACTTCATGCGCGCAAAGTCGGGGACGAGATAGAACTTGAGCCCGGCCAATCCGCTGTTCTTCGCGTCCAGCCAGACGCTGTTCGCGGCGAGGACGACGATCAGCGCGAGGAGGCAGAGCATGAGCCCCTTCGTCACGCGCTCGACGCCCTTCTGGAGACCGGCCACACACACGCACGTCGCGGCCGCCGTCGCCGCGAGCATCGCCGCCACCATGGTCCACGGGTCGCCGAGCATGCCGCCGAACGCCGCGCCCACGGCGGCGGCATCGAGGCCGGCGAACGCGCCGGACGCCATGCGCACGAAGTAGATGAGCATCCAGCCCGTGACCGTCGTGTAGAACATCATCAGCAGGACGTTGCCGACGAAGCCCAAGACGCCGTGCAGCCGCCACACTTTCCTCTCCGGCGTCAGCGTCGCGTGGAGGCGCACGATCGACCGCCTGGAGGCGCGTCCCGTCGCGAACTCCATGAGGAGGATCGGCAGACCGACCAGCGCGAGCGCGACGAGGTAGAGCGCGACGAACCAGCCGCCGCCGTTCTGCCCGGCGATGTAGGGGAAGCGCCAGACGTTGCCGAGGCCGATCGCGCACCCGGCGGACAGGAAAATGAAGCCAAGTCGGCTCGCCAGTCGCTCTCGCATGATATGCTATCGGATGAAGTTGGTCATTTGCCACGGCTCGCGCGCAGGGACGCCTGTCTTGAGGTTCTTCGCCATCCACGCGAGGTTGCGTCCGAGAAGGCGCATCGTCTGCAGGCCCTCCGCGTCCTGCGCGACCTCTCCCGGCGCGGCGCCGTAGGCGATGTTCCAGTACTGCGAGCCGGCGACGGGCATGCCGGCGATGCCGTAGAACAGGTTCAGCGTCTGGAACGCCGCGCTCGCGCCGCCCCGGCGGCACACCGCGACGGACGCGGCGGGCTTGCCGCGCAGACGTCCGCCCGACGCGAAGAACACGCGCTGCATCACCGCGAGGATCGCGCCGTTCGGCTGGGCGTAGTAGACGGGCGTACCGAGGACGAGCGCGTCCGCCGCAAGGGCCTTTTCGAGGATCTCGTTCGCAACGTCGTCCGAGAACGCGCAGCGGCCGAGTTCCCGGCACCGTCCGCATGCGATGCACCCGCGCACGGGCTTCACGCCGATCTGCACGATCTCCGTCTCCACGCCGTCCGCCTGTAGGGCCGACGCGACTTCCTCCAGCGCGCGCATGGTGTTTCCGTTCGCGCGTGGGCTTCCATTGACAAGCAGTGCTTTCACCTGTTCTCCTCCTTCGTTCTCGCTTTTAATTGGACTATGGGCTATCATTATACCAAATGGCAGGATCCGCCTGCCGCCGCCGGGACGCGGGAAGGCCCAAACGCGAGGAAAAGCGCGGCGACAAGGCTTTTCAGGTTACTGGGCAGTTTTTCACAAACAGGCAATCGCCGGGCGACGCACAAACTGCCCATAATCGCCGTGAAGTAGCCCTTCAAATGAAAGGTCCTCGTCGAGATCTGGCCAGTGAAGCCCGTCTTCATCGACTTCAATGTTTTCAAGCTGTCCCTGTGTTGCCTGTTCAAGCCGCCAGTTGCCGACAATCGGGAACGAGAAGTCAACGCCGTGCGGGAGCGACACAAAGATTCGTCCCTTGCTGTAATGCGCAAGTGGAAGCGAAATCTTCTTATCCAAAGTATTCATGCCATTTTCTCCTGATAACCTCGACCTCTTCTTCGGCGATTTCCTGTGCGCGACGAAGTTCTTGGACTTTCATGCCTTTTGATTCGACGAGCTCAACGCCGTCAGAAACATCGAACTTTGCCCGACCAGATCCATTTCTTGCATGAACATGAATTGGCTGGTGTTCGTTCGAGTAGAAATAAAATTTATAACCCTCCCGTTCGACTGCAATAGGCATACGCACTCCTTTCAATGCTTAGAATTATACCAAATATGTGCAGAATCGGCCAAATCACAATGGGAAAATGATATAATTCAAAAACGAAGACGTGAAAGGATTTCAACAAAACAAAATATGCTGACGGCATCGGCTACTAATGGTGAGATTGTTAGGGCGAGCGCAGAACTCAAAGACAAAGGATTTTCTTTTCGTTGCAGAGACAGCCTGTGTGAACATCCTGAGCTTGAACTTGTGATTGGACGTGGCATCCGCGTCCCGCATTTTCGGCACAGGCGAAAAGGTAACTGCGGATGTTCTGACGGCGAGACGGAATGGCATCTCTCCTGGAAATCGCAATTCGAGAACATCGAAGTTGACATGGGCATTGACCCTGTCACAGGTGAACATAATCGCGCAGACGCTGTCGTCGGCAAAGAGTTCGTCATTGAGTTTCAACATTCGCATATTAACGAAAACGAACAATCCAGTCGTGAACGGTTTTACGGTTCAAAAGGCGGCATGGTTTGGATTGTTGATGCCAGCGGCAAACAAAACCGCACACGACTTGCCAAAACCCAAGGAACCAATCGATTTGTTCCTTGTCTAAAACCACCATTTGACAAAGGCGGATATTGGAGGCTCACCTCGGATGATAAGGTTCTCCCGAAATTATGGATTCGACGCAATGTTGGTATTGTCTTTGATTATGGCACGGATATAAATCTTCTCTATGTGTTGCCGCAGAGAGGACGTAATTCTGAGTATGCGCTTTGCCAATGGTTTAAACGCGATGTTCTAATAAAGGAATTAAAAGACAATCAAGATGCATTTCGGTTCAGCGAGTCCGAACTTATGGCGCAATATGAAGCTGTCAAACGAGAAGAAGAGGCGCGAAAGCAGGAAAAAGTGCGTATGCACAAGATGCTGAAAGATGCTTATGCCAAGGCGTACCAACGCCAACAAGGAATGCCGTATGGTAAGTTGGCACTTGAAGTAGTGCCAGAAACAAATTATATGGTCGGGGCAAATGCTATCGTTTACGTATCAGGGGGCGACGGCGGATTGTCTCCTATCGATAATCTAAGGCGTTATGAGTATCGGAGTGGAAACGTTCGTCGGTTTTGAAGCCTAAAATCATTATTGGGCTCATGAATCCGGCGAACGGTGCGACGAATGGTGGGAGGATGAGTCTGACTGGCGGGACGGATGGTTACAGGTCTTTTCTCAGTCACCAAATGTCGATATTGAGAATGTTCTTGAGAAGAATGGCGAAAGGCATTTTTACGATGCCCGTTTTGGCGATTCTCTTGTGGCTATCTTTCGACGGACAAGATTACCGTCCGAACAGTTCGTGAAACGCGACGCATTCTTCGGCAACTTTAATAAAACTTTGTTGCCTTGTGCCATTACAGGCTTTGACACAGAGCGGCCTATGCCCGGGCGAATGGAGACGACATGCCCCCATGACAACAGAAATTTGGTATACTGCCCGCGTTATTGAGGAATGAACATGATTGTCTATCATGGCAGTAATATGGAAGTTCGCGAGCCGAAGTTGATTCGTCCGATTCGGACGCTCGACTTTGGCCCTGGATTCTACACGACATTGAACCGCAATCAGGCGATCGAATTTGCGCGTAAAGTCGTTGATCGGAATGACGGCAGAGGTGTCGCGACGCTGAACCGCTATTCGTTCGACGAAAAGGCGGCGTTTGAGCGAGACGACACGATTCGTTTCGATGCGCCTGACCAGGCTTGGCTTGATTTTGTCGTCGCCAATCGCAATGGACATTATGACGGCCCTGATTACGCCATCAAGTACGGGCCTGTCGCAAATGACAATGTCTATCGCACGATCCAGCTGTACATGATGGGGGAACTCTCACAGGCTGAAGCAATTGCGAGATTCAAGGTAAAGGAACTCTTCAATCAGGTTGTGTTTTCCGATACGGAGGCTTTGCGGATGCTAAAGTTTGAGGGAAGCGAGGTCTGCGGATGAACGAAAGGCAGTATGGCGCATTCCTTGCGGTCTTCTTGCCGTCCGTCGTCCAGTGCGTGGCGGAGGCCGACGGCGTTTCCGAGAACGAGGCGACTTCGCGGTTCTTCAGGTCGAGACTCTTCGAGAAACTGGCGGACGAGAAACTGAAGCTGTGGCATTATTCCCCCCAGACGCTCTGCGAACTGTATCGGCAGGAGCGGGAGAACGGCAGAATCACATTCCCAGAGGAGGCCGGCTGATGAGCGCGGAAGGTGCGTACATGGTCTTCTGCATGGAACTGTACCGACGCGAGAAGAAGCTGACGGGGAAACAGGTCGCCGATTTGTTCTCGCGCTACAATGTCTACGATTACATCCGAACGTATTTCGGCGCCTTCCACACGATGGGCGAAAAGCTCGTGTTTGACGACATCGACTCCTACATCGCCCGCCAAGGGGCGTGATCGTAAGAACGGACGGGCGGAGGCTGTCGGGAGGTTCGCTCCGCGCTACTCAGCCTCCCCTTTCACGCCCGTCTTTCCGAGTTGGGCCTGTTCTCCGTCTCCCGATGCCCCCTCAACCGCGCAAGAGTATTCGCGGAACGGGCAGAGCATTTGTAGATTTTCGCGGCTGATCGCGTTCTTTGTCCTTGGACGGCGCTGCTGCCTCCGCAAAACAGAAAGGAAGACGACCATGGACAAGACAATCATCATCTGCGCAACCGCTCTTCTCGGGCTTGCCGCGTTCGCACAGGGCCGACAGGGGATGGGACGGCGCATGAGGGAGAATCCGGATGCGAAACTGCACCGGTTCTCCACAACCGTGGAAAAGGAACGTCCACAGCTCAACGACGAGACGAAACGCCTCATTTCGGCATACCACCGCAATCCGACGGATGAGAACCGCGCCGCCCTGCGCAAGCAATGCGCAATCAACTACGACAACATCGTCAAGCGCAAGAAGGCGAAGCTGGAGGAGCTGAAGCGCACCGCCCGGCACCAGTCGAAGGTGGACGAGATGCAGGAGATCGTGGACGAGATGATCGCCAACCGCGAACACCGCGTCGACCAGACGATGGCGCGGTTCACCGATTCGCGATTTCGCGGCAGGGCGCGTCGCCCCGCGACCGCCGGCTACCTTCCGCTCCTCGGCGCGGCGAAAAACGTCTCGGTCGCATACGCGCCCGTCACGAACGAGGACTACGCCAAGTTCACGGGGAAGCCGGCCGCAGAGGGAACGGAGAAGCACCCCGTGACGAACGTATCCGTCGAGGACGCGGCAAAATACTGCACGTGGCTCGGCGAGCGCGATCCGGCGCACACCTACCGCCTCCCGACGGAAGAGGAATGGGAACTCGCCGCCGGGCACATGCCGAAGGATGCCGACTTCAATTGTGGGGCAGGCGATTCGATCCGCCCCGTAGATGCGTTCGCGCAGACGAAAGGCGCTTCCGGCGGCATCGACTTCTGGGGCAACTGCTGGGAGTGGACGGCAACCAAGCGCGGCGACGGGAAGAACGCAGTCAAGGGCGGCGCGTTCGACGCCAAGCGCACCGACTGCCGCACCGAGGCGAAAGCCACTTCTCGCGGCGGCGCCAGGGGCTATCCCAACGTGACGATCCGCCTCGTGCGCGAGACGAAATGAAGGGATCGCGCCCAGAAGCAAGCTATCGCGCGCGGCGGGACGCGGGACGGTCGGCGGGACGGAAGCGGTGCTGAAGGCGCATCGCGCCGCCGCGCCGAGCCTTGAAGCGCAGATGGGCCTCGCGTGCCGCCTTCAGCCGCGCGACGGCGTCCGCAATCGCCGCATTCTCCGGGAAGCGTTCCGCCAGGTGTTCCGCCGCCGTCAGCGCGCGGACAATCTCGGCATCGCGCTTGTCCGAATCCGCCCGGTCGATTTCAGCGACGACCTTTGCCAGCGACTGCGCGGCGGACGCCGCCTCCAGCTCCGTCGCGGCGAGTGCGCGCGAGGTCTTCATGTAGCCGATGGCGAGCGCGGCGACGAATGCGGCAAGGAGAATTGACGCGGCGACGATGCCGGACGCGGCAAGCGGATTGCGGCGGGCGAAGAGGCGAAACCGTCGGAAGAGCGACGGCGGATTTGCCGCGACGGGCCTGTGGACAAGGAAACGGCGAAGGTCGTCAAGCATCGCGTCCATGTCCGCGTAGCGGCGCGCCGGGTCGGGCGCCGTTGCCCTGGCGCAGATGGCGGCGAAATCGGCATCACCGTCTGGCGCAAGTTCCCGCAAGGCCACGCCAAGGGCGTACTGGTCGCTTGCCTCCGTCGCCTTGCAGCCGTCCAGCAGTTCCGGCGCCATGTAGCGGCGCGTGCCTCCGCGTGGGAGGGCCGCGCTTGTCGCGACCGCAGCAAGCCCGAAATCGCCGAGCTTCGCCATGCCGTTCTCGCCGATGAAGATGTTGGACGGCTTCACGTCGCGGTGAATCACGCCGCAATGGTGGGCGTAGGAAAGCGCCTCGGCGATCTGAACGCCAAGGCGGGCGACATCTTCGGCTGACGCGAAAAGGCTGCGGTTCGCGGTTTTGCCGCGCATGAGTTCCATCGCAAACCACGACTGGTCTTGCGCCGTGCCCGCCGCATAGACCTGGACAATGTTGGGATGGTGGAGCTGCGCGACTGTCCGCGCTTCGGCAGGGAGGGGCGCGCATGCCGCGACCGAAGTGTTCACCACCTTGAGCGCGACTTCGCGCCCGAGCGAGACCTGTTCCGCGAGATAGACCGTCCCCATGCCGCCGCGCCCGAGAACGTCCGTCAGCTGGAAGTCCGGGATTTCGGGCGGCGCGTGGGGACACTCCCTCCCCAACTCGTCAAGTTCCGCCGCGAGCGAGCGCAGCGCGTCGGTCATGGCATCTTCTTGAAGCATGAGACCTCCATGAGCTTCTGCTGCAGGCGTTCAAGGGCGCGGACGTAGCGGATGGACGCCGCCTTCGGCTCGATGCCGAGCGCGGCTGCGCACGCCGAGTTGCCCATGCCGTCGAAGTGGCGAAGGATGATGATCACGCGGTCGTTTTCGGGAAGCGAGGCGACTGCGGCGCGAAGGACTGCATGGCGCTCGTCGCGGTCCACACGCGAAAGCGGAGAGGTGACATCCGCCGCAAACCGGCCCCAGTTCAACGCGCCGGGCGCACGTTCGCTTGTCGTGTCGTCTCCAACTTCGGCCTCCCTGTAGGCGTCGCGCCCGGCGGCCTGGAGGTTCTTGCGCTCGATGTCGGCGAGCGTCTGGAGAAGGACTGTCCGCAGCTTGAAATAGATCGGCACGTCCTCGTTCTGCGCAAAGTACGGGAGACGCTTTGCCGCCGCAAGATAGACCTCCTGCATCACGTCCTCGTGTGAAAGCCGCTTGTTGAGAATCGGGTTCAGCCGCTTTTCGACAAGCGACAGGAGGCGGGCGCGGTGTTCCGCGAACGCCTCGGCAAGGCTCTGCGACGTGAACTCTTTTTTCATGCTGTTCTCTGATGCGCCGTTGTCTCTATTCCATTCCGTCAGTCATGTCGCCCGATGGCTCCGCAAGCGAGCGGAATGCGCCGCCGCGTCCGAGGATGATATGGTCGATGAGCGGGACGGAGAGGAGGTCTGCCGCCTCACGCAATTTCGTTGTCGCCGCGATGTCCGCCTTGCTGGGCGTGAGGTCGCCCGAGGGATGGTTGTGCGTGACGATGATTTCTTCCGCGCCGGCTTTCAGCGCCTCGCGGAAGATTGCGCCCGCGTCAATTGTTGCCGTGCCGTCCATGTGCCCAACTGAAACGAGAATCGGCTTGGCAAGTGCCTTGCCGTTGCCGTCCAGCGGCAGGACGAACACGCGCTCCTCCTTCTGCTCCTTCGGCAATGCAACGCGGAACATCGC
>CAKULV010000031.1 GCA_934667425.1 uncultured Kiritimatiellota bacterium | reverse complement strand
GGCGGCACGAACGCATTCGACACGGCCGCGGAGCGCGACGGGACCGGCTTCACGCTCGCCGGCAAGATGCTCTGCGGACTGAACCCCACGAACGCCGCGCCGCCCGCCGCCGTCGCCGCAGCTGGCTCGCTCGTGTCGTGGCGGCTCTTCGGCGGCTTTGCCGCCGACTGGCCGGCGGGGATGACGAACCTCGTCTGGGAGAGGACGTTTGCGGTCGGCCTCTCGAACCCCTGGCAGGGCCTCTTCGTTTCGGCGTCGCCGGCCGGCGCCGCGGGGTGGATGCTTGAGGGGGCCGTACTCGAATGGGAGACGGACGCGGGCGACTCCGGCTCCGCCGCTGCATCCCCGTTCGGCGACAGCCTCCGCATCCCGCTCTCCACGAACGCCTTCCCGCATTTGGTCACGCTGCGCGTCCGCGCGACCGCGCCCACGGCCTGCTCGCCGTCGCCGCTCCACCTCATCGCATACGCGCCGGCCGTGCGCGTCGAGGGCGGCGATGGGATAACCGGGCTGAGCGGGGCGAAGTTCAACGTGTTCACGGACGGCACCCGCTCGAAGGTGCGGCTCGCCGTGGACCGCACGATGCGCCCGTGCCGCGCCGCGCCGTCCGGCGGCGAGCTTGACTCCGGATGGCTCGCGGACGCCGTGGAGTCCGGCTCCGGCGGGTGGATGCGCTACGCGGGGGACGCCAATGGCGGGGAAGTCGCGGTCCTGCGTCCCGGCGTATGCCCGATCCCGGACTGTCCGCTTCCCATGCCGTCCGCGGCCCGTGCCCCGCGCCGCAGGTCTCCCGGCGGCGGAGGCGGCGGCATCGTCGTGCTCGACCCGTCGGCGAGGTGGGAGTGCGGCGGGCACGGGTGCGCACCCATGCTCATGTACTCGTGGCAGGAGGACCGCTACTCGGCCGGGGACTATCCCCTCGACACCGCGTGCCTCCGCCGGAGCTGGTGCACCGGATGGAGCGGGCAGTGGTACGACGGCGGCTGCGCGCTGAAGGCGGTCACGGGCGTCGGGCTGGACGCGGGGTGCGTCACGTCGTCGTCGGACGGCGGCACGTGCCGCGTGTACGTGGACGGTGTCGAGGTCTGGTCGGGGACGGCGGCGCATTCGTACGGCGACCGGGACTGCGGGGAGGGCAGTCACGGGGAAGACATCCTCGGCGGCGGGTGCGGCGGGTGCGACGACGACTGCGCGGACGGCGCCTGCGACTCGCTGGAGGGAGCCTCGCTCGGATCGCTCCGCTTCCGCATACCGCTCGGCCGGCCGGTCAAGGGCCACGTCGCCGGGTTCGCGTGGTTCTCGGCGGACGGCCCCGTGTCCGTGTCGAGGTCCACGTTCCGCGTCCTCGGGCATCCCGACGCCCACGTCGCCGACACGGCCTCGCCCGGGGCGCGGCGCATCGCGTGCGGCGACCGGAGGGGGTGCGACCTGCGCATCGAGGACGTCCCCAACGGGGTGAGGGTGACGGTCTATGACGCGGCGGCGCAGACGCTGGAGCACACGTGGGAGATCGCGAACGTGGACGGCGACCCGTCCCGCGTCCGGCTCCGCAAGGTCAGCCGCCTCGGAAACGTGATGTCCGACGAGACGTACACCTGTTCCGGCGGCAGCTGGACCCGGCTCGACGGCGTCTCGGGCGCCGTGACGCGCCTCGTGGAGTCCGGCGGCCTCTCCGCCGCCGACGGCGGGAAGGTGAGCGAGACGGAAACCGTGTCCGATGCGGCCGGCAATGTCCTCTCGTCCGTCACGGTGGAGCGCAGCCGCATCGGTGACTGCGACAACGCCGTCCTCCGCGAGACCTTCCGCGAGGAGTCCACCGGCGCCGGGACGAGGTGGGCGAGGGCCGGGTGGTGGGACGATCCCCGCCATTCCGCCCGGCACGGCAGGCTCAGGCTCATGCGGGGCAATGCCCTTGCATGGAGGTATTCGGACTGGGACGCGGACGGGCGCGAGACCCTGCGCGTGGAGCAGAGGGACGGGTCCCCGGTGCCGGCGGACTTCCCGTCGGTGTCGTCGAACGGGCTTTGCGGCGTCTCCGGGCTGTCGGACGCCTTCGTGACCGTCTGGGGCTACGGGCCCCATTCCGGCGACTCCTGCCATCAGGATGACGCCGCGCTTCCGCGTACCGAGACGAGATACGTGGTCGCGAACGGCGTAGCGACCGCCATCGGCCGCACGTGGACGCGCTACACTCGCCTCACGCGGGGCGGCTACGCCGCAGTCAGGAAGGAGACGTGGCGGGCTGGGTCGCAGGGCGACGAGATCGGCGACGCGGCGAACGCCTACTCGTATGGGATCACCTACGCGGACACGGGCGATGGGACGCCTCTCCTCATGCGCAACGCCGTCGCGGAATCGCTGGACGAGGACGGCATCCTCACCGTCAACGCATATTCCCTCACGAACGGAGTCCTGTCCTGCGCGACGCGCCGCTACGGCCCGTACGCGGGAGGGTCGCCGTCCCCGGCGACCGCATTCCCGACCTACACCGTCACGGAGGCCGACGCATCCTACGGCACAGTCCTCCGGCGCACGACCCGCCTGACGGACGGGAACACGATCATCGCCGACGAGCGATCCGTCTACGACAGCCGGAACCGCCTGCGCTCCACGACCTACCTCGACGGAACGTCGCTCACGAACGCCTACTCGTGCTGCCGCCTCCTGTGGAGGCGCGACCGCGAGGGGCGCAAGACGCTGCGCTCCGCGCAGACCGGCACGGACCACCTCTACAACGCGATTGAGGACGTGTGGCTCGCCGACATGTCGACGAACGGCCAGTACCGCGTCACGCAGCGTTTCTACGATGCGCTCGGACGCGAGACGAACACGGTGGTGTACGCCGGAACGACGCCAGGCGAGGCCGTCGTGGCGACGGCGCCCCCGCCGTCGAGGCTGCTCTCCGTCTCGTCCACCGCCTATCCGCTCGGCGGCGACGGATACAGGGTCGAGACGGACGGGCGGGGCGTCGAGACCGTCACGGAGCGGCTCCACCCGGGGGACGGGACTGTCGTTGAGGCTGGGAGCGTCCGCACCGGCGGGGTCGAGGTCGTGCGCACCACGGTGCGCAGCGCGTTCGGCGGCGGCACGTCGGTGCGCCGCGAATGGGGCGCGGTGGGGCTCGGCCCGGACGGGGAGCCGTCCCCGGAGCCGGCGTGGGCGGATGAGCGCCGCTTCGACGGGTATGCCGCCGACGGACGCCGCGTCGCGTACGTGGTCACGGAATCCTCCGACTGCGGCACGGTCACGAACTCTGTCACCACCTACGACTGGCTTGGGCGGGTGGCGTCGGCCGAGACGCCGCTCTCGTCCGTCACGTACATCTACGACGGGACCTCGTCCCGCATCCTGTCGGCATCCGATTCCAGGTCTGGCGTGACGGTCTCCTATCTGTACGGCGCCTGCGGCGAGCCTGTCGGCACGGCGGCGGACGGAGTGGCGCGGCGGAGCGACGTCACCTACGAGACCGACGCATCGAACGTGGCATGGCGCGTGACGGCGGAGCGGACGTTCGCCGCCGGAATGACGAACTCCTGCTTGGTCACGCGCGAGCGGCTGACGGGCCTTTCGGACGCCCTGCGTTCACACGTCGAAACACTGGAGTCGGGTGGCCCGAATGTGGTCGAGAAGACATCCTTCGACACGGCAACGGGCCTTGCGACGGAGACGCGGACGTCTACGGCCGCGCCGCCAGTCGTGCGGCGGACGCGATACGGCCTTGACGTGGAACGGAAAACATCCGGCGAGACGCGGCACTTCGCCTACGACGCATTCGGGCGTAACGTGCGCGTCGAAGTCACGGTCGGGGGCGTCCGGCGTCCCGTGTCGTCATACGCCTACGGCGCGGCGGGCGATACCGCATCCGTCTCGACGTACACGAACGGCACGGATGCCGTGATGGAGACGTATGGGCACGATGCGCTCGGACGCAGGGTCCGCACGGTCAACGCGCTGGGCATCGAGACGCGCGCGGTCTGCGACGCCGTCGGCAACGTCGTCGCCGAGGACGGTGCGACATGCCCAGTGCGCTGCGGGTACGACACTGCGGGACGGCGCACGTCTCTCGCGACGACGCGGGACGGCGCGATCTGGGACGTGACGCGCTGGGCGTACGATGCGGCCACTGGCAACTGCACGTCGAAGACATACGCCGACGGCTCGGCCGTCGCCTACACCCATACGCCCGACGGGCTGCCGCTGCGCACGACATGCGCCAGCGGACGTTGGGCCGAAAACGTCTACGACGCGAAACGCCAGATCGTCGGGCGCCGCTCCCCGGACGGCTCGGACGATGCGGCGTTCGCGAGGGACGCATTCGGGCGGCTAGCCTCCTCGTCGAACGGCATTGCCGCCGTTGCGCTTGCCCTTGCGGACAGCGGCACGGCGACGAACGAGGCGTGGACGGTCGGCGGCGAGTCGGCGACGCTCGTGCGTGAACTTGACGGACAGGGCCGGCTTGTGGCGTTGGCCGGCAGGGACGGCGCTCCGTCGCCGTCTGTTGCCTACGCGCAACGATACGCCTACGGCACGGACGGACGGCTCACTGCCATATCGAACGCCGAGGCCGTCGTGGCCTACGCGTACACACCAGACGGGCTAGACGCGGGCTTTGCGCTTACGTTCGCGAACGGGACGGCATTCACCCGCGCGCTCGTGCGCGACCCGTGCCGCCGCGATCTTGTCACGCATATCGAAAGCCGCGTCAACGGCACTCCCGTCAACTCACTTGCCTACGCCTACGACGCGCTGTCGCGCCCCATCTCGCGCAACGCGGACACGTTCGCGTACAACGCTCGCGGCGAGGTGGTCTCCGCGACTGTCGGCGGCAACGGCGAGGCCCATTCCTACGACCACATCGGGAATGCCGTCCTTGCCGCGTCCGGCGGCGTCACCAACGCCTACGCGGCGAACAGCCTCAACCAGTACACGCAGGTAGGGCGGGCAGCCCCCTGCCCGCCGACCCCAGACGGCGGCCTGGGGCAGGCCGCCCCGCCGGTCACGCCGGCCTACGACGCCGACGGGAACCTCACCGCGTTCGGCCCGTGGGCCTACGCCTACGATGCGGCCAACCGCCTCGTCTCGGTTTCCTCGAACGGCGTTCCCCTCGTGACGAACTCCTACGACGCGCAGTCCCGCCGCGTCCGCAAGGTGACGCCAGAGGCGACGACTACCTGCTTCTACGACGGCTGGAACCTCGTCGAGGAACGCATTGCGCACACGAACGGCACTACTTCTACGATTCATTACTACTGGGGCAAGGATCTGTCCGGCTCGTTCCAAGACGCCGGAGGTATCGGTGGACTCATCTACCTCACCGTCGATGGAGTTCCCTATGTCCCGTTCTATGACAGCAACGGGAACGTCACCCACTACTGCAATGCGAATGGTGCCGTCGTCGCTGCCTACACCTACGGCGCATTCGGCAAGACAGTCGCCCAGTCCGGCCCGCTTTCCGACATCTTCCGCCACCGGTTCTCGACCAAGTATTTCGATGGCGAGACGGGCCTCTACTATTACGGCTACCGCTTCTATGTCCCATCGCTCATGCGCTGGCTCAATCGCGATCCTATTGGGGAAGATGGGGGTGCCAATTTGTACTCACTGATAAATAACAACCCAATATCCGGAAGTGATTATCTTGGGTTGGCTATAATCGTTATAAAACACCTTCCAGGCACAGCGCCACCGTCTGGGTGGCCTGATACAGATGATGCGAAGTGTTTAGCTCTTACTGTTTACAAGGGTCCAACATATAGTGTATCTGAAACGAAATACCCAGGTGGGAAGATAGGCTTCAAAGTGGATGTCAATCCTCCAAATACTTTTGTTGATGTTTACTTCCGAACATCGAATGACTTTCTGACCAAAATGCAATATGAAAAAGACCATATCTCTGTTGCACGGCGACATGAACAGGCCGTCCAGGATTTTAAAAGAAGGGTAGAGGCAATTTGTGATTGTCCCAAACCTGCACGAGAAGCAAGGGATAAAGAAGAACTATCCCTGATTCGGAAAGTGCAAGCATTGAGAGCAGAGAACGCGGCGTATGATGCACAGGGAGGCCCACATGTTCTACGGCGATAATATTTTTTTACAAAGATCGTTATTAACAGTAGCTTGCACTTTGCTGACATACTTATTTGCAACATTCGATGTCGCACAGGGAGACATGCGTACCGGACTTGGTATTTATGCTGCACATTATGCGCCAAAGGGGTATGGCCGTTTGGGATCTACGGGATATGGCGAGTTTCTCGATTACTCATTTGGGCGGACAAACACTTGCAGCAATGCGGCTTTTGCTCAATCCTGCGAGAGTAATAAATTTTTATGCATTACAAATTCCGTTGCCAGCAGAAGCAAGTTTTTTGATTTCGCAACGCTGTTCCATGACGCAAACTCGCACCGGTTGTTCAGGATTACGGCTTCCCGTACTTTCACAACGAGCATGAGTAGTGCTGATTGTATGAATATACTTAAGGCTCTGTCACGTGATTGTGATTATCGGTATAAAATTAAAATCCCAATACCATCCTGTGATGAGGTTGATGCTCTGTTGAAGAATAGTAATAAAGACTGGTCAACAAATTGCATGGACTCATCCTTTTTAATTTCACTTTCCTTGTCACAGAAAACCAATGGGTTAATGAAACTTACAATGACAGTAGAGAACTTACAGGTTAGACGGCATTCCGAAGCACAAGCCGGTGCAATTAATGACATTGAGGTCTATGTAGATGATTTGTAGATAGGGAGGTGAAAGTTGAGTATGAGGCCCCTTGGAAGATCGACGTTTCACAGTTTGTTAATCAGAGTGTTTTTTTATGGTCTGCTTCTTTCCGGACCCTCTTTTCTGACGGAAGCGCATTCAATCCATGTACGGAGGCAACATGAATGTTCTTTGACGGACGATGCCAACGCACGGAAGCGTATTCACGACAAATACTACGCAAGGGAGCGGCTTTTGTCGGTGCTGGGATTCTCTTGCGCAGGCACATGGCTTGCATGGCTTGCAGTGGCGCTTGTCGTGAAAACGCAACAGACAATAAAGCAAAGAAGACGAATCATGTCCGGGTGCCGTCGCCGGGCCGATTAAGAAGTCTCGCAATCCTTTATGCTTCGCCGGATTTGGGATCTCAGGCATTCCCCCGTTTCGCCTTAAGATGTGGTACAATAGGCAACATTTAAATGTATATGCTTGAAAGTCTTGATATGAAAGAATCACACCGTCACGTATTCACCTCCGAGTCCGTATCGGAAGGGCATCCGGACAAGGTGGCAGACCGGATCTCGGATGCAATCCTTGACGCCTGCCTTGCGAAGGACCGCAATGCGCGTGTGGCCTGCGAAACGATGGTCGCGCCGAATCTGGTGATGAATGCGGGAGAAATTACCTGCCATGGATTTGAGGATGTCAATACGGGGGCAATAGCCCGCGAGGTCGCGAAAAAGATAGGATATGACCGCGAGTCGGAAGGCTTTGCGTGGAATACGTTCATCTACATGAGCGCGCTGCACGGGCAGAGCCCAGACATCGCGCAGGGTGTCAACCGCAGCAAGCGGATGAAGCAGGGCGCGGGCGACCAGGGGATGATGTTCGGCTATGCGTCCAACGAGACGAAGGAGCTGATGCCGGCGCCCATCATGTGGTCGCACGCCATGCTCGCGCATTTCGCGAAGATGCGGAAGAAGGGGACGATGCCGTTCCTGCGTCCGGACTCCAAGGGGCAGATATCTGTCGTATACGAGAACGGGAAGCCCTTGGCCATCGATACCGTAGTGCTGTCCCACCAGACTACCGAAGAAGGGGCTTGCGCGAAGTGCTACAAGGCGATGGAGGAGGCGGCACGCGACTTCCTCGCGAAGACGAGGCTGCTCACGAACCGCACGAAGTTCCTGATAAACCCGACTGGCAAGTTCGTGGTTGGCGGGCCTTGCGGCGACTCCGGCCTCACGGGCCGCAAGATCATCGTCGATACGTATGGCGGGATGGCGGCGCATGGCGGCGGCGCGTTCTCCGGGAAGGATCCGTCCAAGGTCGACAGGAGCGCCGCCTACTATGCGCGGTATGCGGCGAAGAACATCGTTGCCGCAGGCCTGGCGGACCGGTGCCAGATCCAGGTCGCGTACGCGATAGGCGTAGACAGACCGGTCTCCATCTGCGTGAAGACGTTTGGCAGTGCGCATGGCGTCACTAACGGGCAGTTGGAGAAGATGCTGCTATCCGGGAAGGTCTTTGATTTCCGTCCGTATGCGCTTACGGAGGATCTCGGCCTCACCGCGCCGAAGGGCTGGAAGTACGAGGATACCGCAGCCTACGGGCATTTCGGGCGCAGCGCATTCCCGTGGGAGCGCACCGACAGGGTCGATGCGATCAAAGCGGCGCTCAGGCGGTTCTGACCGGGGGCAGCGGGCATGCCGTATTTCACGGAAACGCAAGACGGGACGGTGCTGAACGTCAAGGCCCAGCCGCGATCGTCGAAGGCAGGCGTCGACGGCCTGATCGGTGATGCCGTAAAGGTGCGGGTGAAATGCGCCCCTGTGGACGGCAAGGCGAACCGCGAAATCATAGAGACCCTTGCCGGTGCGTTTGGCTTGCCGAAAAGCCGTGTGGTGTTCAAGGGCGGAGAGACCTCCAGGCAGAAGCGCATCCTTCTCGTGGGCGTCGGCGCGGATCGGGTGCGGGAAACGATAGGCGCGTGATATCCGAATTCGACAGCTTCTTCATGAGGATGGCGCTTCGCGAGGCCGAGAAGGCTTCGTCTGACGGAGAGGTGCCGACAGGCTGTGTTATAGTCGAGCCGTCCCCGGCGGCAGGCGGCTCGGACGGTTCCTTCGATCCGGATCCGTCGATGGCGCGCATCCTTGCCAGGGCTCACAACCAGTCGGAGATGCTGCGTGACGCTACGGCTCACGCCGAGATGCTCGCCCTCACGTCCGCTGCGGCGGCGAAGGGCGCATGGCGGCTTTCCGGCACGAGGCTTTACGTGACGAAAGAGCCGTGTCCCATGTGCGCCGGGGCAATAATACTCGCGCGCGTATCCACCGTGATATGGGGAGTCTCCGATCCGAAGCGAGGAGGCGGGACGGTGTTCAACATTTTCGGGCATCCGGGCATAAACCACCATCCTGAGATCGTCGCCGGCGTGATGGAGGCGGAGTCGCTTGACGTCCTGCGGAGATTCTTTCGCCGGCGCAGGGAGGAGAAGTCGCAATGAGGACAATTTGCTGCACAGGCGCGGATTCGGTGGATGTCGTCGCGGGAATCCTGAACGGAGGCGGCGTTGCGGTGATCCCCACCGATACGGTGTACGGGCTTGCGGCCCATCCGGCGCATGCCGATGCGGTTGAACGCCTCTATGCCATAAAGGGCCGGGAGAGGCGGAAGAAGATCGCGCTCCTTGCGGCAGACGCGGCAGCGGTCGAGGCCTTCGGCGGGCATTTGCCGCCGAAGGCCAGGGAGCTGGCGGAGAGGCATTGGCCGGGGGCGCTGACCCTTGTGGCGGGGGGCGAGGGCTTTCGCGTGCCGGATCATGCCTGGACCCGGCGGCTTCTGGCGGCGTGCGGCGGAGTGCTGCGCGTCACGTCCGCAAACCTTTCGGGGCAGCGCCCCGCGACCGATGCGCCCAAGGCACTGGCGGACGTTGGGCTTTCCGCCGACATAGTGGCGGATGACGGCGTGTCGCCGGGCGGCGTGCCGTCGACGGTTGTCCTTGTCGGGGACGGCGGCGAACTGGAGATCTTGAGGAAAGGAGCCATAAGCATATGAGCAAGTGTGAAGAGAGCGTGCTGGAAGTTGATTTCAGCCGAGGCAAGTGGAATCGGGACGATTGGACCGTGGTGAAGAGTTCGCGCTGGGACTATGTAAAGGAGTTCGTGCAGGCCGACGACCACATCGTGAATCCTTGTCCGAACGTCTCCGACGAGGAGCTGTATGCGCACCATGTGACGGAGGTATATGCGAGCATGGTGCACAACATGAAGTTCGAGGCGCGGGCGGAAGTGTCGTCCGTGATGAGCTTCGACCACCTGATGGCTCCGCTCATCGTGATCGCCCCAAGCCTCGGCAAGGACTGCGACGGGGGACCAGAGTTCCGCGAGCACCATGAGATAGTGCTGTACAACGAAGGCATCAACGTGTGGCGCTACACGTTCGAGGACGGCCATGCCAAATGGCGGCTTGCGGCGTTCCTGCGCGCCCCGTTCGAGCCAAGGCGGAAGTACGACCTCAAGGTCACGCTTGAGAGGCGCGGCGGCCTGATGCAGATGAACATAGCATGCGGCGGATGCCGTTTCGGGTATCAGGACGAAACGCTGCCGGAAAGCTTCTACGCCGGAATAACGGGATGCGAGGGCCGCAACCGGTTCTATTCGTTCAAGGTTCGCACCGGCCTCCCGCCTGTCGATCCTGCCGCAGACGGCGAACACTGAGGAGCGTCCCTATGGATGGCGAATGGCTTGACCTGAATCCGGATCCGCAGCACGTGAGGCGCGAACGCGCAAGGGCGAGGGAGCTGCGGAAGACAGAATGGTGGCGCACCCAGCTTGAGCGGGGCGAATGCCACTATTGCCATCGCAAGGTCGGTTCCGCTGCCTTGACCATGGATCATGTGGTGCCTGTCGCACGTGGAGGGAAATCTACGCGGGGGAACTGCGTTCCGTGCTGCAAGGAATGCAACAGTTCCAAGAGGGCCTATACGCCGGCGGAGCAGATCCTCGATCGCCTTTTCGGATAGGTTTCGTTATGTCTGGCGCTGTCTGCCACGTACAGGTAGCGCTTGAAAAAAGGAGGAAGATAATGCAAGTGGGAAGAAGAACGATGTTGGCCGGTGCGGTTTCGCTGATCGCATCCCTGTCTGTGGCCGGTACGCTCGATGTTTCGATGCTCCCTGGCGAACACTGGTGGGGCGGGGCAAACGATTTCGGATTGAAGATGCCCTTCACGGATTCGAGTTCCGTGGACATTGACCTGAGGCGCACCAACTACAGCAACCAGTTCGCGTCATTCCTCGTCTCGGACAAGGGCCGCTACATCTGGTGCGACGAGCAGTCCCTGATATCGGTCTCCAACGGCGTCATCCGCATGACGTCCGCCAAGGCATCTCCAGAATTGGCTGTCGGCGGACGCACCCTGAGGGAGGCGTTCCTTGCGGCTGCGGCGAAGCATTTCCCGCCGAGCGGCAAGTCCCCCGCCTCGCTATTCTTCTCCGCCCCACAGTACAACACATGGATCGAGCTTACGTACTTCCAGTCGCAGGACAGGATAATGGAGTACGCGAAGTCCATGATCGACAATGGGATGCCTCCCGGCGTGTTCATGGTTGACGACACCTGGCAGGAGGGATACGGCACCTGGGAGTTCAACCCCCGCACCTTCCCGGACCCCAAGGGGATGTGCGCCGAACTCCACAAGATGGGGTTCAAGGTGATGCTGTGGATTTGCCCGTGGGTTTCGATGGATTCTCCCGCGTACCGTCGCATCGTGAGCGGCGTCAACCCCGGAAGCGTGGTGCGCGAGAAGGATGTCGGCGGGTTCTATCTCAACGATGCCGGCATACCGGCGGCTTCCAGATGGTGGAACGGCCAGTCTGCCCTCTTGGATTTCACGCACCCCAACGCCAACCGCTGGTTCCGGTCGCAGCTCGACCGGCTCGTCGCCGATTACGGCGTGGACGGCTTCAAGTTTGACGGCGGCGAGCTTGGGCACTATGTCCGGGGCGACTTCAATGCGCATGACAAGTCTGTCTCGCCCGCCGACCAGACGTACCTTTACGGCAAGTTCGCGCTGGAGTACAAGTTTTCGGAATACCGCAATGCGTGGCGGCTCCAGGGGCAGCCGGTAGTGGTGCGCCTCATCGACAAGGACCATTCGTGGAAGGCGGTCCGCGCGCTTGTCTCCGACATGATGGCCGGGGGGTTGCTCGGCTATCCGTTCGTGTGCCCGGACATGGTCGGCGGCGGATCGTGGACTGCGTTCCTGCCGGGATCCCCGTTCGACGCCGAGCTGTTCGTGCGCTCCGCGCAGGTGCACGCGCTTTGCGGGCAGATGCAGTTCTCTGCGTCCCCATGGCGAGTGCTGGACGACGAGAAGAGGCAGATCGTCCGCGACACGGTGAAGACGAGGCAGAGGTTCGCCAAGTATTTCGTCGAGTTGGCGGAAGAGTGCGGGCGCACCGGCGAGCCGATGATCCGCAACCTTGAGTATATGTTCCCCGGTCGCGGCTACGCAAAGGTGCTCGACGAGTTCATGATGGGCGACAGCCTCCTGGTGGCGCCCGTCGTGGAGAAGGGACAGCGCGAACGCAAGGTCGTCATTCCGCCGGGGAGATGGATGGCGGACGACGGGTCTGCCGTAGAGGGCCCTTCGGAGATGACCGTAAAGGCGCCGCTTTCGCGGCTGCCGCACTTTGTAAAGATAGGAACGAAGTAAAGGAGACAGCGATGGAACAGAGCAGACGCGAGTTCTTGAGGGGATCGGCGTGGATGGGCCTTGCGGCAGTTGCCGCCGGGTGCCAGGCAGATAAGATTGACTTTGGAGGCGGCGCCCCCATGGCGGGCTTCGCGACCCCTGCCCTGAGGCGGGTGCGCATCGGGTTCGTCGGTGTCGGGGCCCGCGGAAACTATGCCTTGAAGCGGCTGTCGCTTTTCCCCGGAGTCGAGATAGCGGCGTTCTGCGACATCAACCCGGCGATGATGAAGATATGCCGCGACCATCTCTCGAAGAAGGGATTGCCGCCCGCAAGGGAGTTCCTCGGCCCAGAGGCGTACAGAGACCTCTGCCAATGGGATGGCGTGGATGTCGTCTACGCCTGCGTTCCGTGGAAGCTTCATGCGCCCGTCGCCCTTGCGGCGATGCGGGCGGACAAGCACGCCTTCGTGGAGGTCCCGGCGACGATGGACGTGGACAGCTGCTGGGAGCTTGTCGAGACGAGCGAGGCGACCCGCCGCCACTGCATGATGCTTGAGAACTGCTGCTACGGCGAGACGGAGCTGCTGGCGCTCAACATGTGCCGGCTTGGCGTGCTTGGCGAGACCGTGTACGGCGAGGCCGGATACCTGCACAGCGGGGCGACGCGCGGCTTCGAGCTGAGCAAGTTCCGCGCCGAATGGTATCAGGAGCATCGCGGCAACTACTATCCCACCCATGGCTTGGGGCCGGTTGCGCAGTACATGAACATCAACCGCGGCGACCGCTTCGACTACCTCAACTCCATGGAGGGCAAGTCGGTCGGAGACCTGATCCGCGAAGGTGACCCCCGCTGGAACGGAGAGAACCTTGAGGCGTACCGGAAGTATCTCATAGGGCCGCACAACTCGTCGCTGATCCGCACCGCGAACGGCAAGATGATATTCCTCGACCTGTCGTGCGTCGTGCCGCATCCGTATAGCCGGATCAACACGATCCAGGGCACGCACGGGATCCTGATGGACTATCCGCTCAGGATAGACATCGAGAATACCCCGGGCTCCGGACCCCGCAGCCACAAGGGGTTCGACGAGAAGTTTACGCAGGAGTGCCGGAAGAAATACATGCACCCGATGTGGAGGGACGTCGGCGAGATCGCAAAGAAGATCGGCGGGCACGGCGGCATGGACTTCATCATGGACCTCCGCTGGGTGTATTGCCTGCAGAACGGTCTGCCGCTTGACATGGACGTATACGACCTCGCGTCGTGGAGCTGCCTGTGTGAACTGACCGAGATGTCCCAGGCGAAGCGCGGGGCGCCGGTGGACATCCCAGACTTCACGCGTGGCGCGTGGAGGACGATGAAGCCGCTCGGCATCGTGAACGTGGATGTCTCCAAGATGAAGTTCAGTGATGTCGATGCCGGGCCGCAGCAGACGATCGGGCAATCGCTGGAGGGGTAGCGGGTAGGTTTTAGGTGATAGGTTTCAGGAAGGAGTGTCGGTATGGACATGAAGTCTTTGGCTGCGCTGTGCGGCGTCGCATTTGCGCTGGGAGCTGTCGGCTCCACATGTGAACTTGATGATGACGGGGAGATCGTGCGCATCCGCAGGGTCGGCGAAAAGGCCGCATTCGCGGAATTCCGAAGAGGCGAGCGTTCCGCCAACTGCGACATCGCCGTGCGCACGGAGAAGGGCTCGCCTTTCGTGTTCATTGACGTTACACCGCGCATAGGAAAGGTTTCCACCGTATGGCTGCCGCGCATATCGCTCCGGGGCATCGACCCGAAGACGTGGAAAGCGATGGGGACCGGCGGGCTTGCCGATCTCGACCGTCGCACCGGAAGTTATGCGTTCTGCGCACTTGGCGAGGTGAAGACGAGGCGTGGCTACGTCGCGGCGTGGCTTACGGATGAATGGGCGTCCGGCAGCGTCCACTTCGACTCGAAAGGCGTTACGGGCAAGGCCGAATACGGCCCGATGCGGGTCGCACCAGGCGACGCGCCCCGGACAGATACGTTCGTGGTTGGAGCGTTTGACGACTGCCGCCTCGGACTTGAGGCATACGCCGATGCGGTTGCCGCCCGCTACGGCATCAGGCTTATGCCGCAGATATCCGGGTTCTGCACCTGGTATTCCGACGTTGGAGGATATACCACCAACAAGGCGGCGTTCGCCAAAGGCGCCTGCAGCGAGGGATTGACGCGTGAATTCGTGGATGCCGCGCAGGGTCTTGCCAAATGGGGGTTCGGCTACTACCAGATAGACGACAGGTGGCAGGACGGTGCGGAACGTCTCGGCCCCGCCATGGTGTTCAGCCGCGTCAATCCGAAGGGGCCCTACCCCGGGGGGATGAAGCCCACCGCCGATTACATAGGCGCAAATGGCTTTGTCGCCGGCCTTTGGTACATGCCGTTCTCCGGAGACACCAAGGATCCGTGGTGGCAGGACAAGGCGGACCTTTTCGTCAAGAGCGCGGTCACGTCCCCCGCGAACGACGGCGTGGGCCCGCGTCACCTCGCCCAGAAGCGCGGTGAGCCGTATGTCACCCCGTTCGGATCGGGCGCACTCGACATGTCGAACCCAAAGGCGATAGAGTATGTGCGGAACCTTGCCTCTCTGGTGACGCGAGACTGGGGCTTCCGCATGATAAAGTTCGATGGGATGTACTCTGGAATGGCGGCAGACCTCGGTTTTGGCCGCACCTATGGGGAAGAGGCCCTTGACAGGGTTGTGTTCTCCGATCCGGGGATGTCCAACGTCCAGGCGTTCCGCAGGGGCCTTAGGGCGATGCGTGACGGGTGTGCGGATGGGACCCGCCTGCTTGCCTGCAACGTCGCGCAGAACGCCCGCGGAATAGCGGCTTCCTACGGGCTTGTCGATCTTCTTCGCATCGGCGGCGACAACGGCCCGATCGATTGCTTCCCGGAACGCTACATGGCGGGACCGATCGCCGGGTCGCCGCGCTACTTCCTGAACGGAAGGGTCTGGTACAGCGATCCCGATCCGGTGTACGTGCGCGACGCCGTCCCGCTCGGGCGCGCAAGGCTCATGGCGAGCTGGACATCACTTGGCGGACTCCTCTACAACTTCAGCGACTGGCTGCCGTCGCTTTCGGATGGGCGTGTGGAGATCCTGAAGCGCACGATGGCGCCGCATGGACACGCCAGGCAGGTGCGTCCGGTAGACTATTTCGAAAGGACGGTCCAGAATGTGTGGAAGCTTACGGATGGCGATCGTGCCGTGTTCGGCCTCTACAACTGGGGTACCAACGGAACTCTCAGGGTCGACTATCCGGCGGCGTACTGCGACCTTGATCCGTCGAAGACGTATGTCGGCTTCGATTTCTGGCGGGACGAGTTCGTCGCGCCGTTCAAGGGGAGGTTCTCGTTTGACGTCCCCAAGGATGACTGCCGCGTGATCGCGGTGCGGGAACTGATCGACCGTCCGTTTGTCATTTCCACGTCGCGCCATGTCGCGAGTCCAATCATCGACGTCGCGGAAGAGAGATGGGATCCATCGACGAAGACGCTCTCCGGCGTATCGACGGCAGTCCCCGGCGAACCATACGAGCTTCGCATCGTCGTGGACGGGGCCATAAGAAGGGTGAAGTACGAAAATGCCGAGTCGCCCTTCCGCTGGGAAGTCTCATTCCGATAAATGGTATAATATCGGGCGTGAAGACATCATGGACATTGATATTGGCGGTGGCGGCGTTAGCCGCATTTGCGGATGCGCAGCCATTCGAGCGCTACCAGACGATCGTTGACCGCAAGCCATTCGGTCCGGAGCCGGTGAATTTCGATCCGGAAGCGGCCCCGGGGTCGGCGTCTGCGGGCGTGGCGGGAAACGGCGAGATGACGCCCGAGCAGCGCTCTGCCGAGGCGCAGCAGCTGGCGGCCAGCGTTAGGGTGTCCGCCCTGAACGTCACGCCGTCGGGCGCTGTGAAGGTGGGCTTCACCGACACATCGTCCAAGCCGAGCGAGAACTACTATCTCGAAGTCGGCGCGAGCCAGAGTGGATGGAGCGTCAAGGAAGCCGACCCGGCCACGGAGTCCGTCACCCTCGTCAAGGATGGGATTGAGGTCACTATGAAGCTTGGAGAAGCTGCCGGAGGAAATGGCGCGAACGCCACGTCGCAGAAGCGGCGGGGCGGCGCGGCGCGGCCATCGGTTCTGCCTTTGCTGAAAGGACGGCCCGTGGCGACTTCCGCAGATGGTGCGCCGGGCAGGGCCATGGGGGGGATCGAAAGGTTGAGGCAGCGGCGCCTTGCGATGAGGGTCAAGGAGCAGGCGGATGAGGAGAAGCGCCGCGAGGCCGCTGCGGCGGCTGAGGCGGAGCGCAGGGAGCGCGAGGCTCAGGAGGCCGCCGAGAAGCAGCGGGCGGAGGAGGAACGCGCGCAGCAGCGCGAGGCCCTGCTCCAGATCCAGGAGCAGCTGAGGAAGCAGAGGGAAGAGCAGGAGGCCGCAAGGAAATCTCAGGAGGATGAGCAGGGTGAAGCAAACAACGCTGAGTGATTTCAGGGATTCCATAGTCAAGACGGGCGGGTACGTCTCCAGTCCGGACGTGCTGGCGCCAGAACCGAGGAAGAAGGGGCGATGGACGACGTTCGGGTTCACCATGAGCGTATTCTTCGTGTTCCCGTATTGCGCGGTGAGGGAGTTCTTCAGGTCCCTGACCACCGAACTCTGGGCATTGTGCTGCTTCAAGGCGCATCAGAAGGCGGAGCGCTACGGAATAAAGGTGACCGCCGACGGATGGGAGAACCGCAACGGGTACAAGGGGCCGGTTGTATATCTGAGCAACCACATGTCGACGCTTGAGACCATAATGCTTCCGCCAGTGCTTCTCACGTACGGCCCGTTCAACGTATTCGTGAAGGCCTCGCTTTCCCGCCTGCCGGCCCTGAAGCGCGCTGCGGCGCACATGGGGCTGATACCACTCGGGCGCAAGTCTCCGAGGGAGGACCTGCTGCAGGTGTTCAAGGAGGGCGTGGCCCGCATCAAGGAGGGGCACTCGATCCTGATCTTCCCGCAAGGAGCAAGGGAACGCGTGTTTTCGCGGAAGCTGTATTCGTCGATAGGCGCGAAGCTGGCGGAGAAGGCCGGCGTGCCGGTCATGCCGATCGCCGTCAAGACGGATTGCGAGCCGACCCGTCCCGGCGGCAAGGGGTGGCTGAAGGATTTCGGTCCGGTGGATCCTTCGAAAGACATACGGCTCAGGTGCGGACCGCCAATCACTGGCACCGCGAAGGAAATGCACCAGAAGGTGTTCGACTGGATAAAGGCGCAGCTTGACGAATGGGGGCTTCCCACAGAGGGATGAGGATGGAGAACCGCTTTCTCATATGGCTGAACTGGCCGGAGCGACCGTTCAGGATCGAGACGTCAGACCTGGATTTCTTCAAGTCCCTTGTGGCCGGTCAGGAAGTCGTGGCCGTCCGTGGCGAATGCGATTTCCTCAGGGAGTTGCCGTCCGCCACCCATGCGATATGCTGGGAGTTCCGCAAGGAGTGGTTCGGGTACGCCCCACGACTGAAGGTGCTTGCCACCCCGGGCGCGGGACGGGAGCTGCTGCCTTCAGATGCGGATATGCCGCATGGCGTGGTGAAGTTCCACGGAGAGTTCCACGGCGCGATAATGAGCGAGACCGTGATCGCGTACATGCTTGCCTGGTGCCGGGGGATCTACCCTGCATACCGTTGGCAGCAGAGCGGCGATGCCGCCGATCTGTGGCGCCGGGTGGATCTCGGGGACGTCTGCTTCTCGCTTGCCGGGACAAGGGCCGTGATTCTCGGGTATGGGCGCATAGGGAGGGCCATAGGCGGGAAGCTTGTGTCGCTTGGCGTGCAGGTCTGCGGAATACGCAGGGGAAATCTGGCGGAGCTGCCGAAGGCGGTCTCGGATGCGGATTGGCTGATCTGCGTCTTGCCGTCGGATACCGGCACGGATGACATCGTGGACGCGGAAATCCTCGGCAGGATGAAGCGCAGTGCGGTTCTCATCAATGTCGGGCGAGGGAATGCAATAGACGAGCATGCGCTTTCCGAGGCATTGCGCGAGCGCAGGATCGCGGCGGCGTTTCTGGACGTCTTCAGGCACGAGCCGCTGTCGGAGTCTTCGCCGCTTGCGGCAAGTCTGCCCGGACTGTTTCGCTTCCCGCACGCTTCCGCGTTCTCCCCGGACTATATGACGAGGTTCTTTCGCGAACTTGCCGAAAGGGGTGCGTTGCAGTAGGCATGCCAACACGACGCCGGACCGTCATGGCGTGATGCAGGATGTTTTTGCCAAGGATTCACTTAAGCTAAGAAAGGAATGACTGATGAATATGTTGCCTTGTGTTGTCTGTTTCGCCGCATTTGCCGCCAATGCCGTTACGGTTCAGATGCCGCAGTCGTGCACCACCCCTGACGGAATGTGCGTGGACGCCAAGGGCAGGCTTGTGATTGCCGCCCCCAACAACGACAGGACTCAGCCGGGGGCGGTGTTCCGCCTTGACTCGCCGGATTCCGCGCCGACGAAATGGTTCGATGTGCCGCCATGCCCGGAAAGCGGGTATGCGTCGCCCATGGGCATATGCTTCGGACCTTCCGGCGAACTGTACGTCTGCGACAACCAGAAGGATTCCAGGGGACGGCTTCTGCGCATAACGTTCAAGGACGACAAGGTGGACACGTGCGAGGCTGTGGCGGTTGGCCTCGACAACGCGAATGGCGTGAAATACCTGAATGGCAGGCTCTACCTTACCCAGGCGTTCCTCTACGGGACAAAGCGCGGCGACGGCGCGGCGTCGAGCGGGCTTTACATGTTTGACGCGGCAGACCGCAATGTGCGCGTCGGCAACACGCCCGCCGATCCGCAGTGCGTGTTCTCCGACGTGACCAGGAATCCGCAGATCCGAGGAGGCCTCAACGGCGTGGCGGTGACTTCCAAGGGCATAATCTACACTGGCAACTATGGAGACGGCCGCGTGTGGAGGCTGACCCCCGGCGGTGACGGACGCATCGTGAAGTGCGAAGAGGTCATCCATGCGGGCGGAGCTTCCGTCACGCCTGACGGCATGTGCGTGGATGCCGCAGACAATGTCTACATTGCCGACATGCGCGGCGATGCCGCCGAGATGGTGACGGCGTCAGGCAAGCTGAAGTTCATCCGCAAGGGGGGCTTTGTGCGCCCGAGCGAACCCTGCGTGTGGAAGGGCTTCCTGTGCGTGTCGAACTATGGAGGCACAACGCTGGAGCTGATTCCGCTCGCGGATTGAGCGTCGTGGGCGCATGTCGCCTGCGGCCATGCCGATGCCGCCGTTGGTAGAAGCATGCTATAATAGGAGCATTTATGGAAATGAAAGTATTCAATTCGCTGACAAGGCGCGACGAGCCGCTTGCGCCGATCGCCGACAACACGATCAGGATGTACACGTGCGGACCTACGGTGTACAACTTCGCGCATATCGGAAACTTCCGCGCATACACGTTCGAGGATATCCTCCGCAGGGCCATCCAGTTCAACGGGATGAGGGTGAAGCAGGTGATGAACCTCACGGATGTGGACGACAAGACGATCCGCGGGGCGAATGCCGCGAACGTCCCCCTTACGGACTACACGAAGACGTACAAGGAGGCGTTCTTCGCGGACCTCAAGAAACTCAATGTCCAGCCTGCCGAGGTCTATCCTGCGGCGACCGACCATATTCCCGAAATGATTTCGCTTGTGGAGAAGCTCATCGACAAGGGGGTCGCGTACAAGAGCGACGACGGCAGCGTGTACTTTGCCGTCACGAAGTTCCCGGGGTACGGGAAGCTTGCGCACATAGATTTCGACAGCCAGCGCACGGGCGCGCGCTGCGCCGCCGACGAGTACGACAAGGAGAATGTCGGCGACTTCGCGCTCTGGAAAGCGTGGGAGCCGTCTGACGGCCCCGTCGGCTGGGACTCGCCGTGGGGGCGTGGACGTCCGGGATGGCACATCGAGTGCTCCGCCATGTCGATGAAGTACCTCGGAGAGACGTTCGACCTGCATACCGGAGGCATAGACAACCTCTTCCCGCACCATGAGAACGAGATCGCCCAGGCGGAGGCCGCCACCGGCAAGGAATTCGTGAAGACATGGATGCACTGTGCGCACCTTAAGGTCAACGGAGAGAAGATGAGCAAGTCCGCAGGGAACTTCTTCACGCTCCGGGATCTGATCGAGAAGGGATGGAGCGGACGCGAGATCAGGTATGTACTCGTGAACGCCCACTATCGCCAGGGGCTCAACTTCGCGTTCAGCGCACTTGAGGATGCCCGCAAGTCCCTTGCCCGCATAGACACTTGCGTTGACGCCCTTGAGCGCTTGGCAGGCGGTGCCGGTGCCGGAGGCCCTGTCCCTGAATTCGCGCAGAATGCGCTCGCGGAGTTCACTGCGGCGATAAACGACGACCTCAACACGCCAAAGGCGTTCGCCGCGCTCTTCGAGCTTGTTCGCCACGCGAACGCCTGGATGCAGGGCGGCGACGTGCCGCTATCCAGTGCTGCGGCCATCCTTGACGTGTTCAGGCGCATGGATTCCGTGCTCGGAGTCATCTTCTTCGGTAAATCTGAAAAGGCCGAAGTGCCGCCGGAGATACAGGCTCTGCTGAACCAGCGCTCCGAAGCGCGCAAGGCGAAGAACTGGGCCGAGAGCGATCGCATCCGCGACGAGATCGCCGCCGCAGGGTGGGTCGTCAAGGATTCCCGCGACGGGCAGAGCGTGACGAGAAGGTGAACACCGCCTGACTAGGGGACTGTACGCATGATCTGGAGAATCGCGTTTCAGGCAGTGGCCGCATGCGCATGGGGGATGTCGCTTCTGGTGGCGGTGGCGCCGTTGAGGCTTCGGCTTCGCACGTCCCTTCTGCTTGCGGCCCTGCTTGCGTTGGCCTTCGGCAAGTTCGCGTTCTTCGCCGTCGCCGGAGGGGACAGCTTCGTGCCGGATCTTCCGCTGTCCGTCATATGGTCCTACGGCGCGGTGTACTCCTGGGCTATGATGTTTACCGGGCTCGCCTTCGTGCTTGCTCTGGCAGATGCTGCGTTTCGCCTTTGCGGAAGGCCGGTGGCGTTGCGCACAGTGCGCATCCGCACGATGCTGATCGCGATCGCTTCGGCGGCATTGTCCGTGTGGGGCATATACGAGGGTGTGCGAGTGCCGTGTGTCCGCCGAGTGGAGCTGTCATGGAAAGAATTGCCACCCGCATTCGATGGATACCGCATTGTGCACATGAGCGACCTGCATTGCTCCACGGCGGCGAGAAGGGCGCATTTTGAACGGATCGTGGACCGCGTAAACTCGCTTGATGCAGACATCGTTGCCATCACGGGTGACTTTGTGGACGGGCATGTGGCGGATCGCGAGGGGGATCTCGAGCCGCTTGCCGGGCTTCGCGCCAGGGATGGCGTGGTTGGCTGCACGGGAAACCACGAGGCGTATTGGGAATGGGATCGATGGGGCGTTGCCCTCAAGCGTTGGGGGATATGTTTCCCGGAGGATTCCGGGGCGATGGTTGTCCGGCGCGGCAACGATGCCATTGCGATAGGCGCGGTGAAAGACCCTGCGTTCACCGGCAAGAAAGGCAGGGCCGTCGGCGCATTTGAAGGCGTCCCTGCCGCCGCGTTTCGGATACTGCTGTTCCATCGTCCGTGGACCGATTCGGTGGGTTCTGCGGCCATGGGCGCGAGGCTGCAGCTTTCGGGGCACACCCATGGCGGCATAATGCCACTGTTCAGGCCCATTGTCGCCCTGTCGAACGAAGGCCGTACGCATGGCCTGTACGGGTTTGGCGCCGGACGCTACCTGTACCTGTCTCCGGGCACTGGCCAGTGGGCCGGATTCCCGTTGCGGCTCTTCAATCCTACGGAAATCACTGAGATAGTCTTGCGGCGAAATGAATGAATTTCTCGATAGGGTTGCCGGCATCCTGGAGACGCCCTGCGTCACTCCCGGCCTTGAGTTCCGATCCGTGCGCGGGTGGGGGTCGATGATGGGCTTTGCCCTTTATGTCATGCTTGAGGATGAATACGGGGCGAGGCTTACGCCTGAACAGTTCCGGGAGTTCAGGAGCATTGCGGACCTGATGGCGGCGGCGGGAGTCAAGGAGGAAAACGCTTGAAGAACCTGCTGATCATCGGGGCGGGTGGCTTTGGACGCGAGATGTTCGCGGCGGCCCGCGAGGCCTGCGGCTTTGGCGAGGCCTTCCGCATCAAGGGCTATCTTGACGGCAATCCGCATGCGCTCGCCGGTTTTGACGGGTATCCCTCCATAATCGGGTCTCCGGAGTCCTACGCGATTGAGGGCGATGACGTGTTCGTGACGGCCTTGGGTAACGTTGAGGCGAGGAAGCGTTGTGCCGGGATGATTGAATCCAGGGGCGGACGATTCATCCCGATAGTCCACAGGTCTGCGTCGCTCGGGCCAAACGTCACCGTAGGCGAAGGCTCGTTCGTTGCCCACAACGTGGTGCTGACGGCGGATGTGAAGGTCGGAAGGCATGCCTGCGTGTTCCATGGTACGGTGATTGGCCACGATACCGTGCTCGGGGATTTTTCGCACGTCTATTCGCTTGTGTCGATAGGCGGCGGCGTATCGATAGGCGAACGCGCATCCGTATTCCCGGGGGCAAGGATAGTCCCGCGCATTTCAATCGGCAACGGCGCGACCGTGGGAATCGGGAGTGCGGTGATGCGGAGTGTGGATCCCGGAATCACGGTGTTTGGCGTCCCGGCGCAACGCCTTCGGGTCGTTTGACCTAAAAGGCAGTTGCAAAACCCCGGACACGACAAGCGTGTCCCTCCCGAAAATGGCGAATCTCGACATACGGGAGGGTCGCACTTGTTGCGACCGAGAACACGGACTCGACGTACGGGAGGGTCGCACTTGTTGCGACCGAGAACACGGACTCGACGTACGGGAGGGTCGCACTTGTTGCGACCGAGAACACGGACGCGATGAATTGCGTCCCTCCCGCCATCGCAGTGAATGGCCGTTTCCTGGGAGACGGTTGTCCCTAACCGCCGGGTGCCGTGGACATCGTTGCGTAATGCGCGGGATGGTCGAGCTCCCGCTCGACCGAAAGCGGCGTGGGGCAACGGACGCGCAGGAGCGCGTCCCTCCCGTGTGTGTACGGCGGCGATTCCATCGAAATCGCCTACCAAGCCAGACCGACTCAATCATCAAATGACCAAATTCCAAAATGCGATCGTAAATCGCAGATCGAAAAATCGTAAATCCTTAAGATAAAAAGTGTCTGGAACAGTGGAGAATTGGGTGGCGGCGCCGGTACGTCCTGTGCTATAGTATTCGGCAGTGAATTGGTGACGCCATTAAGGAAAGGACTATGCAATATGTTTGAAATCGTACTGGCCGCAATTGCGCTTGTGCCTCAGCCGGCTCGGCTTGTGGAAGGGACGGGGACCTGTCCGACCGGCGCGGTTGTCCGCTCGGTCACGGACGCGGCGATTCCGTCCGAGGGCTATCGCCTGTCCGTGCGTCCGGACGAGGTGGTCATCGCGTCGTCGGACGCGGCGGGGCGTTTCTACGCGGAGCAGACGCTTGACCAGCTGCGGGACGGCGATGCCTATCCCTGCGTAGAGATAGAGGACGCGCCGGCGTTCAAGTGGCGCGGGTTCATGCTGGACGAAGGGCGGCACTTCTTCGGGAAGGAGGTCGTGCGCCGCCTCATCGACGCGATGGCGATGCACAAGCTGAACGTCCTGCACTGGCACCTCACCGAGGACCAGGGCTGGCGCATCGACGTGCCGGGGCTGCCAGAACTCGCACAGTACGGCTCGGTGCGTCCTTCGTCGCCCCTGCGCGGCGCGACGCTCAGGCGCCTGCCCGGGCGCTACGGTTACGCCATCGACCAGAACACGGAGCCGTACGGGCCGTACTTCTACACGCGGGACGACCTGAAGGAGATCGTGGACTACGCGGCGGCGCGGCACGTCACGGTCGTGCCGGAGGTAGACCTGCCGGGGCATACGCTTTCCGCGCTCGCCGCCTATCCTAACCTCGCGTGCGTGCCGACGAACATCGTGCCGCGCGCGGCGGGGACGGTCTGGGGCATCTACCCGGACGTCCTCTGCCTCGGCAACGACGAGACGGTGCGCTTCATCGAGAAGGTGCTGGACTACGTGTGCGAGGTCTTTCCGTCGAAAGTCGTGCACATCGGCGGCGACGAGTGCCCGTCCGTGCGGTGGGAGAAGTGCCCGAAGTGCCGCGCGCGAATGGCAAGGGAAGGGCTGTCGAAGCCCGGCGAACTTCAGACGTGGATCACGCGGCATATGTCCGCCTATTTGGAGAAGAAGGGACGCCGCCTCATGGGCTGGGACGAGATCCTGAACGGAGAGCTTCCGAAGTCGGCGATCGGCCAGAGTTGGCGCATGGCGTCCGGCGAGGGCGCGGGACACGACCTCGTGTCGGGCGCGGCGGGCGCGATGCGCGGCCACGACATGGTGATGTCTCCCTACCGCCTGACCTACTACGCGATGAGGCAGGGGCTGAAGGACGACCCGTTCGAGCGCGGCGGCGGCATCCTCACTCTGGAGAAGGCGTACACGTACGATCCGCTCGCGGGCGTGCCGGAAGAGGCGCGGGCGCGTGTGCTGGGCGGCGAATGCTGCCTCTGGAGCGAGTACATCTGGAACGAGTACGACCTCGCGTGGCGCGCGTGGCCGCGCACCTGCGCGGCGGCGGAGATCCTGTGGTCGAACCCCGCGCCGCGCGACTACGCCGACTTCCGCCGTAGGATGGACACGCACCGTCCGCGCCTCTTGCGCAGGCTCATCAACTGTGCGCCGATGGAATAGCAATTGCGGCCGCGACAAGCGCGGCCCTCCCAAAAAGGGCGAATCTTGCCGTACGGGAGGGTCGCGCTTGTCGCGACCGAGAACGGTCGCGGTGTAGATACTCCCGTTCGGGAATTGACCCAAGAAAAAAAAAACAGATATAATTGCGCCATTTAATTTAAGGAGGAATGACGCCATGTTACACCGGATCATGTCCAAAGTCTCTGTTCACGGTCTGCTCGCGATGTCCATCCTATCGGCGGGAAGCGTGTGCGCCGAGACGCTTACCTGGGTGAAGGGCGCGACGGACCTGTCGTCGCCCGAAAGCTATTCGCCGGCGCGGCTTCCGCAGAAGGGGGACGTGCTGCGCGTCATCGACGGCGGCGTCACCTTGACTGTCGATGACGGTTCGCTCGCGACGTTCAGCCTCTTCGAGAACGTAAAGCTCAACGAGGGGAGCGGAAAGGAAACCGTCATCGTGGTCAATGTCTCGGCCAGCGCGGAACTCGGCTGCTGGATCAACAAGGTCGATTCGACGTCCTGGGAGCCTACGTGCGGCACGTTCGTCAAGCGGGGCGCGGGGACGTTGACGTTGCGGGACACCACGGAGAGCAAGTCCCATTACACGGCCATCAAGGTCGAGGAGGGCGTCTTGGAATTGCCGCGCTCGATTCAGCGGTACAATCATTTCTTTTGCGGTGACATGACGGTGGACGCAGGGGCGACCCTGGCCCTGCCGATGGCCGGCAACCTGCGGTGCCAGCGGCTGATCGGCGCCGGCGTCGTCTCGAACTCGGTCGCGGGAACGCAGATACAGCCCATGTACGCAGGCCCGGAGCCGGGCGTGTTTTCCGGGCGCTTCGTCGGCAGCCTCTCGTATTTCGCGAAGGCGCACCAGTACCTGACGGGGACAGAGAATGAGATGGCCGCGAATGCGCGCACGTATGACTACGACGGAGGGACGGCCGGCATCCTCGGCTTCTCCAGGCTTGGCATGAAAGGCAAGCCGTCGTCCGTCGGCAAGGGGCCTGAACTCGGATTCTACGCCGACGGGCCCTGCTGCTACCTCTACCTGGGCTCGGGCGAGACGTCGGACAAGGGCCTGGCGTTCCGCCCGCAGGCGAATTACCTGCAGCCGGAGACGCTGGACGCGGGCGCGACGGGCGGCCTTGTCCTGACGGGGGGCTGGTGGCATGAGTCCGGCGACTCGCAGATGCGCCTCGTGCTGACGGGCTCGAACGTCGTCCCCTGCCGCATCCTTGGCAAGTTCACGGGCCGCTCGCAGAATGGAACGAACTACTCCTGGTATGTCACGAAGCGCGGTACGGGTACGTGGAGCTTCGAGTCGGCGGACGCGAGTGGTCTGCGCGGACCGCTGGCGATTGAAGACGGTACGGTCTCGTTCACGACGCTGAACGAGAAGGGGGTGAACTGTTCGCTCGGCACTTCTGCGGAACTTTGGGCGGACGCCTACGGTCCGCAGACGACGCCCGTCGACTACGCCTTCCTGCTCGGGTCTGACGCGGCTGTCGGCACGATGTCGCACATAGGCACGAATGCCGCGATCTGCACGACCCGTCCGATCCAGGTCAAGGGGACGGGAGGACGGATATCGGCGGACGGCGCGGCCCTGAAGCTGGGCGGGTTCTCGGCGGCGGGCGCGGGCGATACGACGCTGACGCTCGCCGGCACGAACGGCGCGGCGAACAACGTCGCGTGGTCGATTGCGGATGGCGCGGGCCGGGTATCGGTCGTCAAGGAATGGGCGAACACTTGGACGCTGGAGGGCGAGCAGGCCTTTTCGGGCGACCTGACGGTCAGGGAAGGGACGCTTGTCGTGCGCAACGCGAGCGCACAACCGCACAGCTGGATCAGGTTCGTCGTCAAGGAGACGGCGCAGACGTGTCCGCGCTATGCCGGGCAGGTCCCGGGCGGATACTCCGGGCGCATACAGTTCGCAAACATGACGATTCTGGATGGCGATGGACAAAGGCATCTCGTAAATGCGCCGTTGGCCGCAGATGACATGGACATCCCCGCTGGTTCTGTTGGCTATGGATATGACCGCACCCGGCCGAAGGCGTCAATCCCGGAGGAACACGTCAACGGCGCGTTCTCCGACAGCAACAACAGATGGACCAGCCTCTTCTGTCCCGACCCGTCCCCGGATAGGCCCGAGTCCTGGCTGCAGTGCGTCTTCCATCTGGCGGAGGGGACGCCGGAGATCACGGCGTTCAACTTCCTTGTGCGCTGGGGAACAGACTCCGCATACTGGGCAAGCACACCGACGGCCTTTGCGATAGAGGGCAGTTCGGATGGGGTGCATTGGTCTGAACTGTATGCGGAGGATGCCTATGAGGTGCCGACAGGTGCGGCGTGGGTCTCTGGCTCTGCCTATGCCCCGATCGCACTTGCGAAGCCCGCAGTGAACGGAATGGTCGAATGCCTCAAGAACGTTGGGGCGGTTCGCGTGGCGGCGGGTGCGACATTGCGCAACGAAGGCGCCGATACGGAAATATCAAACCTCTGTATCGACGCGAACGACGCCGGTACCATTGATGGATTCACCTTCGCCAAGGATGGGATGCTTAGCGTCACGAACCTTCCATACGAGGATTGCGCTGCATTGCCGGGCAAATTCGAAAATGTGAAAGGGCTGGAGAATCTTGCGGACTGGTCGCTTTCCATCTCCGGCGGCAGGAATTCCTCTGCGTACACCGTTGCGGTCAAGGATGGCCGAGTCTTCATTAACAGGCGAGGCCTGACGGTAATCATGAGATAGCCACCGCAACTGCTTAAGAAACAGGGAGCAATGGTATGACAAAGACAAGTCGGATGTTTTTTGCGGGGGCTTCGATTCTTTCGGTAGCCCAGATGGCGATTGGCGGCATATTGCCGGAATGGCAGGCCATCGGAGACGACGCGAGCGCGAATGCCGTAATTAGGCGCGGGGCCGGGCAGCCGCCGGTGAAATATGCCGACCTGACGCGGAAGGGCAGCGTGGAGCTGCCGGTCGACGGCCCGCGAAACCGCGTGCAGTGGGACTTCAGACTGCCGTTTGACCTCACCAAGGCGGGAGAGCTGTCCTTTGACCTGCGCATCGACGACCTCGCGGGCATCACCCAGGCCTACATGTACCTCAAGAGCGGGGACGGCTGGTACGGCGCAAGCCTTCCCGTCGGCGAGGACGGCGTCTGGCAGCGCGTGCGGTGGAGCTGCCGGACCAGGGTCCGCGCGGAGGGGAAGCCCGCCGGGCTGCACAGGATCGACGGCATTCGCCTCGCGTTCGATCGTTCGTCCGAGCGGCGCACGACCACGGCCGCCGTCGCGGACTTCGCGCTGTCGGAGCCCCGTGCGTCGCCGGTGCTGGTGTTGCGCGGCGAGACCTCGGCAAGGCGGAAGTCGTCCGAGTCCTCCGCCTACCGGCAATACGCCTCGACGTTCGAGGAGGCGCTGGACCGGATCGGCGTGCCGTACGCGAGCCTGGGCGACGACGCGGTGACGCCGGGGGCGCTCGACGGCAAGACGGTCGTCGTGCTGCCGTACAACGGCGCTCTGCCGCCCGAGACCGAGTCGCAGCTCACGGCGTTCGTCGCCCGCGGCGGCAAGCTCTTCGCGCTCTACGCGCTCCCGCCCTGCGTGGGCCGGCTGCTCGGCGTCGCCAATGCCGGGTTTCGCCGTTCGGGCGAGAATGGCGCGGCACCGTTCGGGGGACTTCTTCGCGCGGGGGCCGGGCTGGACGGCCAGCCGGCGTTCGCGCCCCAGGCCTCGGGCAACGCGAACGAGCCGAAGCTGACGGGTCAGGGCGAGGTGCTGGCCACCTGGGGTGACGCCCGGCAGCGTTCGCTCGGCATCCCGGCGCTGGTGTCCACGCCGGCCGGCGTCTACATGGGGCACGTGTGGCGGCCGGACGGCGGAAAGGAGAACGATGACCTGCTTAAGGCCATTCTCGGGAAGCTCGATCCATCGCTCAAGGCCGCGTTCGCCGAGGCGGAGGCGCGGTCAAGGGCGCTGGAGGAGAGGCGCATGACGTTCGTCCGAAGCGTCCCCGGCAAGGCGGGCGAGCGGCGGCTCGTCTGGTGCCACAGTGCGCGCGGCATGGGCTTCGGCTGGAGCTGGGACGATTCGATCAGGTTCCTCAAGGAGAACGGCTTTACGGACATGATCGCAAACCTGGCGTGGGCGGACTGCGCTTTCTACGAGTCGGAGGCCGTGCCGGTTGACAAGTCGGTCTCGACGCGCGGCGATGCGTTCGAGCAGTGCCGGGCCGCCTGCCGCAAGTACGGCGTGGGCTTCCACGTGTGGCGAGTGTGCTACAACATGGGTGCGCACACCGATCCGGAACGCATCGCCCAGTACAGGAAGGAGGGCCGTCTCGTGCAGATGTTTGATTCCAAGGCGAAGAGCCCGTGGGGGGCGACGTTCTGCCCAAGCCACCCGGAGAACCAGCGGCGCGAGATCGAGTCCATGGTGGAGCTTGCGCGGAAGGGGGCGGACGGCATACATTTCGACTACATACGCTACGCCGACCGAAACTTCTGCTTCTGCGACGGCTGCCGCCGCCGCTTCGAGGCGCAGCTGGGTCGCGCGGTCGCGGACTGGCCGGCGGACGTGCGCGCGGACGCGGGGCTCGCGACGGCGTGGGAGAAGTGGCGGGCGGAGACGGTCTCGGCCGTCGTCGCGGAGACGGCGAGGCGCGTCAGGGCAGAGTTCCCGAAAGTCGAGATCTCGGTCGCCGCGCGCGCCGACCGGGACAGCGCGTATTCGGGCGACGGGCAGGACTGGGTGCGCTGGGCCAGGGAGGGCTGGATCGACATCCTCTGCCCGATGGACTACACGGACGCGACGCCGTTCTTCAGGAACATCTGCCGCGCCCAGCGGACGCTGCTGTCTGGGACGAATGTCAAGCTCTATCCCGGCATCGGGCTGAGCTGCTGGCGGAGGGACGGCGCGGAGGCCGAGAAGATGACGCGCCACATCCAGGCTCTGCGTCAGGACGGGTTCGATGGCTTCACGGTCTTCGCCTTCGACGGACGCGCCAAGGAGACGTTTCCGCTTCTACGCGAAGGACCGACTGCCCTGCGGTGAGGCGGGCGGCGACTGTCCCCTTTTATGGAGTGCTTAGGCTTGAGCTGTTTACGTTTTGCGTACAATCCATCGGCTGGCACTTACATGGTGTGTATTAGGCTTTAGAGGCAGAGGGCGAATTTAAGATTTACGATTTTTCGATTTGCGATTTACGATTGCATTTAGTCATTTGGCCATTTGATGAATTTCGTAGCGAGATATCCTCCGAGCGAAGCGAGCCGCGCAAGCGGTCACTAGAGGGAGTACCCTCGCCATCGTGGAAAATGGCCGTGTAGAAGTGTAGAAATGTAGGTTTTAGTGTGTCAAGTCACGGAAGGGACGTTATTCATCGCGTCCGAATACGTAGCATCTGCCGCGACACGTGGCGATGGCGCCCTCGCCATCGTATCAGGCCGCCGTCACCTAACGTAACATCTGTGACCTACATCTTCTTGCCTATAACTACACGGCCATTTTCGCACGACGACGAGGGCGTCATCGCTACGGTCGCAATGAATTGCGGCCCTCTACCACCTTCCAGGCAAGGCATAAATCACCAAATGGCTAAATGCAATTGTAAATATAGTTGGTAGATGGTAGTTGGTAGTTGGTAGATGGTAGTTGGTAGTTGGTAGATGGTAGTTGGTAGATGGTAGTCAGAATTTAACCATTTAATCATTTAACTATTGTAGATGGTATTTAATTTGGCACATGAAATGCATATGCTTTCCCGCAGGGATATTGTATACCAGTAAAATCAAGGAATCATAATGAGCAAGTATGTGCAGACGGTCTTGGCCGATGTCAAGGCCAAGAATCCTAACGAGCCTGAATTTATACAGGCAGTCGAAGAGGTGCTTCTTACCCTCGATCCGGTTTTGGAAGCCAATAGGCAGTATGAGGATGCGGCGATCCTTGAGCGCATAGTCGAGCCGGAGCGCGTGATCATGTTCCGTGTGCCGTGGATTGACGACAAGGGCATCGTCCGCGTGAATCGCGGCTACCGGGTCCAGTACAACTCCGCCATCGGCCCATACAAGGGCGGCCTTCGTTTTGACCCCACGGTAAACCTTTCCGTCCTCAAGTTCCTCGGTTTCGAGCAGGTCTTCAAGAACTCGCTTACCACGCTCCCGATGGGCGGCGGAAAGGGCGGTTCCGATTTCAACCCGAAGCAGAGCCCCCACACTCCCGGCATCCGTTGCAGCGACAATGAGGTGATGCGCTTCTGCCAGAGCTTCATGACCGAGCTTTACCGCCACATCGGTCCGGATACCGACGTGCCGGCCGGTGACATGAACGTTGGCGGCCGCGAGATCGGCTATCTTTTCGGCCAGTACAAGCGCATCGCCAACGAGTGGTCGGGCGTGCTCACCGGCAAGGCTCGCGAGTTTGGCGGTTCGCTGATCCGTCCCGAGGCGACTGGCTACGGCGATGTCTACTTCGCCGAGAACATGCTTGCCGTCAACGGCGATACGCTCGAAGGCAAGGTGTGCGCGGTTTCCGGTTCTGGCAACGTCGCGTCCTTCGCGGCGCAGAAGCTCATCCGCCTTGGCGCGAAGGTCGTCACTCTCTCCGACCGCTCGGGTACGCTCTATGTTGCGGACGGCTACACGGAGAAGCTTGTCGACGAGGTCATGAACCTCAAGACCGTGAAGCGCGGCGAACTCTCGGAACTCGCTTCGGCCGGCAAGTTCTTCGCAGGCGCGAATCCGTGGCAGATCGCCGACAGGCTTGATTGCGCATTCCCGTGCTCGCGCCAGAACGAACTGGACGGCAAGGATGCCGAGTATCTCGTCAAGCACGGCGTCAAGCTCGTCGGCGAAGGCGCCAACATGCCGTCCACGCCTGACGCGGTCGAGGCGTTCCTCGCGGCGAAGGTCCTCTTCTCGCCGGGCAAGGCCTCCAACGCCGGCGGCGTCGCCACCTCTGGCCTTGAGATGAGCCAGAACTCCGAGCGTCTTTCCTGGGCTGCCGACGAGGTCGATGCCAAGCTCAAGGGCATCATGAAGGCCATTCACGACAATGCGTACGAGGCGGCGGCGAAGTACGGCATGAAGGGCAACTACGTTGCGGGCGCGAACATAGCAGGCTTCGTGAAGGTGGCCAACGCAATGGTCGCACAGGGCGTCTGCTAAACCAGGCGAGAGAAGCCATTATGCAAACAGGCTGGAGGTTCGCAACTGCGGACTTCCAGCCTTGTTTTTGGAATGGCCAATGCGGCGGAAGCGGATCCCATCAGGAATCCGCAAGGCCCACAATCGGATTGACTTTGGCGAAGCGCATGTGATATTTTACTTGCGTTTTGGGTATGGTTTCTGGATGATGTATGAACACAGTGCTATTTTTCGTCTGCACCAACAGGTACAGTTGCGATGACCGCATCTCGGGAGCGATGCGCTATGCCGAGCGGCGTGGTTGGGACATTCAGGTCATCGAGCGAAACAACCAACGACTTGACGTTTCGGGAATCATCGATTTCTGGAAGCCGATAGGCATCATTGCCGAATGCGGAGGCGGAATGCCGGAACTTTCCCGCGAGACGGTTGGCGATGTGCCTCTCGTTTACCTTGATGAAGATCCCAATGGAGTGAAGGGCTGTGCGCTTTACGTAAACTCGAATAACGTACAAGTCGGCGAGGTCGCCGCGAAGGAACTTCTATCGCTTGGATTGCCTTCATATGCTTTTGTGGACCGGCCGGAAGTGCTTTTCTGGGGAGAGATTCGGCGTGAGTCGTTTCAAGAGGCTATTCGACTTCACGGTAAGGATTGCCATGTGTTCTCCTGCCCCCAAAAGCGCATGGAAATGCAGTGGCGAAAGGCTCTTGGCGCATGGCTAAAGGCGCTGCCGAAGCCTTGCGGTGTCTTTGCCGTGCACGATCCAGTTGCAGATGAAGTCTTGCGGCAGGCTACTGTCTTGGGAATTCGCGTTCCGGAAGACATTGCGGTCGTCGGCGTCGATAACGACCAGATTATCTGCGAAAGGACAACGCCGTCACTCACATCGATAGGCCTCGACTTTGAGCAAGGCGGCTACTTGTGTGCGCAGTTGCTTGACGGGCGCATCAAGAATCCGGATCTGTCAGATGTACGGCTTTTATTCGGGGTGACATTCGTGGCAAAGCGACTGTCGACGCGTCGTTTGCGTCAAAGTGACCGTCGCGTCATCAAGGCAATAGGCTACATTCGCCGTACGGCATGCGACGGAGCGACTGTTCCGATGGTAGCGGCAGTAATGGGGCTTCAGCGACGCATGGCAGAGGTGATATTTCGTAGGGAGACAGGGCGTTCCATTCACGAGGAGATATGTGATGTGCGGCTGGAGCGCGTGAAAAGCCTTTTGAGGAATCCGAAACAGGCTATCACGCCAATCGCCCAACTCTGTGGCTGGAAGTCACCGGCTGCGCTCAGGGCCGCATTTCTCGCCAGCCACGGCAAGCCCATGCGCGAATGGCGCGATGAGGCCATAAATATCGTCTCCTGAGTGGCTTAACTTCTGTCGCATAGAGATTCTTGCCATGCCATGGTTTTGGGGTGCGCAAAACAGGCGAATGTCGTTGCGTGGAATTTGTTCATATTGCTTGCTCTTTTTGCTATCATATCAAGCCATGCAAGGACGGTTTTCCGGTAATGCATTAAAAGGAGAATACAATGGTCTGTCATGAATTCTGCAAGACTCCCGCTGCTCGCAAGCCGGCCTTGTTGGCTTTGTCGATAAGCCTGTTGTTGCCCGCCGGCGCAAAGGACTGGCCGGTCGCCTCGGTCGGGAAACTCGTGTCCGCGCTCGGGCAGGCGCAGTCAGGCGATACTCTGACGCTGGCGGCCGGGACCTACGACCTCGCCGAGACGAAGATGGATGCCGACGGATCGTCCCACCTTGTCGTAGACAGGCCGCTTGAGATCCGGTGCGCGAACGATTCCACCTGGCGCTCGCCGGGAAACCGCACTCCGGCAGTCCTCAAGGGTGACGGGTCGGCGCGCATCCTGCGCATCACGTCATCTGCGACGTTTCGCGGACTCTCGCTTGTCGGAGGGAAGTCGTCCGAGAATGGCGCCGGCGTGTGGATTGACACCTCCGGCGCCGGGTACGTGGCGGATTTCACGAACTGCGTGTTCGCGGCCTGCGTGAATGACGGCGGAGACGGCGGTGGAATATTCTCGGCCTATTCCGCTTCCGCCGTCGTGCGCGACTGCCTGTTTGATGGGAATTCTGCGCAGAAGAACGGCGGCGGCGCGGTGAGGGGGTCGTATTACGACTGCGTCTTCTCGAACAATGTGGCCGTGACGGCCGGCGGCGGCGCCCTTTCAAGCGGAATCATGCAGGACTGCGTGTGCGGCGGCAATCGGGCGAACTGGGGCGGCGCGGGCAGTTACGTGACCGCGACGCGCTGCGCCTTCTACGGGAACGTCTGCGGCCTCGTCGGCGGGGCGATGTCCAATTCCAAGGCGATCGACTGCCTGTTCGAGGCGAACGAGGCCGGCGGGAAGGGCGGCGGAGCCCTCTATGGCGACAACCCTTACGAGGTGCGTGGATGCACGTTCCTCGGAAACGCCGCAAAGGGGGCGAACGGGGCAGGCGGCGCGATCCTGAATCCGCATGCGGTGAGCAACTGCACGTTCAGGGGGAATTCTGCCGTGAAGGGCGGCGCCCTGTCGGACGTCCGGACCACGGCGGCCGTGGAGGCGTTCCAGCCGGTTGCCGTCATGGATTCGGCCTTCCTCACGAACACGGCCGCTGCGGCGGGCGGAGCCGTCGCAGCCTGCGACGCGATGGGATGCCGCTTCGAGGGCAACGAGGCGGACAAGGGTGGGGCGGTCACGCTCGCCACGCTGGCCGGCTGCGAGCTGGTCGGCAACAGGGCGACGACATACGGCGGGGCCGCGTTTGAGGTGGAGACCTGCGCGGACTGCATGTTCGCGGACAACTCTGTCGCCGTCCTTGACGGCGGCGCGATCTACCAGACCAGGGCCGGAGCATCCCTTCTCGGCTGCGAAATCCGGGGCAACAGGGTCTCCGGGGCTTACCGGAAAGGCGGCGGAATATTCTGCACGGTAGGCGGCTCTTCCATGCTTGTGACGAATTGCGTCATCCGCGAGAATCGCGCCGAGGGCACCTGCTCGGCCGGCGGCGTCTTCTGTGCGACGAATGTGGTCGGGTGCGTTTTCCATGACAATACGAGCGGATACTATTCGGGACACGCCTGGTATTCGGCGTTCCGCGACTGTCGCTTCTCCGGGAAGGGCGAGGTGGCGATGAGTCGGATGGTGAACTGCGAGATCCTTGACTACCGGGCGGCGAATGCGTCCTACTCGGCGCCGCTCGTCGCCAACGAGCGGGCCGACTGGGAGCGGGAAGCGGGATTTCCCGTCCTGTCCGTGACGAACTGCCTCATCCGCGATGGCATCTGCGGCGACATTGTCCGCGTGATGGGGGATGAGGCGCGATTCGCCAACTGCACGTTCGCCAGCAACGTCTGCGAGAACGCATTCTACCTGGCGCGCGGCAATAACGACAAGGAGCCGTCGCTGGACGTGGCGAACTGCGTCTTTGGCGGCAACGGTACTGGCGGGGGCGGGGCGATGGGACTCAGGGTCGAGATGAAATTTGCGCCGTCCGCCTCCATCGTCTCTCTTCGGCAGCTCCTCTCGGAAGGCTATGACCTGCCGTCCGCGCCTGGCGCGGCCCAGTCGACGGGGCTGTCGTCCCGGGCAGTCCGCTTCTGCGGCGAAGGCAATTCGTTCGGCGAACCGGCCTACGCGCTCCATCCATCACGCCAGTGGATAGACAAGGGCGTCGCTTGGGGAGGTGCGGCGGACACGCGAGACCTCGCGGGCCGTCCGCGCGTATGGGGGGCCGGCATCGACCTCGGCTGCTACGAGTGTCCGTTCCCGCTGCCCGGCATGGTGGTTTCGGTTCGTTGAAAGGAGGATGGAGAAATGAATGTCAATGTCGCTTTCCTTGTCGGGGCTTCCCTCTGCCTTGCGTCCGGCGCGGCGCCGCTGCCGTTCGAGGGCTGGTTCTGCGATCCGCTGGGCTGGCGTGTGCAGTCCGGCGGCGTGAAGGCCTGCGGCGTGAACGGATTCGCCTGGTCGCAGGCACCATGCGCGTCCCGGGTACGGTTCTCCGCGAAGGTCACGCCGGAAAGGGTCCTTTCCCGCGACGGGTGGCCGATCTGTGGGCTGAGCATCGGAACGGACGAGGAGAACCGCTGGTCGCTCCAGCTCGTGCGCGCGCCGGACGAACGCGGTGCGAAGCGCTACTTCGAGTTCTTCGAGGTCTTGGAAGGGAAGGGGCTTCGCGACTCGATGACGGGGCTGAAACCGCGCGCCTCCGTGGGGACGGACGTCTCCTGGACGGAGGGCGAGACCTACGTCTTCGCGATCGAGCTGGACGGTTGCGGCGTGTCCGCAACCGTCGCGGATGCGTCCGGTCGCGTCATCTGGTCGCGGGGACACTACTTCGGCACGGCCCGCGCTGTGAGGTCTGGCGCACCCGCATTGCGGTCACATCCGGGCCTGACCGTTTCGTTCACTGACCTTGACGCCGAGGCGTCCGGAATTTGCGGCGGCCTCGCTGGGCGCCCCGCGCCCCTCCCGGCCCCATCCTACGCCCCCGTCGGAGTCTTGCGCGAGAAGGCGTCTCGGGCGACGGGCTTCTTCCGTGTCGAGAGGCCGGCGGACGGGCGGTGGCGCGTCATCGACCCGCTCGGGAACGAGACGTTTCTCCGGGGCGTAGACCATGTGCGGTACGCCGGGCATTGCACGGACTGCACGAACCCGCCGCGCCGGTACTACAAGGAGTGGAACGATGCGCACTATCCGTCGGTCGAGGCCTGGGCCGAAGAGACTATAGGCCGCCTGCGCGACTGGGGCTTCAACATGCTGGGCGGCGACCCGTCGCGGGAGCTGCTCCATCGCGGACTTCCGGTTGCGGTCGGACTGAACATCGGCAAGACGCTCGGTCTCCCCGGCCGGGCGGAAGACCTGATGATGCGTCCCGTCGGCGGCGGTTCGTTTCCGAACGTGTTCCACCCGGACTTCGCCCGCTGGTGCGACTACTGGGCGACCGTCCGCTGTGCGCCGAACCGGAACGACCCGTGGATCGTCGGCTACTTTCTAGACAACGAGCTCGAGTGGGGGGCGCACGGGCCGAATGCGACGGGCCTATACGACATGTCGCTTTCGCTCGAGCCGGGGCACTCGGCGCGGCAGGCGGCCGAGGCGTTCGCCCGGTCGCGCGGCGTCGCGGACCCGGCCGAGGCGTCCGACGCCGTCAAGAGCGCGTTCCTCGGGCTGGCGGCGGAGAAGTACTTTTCGTCAACCGTAGGGGCGATCCGGCGGCACGATCCGAACCACCTGGTTCTGGGCGTCCGTTTCGCGGGGCTCGCGGGCGCCGACCCGCTGGTCTGGGAAGTCTGCGGCAAGTACTGCGACATCATTTCCGTGAACTGCTACCCGTGGGTTGACCTCGACAGCGGCGAGGCACTGACCTGCCGGGGGCGCGACGCCGAATGGGTGGCGGATGCCTTCGCCCGCTTCAGCGGCGTCGCCGGGAAGCCGCTGATGGTGACTGAATGGAGCTTCCCGGCGCTTGACGCGGGGCTGCCGTCTACGTGCGGATGCGGCCAGCGCTTCCGGACGCAGCGCGAGCGCGCGGTGGCGACGGCGGCTTTCGCGCGCACGATGATCTCGCTTCCGTGCGTCGTCGGCTACGACTACTTCATGTGGGTCGACCAGCCCCCGGAGGGGCTGCGCCCCTCCTTCGGGGAAAACTCCAACTACGGGCTCGTCTCGGAAAAGGGCGTCGTCTACAGGGATGTCGCGGAGGCCCTGAAAGCCCAGCACTCGCGGGTCGTGGAGATCCGGCGCAAGGGCTGGAAGCGGCCGCAGTCGATTCCAGCATCCGCCAATCCGCCCATGACGAGCGCGGCATTTGCGGCCGCAAATGCGCTCGAGCCGGCGGCCCGACTGACCGTTTCGCACGATGGCTGGCGGTGGTCGAACGTGGCGGGCATGGCGCTGTCCGGGCGGAGAGGCGCATCCGCCCCGGTGGAAAGCGTGACGCTGGACGGCGAGGAGCTCGGCAGGTTCAACGGCATGGTGCAGATGTCGCACAACGGCACGTGGAGCTTTGTCGATGCCGCAGAAGTCGTCGATTTCCGCCGCATTGGAAATGCGCTCGCCGTGACCGCGAGGGGCGGGGCGGGAAAGGTGCGGTTCGAGCTTGACTTTCGGATCACGCTGGACGAGTCGCGGCCAGCGTTCCTGGCGGAACTCGCCGGCCTGCGCAGCATCGGCGACATCCCTGTTGTCTGCGCAGACATCTTGCTGCGCCAGTATTCGCCGTTCATGGACGAAAGCCCGTCCGACGTACCAGACCTCTGGGGTGCGCCATGGGCCGCAGCCTGGTTCGCGAGGGACGGGCGGTGGTTCGGCGCCTGCACCCGTTCGCCGGAGATCCGGCGGTTCTGGTACTGGTCGTCGCATCCCGACGCCGTCTACGCCGTCACGCCGTCGGGGACAGACCCCCTGACGCTGAAGCCCGGCGAGACGCGCACCTTCGGCGGCCGCGTGTGGGAACTCTGCATCGGCGGCACGAAAGGCGGGCGAAAGGCCTTTGAAAAGTTCGTGTCGGACTTCCTGTGAGCGATTTCATTTGTGGCGCGGGTGCGCCTTGTTTCTCCATTTGAGAGGAGTCGTGCCGGTTGCCGCATTGAAGGCGGCGGTGAAGTAGGCCTTTGACGAGAATCCGGAGAGCGAACACACGTCGGAAAGCGGCAGTGCAGTACTCTCCAGAAGGCGTTTCGCCTCCTCGATTCGAACCTTGGAGATTTCCTTTCGGACGCTGGAGCCGAGTTCCGCGCGGAAGGCGCGTTCGACCGTGGTGTGCGAGAGCTTCAGGTAGGCGAACAGCTCGGTCGCGTTGACGTTGCGGGCGACGTTGCGCCGGATCCAGACAAGCGCGTCCGACAGCCACGGCTCGCGGAAGGGATAGACCTGCGTCGAGGCCCGTTCAACCAGTCCGTTGGGAGCAGGGCGCTCGTCTGGCGGACACTTCGCCGGATTGTCTATCCACGTGGCAAGCGTGCGCACGGCGGCGAAGCCGATGCCGAACGGGTTCGGGTCGATGGACGAGATCGTCGGGTTGGAGAAGTCGCACAGGAGCGGGTCGTTGTCGACGCCAAGCACGGCCACGTCGCGCGGCACGTCGAGGCCGATGGACTGGCAGGTCCTGGCCAGGTCGAGCGCCACGAGATCGTGTGCGCAGAATACGGCGACGGGCTTCTCCAGCGCACGGAGCCACTTCTTGAGCGCACGGGGCTTGATGCCGAAGTCGAAGTCGCCCTTGCCGAGGATCCTGCGCCCGAACTTCTCGGACGAGAAGTCGCGGTCCTCGAAGACGGCGCAGTCGAAGCGGTTCAGCCTGAGCGCACGGACGAACGCCTCGCGGCGGAGAAGCGAGTAGCGCTGGCAGGCGTAGCCGCAGAATGCGAAATGCGCGAAGCGGTGCTCGATGAAGTGCCGCGCGGCGAGTTGCCCGATCTTCTGGGCGTTCTGGTCCACGAGGACGAGTCCGGCATCCTGGACGCCGCCGTAGACATCGACAGTCGGCCGCCCAGACTCCCGCAGGGCCGCCGCCATCGGCACACTCCAGACGCGAGCGATGAAGCCATCAAACCGCCGGAGGTCGCGGGGCGAGTCGAGCACGCCCCATTCGGGGAACTCAAGGGCGAGGCCGCCCCGCTCGCGGGAATAGGCGGCGATGCCCTCGCACAGGCGCCGCCCGTAGTGCCAGTGCCTCTCGATGATCAGGCCGATGCGCTTCATGGAATGAGATTATAGCAAAAGACGCCAGATTCCGGGGTGGCTTGTCAGAGTAAATGCGACTAAAACTGTGCCTTGACGGCACATGGTCGCATTTAGTTGTTCCGAATGTGCATTTAGTTGTTCCCAAAATCGCCTTTCGCACCGTCCGGGACGTCGGTTCTGCCCGCCGCGAGGCCGTTTCAGGGCAAAGCTCCCCCAGCACGCATTCGCCCGTCTTCGCGTCGACGGGGAACGCCGGCATGAAGTTGAAGGGGTTGAAGAGGAGCGTCAGCAGGCCCTCGGCAGGTTGTGCCGCTTCGTCGAGAGCAGCCCGCCGTTGACGTAGCGGTAGGCGGTCCTGGGCGAGAACGTGAACCGGTCGGGGTTGTTGACCATGGCCGCGTGTATGGTCGTGACGGGGCGTGACAGCCCCTTCGCGATGCAGTATACTGTCTTTCCCGATCTGAGGCCGGTCTCTATCGCGAGCCGGCCCGCGTCGGTCAACCTTGGCTTCTTCATCTTGTTGTCTCCTTTTTCTGGATGCTCCCGCACCGTGCGGGCGCAAGGGCATGCAAGTATGGAGAAGCCTTTTCTAAAAGTAAATGCGACCTTCCCCCA
>CAKULV010000030.1 GCA_934667425.1 uncultured Kiritimatiellota bacterium | reverse complement strand
CTTCTCTCGAACATTCGCAAGGTGCCTGCTCCCATCCCTTGTCGCGGCAATGTCGGGATGTGGCGGCTGCCGGAAGAGCTTCAGTTGCGCGTTCTTGGGGCGCAGGGGGACTCGCCATGAGCAGCGATGGCAAGATGTGGACTCGAATGTCCCATGAAAATGCTGTCGGAAATGCAAATCGAAAAATCGCAAATGATCATGATGTCACCCTGTTTCGCTTGCGCCAGGCGAGCATCGAGCAGCCGAAGCGCTTCCTGAACAGATTCTTCGGGTAGTTCGGGCTGCTCCAGCCGAGGCGTTCGGTTATTTCGCCGATCGGCTCGTTTGACGACTTCAGCGCGTTCTTGAGTTCCTTGAGGCGGGCCTCCGTTATGACGGAGAGCACTGATTCTCCGCGTACTTCCCTGAACCGGAGATCCATGAGCGCACGCGAGACTCCGAGGTGGGCCTGGACATCCTTTACGCCAATGCCGTTCCTGACGTTGGCTTGGATGAATGCGATTGCCCGTTGGACAAGCATTCCAGAGATAGACTCTGGACGGGTGGATGCCCGCACTGCTATTTCATTCCGTCCGCGAACCACGGACGTTTCCGATGTCTGTGCATCCAGTCCGCACATCAGTCGCTCAAGCGCTTCTGCGGCCTGCCGTCCGGCGGACGCGAATGCCGGACGGACGCTGGAGAGCGCCGGCAAAATGCTTTCGCAGATTATGGGCTCGTCGTCGACGCCAAGCACCGCCACCTCGTCGGGGATCTTCAGTTTGGCGCTCTGGCAGGCCTGGATGACTTCAAGCGCCACGGCATCATCCGCAGCAAGAAGCGCGGCTGGCTTGTCGAGCCGCCTTATCCACTTGGCCAGCTCGCCGCGTCGCGCTACGGTGCCGTTGGCCGGGATGTCGGAGAAGGTGTCGAGGATCCGCCCACGCAACGCCAATTCGCGTCCAAAGCCTTCGGCGCGTTGCTGAGACCAGGGTCGGACGCTCTGCGGGTGAATGAACCCAAAGGACGAGTAGCGCCCCTGCCGGAGAAAGTTCCTTGCGGCATCGCGCCCTATTGCGGCATTGTTGATTCGGAAATGCCTTGCCGCGCACTTTCTCGCGGCAAGGGCCGGAGAATACGTCTCTATGGTCACGAACGGAATGTCGCTTGCGGCAAGAGCCTGAAAGGCATCGGGGCATTCCTCGTTCAGCGCAATGACGAAGCCGTCGACCTTGTGTGCGATGGCCTGGCGGACAGTATCGCCCGTGAATGCGCTTGCCGTGCGCAAGATCTCAATCCCCCATTCGCCGTGCGCTGCGATATGGGCGAAAATGCCGCGCAGGACGGAAGGGCCATAGTTGCTCTGCATGGAGACTACGGCTATGACACGTGGAATGCGCCTTGCTCGAGTTGGCTTGCCTTTCATGATGCAACGGAGTATACCACAAATGCAGTTAGTGGATGTGTGAGAAAATAGTGGTTGATAAGATATTCGCTGTACTTGATTCTACGGATGCCTTTTGTTTATACTGTGCGGCGAAGGGAAGATACCAGGCAAGATGCTTGAAATGACCGTTGAATTAGAGAGAAGCAGACATCTGATGAATGGCGTGAGAACATTGAAGGTAATGAGCGAGGCGCAGTTCCTCGCGGGCGAGGACGCGCGCGGCGTTCTCGTGATGCTGGAGCCTGAGACGGCGCTCTCGGCCGAACACCTCGACGCGCTCGTCGCGCGCGACGCGGCTGGATTCGTCAGCGACTTCACGCCCGAACGCTTCGAGAAGCCGGACGAAAAGCCGACGCTGGCGTATGACCGCGAAAAGTACGCGGCGCTTCTCGCGGTAGTCGTCACGCCGCGACAGGGCGTGCGGCTGCGGACGCTTGCGGGCACGGGATTCCTCAAGGTGGAGGTCGAGGGCGTGGAGATCGTCGAGACGGTGATGCCGCCGGAAAGGGCGAAGCGCGACCGCAGCCGCGATCCCGAGATCGGCAAGGCGGCGATTCTCGCGGCATTGGAGAATGTGGGGGTGCGCAAGGGCGACACGCTGCTTGTCCATGCGTCGCTCTCGGCCTGCGGGCACGTCGTCGGCGGCGCGAAGACGATCCTTGACGCGCTCGTCGAGGCGGTCGGTCCGGACGGCAACTTCTTCCTTCCGACGTTCCAGCGGTCGGAATGCTTCCTGAACGGCATCAACAAGCGGTGGGATCACCGGCCGAGCGACCCGCGCGACCGGGCGAGCGAGGCGATCCGCTGGGTCGGCGCCGTGCCGCTTGAGTTCCTGCGGCTCTATCCGGACGTGCCTCGCGGCGTCCACATTTCGCACTCGTGGGCGGGCTGTGGGCCGTGCGCGGCGGAGATCCTGTCGCATCAGGCCGAGGACGAGCCGCCGTTTTCCGGCAACTCGTGTCCGATGGTCGTCAAGGACATGGGCGGAAAGATCCTGCACTTCGGCAGTCCGATCGGCCACACGTCGTTCGTGCATTGCCTTGAGACTCATTTCGACTTGCCGGGGCTGGGGCCGTCCTACTACGGCGTGCGCCTCCCGGACGGCACGATCACGTGGAAGTTCGTGCCGAAGGGGCTGCCCGGCCCGCGCGAGTTCTATTCGAAGGACGAAGACGCGCGCTTCTTCCGCGAGGCCGTCGCGCGCGGGCTCGAGATCCGCCGCTCGTCGCTCGGCGTCGGCGAGCTGAAGCTGATGGACTGCCGCCAGCTCTGGGATATCGGCTCGGCGCTCGTGACGGAAGATCCGCACATCATCATGGGAGAAGTGCAATGAAGTTTCTGTTTCTGATTGGTGCATCTTGCCTGACATCTTGCCTTTGGTCGTATCCGTCCGTGCGGAGCGACTTCCCGGGCGGCGCCGTGACGTGGAACCTCCTCGACGAGAAAGGCGTCGTCTGCTGGCGGTCCACCGACGAGACCTTCGACTTCCGCGACCTGAAGCCGAAATGGGACGGCGTCGAGCATCCCGTCACATTGGCCTCCTCCTGCACGTTCGGCTGCACGGCCGCCGTGCCGGACAACGGCAACGACATGATCCTCAACTGGTGCCGTCGCAACAAGCGCAACGATCCCGGCAAGGAGGTCGTCCTCCTCAGGCCCGGCAGGTACACGCTCGCCGTCTCTGTCGGGCGCCGCAACGGAACGGCCGAGATCGCGCTGCCGCTCGAGAACGGTAGCGAGCGCATCTATCCGATCGGTAAGATTGTGGTTGAAACCAATAACTAACAAACGGAGGACATCATCATGAGAATACAGATCCTTGCCACGTGTGCATTCGTCTGGCTCGCCCCCCAGGTCTCGGCCGAGCGTGTGCCGGCATACGACAGCCTTTATACCGAGGAGACCGGCTATGTGACGCTATTGCGCAGCGATGACAGCCATACGCATTCCTGGGATAGCATCGGGAACTGGAAGGACCAGATTGACGCCCCGAATCCGTCAAAGAACTACTATGTGGGTTCGGCCCTCACGCTGAATGTCAAGATGAACGACTCAGGCCAGACGCCGGGGCCTTTCTTGGGTGAGAAGCTCGTTGTCGCGGGGCGGCTGTACGATTACGGCACAGGTGGCTGGTACAGTCTGCTTGGCAAAAACGTGACGATGCTGCCGGGTTCAGAGTATTACATGACTTCGGCCGGCCATGTCTACAGCGAAGGACTGCAGATTGACGGCACGGTCGAGAACCCGGTCCTGTTCACCTACGACAACGGATCCGGCAAGTATGTGAAAAACCTCAAAGTCGAATTTATATCCGGTGCGGACGGATGCGTATTCTTCAGTGCGCCGCGCAAGGGAGTAGGCTATGAACTCGTATCGTCGATGCCGAACTTTCTCGGGACAATCAAGGTCGGCTCGCAGGTCGATCTCAGCGCACAGTCCATGACGATGCCGGGCGCGTTCGCGATTGTCGAGCCGGGCAGTTTCCTTCGCTTGCGTGACATTTCGGGAATGTCGACCGTCGGCTCGTTTTCCGCCGTGGCGGGAGCAGGTCTTGAGTTTAGCGGCGCGGAAAACGAGCATGTCCTCTACGTGACGAACAGCCTGTCGTTGGCGGCGGGATCATATGTGAAGACGAACAAGCTCAGGAAATGGGATTACGGAACGCCGCCGGTTTGCCCGGCGATCCGTCTGTCCGCCGAAGCGGCGGCGGCCGGCATGCCCGAGATAGACAAGATCGACGTCCTGTGCAACTCCATGGCCGGGCGGTTGGCAAGCGACATCATCCCCGAGATGCGCCTCGTTTCCCATGATCTGCCGGACGGCGAGAAGTCCATTGGCGTCACGTACTACGAGGTCGTCAAGCTCACGAACAACACCTTGTTGGCCATGACGCCGTTCTTGGACAAGTCAAACGCGAACTGGACCGAGGCGAACAACGGGGCGGCGCATTTCTGGTCCGACGGACAGGATCCGTCCCCGGAAAAGGATTATTACATTCCCGATTCATACGGCGTATTTTTCTGCGCGAGCGGCTTTGACGGTCACGCACTGATCCTCAAGGGGGAGGTATGGTTCAGCATTGCGAGTGATTACCTGACGATCCCCCTGATCGTCGATGGGTCAAGCTCGGCTCGCATTCGCCTGAGAAACGTCGGCAATAATTTCGAACTCGCCGGAACGTTGCGCAAGGAAGGACCGAGGCCGATGCTGCTCTGCGCCGGCAACCGGAACAAGCTGAAGGTTTCCTCGGCGTTGAGCGGCGGCGGCGACATCGTATCATGGCTGAAGCCGGAAGACGACGACGATCCCGCGAACTTTGCGGGGACGGTCGAATTCAGTGGGGACAACTCGGCCTATCGCGGCAAGATACACGTCCGTGCCGGCAGCCCTGGGGACTTCAGCGAGGCCCCGGCGTTCAATGGCAGGGAACCGTGGGAGCCGAGTGCCGTGTCGAACGTGACGTTAGAGGTTTCTTGCAAGACGAATCTCGGCGGCACCCTCGAATCCTTCGCCTTCAATGCGCTGTCGGTATCCAACGAGTGTCGGCTTGTCCTGAGGGAAACGGCCACTTTCGACGAAATGAGCCGCGGCTGGCTCTTCGGCGAGAGAGCTTATCTGAAGGTCCCTGCCGGCAAGAACGCGACGGTGAAGAACAGGATTACATACGGGACGGAGGTCGTGAAGGAGGGTTCCGGCACGTTGACGTTGGCCTCGAAGCCGTGGTTCCTCTCCAACGGCGATTCCGTAGAGACATCCAACGGGGCAAGGCTTACGGTGGCGGAAGGACGGCTGGGCGTGGCGGCGGCGGATGCGCTTGCGGGCCTCTCCGTCGAGTTTGCCGCCGGCACTGGACTTGTCCTGCCGATTGAGGGCGTCGGAGACGGGCGCGGCGTGGACCTGACGGACGTCACGGTCTCTGCGCCGCACGGGATCCCTGTGTTCTTCGATACGGCGGCCCTCCCCGAATGGCCAATGAAGCCTGTCGTCACACCAGTGTGCACGATATTGGCGGATTCTCAGCTGCTTGCGTCTCTGCGCACCGGCAAGAAGGCCTACAAGGGCACGAGAACGACCTTCGTTCCGCAATCGAACGGCGACGGGACTGTGACGGTAAATGCCGTCACGGAGTACACCGGGCTCCGTATCATCGTCCGATAAAGCAATCTGGAAAAGTCATGAAAAACAACAGTGTTCAACTTGCGGTCATGGGCATTGCGTCGGCTTTTTTCGTCGGGGCTGCAATCAGCCTGCCGGCCTTTGCCGAGTATGGGGCGCGTCTTGGCGCGGACTTGATGCCGAACGGCCGTTTCGAGGGTACAGGCGGCTGGCAGACCTTCGGGGATTTCGCGCACGTCGAGAAGGGCGCGGGCCTGGACGGCTCGGCGGGGCTCGTCATCGAGAAGGACGTGGGCCCGATGGTCCGATGCCCCCATTCGCAGCCGATTCCGGCCGAGCCGGGGCTTGCCTACCGGATCGAGATGTGGGTGAAGAACCTCTCGGGCGACGGGCGGTGGCTGGTTCCCTACATCTCCGGGCATGACGCGAACGGACGAGGCGTCGGCAACACGAGCCGCCGTCCGGAACGCGTGACGGACAATGACCCGCGCGACGACGGCTGGTACCGCGTCGAGGGCGTGACTCCCGTCATGCCGCCGTCCGTGCGCCATCTGGAGGTGGTCGTCTGGGCGGACGACAAGGTCGCGGGCAAGGTCGCCGTCGACGACATCTCGGTCTATCCCGTGTCCGCCAACGCGGTCGGGACGGTCGTCTGCTCGGCCTACCAGGCGCGCGCGTCGGCGGGGGAGGTTACGTTCAAGGCCGTCTGCTCGGTCAATGCGTCGCGCCATCCGGAAGGGTCGTACCGCGCGGAAGTCGCGTTCGTCTCCACGCAAGGCCCGTCGCGGCGGGGCGCGACGGTGGCGGACGGCGTCGTCACCGCGACGCTTCCGGTCGCGGACTTCGCCTTCGGCCCGACGGACGTCACGCTGCGCCTCGTGGCGCCGGACGGCTCGGAGATCGGATCGGGAAGCTGCCGCTTCAGGCGCGACCGCGAAGATCCCGTCCGCCGCGTCGCGTTCGACCGGCACGGCCACACGCTGCTGGACGGCAAGCCCTTCCTGCCGCTGGGGCTTTATTTCTCGTCCGTGACGGAGAAGAGCCTTACGCGCCTGCGCGAAGGGCCGTTCAACTGCATCATGCCGTACCGCAGCAAGGACGGCGACCTCGACATCTGCCACGCGCACGGCATCATGATGATCGCCAGCGTGAGCGGCGGCTTCAGGGAGCTGCGCCACGCGACGCCGGAGGAGGCCGAGCGGCAGAACCGGTCGCGCTGGGAGAGGGTCCGGCGCCTGCGCGGGCATCCGGCGCTCCTGGCGTGGTACCTGGCGGACGAGGTCCCCGTTGAGTTCGAGGATCTTCTCCGCGCGCGCAACGAGAAGGTGCAAGAGCTGGACCCCGGGCATCCGACGTGGATCGTGCTTGACAAGCCGGCGCACGTCGCGCCGCTGGTGCAGGGATATGACGTGATCGGCGTCGACCCGTATCCGATCGGCAACCACGGCTCGGCGGATCGCACGGCGATCGGAATCGCCGCGGGCTGGGCCCAGACGGCCCGGCGGACAACGTTCGGGTTTCGCCCGATGTGGAACGTGCCGCAGCTGTTCAACTGGGCGACCTACCGGAAGAAGGAGGCCGAGGGCAATCCCGGCATCCGCTTCCCGACCGAGGAGGAGATGCGCTCGATGGTCTGGCAGTCGGTCGCGGCAGGCGCGAACGGGCTCGTCGGCTACTCGTTCTTCGACATCAACGAGCGCGAAAGCGTGGCGCGCGAGACGGCGGACGCGAAATGGGCCGAAGTCTGCCGCGTCTTTTCCGAGGTGAAGGGAAAGGAGGGCACGATCCTCGCGGCGCCCGGCCCGGACGTTACGGCGTGTCCGACGGGACTTGTCGTCCGGACGTGGACGGTCGCGGAGGGGAAGACCTCCGTTCTCGTCTGCAACACATTGCGCACGGCCGTTTCCGGGACGGTCACGGCGGGTGAGCGGTCTTTTGACGTGACCGCCGGGCCGCTGGCCGTCCTCTGGCGCGCGCTGGAAGAGCCGGGCCGCGCATCGATGTCGATTTCAAGCCCTGTGCCATGCCATGGCGGAACTTGTGTCAAAGTGAAAAGAGAAAGGATGGAAGCTGAAAGATGAAAACTGTACGAGTTGCCCTTCCGCTCATCGCGTGCCTGGCCGTCAGACCGGTTGGCGGCGCGGATGCAAGAGGCTTGGACGCGACAGCGGCGACGGTCGAGCCGACGAACACCGACGAGGTGCTGACGAACCCCGGCATGGGCATCGTCCACTTCTACTATTCGAGCCGCATATGGGCATACGGCGCCCAGCAGGAACCGGGCGACGTCCTCGACTGGATGCCGGGCACGAGCGTCATCTACATGCGCCTGCCGTGGTGCTATCTGGAGCCGGAGGAGGGCGTCTTCCGCTGGGATCTCGTAGAGTCGAAGGCGCGTCCGTGGCTGAAGGCGGGGAAGAAGATCGCCTTCCGCATCTCCTGTCAGGATCACACGATCGTCTCGACGCCGAAATGGGTCCTGGACAAAGGCGTGAAGGGCGAGTATTACCACTACAAGAACAATCCGAAGAATGCGCTCATCTTCGAGCCGAAGTGGGACGATCCGATCTTGCTTGCGGAATACGAGAAGTTCCTGAACGCCTTCGCGAAGCGGTATGACGGCAATCCCGACGTCGCCTACGTCGATCTCGGTTCGTTCGGCCTCTATGGAGAGGGGCACAGCCCCGTACTCGGCAAATTGCGCATGAACGATCCGGCCGAATTCGACCGGCTCTGCCGCCTTCATCTCGACCTGCTCCGCCGTGCGTTGCCGCACACGCAGCTTGTCGTCTCGGACGACATCGGCGGCGGGGGCTGGGTGGCGGGCGTGCCGGGAACGGGTGTGCCGTCCAACCCCTTCTTCACGGACGGATCGAAGCGGCTTTATGACCATCCGATCCTCGCCTACGCGCGTGCGCTCGGCTACGGTTTCCGCGACGACTCGATCATGTGCAGCCCGAAGATCCCGTGGGCGAGCGACCATTTCGGGCGTCTCTTTGCCCGCGAACGTCCGGTGATCATCGAGACGGGGCACATCACGAAGCGTTTCGAGACGAAGAGCTGGAAGCCCGAGTACCTCCAGAAGTGCATCGAGGACTACCATGCCTCGTACATCTCGATCCACGGCTTCCCCGACCTCTACTGGAAGACGAACCGGCATGTCTGGAAGGACTTTGCGAACCGCCTTGGTTACCGTTTTGAGCTGCGCAAGGTCGAATATCCCGAGGTCGTTAAGGTTTCCGAAAAGGTCTCCGTGAAGTCGACATGGGTCAACGTCGGCGTCGCACCGGAGTACGCAAATTCATCGCTTACGTGGAATCTCCTGAACGACAAGGGCGTAGTCTGCTGGAGCGTGACTGATCCGGCGTTCGGCTTTCGTTCGCTCGAACCGAAGTGGGACGGCGTCGAGAAGCCTGTCACGGTCGACTCGCCCTGCACGTTCGGCTACTTCGCCGAGATCCCCGACAACGGCAACGACGCGATCCTCAACTACTGCCGCCGCGAACACGTGAACGACCCGGGCGCGTCCGTGCAGCTGCTGAAGCCCGGCGCGTACACGCTCGCGGTCTCGGTCGGCCGCGCTGACGGCAGGCCGCTCATCGCGCTGCCGCTTGAGAACGGCATCGACCGCGTCTACCCGGTCGGGAAGATCACGGTTGCCGAGTAAAGATGCAGATGGAGGGGAAAACAAAATGCAATTGACAAGAGTTTCCGCCCATCCTTGCGCGCATCCGTGCGTGACTGCGGTTTGTGGTATAATGCCGCAAATATGGAAAAGCTCGCGACAGACATCTACACGTTCGAAAAGCTTGTCAAGAACGGATTCACGTACATTGACAAAACCGATCGGCTCTGGCCACTCGTCAACCTGTCGATCGGCTCGCAGTTCTTCATCGCGCGGCCGCGCCGATTCGGGAAGTCGCTCACGGTGTCCGTCCTCCAGGCGCTCTTCGAGGGGCGGTGCGACCTCTTCAGGGGGCTTTTCATCGAGCCGTTGTGGGACTGGTCGAAGAAGTGGCCTGTCCTGCGTCTTGACCTCGGGAGCGTCCAGCCCGACCGCGCGGAAGAACTGAAGGGCCAGTTCACGACGATTCTGGAGAGCGAGGCATCGCGCAACGGCGTTGCGCTGCGTCTGGGAGAGACGGCCTCCGATACGTTCCGCAATCTTGTCGAAGACATTGCGGCAAAATCGCCCGACGGGCAGATGGTGCTGCTGGTGGACGAGTACGACAAGCCGCTGCTGAAGAAGCTCAACACGCCGGAGGTGATCCCGTTCCGCAACGCGCTCAAGTCGTTCTACTCCGTCGTCAAGACGCTGGAGGGGAAGCAGCGCTTCACGTTCATCACGGGCATCAGCAAGTTCTCGAAGGTCTCGATCTTCTCCGACCTCAACAACCTCAACGACATGACGATGGAGCTGAGCTGCGCGACGCTCTTCGGCTACACGCCCGAGGAGGTCGTGAAGAACCTGCCGGGGCTCCTCCACCGCTTCGCGGAGGCGAACGGCCTCACGGACGCGCAGGGGCTCGACGAGATCAAGCGCTGGTACGACGGCTACCTGTTCCACCCACGCGCCGAGCAGGTGATCAACCCGGTCTCGCTCGGCAGCTGCCTGAAGTCGACGGAGCTTCGGAACTACTGGTCGACGACGGCGATGACGACGTTCCTGATGGACGAGCTGAAGCGCACCCCGCTCAACTTCGCGAAGGTGGATGTGGACGAGTCGGTCCTCGGCACGTACGAGCCGGACAAGGCCGACCTGACGACGCTTCTCTTCCAGACGGGCTATCTCACGATCCGGGAACTTCACGTCTTCGGGCGGAGGCGGCTCTATACGCTCGATTTCCCGAACGCGGAGGTCGAGGACTCCTTCGTCACGCAGGTCGTGCCGGCCTACACGGCGCAGAACGAGGATCTCTCGCGTACGGCACAGGCCAACGCGGCGAAGGCCCTCTATGCGCATGACGTGCCGCAGTTCGTCAAGATCCTCAAGGGTTTCTTCGCGAACATCCCCTACGACCTTACCGACCGGCAGAACGAGCAGATGTGGCAGGCGATCGTGTACGTGATCCTGAAGTCCATCGGTGTCGCCGTGGAGGCGGAGGTGAAGACGAACGAGGGCCGGATAGACATGACGGCGGAGACGCCGGAGCACTGCTACGTGATCGAGTTCAAGCTGGACAAGTCGGCCGCCGAGGCTATCCGCCAGATTCGTGAGAACCGCTACGCCGACCGCTTCGCCGGCAACGGCAAGACGCTCACGCTCGTCGGCCTCGCGTTCTCTAAGGAGAGGCGCACCATCGTCGATTCCGCCATAGAGATGGATTGACGGTTGTCGTTGAAAGTTAACATTGCGGTATGACATCGAAGAAGGGTGAGGTGCCGCCAAACCTAATGCGGTTGGAACTTAAAATGCCTTCGCCGAGACATGGTTAGTGGATGTGTGAGAAAATCATGGTTGATAAGATAGGCGTTCGGCTTGATTTGCCGGATGCCTTTTGTTTATACTGTGCGTCGAAGGGAAAATGTCAGGCATGATGCCTGAATGAACGTTGCATTGAATAAAAAGGACATCCAGACAATGAAAAAAAAAATACTTCTTGGTAATCGTTGCGGCAACGGCCGCAATTGCCGTTCAGGCGAAGGATTTCGACGTGCGCACGTACGGCGCAAAGGGCGATGGGAAGACGGATGACACGTCAGCCATCCAGAATGCGATAGACGACTGTTCGGCGGATGGCGGTGGCCGTGTCGTCGTAGAGAAGGGTACGTTTCTCATCCGCCCGATCTTCCTGAAGGACGGCGTCGATCTCCACATCGAGCGCAACGCGAAACTGCTCGCTTCGGCTGACGTACGGGACTACAAGTCGCGAGACAACCTGAAGCACGTCATCGGACAGAACATGTGCCGAGGACGCGATTCGGCGCTCATAACCGCCGACGAGGCGCATGGGGTTTCGATCACAGGCAACGGCATGATAGATGGCAATGCAGATGCGTTCGTCCGTCTGCTCCCAGAGGAAAAGTGGGGCAAGTGGCGCTACGAACGCATTGGCGGATGGAAACTGTCGCCGCCTCGCCTTGTCCTCTTTGCAGGCTGTAGCGATGTCACGGTCACCGATATCACAATTACCAATCAGCCGTCCTGCTGGGCGTACATGATCCACGACTGCGACCGCGTGATCTTTGATCGGGCGAAAGTGATCGCCAACATCTATCATCCGAACAATGACGGTCTCCATTTCAATTGCTGCCGAGACGTGTCTGTCTCGAACTGCCGAATCGAGGTGGGCGATGACGCGCTTATCGTAAGGGCCAACAATCGTCCCAACCGGGACGGGAAGGTTCGCCCATGCGAACGCGTGACCGTCACGAACTGTCGACTTCGCGGCTATACCGACTGCATTAGACTCGCCTGGTGCCGCGATGGCGTGATGAGAGACTGCACCTTCTCCAATATCACGATGGTGGATGCCTGCCGAGGCATCTGCATGTGGATGTTCGATAAGGATTCCGGCCCAGGACACGATACGGGCGTTGAGAAGACGGTGATCGAAAACATCGTCTTCTCGAATATCGTGATGGACCGCATACACACATACCCAATCACCATCGTGACGACTGAGGCGGGTGAATGGCTTGATCGCGTAAAGAACATATCATTTGCCAACGTCACCGCTCGCGCCTACGCCATGCCGGAATTTGTCGGCTCGAAGGAGCATCCGCTCGAAAATTTCTCGTTTACCGGCTGCCGGTTCATTCGCAGTGACGATTCGGATGTTCGTCCGCCTTGGATCAAGGAGCATGAACCGCGTCTTCGCGACAAGGTGCCGAGCGTTGTGCGTCAGGGCTTTGGCTGGGGCGGTGTACCCCATGCGAACGGCGGCAACCCGTTCTTCAACTGCCGCAACTTTACTTTCACAGGCTGTTCGTTCGATGACCTGTAATGGCTCGGACGAAACCGCAACAGCAAGCAAAGGAGAGCAAAAAAATGAAGCAACAGTTGGTTGCCCTTGCACTGGCCATCTCCGAAATGGTGACATTGACGGCACGTGCGAAATCTTATCCGCCGCAGAATTTGGCCCGAGTGAAGGAAATTGCCGCCCTGTTGCGTGAGGAGTCGGGCTTTGCGGAGATGCGCATAACGAACAGGGATGCTTGGGGGAGGATCGCGAACGACAAGACTGCGGATTCAGTAATCCGTTCGGCAGAGTCCATTGTCGCCAAGCCGATGGAACAGCTGGACGACTCGGTCTACACCAATCAGGACAAGGAGGTGTGGGGGCCGATCTCAGGTCGTCGAGGACGCAGCATCATGCCGCTCGCCTTTGCCGAATGCATGGAGAACAAGGGGCGCTTCCTCCCGAACCTCATCGAGCGGTTGGATGCGATTGCCGCCCAGACGACATGGATGAATCCCTATCATGACCGTCCGCACTTCGGGAACTTCTACGGAAAATATTCCACAATCGACCTTAACGTCTCGGAGATGGCCCTTAATGTGGCCATTGTGCTTGACCTTCTGAAGGGGAGAATCCCCGAAACGACGGTCTCGAACCTTGTGGAGAAGACATGGAAGCAATGCTATCGCACCTATCTTGCGTCGGCAGCGGATTACAACGCGCATCATCCGGAGAACGGGTGGTTCTTTGGCGACAACAACTGGAACCCCGCCTGCCACTACCAGTCCGTCGTATCTGCCCTGTTCATGATTCCTGACGCGGAAACGCGCGCAAAGTTCGTCGAGGCAGCTGAACGTGCCATGCCGTACTATCTCGGCGGTTTCTCCAACGAGGGCTACTGCCAGGAGGGCGCGTCCTATTTCGACTACGGTTTTGGGCAGTACGCTCGGCTTGGCCTCTTTGTGCGCAAGGCAACCGCCGGGAAGGTGGACTTCTTTGCGGACGCAAAGGCAAGGCGATGCTGTCTCTGCGCATATGAGTTCCAGCTCGCGGTTGGGGCAGTGCCTATGTTTGGCGATGGACGGGTTTTCGGCCCGCCCGCATCCGTCATGTCCTTATGCGAGCTGGTGTGGCCGGAGTTTGCCTGCTCGATGACATCATCCATCACCTTGACAAACATCGGGCTTGCAAATTGTCTGCTGAAAGCCTTTGTCGACAATGATTGCCAGAGTGCGCAGAATGTGCCGGAATACCGTTTGCCGATCAGGACATTTCTTGAAGATGCCCAGATATACATAGGACGGACGCTTTCTCCTGGCGCAAGTACGCTTTCGGCCTGCATCAAGGGCGGAAACAACGGCGTTCCGCACAACCACAATGACGCGGGGCAGTTTGTCCTTGCCCTTGGGCGGACGCAGATGGTGCTGGACACGGGCGGCAAGGAATACGACTTCGATACGTTCACGTCCAAGCGATACAACCATCCGATGCTCAACTCCTATGGACATGCGGTGCCGTACCCAGACGGTACGCTTCAGGCGGCGGGCAAGGAGTATCGGGCGAAGATTTTGCGAAAGGAATTTCTCGATTCGCGCGATACGCTTGTCCTTGACCTCAAGCCGACTTACACGAACGACAACATCCATGTGCTTGAACGCACATTTGCGTATGACCGGGGAAATCCTTCCGCGACGATTTCGGATCGTGCCATGTTCACGAAGCCGGGCGCATATGAATGTCCCATCATAACGTATGGAAAGGTAGAGAAGCGAGGCGAAAATGCCTTCGCCATTATCCGCAAATCCGACCAAGGCGTGAAACGGCTTGACTTTACCGTTGACACGAATGGGGCGAAGTGGCACGTGAAGGAAGAGAAGCTTCCCAATCCCAGGCGTGTCGAGCCGACACGCTGGGCTGTCGCCATTGATGAACCTTCTGTCGAACATGCGGTTACTCTCACTTTCACGCCTGGCGAGAATCCGTCAGAGATTAGCCGGCATGGGAATGCCGTCAACCCCTAACCAAACACGCACAAAGGAGATCAAGAAATGAAATCATCACTGAGAAGATCGGTCGTCATCGCCATGGTCGCCATCCTGTCCCAAGCGTCCCTTGCAGCCTATGACGAGGAAGGGGGCTACGTGACACTATCCTTAAACGAATATAATGCAGCCTCCAATTTCAAGAGCTCCATGACCACTGCAGGATCTTGGAGCGACGGGTTGCCTCCGCACGCTGGGACAAACTACTATGCGCAAGGCATCTGCTTCTATCCCTGTACGTTTCAGGGCGATTCCCTTACGGCAAGCGGCTTGCGCCGCTGGGGGTCGGGTACAACGTGGGCGAACATGGAAGAATTCCCCGTGGTCATCAATGACTTGCGGATCGTTGACAAGGGGCGCATTGCGCAGTTTGGCTCGACGTGTCCAATCGTGTTCAAGGGGAATCTGACTGTCTTGGGGCACGTGGAGATGGTTGGCGGACAGATGAGTCCCACGACTGGTCAGTCGGGCTGGATTGCGATTCGGATGAACATCGTTGGCGACGCGGACACAAAAATCGTATTCATGGCCGATGACGGCAGAAACGCCAATAAGGCTGGTATTCCGCAGTATATGACGGGATCGATCGTCTACGGCAATACTGATCAGTTCTTTGGTTCTGTAGAGGTGTGGATGAACCAAACGCTCAATCTTGGCGACAGTGGCTTCAGGAATGCCAAGTCGGTTAAGCTTACGAACATCTATTCTCGACTCGGTACGGCGGCATCGGCGAGCGCGGTTGTGCCGGTCTCGAAGATCGAAACGGATGTCGCCGCAACGCTGACGGTTCCCGTTTCGAACACATTGTCGGTCGCGAGCCTGCACCTCGCGGATGGCACGGTGTTGGATTGCTCTGAGGCAGGCGATCCGTCGGCAAGATTGGATGGCGGCATTGTCGTCACAGAGGAGTTTGTCTTGGGCGGAAAGGTCAAGTTGTCCATGGGTAGTGTGCAAGTGATGCCGTCACATGCCATTCGGATCATTTCCGTGCCGATGACAGTCGGTAGCCTTACCGAAAGTGATTTTGATCTATCGGATATCAATCTGCGTCATGTCCGGGTTGAAATACGGACAGCTGAAAATGCATGCGAAGTGTTCCTTGTGAACGAAGGGCCTTCTTTGCCCATATTGCCCACGACATTCGGTGAAAGTGACGGCTATGTGGTGCTGACGAAATCCGATGACTTTACGGTCAACTCTTTTGAGCGAGCGGGCAATTGGAGCGATGGCTCGGCGCCACATAAGGGTACTAACTATTTCGCAAACGCTAAATGGCTGTATGCGCTCGGGACATATCCGACATTCCTTGGAGATAGACTTGTACTCAATGGGACAATCCGCTTTTCATCTGGAAGCAATCCGCATTTCGGCGATTTGTGGGCACTCTCCAACGGCAAGACCAAAAAGGAAGAATGTACGATGTTTACAACCGTAGGGAGCATAAGCAATGCCGTGACCACATCGGCAGAATCGACATTCACTGTCTTTGCGGATGAGGCAAGTCCATTTGTGTTCTTGGGTGGACGCTACGGTCTTCCGTGGCGCATAAGGTCTAAACTGATAGGCGATACCGCTTCTTGCATTTATTTCGCATGCCATCCGCAATACGATGAGCGTGTTGGCGAAGATGAAGTCCAGTTTGGCGGCGAGCTGTTAGGCGATACGAGTGAATATTATGGTACGGTGAAGGTCGATTGGAATTGCCTGTTCCGTCTGGGAGCAAACGGTCTGCCGCATGGCACTTTGAAGATCGTGAATCCCGACTCCTCAAAAGTGACGAGCGAGGCGGCGACAGATGCCACTATCCGCGTCCAGGAACTCATCGCGCATGAGGGGGCAAACCTTGAGCCTCTTGCTGGTAATGTATTCGAGTTTGGCTATGTGACGGCAGGCAAGACGGTTGTCAAGAGTGGCGCGGGCGTGTTGTCGTTCGGAATGGCTGAATCTGTGGCGGATGGCGCGGTGTTAAAGGTAGACGATGGTTGCATTTGGCCGCGCACAGAGCGGTCGTTTGATGGTTTTGCGATAGATTTTGCGAACGATACCGGCTTTTGCGTCAGTATGGACGACGCGGATGCCGTCCTCAAGACTGACAGTGCGATTGTCGTGGCGGGCGACATACATTGCACGATTATTGGCTTGGCCGGGAGCGGGCTTGTGTCTGGCACTCGCAGTGTGGCGAAGCTCAAGGCGGATGAGGCCATGAAACTGTACAATGCTCTTCGCGTCTCTCGCGTCAAAGGGTATAAATTAAGCAAGACGATCTCGGAAACAGATGATGATGGCTACCGTACGGTTTCGGTCAGATTCGTTGAGAGTGGCTTCGTTTTCGTAGTTAGATGATCTTAGATGGGGAAGACGGACTGTTGTAGTTGCCCATCGGGATTTTGTTTAGGTCGAACAAACCTGAATTTCGATCATTCGTTCGACTGTAATCTATGGTACAATGTCCGGCAAGAGGAATATTATGGTTATTCGACATGATTATCTTGAAAAAGTGCGGCCTTATGCCGATCTTGGCATCGTCAAGGTCTTGACGGGGCTTCGGCGTTCCGGGAAAGGGGAAATCTGATGAGAGATGTGATAGGTAGGAGAGACTTTCTTGGATTTCTATCCGCCAGCGTTGGCGGTGCGATGGTTTGTCAAGCAGGTGCGTTTACGGACGGCGAACATCCGGCACTTAAGGTTGGCATACTGAGTGATATACACCTTTCTGACGAGGCGCGGCGCAAAAGCAAGGCTCACATCGCCATTTTCGAGAATACGCTGCGTTTCTATCGGGATAATGGCGTTGATGCGGTCATAATCGCAGGTGATTTGACGAACGGAGGCTGGATGTCGGAGATGCATGTCGTGGTAGAAGCGTGGAAGCATGCCTTCGAGGGTGGCCCAGAACCGGTGCGCGTCATCGTCACGGGCAACCATGAGCGGGACTTCTTCTTGATGGCCAAGGCAGCCGGCAAACTGGATGCTGCCGCCTGCGCTGGTGCGCTTTACAATGACATCCGCGCGAACTGGAGGCAACTTTTCGGTGAGGAGTGGACGCCGTTCTTTATCCGGCGCGTCAAGGGGTATGCCTTTATTGGCGCGCACTGGGGAGAAAACCTCGATGGGAATGCCTTACGGGCGTTTCTGGATTCGCACCGCGCCGAACTCGCCGGACCTAAGCCATTCTTCTTCGTCCAGCATGCGCACCCGAAGGACACGTGCTATGGGCCGACTGCCTGGGACCAGAAGAATGGCGGGGCGACTTCGGAAGTCCTGGCAGACTATCCGAACGCCGTCGCCTTTTCAGGGCATACGCACTACTCGCTGGTGGACGAACGAAGCGTTTGGCAGGGTGCGTTTACGTCTGTCGGCACGGCGGCGCTGAGGTGTGTCTACCTGCCGGATGGGCGCGAGAACAGTGGTGCGAAGACGCGCATGGCATGGATGCGCGGCGGTTCGCAAGGGATGCTGATGGAGGTTTACCCACGGCGTTTGCGTCTGTCGCGCTATGAGTTGACGAAGATGAAAAAGATCGGCGAGGACTGGGTTGTGCCGGTTCCTGCCAGTCCGGCGGCGCCGGCCTTTGCGTTCGCCGCACGTGCCTCATCGGCCAACGCCCCTCAGTTCCCTGCGGGTGCGGCGATAGACGTAATCTCGCGCCAAGGCAAGAGTCCGAATGGAGTGGACGAGGAACAGTTGACGGTCGAGTTCACTGCGGCCGCCGGGAGCGGCGATTCCCTTTCCCGGGTGTTTGACTATGAGGTGCGCATCGAGGGCGAGTCGGGCGTGACTTGCGTGAAGCGCGTCTACCAGCCTGGCGTCCTCGGCCCGTTGCCTGATCGTCTTGAGCCCGCGTCATGCGTGTTCGGCATCTGTGAACTTCCGCCGTCGTTGCGCCGCATTATCGTGACACCGTTCAACAGCCTTGGCGTCAAAGGACGTCCGTTGGTTTGGTCGGGGAAGGTGTGACCATGAGCCATGTGGCGCCTTTGCCTTCGATCTGGCCCCCTCGGCTACGGGTCCGTCGGGAAGGTGCGGAAAAACGGAAACAGTTTTAGGGCGGTATGGTATAATGTGCGGCATGAAGCGGAAGGTGCCATATGGCGTGATGAACTGGGAGGAGGTCGTGCGCGAGTGCTACCTCGTGGACAACACTGCCTACATCCGCGCATTGGAGGACGTGAAGACGCCCGTCTTCCTGCGCCCGAAGCGCTTCGGCAAGTCGCTATGGTGCTCGATGCTGGGGTACTACTACGACGTCAACTTCAAGGACCGCTTCGGCGAACTCTTCGGGCGGACGGACATCGGCCGGGACCCGACGCCGCTCGCGAACTCGTTCCTCGTCCTGAAGTTCGACTTCTCGACGATCCAGGTCGGTACGGTCAGGGAGATCGAAGAGCGGTTCTGCGCGAACGTGCGCGGGATGGTCGGCAGCTTCGCCGTCTCCTACGGGCATCTCGCGGACTGGAGCGATGCGGTGTCCGCCGAGACGCCGTCCGCCATGATCGACGCGCTTCGCCGCGTCATCGCGGACAGGAGGCTCCCCCCGCTCTACGTGATCATCGACGAGTACGACAACTTCACGAACGAGCTCGTAGTCTCGCGGTGGGACGCGGAGTACGACGCGATCTGCGGGCACGACGCGGACGCGGCGCGCGAGTCGTTCTTCAAGGCGTTCTTCAAGTCGTTCAAGGCGGGGCTCGCGGACGGCACGGTGGGGCGGACGTACTTCACGGGGGTGCTGCCGATTACGCTCGACGACCTCTCCAGCGGCTTCAACGTGGGGACGGTCGTAAGCCTCGACGAGGACAAGCTCGGAATCGTCGGCTTCTCGGAGTCGCAGGTCGCGAAGTACGTCGAGGAGATATTCGCCGACCGGGGCTTCGACCGGGCCAACTACCCGGCCGTCCTCTCCGACCTCAAGGCGTTCTACGACGGCTACCGCTTCCTGCCGGGCGCGGAGCCGCTCTACAACGCGACGATCTGCAACTGGTACCTGCGCTGCCTCGTCGTCAACAAGGGGAGGATACCCGAGATGCCGCTGGACGCGAACGTCCGCACGGACATCGGCTGGATCCGCCGGCTCGCCGGCGGGACGGCGAACGCGCTCGCCCGCGTGCAGGCCTACGTGGAGCGCGGCGAGGGCGAGGCGGCCTCGCGCGGCGGGCTCGCCGCCAAGTTCGGGCGGGCGAAGTTCTTCACGGAGGAGTTCTTCCCGTACGCCCTCTACTACCTCGGGCTCCTCACGTTCGAGTCGCCGTTCCGGCTCGGCATCCCGAACCTCACGATCCGGAACATGTTCGTGGACTACTACGACGAGCTCTCGGAGTTCAGGAACGAGGACGAGGCTCGCCGCCACTTCGGCAGGGCGGCGGAAGACCTCGCCCTCGACGGCGGCACGTGGCGGGGCCTGTTCGAGGCGTACTGGCAGCATTTCGTGAAGGCGCGGATCCCGGCGCAGGCGTTCGACAAGATGAACGAGAACTTCTTCCGCACGACGTTCGCGTCCCGGACGTGGGACTACCTGCCGATGTACTACTCGATAGAGACGGAGTACAACACGCCGGAGGGCCGCTGCGACTTCCTCGCGGTGCCTAAGCCCGGCTTCGCGAAGCCCGCGTGCCTCGTGGAGTTCAAGTACTTCACGAACGCGGAGGCCGGGCGGCAGAAGGTCCTCGGCCGCGCGACGCCGGACGCCGAGACGGTCGCGCAGGCGAAGCGCTACCGCGACTCGCTGCCGCGCCGCCCGGGGTGGAGCCACCCGGTGGAGACCTACGTCGTCGAGGTCTGCGGCAACCGGGGCTACAACTGGTTCTGCGTCTGACGGCTCCCCTGCCGGCCCCGCCCCGGCGTTCGGCAGCCAATCTGCCGCCATAGGCCCATTGTCGGGCCGTTGCTTCGCTTGACGCTCATCGGCCTCGCGTTCTCGGAGGAGAGGCGCGCACATCGTCGAGAATGTGTCTGCTCCCGAAAAAAAAAACGCTTTTCTGTTGAAAAAAAAAACACATTTGCTATGATGGCGCCATCTCTAACCGTTGTAACCACTTATCGCATGAGGAGACGCCATGAAAAAAGCAGTTCACTCGATGTTTGCCGCGCTTGTCGCGCTTGGGGCCGTTGCCACGGATGATCCGTATGCGGATTATGTGCGCCTGGAACGGTTGGACACGTCCTCATCGAGTTCCTGGAACGCCGCAGGCGGATGGTCGGACGGCGCCGCGCCAGACAGCTCCAAGAACTACTATGTTGCGCCGGGGGCTCGCCTCTGTTTTTCCATGAAGGCGACAGATCGCCACTGGGGCGGAGGTCAACTGGTGATCGCAGGGACGTTCCAAGCCGACGTGTCGTCGAACGACCGATACGCCCCGTTCGTGCGGGACCTCGTGCTTTTAGGAGGCTCGGAGCTTCGCGTGGACGCCTATGGACCCCTCTACCATTCCCATGAGGGGGAGACCGGCACGGTGACGGTCGCCGGCACGGCCGACAACCCCGCAAGGATCACCCAGAACTACCGCTACTCGTTCGGGACAGGCGGCTATGTGCGAAACCATGGGCTCGTGGCGGCGTTCGCCGGGACGGATGTGAGCCACATGGTGTATACGCGCCCGTACACGAACTACAACGGCGTGGCGATAGACCACGGGTACTTTTGCCGCATACAGCCCTTTGCGTTAGCGGACTATCCGGGGACGTTCCATGTCACCGGCGGGAATACGATCGTTGCGCTGGACTCATCCGCGCCGTTCGCCTGCCCTAAGACGGCGGTGCGCGTCGACGACGGGGCGGAGCTCCGCCTCCACTACGGCGCCTCGACCGACGTGGCGTCGTTCCGCTCCTTCTCCGCCAACGCAGCGAAGCTCAAGTTCGGCATCGCCGCTTCCGGCGATTCGCTGCGCCCAACCCTCTCCGTATCCGACGGGTTGTCGATTGACGGCTGGACCTCGCTCAACGTGGCCGATGCGACCGTGGATGCATTCGTCGCGGGTGTCTCGCCAGACAATCCACATGGCGCTTCGGTCAAGGTGGCGCATCTCGGAGCAGGGGCGGCGGAGACAGTTGGCGACCTTTCGAGCGTGAAACTGTACGCGAACAATGGGGCGGAACTTCCCGGCTCGGAGTTCAGGCTGCTTGCGGTTGACGACGGCGCGGGCGGCAAGGACGTGTATGTCGCCACGCCGGGAATCGTCGCGATGACAAATCAAAACGTGGAGACTTCGGGCCATCCTGCGGGTTCCGTCCAGTACGGTGCATTCGAGCCCGGCCACGAGGGGGACTGGACGAGCGGCGAGACGCCGCCCGCCGACAGCACCCTTCACTACTGGTGCAAGAAGAAGCTCTGCATATTCGCTCCAGTGGAACTGCCCGGCGCTACGCTGACGATAGGCGCCAACTCGTCATGGAAGGGCGGCGGGCTTGTCTCGTTCAAGGAGATAAACTTCCTTGAGGGCGTAAGCTTCGGGCTGTGGGGGATCAACCCGATCCGCCGCATTTCAGCGGAGAGGATCAATGTGCGGAGCGCGGGCATCGGCAGCCCCGTGGACATCTACATAGGCGGAACGCTTGACCTGACCATCGACGCCGACGTGTGCAGCGACGGCGCCGGTCTCCGGATCGGCGCGTACATCGATACAGGCGGGACCATCTCGCTGAGCCGTGCGAACGCCGCCTTCCATGGTCAGCTCACCATGTACCAGGCGCAGGGCTGCTCCAGATACGTGTTCAGGACGTATCTCGGCGATGCGTTGAGCTGGGGCGGCGCGTACACCGCGTCCACGAACACCTGCAACGCCATCAAGTTCGAAAACTTTCCGCACGTGATCGTCACGAACAGCGTCGATTTTGCGGAGCCAACGCGAGGCATGCTCGTCCTGGGCGGCGTAAAGTTCGAGGTGAACGGGGGCAGGACGATGCGCCTCTCGAACCAGGTGACGTATGCCGGCGCGATCGAGAAGACGGGCGCGGGGGCTCTTGACCTCGCTGGCGTCTCGCGCTTCATCGATGGCGCAGAGGGGACTTTGCCGGTTGAGGGCACAAACGTCATCAACGTAACCGAGGGTTCGCTCCGCGTGTCGTCTTCAACGGCGGCGGACGGCCTTGCGATCACATTCGCCGAGGGCACGAGCCTTGTGATCCCGTCGGATACGGAGTTCGGCTACCGCAACCTGAAGTGGGACTCCCCGCTCTCCGTAAACACCGCAGACGGGACTCTGCCCGTGGAGGTCGTCACGCCCGATACCGAAGACTCCCTGATCATGACGGTGCCGATCTGCACGTTCAGCGAGGCCGCCGCCGCGTCGATGCCCGAGACGAAGTTCAAGGTCAGGAAGACGGCGACCGGACTTCGCTGCAGGTCGCTTGTGAAGCGCGCGAACGGGGACGGCTCTGTATCGTACGTCGCCACGATGGGACGCGGCTCGATGCAGATGGTGATCCGCTGATTGTGGTAGAATACGCGCAAATTGACGAGGAGGGTCGATGCCATGATGAAGATCATTTCGCTTGAGGGCTTTGCGGCTTTCGCGGTTGCCTGGACGATGCTTGCCGGGTGCGGGGGTTCAAAGCCGGTGACGCCGCTTGTGGAGGCGATGCCGCCCGCGTCGTTCGAGACGCCGTCGCCGCGAGACTGTGTGCGCAAGGTCGGCGAGACGCGCGTGTGGGACTTCACCAGGGGAAGCCTCCCCGCCGGCGGCAAGCTGAACGGTGGATCTGTGCTGGGGCCGGGCGGGATCGGCGCCACGTCTCCGACGAACATGTCTGTTGCCTCTGGGTTCGTCCTGGACAGGCTATGGACGCCGTCCGGTGCGTTCCTGTTCGAGGCGGATGTGGTGTTCGGGGAACTGTGCGCCCCGGACCTTCCTCCGCACGAGGGGATACTCTGGGATGACCTTGCCATAACCTATTCGCCGAAGCATACGCATCGCGGATTCCAGCTCCAGATGGACGTGCGCAATGGCATATGCACGCCCGTGCTGTACGCCGGCTTCTCGAACGGCACGTCGGTCGTGCGCGGACCGTCCGTCCCGGTCGCGCCGGGGAAGGCCGCGACAGTCTCGTTCTGCTTCAGCGCGGGCGGGCGCGTGGTGTGGGAGTTCGCGGGCGAGCGCCTTGACAGCGCCTTGGATCGATCCGGGCCGTTGGCGCCGTCGGTAAGGTTCAGGCCGGTGATCGGCGACAGGGCGGTGTCGAACCATCACCCGTTCGACGGCACGATCCGCCGCGTGTCCATCTCCTCCTGCGAGCGCGATACGGTTGATGTCGCGGTCGAGGGCAGGACCGCATTCGTGCGCGGAGAGACGAACGCCGCCGTGACCATACGGGTGGGCAACGTCACGTCCACCGCGATCTCCAACGTTTGCGCGGTCGCGGAGCAGTTCGTCGAGGGCGGCAGGGTGCGCAGGGGCGAGTTCCGGTTGGGGACGCTCGCCGCCGAATCCTCCGCATCGTTCCCGTGCGCGGTCGAGACGAGGATACGCCCGGGGTGGCGGGCGCTGCGCGTTTCGCTAACGGGCAAGGATGCCGGGGGGAACGCGGTAGAGTCCGTGCGTACGTTCCGCATTGGGGTGGGGCCTCGCGACGGCGACGGGATGACGGCGCTGATGTGGGGCTACGGGGCGGCAATGGAGCCGGCGCTTGCCGACTTCGGGTTCACGCATGGGCTTGCGTACGCGAGGCCCGGAGACCCAAATGCCCGCAAGGCATATGACGAGGCGCTCGTCCATGGAGTGAGGCTCCTCCACTCGATGCGCACGGAGTACCCGGGCGGGAAGGCGGACGAGAGGTACGCGCGCAAGGGCCGCGACGGGAAGCCCGTCACTTACGGCAAGAGGGGCGACCTTGTGCCGGAAGTATCCAACCCTGCGTTTCTGGAGACCATGAAGCCGCTGATAAGGGATGACGCGCGGCTTTACGGCGGCCATCCGGGCTTTGTGGGGGTGCTCGCCATCTCGGAAGCCCGCGATGCGACGGCGCCTTCGTTCAACACGGAGCACGAGCGGTACAGGAAGGAGACCGGGCGCGACGTGCCGCCGGAGGTCACGGGCAAGAAGCTTGACAGGAAGGGCCTTGCCGACGCCAAGCTCAAGTTCCCTGACGGCATCGTCCCCGCCGATGATCCGATCCTCTCCTACTACCGCTGGTTCTGGAAGGGCGGGGACGGCTGGCCGGGCTACTCCGGCGGGATAGCGGATGAATACCATAGGCAAGTGGATCGCCCCGGCTTCTTCGTGTTCTGGGATCCGGCGGTCAGGTGCCCGCCCATTTGGGGGTCGGGCGGCGCCGTAGACATGCTCAACCAGTGGGTGTACGCCGTCCCGGAGCCGATGAACGTGGCGGGCCCTGCCGAGGAGATACTTGCAATGGCCGCAGGGCGCATCGGGCAGAGGCCGGCGATAATGACGCAGCTCATATGCTACCGCTCGCAGATCGCGCCGATGGGCAGGAAGGTCGAGCCGGAGCCGGAGTGGGTGCGTCGCCGACCTCTCGCGGATTTCCCTACGATCCCGCCGGACATACTTCAGGAGGCGACCTGGTCGATGCTCGCGAAGCCGGTGCAGGCGGTCATGTACCATGGCTGGGGCACGATATGCGAGACGGGGAAGGGGACCGGATACGTGTACACGAACCCGGAATCCGCCGACAGGCTGAGGCATATGCTCAAGGGCGTTGTTGCGCCGCTTGGCCCGATGCTGAAGCGGCTCGGGCGCGAGGCCCCGCCCGTGGCGGTGCTGGAGAGCTTCACCACCTGCGCGTTCGGCGGGCCCGCCTCTTGGGGATGGAAGGCCCCGTCCATCACGTTCATGCAGAGGGCGAGGCTCGACCCGCGCGTCGTCTACGAGGAGACGATAATCCGCGACGGGCTCGACGGCGTGAAGGTGCTGTACGCGCCGCAGTGCATGTTCCTAACCAAGCCCGTAGTGGACAGGATCAGGGAGTTCCAGTCTCGCGGCGGCATCCTTGTGGCCGACGAGCAGCTGCTTGCGGCGCTTGCGGCCGACGTGAAGGCGCCTGTCGTGAGCTTCGAGCCGCCGCCGGCCTCCGACCACACGGAAGACGTGGACGCGATGGAGGCTTCGCGCGAGGGAGACGCCAAGACGCGCCTCGGGACGATGCGGGCGAAGGCGAACATGCTGAAGCAGGCCGAGAACCTGCGGCGGGAGCTCGCATCCCGCTACGTCCCCGAGGCCGACAGCTCGTCCCCGGAGATCGTGGTGTACAGCCGCCGCTGGAACGGGGTGCGCTATCTCTTCGCCGTCAACGACCACCGCACGTTTGGGCAATATGTGGGGCAGTGGGGTCTCACGATGGAGAGGGGACTGCCATACGAGGGCAGCGTGTCGCTCGCCGACGACGGATCGACCGTGGCCGTGTACGAGCTGTCGCGCGGAGGGGAGGCGCGGTTCTCCCGGAAGGGCGGCCGCATTGAGGTGCCTGTACGCTACGACACGAACGACGGGCGGCTCTTCGCGTTCCTCAAGGAGAGGATCGGTTCGGTCGATGTCGATGCGCCCAGTCGGGTGTGCGCCGGCGAATCCGTCCGCGTGACGTTCAGGGTGCTGGATGGCAAGGGCAAGCCAATCCAGGCGCTGCTTCCCGGCGAGATCAGGATGTTCGACGCCGTGGGTCGCGAACTCGACGGAGCCGGGTTCGTGTGCGTCCAGAGCGGAACATGTACTGTGGACATCCTCACCAACGTTGACGACGCGGACGGCGATTACCGGCTCGTGTGCAGGGACCGCGCATCAGGCCTTACGGCCGAGCGCACCATCAGGCGCCGCCGGTAGCGTCTGCGCTCCAGCTCCCGTCGCAAATGCAGCAAAAACCAGTTGGATGTCGCTTTGTTATGGTATAATGGGCGGCATGGAAAAGCTCGCGACCGACATCTACACGTTCGACAACCTTGTGCGATATGGGTTCACCTACATCGACAAGACCGATCGGCTCTGGCCGCTCGTCAATCTGTCGGTCGGCAAGCAGTTCTTCATTGCGCGGCCGCGCCGGTTCGGGAAGTCGCTCACGGTGTCCGTCCTCCAGGCGCTCTTCGAGGGGCGGCGCGACCTCTTCAGGGGGCTTTTCATCGAGCCGCTGTGGGACTGGTCGAGGAAGTGGCCCGTCCTGCGGCTCGACCTCGGGAGCGTCCAGCCCGACCGCGCCGAGGACCTGGAGGGGCTCTTCACGAACATCCTCGCCGACGAGGCGAAGCGCAACGGCGTCGCGCTTCGGCGGGGCGAGACGGCGCCGGACACCTTCCGCAACCTCGTCAACGACCTCGCGGACCAGTCGCCCGACGGGCAGATGGTCCTCCTCGTGGACGAGTACGACAAGCCGCTCCTGAAGAACCTCAACACGCCGGAGGTGATCCCGTTCCGCAACGCGCTCAAGGCGTTCTACTCCGTCGTCAAGACGCTGGAGGGGCGGCAGCGCTTCACGTTCCTCACCGGCATCAGCAAGTTCTCGAAGGTCTCGATCTTCTCCGACCTCAACAACCTCAAGGACATGACGATGGAGCGGAGCTGCGCGACGCTCTTCGGCTACACGCGCGGGGAGGTCGAGCGGAACCTGCCGGGTCTCCTCGGCCGCTTCGCGGAGGCTAACGGCCTCACGCGCGCGCAGGGCCTCGCCGAGATCGAGCGCTGGTACGACGGCTACCTGTTCGAGGAGGAGTCCGAGCGCGTGATCAACCCGGTCTCGCTCGGGCTCTGCCTCGCGTCCTGCAAGCTGCGCAACTACTGGTCGACGACGGCGATGACGACGTTCCTCATGGACGCGCTGAAGCGCCGTCCGCTCAACTTCGCGAAGGTGGACGTGGACGAGTCGGTGCTCGGCACCTACGAGCCGGACCGGGCGGACTTCACGACGCTCCTCTTCCAGACGGGCTACCTCACGATCACGGGCTTCCAGCAGCGCGGGACGACGCGGCGCTACGCGCTCGACTTCCCGAACCTGGAGGTGGAGAACTCCTTCCTCCGGCAGGTCGTGCCGGCCTACACGGGGCAGGAGCAGAACCGCGCGAACGACATCCAGGCCGACGCGGTGGACGCGCTCTACGCCGGCGAGCCGGAGCGGTTCGTCGCGGCGCTGAAGCGGCTCTTCGCGAACATCCCCTACGACCTCACGGACCGGCAGAACGAGCAGATGTGGCAGGCGATCGTCTACGTGATCCTGAAGATGATCGGCGTCGCGGCGGAGGCGGAGGTGAAGACGAACGAGGGGCGGATCGACATGACGCTTGAGACGCCGGAGCATGGCTACGTGGTCGAGTTCAAGCTCGGCGCGTCGGCCGCCGAGGCGATCGCGCAGATCAGGGCGAACCGCTACGCCGACCGCTTCGCCGGCAACGGCAAGACGCTCACGCTCGTCGGCCTCGCGTTCTCGAAGGAGAGGCGCACCATCGTCGATTCCGCCATCGAGATGGTTTGACGGTTGTCGTTGAAAGTTAACATTGCGGTATGACATCGAAGAAGGGTGTGGTGCCGCCAAACCTAATGCGGTTGTAACTTAAAAATGCCTTCGCCGAGACATGATTAGTGGATGTGTGATAAAATCATGGTTGATAAGATAGGTGTTCGGCTTGATTTGCCGGATGCCTTTTGTTTATACTGTGCGGCGAAGGGAAGATGTCAGGTTTCAAAGACAAAAAGGCATTTCATGTTCGGGTGCAACCATAGGTTCAATTGCGCGTCTTGTTCACAGCTGGCGGTTTCGCTTGCCGCCGTTTCGGTAGCGGCTTGGTTATTGCAGTTGCCCCACATGATATTGCTTGGAGGCTGAATATGGGAAATAAAAGCGTACCTATTCGAAGTCTGCTGCTTCATCTGGGGACCCGGATGTGGAGCGACCGCCCGGAGGACAATCCGGACAGCCTCCAATTTGACGAGCCCGTCTATCGCGCGGTCACGGAGCGGATGGCCGGGATCGGCATGAACATGGTCGTCCTTGACATCGGCGAGGCGCTCTCCTATCCAAGCCACCCGGAGCTTGCGATCAGAGGGTCGTGGTCCCCCGAGAAGATGGAGGGCGAGGTGGGGCGGCTTCGGAAGATGGGCCTTGAGCCGATCCCCAAGCTGAACTTCTCGGCGTGCCACGACCACTGGCTCGGCGAATACGCGCGGATGCTGTCGACTCCGGCGTACTACCGCGTCTGCGCGGACGTGATTCGGGACGTGGCGTCAGTCTTCGGCAAGTTCCGCTTTTTCCACATCGGTTTCGACGAGGAGGCGATCGGCGAACAGCCGAATCGGCTTTATGCGGCGGCCCGCCAGGGCGAGTTGTGGTGGCATGACCTGCAGTGGCTTCTCGACAGGATCGGCGAGACGGGGGCGCGTCCGTGGATGTGGGCCGATGCGTTCTGGCACAAGCCGGAGGAGTTCGCGAGGCGCGTTCCGAGGAGCGTGCTGCAGTCCAACTGGTACTACGGGCGTACGTTCTCGGAAGACGGGCCGTTTGAGCGAGGGTACGAGAAGGTGCGATTGCTGGCGTACGGGGAATTGGACCGGCTCGGCTACGAGCAGGTGCCGTGCGCGACAAACTGGGTGCCGAGCTACTACGGCACGGAACGGAACCTGGTAAACTATCCACTTACGGTCGACTACTGCCGCCGCGTGCTGTCGCCGTCGCGCCTCAAGGGGTTCATGATCGCGCCGTGGGCCAGCACGCAGGAGAAAAACCTGGGCAAGCTGATGGAGGCGCTGGATCTCGCGCAAGGCGCACAATGCTGTGCGGGATTGGCGAAAGACGGTGAAATGCGCGGATATGCTTGACAAAAAAAAAACACTTATGGTATGGTCTTCGGCATGTCAAAGGCAAGTCAGGGCAACTCAAACTGAAAGGCAGGTAAACCATGAAAAAAAAAATGCATCTACGTGCATATGAAGCGGTTTAGGATGGCGGTCGCCATCGCGGCCGCCGTTACGGGGTTGGGCGTCTCAGCCGAAAACGTCTACCGCTCTGAGCCGGTGGTCGCCCATTGGGTCGGCATCTCCAGCCGAAATTGGAACGATCCCGCCAACTGGAGCATCGAGGGGATCGAAAGCCATCCCGAGTGGGAGGGGAGGGTTGTCCCGGGCGTTTTCACGAACGAGTCACATGTGGCTGAGTACGGGAACATGGGGCACAAGTCAGACCAGGCGATATTCGACACGCCCACTGCTGTGACGAACGTCTACCTGACTGGCATGGTGGCGATCAGCAACATCACATTCCGTGGCGCGGCGCTTCCCCAATTCAGGTTCAGCAGCGGTCCGCTGCAGATGATCCAGGGGTCCGTCCTGAAGGTCGAGGAGGATGTCCCCTTGGCTCCGATCCTGAACGGGGGATTGGCCATCGGCACGTATGCCGTGCAGGAGAACGGGAACTTCACGCTCTGGAACGACTCGCCTACGGAGGTCAAGGTCAACTACGTCTGGGGGCTTGTCTACAACGATCCGGACGGCGGGTATGCCGGGAGTGGCGGCACGACCTGCATCCTTGCCGGCAGGGGCGATGTAAGGTTCAACTACAACTTCGGCGGAGGGCAGTGTTCCGGGGTGTTCATCGAGTCCCGCCAGACGGGAGAGGGCAAGGTCATCTTTTCGTCGCCCTGGGCCCCGTTCCTGAAGTCACTTGTGGTGGACCGCCCGGACAGGTCTCTCCAGAGGATACAGCTGTGTACCCCTGAAGACCCGAGGTATCAGGACTGCGCCAAATTCCCCGGGGGCCTTAGGTTCGCGGCGGGAGGCGATACCGCAGTGTGGGTCAAGAATGGCAACAGGCTGCAGATCGAGGGGGAGGACGGACGCTGCCTTAAGTTCTTCTCGTATGCCGGGAAAATGGATCGGGTGTTCGTCGAAGATGACGCGCATCTCCATGTGGATGCGGAAGTTACGTGCGATGTGGCGGAAGGCGCAACGCCAGCCCACGGACTCGCGCCTGTCAAGCAGTCGTCCGGGACTGTTCGGCTCACAAATGCGAGGAACGCATTCACCGGGGAGCCGGATCTCCAGAACGGCATTTGGGAGACGGCCACGATGGGGGTTGCCGGAGCGGCGGGGCCGCTGGGGAAAGCCTCCCGCTTCCTGTGCTCAGGATCTGGCAAGCTGCGCTACGTGGGAACGGGGGAGACGACGACTCGCGGAATCCGCTGCGCCAGCAAGAGCGGCATCATTCTGGACAACGCCGGGACGGGCGACCTTTTCTTCGATTCGGACGTGCTGTGCGAGGACACATCCGGGACGACCGTCCTCCAGGTATCCAGCTCATCAGGCCATCGCATCGTATTCAACGGGCCGATCGCGGCGGACGGCAGCAACCTCAAGGTGCAGGTGCTTGCGGGGAAGCTGGGCTTGACGGGCGCAAACGGCCATGCGGGCGGGACTTCCGTATCCGCCGGACAGGAGCTTGAGCTGCACGGGTCGGGGGCGCTCGCGTCTGCCGTGGAGCTTGCGGGCGACGCGACCGTTCGGGTCGTTGGCGATGCCGCCGGGACTGTGGTCAGGACCCTGCCCGTGGACGTGAAGTCTGGCTGCGGACGCCTGCACGTCACCGGGAGGGCGGACGTCACGCTTTCGTCCCTAACCATTGCGGGCGGCGCGACGCTCCGCATCTACACGGACGATCCCCAAACGCAAGTCTCCATCGCGGGGATGACCTCATCCGACGCCGTGCCGGCGAACGTGTCTATCAACGGCTGCGCACCCACGGCGTTTGACGACAATGGAACCCTGGTTTGCGAGAACACGCCCGCCGGCGATGTCGATGTCACGTACGACGGCCCATTCAGGTACGTCCTGTCCGGCGCGTGCTCCTATACCGGCAAGACGATCCTCGACGGCTCGCGTGGCGGGGCGATCTACGCGATGCTTCCCGGCTCCATCCCGAATTACGGCAAGGTAGAGGCGACCGGCGGTGACGTCATCGTCCCCGTCGCCGCACCGGACGGCTCGACGGCCTGGTCTGACACCGACATCCTCTCCCTGGCCAACAACGGGCGCTTTGAGCAGGGGGCGGTCGTTTCGGTGGACACGACGAAGTCGGGCGACCACACGATCGCCTTGTCGGAAGCGTCAGTCGTCGGCCCGACGTTCGGGATCGGCGCATCCGGGACGAACAGGCTGACGTTGACGGGTTCATCGCCGAAGGAGATGAACTTCGCCGCCCGCAGCGGCACACTGGAGTTCATGGACGCGGACGTTACGCTCGGTACGGGTCTCGTGACGGCGGACATGGCCGGACAGGGCAATGCCGGCACCGTCATCTTCGACCGCACGACCGCAAGGCTTGCCGGTTCGGAGGATGTGATATCCGTTGGCGGTCGCTGGGCAAAGTCCCCGGGCATCACGTCGGCCGAGAAGAGGGAGCTGGTCGGCAGGCTTGTAATCAAAGACTCTACGCTCGTGAACGTCTCGCCGGCGACCGCCGCCGACGTCAAGACGCTGAATTTCGCGGTCGGCGGCTACCAGACCGCCGGACGCGGCATCGTAGAGATATCGGGCGAGTCTACGGTCGTGACGGCGCAGATCTGCGTGGCCTCCACCGCCTACGGCGACGGCGCGGCCGTCTATCAGCGCGGCGGCAGGGTTGTCAACCGCCTCGGGACGGATCAGGGAATCACGGCCAGGCCCTTAATCGCTTACATGGGCAGTGGGGAGTGGAACCTCTTCGGGGGAAGCTACACGTCGGTCGGGACGGCCTACTGGGCGGCAAACCAGTCGATGCTTGACGCGTTCTTCATGCAATACGGCGGAACGTCGCGCTTCGAGCCGAACGGAGCGGGCAATCTCTTCGCCATGGGGTGCGGCAACGGGGTGAACGCGTCGTCCTTAGACGGCGGACGCTCCCATCTCTACGTGGCCGGAGGCCCGTGCATGATCACCAACATGACGCTCCAGGTGCCCGCAAACGGGTACAGGTTCGGCTACGCGGAACTTGTCGCAGACGGGCCGTCGTCCAGCATCTCCCTCGTGGACGTGAACGGCCGCTATGGACTCACAGAGGGGTCCCGGACGTGTTTCACGCTGAACAACGGCGGACTGCTTGAGTTCTCCGACTCGATCTTCAACTATTTCGAATCCATTAGGAGCGAGGTGTTCTTCAACGTCAACGGAGGCCGCATCCGGGCGATCAAGAGAAGAAGACTCAGTCTGGGGCTTGAGGAAGAGGGGCGCCATTCTGGACGGATTACCGTCTTCGAGAAGGGCATCGAGTTTGACGCCAATGACGGAAGTGACATTACTGTCTGCTTTCCGATAGTCAAGCCGACGGGCAAGGGCGTAAAGTCCATCGTCCTCAAGAAGAGCGCCAGCGGCTTCATGTCACCCGTAGGCGCGCCCGGGCTGCTCGTCAGCGGCGGCGGCGGCGACGGCGCGACGGCACTTGCGCAGTTCGATCCCGAAACGCGCAGCGTGACGAACGTGATCGTCACTTGCCCGGGCTGGGGATATGCCGCAGAGCCGGATGTCTCGGTGCGTTACGCCTGCGAGAGAAGCCACAGCCACCTGGAGAAGGTCGAGCTGACGGACCTTGTCGGCGGAGGTCTCACGAAGGTAGGGGGCGCCACGCTCACCCTCGACGCAACAAACTCGTACGCGGGGGCGACCGTCGTAAAGGAGGGGACGCTCGCCGCAGGGTGCGACGGAGCGATCCCGGACGGCAACGCGCTCGTGCTCGCGGGCGGCAATCTCGACCTCTCCGGCCATGCGGTCTCGATAGGCTCCATGACGCTGAAGGGGGCCGGGCTTGTCCTCAACGCCGGGTCGGCAAACTGGCCGGCAGACTGGAGCGTGGACATCTCGGAGACGCCAGGGTATACATTCGAGAGTTCATTGGCCTTCCCTGAGGGGGCAACCCTCACGGTTGCCAATCCGGGGATGTTGGCCAACCGGAGGTCACTCACGCTTTTCACGCTGAATGGCGGGTTCACGGGCGAACTTCCTGAACTTGTCGGCATGGACGCGAATTGGCGGCTTCGCCTCAGCGGCAAGCGCCTCAGGTTGGACAGGCACCATGGCACCGTCCTGGTCGTCAGGTGATATTGCGTTCGTCCCGCATAGGGTGTACACGACAGAAAAGCACGGAAGGAAATACGATGAGAACCCTTAAGATGATTCCGCTCGCCATCGCGCTTGCCGCGTCGATGGGTGGCGATGCGGCGAGCGGCCCCCAATATCCGGAACGTCCGGCAAACCTCGACTTCGAGCGCGGTGACTTCGGGTGGAAGCTCGGCAGCGACGCTTGGTCAATTGACGAGAGGGGAGGGCGGAACGGCTCCAAGTGCCTGGTATGGGCGCGCTCGGCCTCCTCCGGGGATTCGTATGCGACGCAGAGGTTCATGGTGGAAGGCGGCGGCAAGTACCGCTTCGGAGGTTGGGTCAAGAGCGAGAGCCTGATGCTGGGCGATAAGCCGGCCAAACCCAGGATGACCATCGACTGGTATGACGAAGACGGCAGATGGATATCCGGTGCGGAGGGCTTCCCGGTCGCGGAAAACGGCGTCGGCAACGACGGATGGGTCCGCTTCGAAGGCTCTACGCCTCCCCTGCAGGGGCAGGCCAGGATCGGACAGTTCCGGTTCACGCAGCCGTCGGAACCGATCACGGGACGCTTCAAGGTAGACGACCTGGAGGTCGAGCTTATCGGATCCAGCCCGGTCGAGTGGCTGGTCTCTTCCGCGTACCGGGACTGGGCGGAGGAAGGGGAGGTCCGCTTCCACGCCATACTGCACATCAACTGCGTCAAGAATCCGCTTGAGACGCTGGACGCCGTTTTTGTCTACACGGATGCGTCCGGATGCGGCGCGGAGCGCACGGCGGACGCCTTTGACGCGGAGACGGCAAACGTCACCCTGCGCGTGGCTGATTTGGCCGAGGGCTCCCACCCCGTCGCGCTTGAGGTCCGAAAGAGGTCCGGCGGGCTTTTGGGCGCGGCATCCCTGTCCTTCACGCGGGCGCCGCGTCCGAGACGGCGCGTAGACCTTGACGATGCGGGGCGCGTGTTGCTCGACGGGAAACGGTTCTTCCCGATCGGCATATACGCAACACTTGCTCCCGCGTCCCTTGAGATGATCACGAACAGTCCATTCAACAGCATCATCGCCTACCAGCTCCCGACGCTCGCGCAGCTCGACGCCATCGCCGCAGCCGGACGGCTGCTCTGCTACAATCTCCAGCGAAAGGAGGCCGAGCTGGATCAGATCGTCAACGCCGTGAAGGGGCATCCGGCCATCCTCGCCTGGTACGTAAACGACGAGGCGCCGGCGGATGCCGTGCCCGGCCTGCGCGACATGCGCAGGCGGCTGCACGCGCTTGACCCCGACCATCCCGTATGGGGAGTGACGGACAAGCCATACCTTGTGCGCCCGTTCCTCGGGACGTGCGACGTGATCGGGCTGGACCCGTACCCGATCGGCAACCGCCGAAACGACATCGGGCTTGCCTCCGACTGGCCGCTGGAGGCCCGCGCCGCGAGCTTCGGCACGTTGCCGCAGTGGCAGGTGCCGCAGACGTTCAACTGGAAGTGGTACCGGAAGGAGGAGACGAACCCGGAGTTCCGGTTCCCGACGAAGGAGGAGCTCGCGTGCATGACCTATCAGGGGATAGCGGCCGGGGCGAACGGGCTTTTCGACTTCTGCCTGTCCGCCGACCCGACGACGGAGCGCGGACGCGAGTTCGCCGCGAACTGGGGGAACGTCTGCGACGTTGCCGCCGAGGTCAAGTCGAATGCCGGCCTGATTCTCTCCGATCCTGGGCCGGCGGTCTCATCCGCTCCAAAGGAGGTCGTCGTGCGCACGTGGCGGACGGACTCCGGAGAGGTGAAGGCCTTGGTCGTCAACAGGACTCGCCAGCCCGCCCGTGGGGAGGTGCGGCTCGCAGACGGGGCCGCCTTCGCCTTCGACCTGGCCCCCCTCGGCTACGGGTTCGTCGGGAAGGTGCAGAAAAACAGGGGCCATGTTGCGCTTGCGGTCGGGGATGTGCTATAATTCGCGTTAATTTTACCAGTAGCCTTGGATGGCGCATCCGTTGAATTTGGGGTCGATGGCAACGGCGAACATGTCTGGGGTTGGCGGTTTAATCAAATCAAAAGGAGGTTGTTCGATGAATGTATTGGCCATAGGATGCCATCCCGACGATGTTGAGATCGCGTGTGCCGGTACCCTGGCGAAATGCGTGAAGCGTGGCGACAGGGTGGTCGTCGCGCATCTTTGCAACGGGTCGCTGGGGCATGTAGTGATCAAGCCGAAGGAACTCATCCCGATGCGCGCGCAGGAGGCGCGTGAAGCGGGGAAGCTGGCAGGCATTGAAGTCCTTGATGGCGTGTTCGACGATCTTGACATCTATTCCGACAACGCCGAGAGCCGCAACAAGGTTGTGGAGGTAATACAGTATGCGCAGCCGGATTTCATAATCACGCACAATCCCGACGACTACATGCCGGACCACACGGCTACGGCGAAGCTTGTGTTTGACGCATCGTTCACTGCGACGCTCCCCAACTGGCCGTCCAAGACGCAAAAGGCCGCCAAGCTCGTTCCGATCTACTACATGGATACTCTGGCCGGCGTCAATTTCGTGCCGGACGAATTCGTGGACATTTCAGGCGAGATAGACCTGAAGATCAAGATGCTCGAATGCCACCATTCCCAGCTCGACTGGATGCGCGAGCATGACCACATCGACTTTGCCGACATGGTACGCACCTGTTCCCGCTACCGCGGCTACCAGTGCGGCGCAGACTACGCCGAAGGCTTCAAGATGTGCAAGGCGTACCTCAAGGGGACGACGAAGCGCCTGCTGCCGTAACCGCCTTGTGTGGAGGGAGTTCAGCTGGAGATGTGACTGGAGATGTGAAACATATGAATAGATACCTCGACAAGTTCATGGCGACATTCCCCTTTGAGGGGCTTACGTACGACGACGTTACGCTCGTCACCCAGTATGCGGACTTCCTCCCGGACGATGCATCCCTGGAGACGAAGCTCACTTCGCGTCAGAAGATGAAGATCCCGTTCATCTCGGCGGCAATGGATACCGTCACCGAAGCGCCGATGGCGATTGCCATGGCCCTGGCCGGTGGCATCGGTGTGATCCACAAGAACCTCGAAGAGGACGACCAGGCGCGTGAAGTCGCAAAGGTGAAGAACTACCTCAACGGATTGATTTCCAGGCCGGTGTGCTTCCATGCGAATGACGACATCTCGTTCCTTCGTTCAGAGAAGAAGCGCATGGGCCTCAAGTTCAACGGGTTCCCGGTGCTGGACGATGATGAACGCCTCGTTGGGATGATCACGTCCTCCGACATGCGCTTCGCGCCGATGGAGGCCCGCAAGCTTTCGGATGTGATGCAGAAGGGCATGGTCACGGCAAAGCCAGGCACGTCGCTCAAGAAGGCCTACGACATCATGCGGGCCAACAAGATCGGGAAGCTTCCGCTTGTGGACAAGAACGGCAGGGTGGTGGGGCTCTATTCGTTTACGGATGTGCAGCGCCTCGTGGAGAACCAGAAGCCGACCTACAACTGCGACGAGCATTTCCGCCTCAGGGTATCGGCTTCCGTGTCAGGCGGGAAGGGAGACCTCTCCCGCATGGAGAAGCTGGCGGATGCCGGCGTTGACGTTGTGGTGGTCGATTCTGCGCATGGCCACACCAAGGGCATCATCGACATGACGAAGTACATCGTCAAGCATTTCCCGGATGTGGACGTGATTTCCGGCAACATCGCCACAGGCGAGGCGGCGATCGCCCTTGCCAAGGCCGGTGCGCACGCCGTGAAGGTCGGCATAGGCCCCGGCTCCATCTGCACCACGCGTGTCGTGTGCGGGGTCGGGATACCGCAGCTCACTGCAGTGTATTCGGCGGCGAAGGCGCTTCGCGGCACTGGCGTGGCCGTGATTGCCGATGGCGGCATAAAGCTGTCCGGCGATGTGCCGAAGGCGATAGCAGCCGGCGCCGACAGCGTGATGCTCGGATCCGTCCTGGCCGGTTCCGAGGAGAGTCCGGGCGAGAAGATATATTCGAACGGGCGGCAGTTCGTCGTCTATCGAGGAATGGGTTCCATGGCCGCGCTCAAGAACGGCAAGGGATCCCGCGCCCGCTACTTCCAGGACAACGAGGAGGAGGACGACCTCGTGCCGCAGGGGATCGAGGGCATGGTGCCGTACTCCGGTCATGTGAAGGAGATAATGACCCAGTTCTGCGGCGGGCTTCGCGCCTCCCTCGGCTATTGCGGCACCCGCACGATCAGGGATCTCCAGGAGCGCGGCAAGTTCTACCGGGTGACGGCCGCCGGGCAGCGCGAGGCTCGTCCGCACGACATAACGATCACAAAGGAAGCGCCGAACTACCGCACGTAAGGTGCGTTGCAGGGCTTTTGCCTTCCCAGTCGCCGCATGTCAGGCATCGATAGGGCGTGTCTGGCATGCGCGTCTGCGTTAAACACCTAAATGGGAATGACTGCCATGGAACGTCAGTTGATGGAGACGGATATCGTTGTTGCGGGATTTGGGCCGGCGGCCGCAGGATTCTTGCTCACGCTTGCGCCGGAGCTTTCGAAGGTTAAGGAAGACGGCACCCCCCTGTACGAGTCGCGGGTGATGCCCGGAATGCCGCTTCAGGTGATGTGCTACGAGCGCGCCGACGACACGGGGTTTGGAGTCTCCGGCATAGTCACCAGGGCAGAGGCCATGCGCGCGACGTTCCCCGGCGTGGATCTCGCGGCGGAGATCCCCAATGCAGCCAACGTCTCGCAGGAGAAGACCACATACCTCTTCGACCACCTCGGCTGCTCCAAGAGGTCGTTGGGGACTCGCCTGATCGACGGATGCTTCCGAATGGGCAAGGTGATAATGAAGGGCGGCGAATGGCAGGCCCGCGAATTGCCGATCACCCCGCCGTTCATGGACAAGCGAGGGGGATTGGTGCTGAACATGGGCTCGCTGATGGGATGGGCCGCATGCAAGGTGATGGAGAGCGGGACTGCGCAGATATGGCCTGGATCGCCGGTCGCGGGGCCAATATTCGATGGGGAGCGCGTAGTCGGCGTACGCATGGCCGATCAGGGCGTCGAGAAGGACGGTGCGCAGACCGATGCATACATGCCTGGGATGGACGTAAAGGCCCGACTTACCGTTGTGGCTGACGGTCCGGTCGGGGCCGTTGGAAGGGCATTGGACGAGAGGTTTGGTTTGCCGAAGGGCCATGCCCGCAACGACTGGGGCGTGGGCATGAAGGCCGTGGTGCAGCTGCCGGACAGCTGCAAACTCGAGCCCGGTACGATAATCCACACGCTTGGCTTCCCCGAACCTGAGATATTCGGCTTCTTCTACGTGCATCCGAACCGCACGGCCTCCATGGGCATTTTCGTTGCCCCATGGCAGGATACGCCGGTAAGGACCACCTACCGCTACCTCCAGCACTGGATGCAGCATCCGTACATATGGCGGCACATAGAGGGTGGTACGCTCGTCTCGTGGGGGGCGAAGTCCATCCAGGAGTCTGGGACAGAGGGCGAGCCGTTCCTGTGCGGGGACGGGTTCGCCCGCATCGGAGAAGGTTCCGGAACTACAGACTGCCTTGCGAACGCTGGCGTAGACGAGGCATGGGCCTCCGGCGCAATGCTTGCGAGGAACGTGTTGAAGCTTCTTGCAGAGGGCCGGGATTTCACCAAGGCGAACCTTGAGGGAACGTATCTCGCCGAGCGCAGGTCATCCGCGCTTGACAGGCGACTGAAGAAGGCTACGCATGCGCGGGCGGGGTTCAACAAGTCGTTCTTCTGGGGGATGGCCGGAGAGGGGCTTTGCGGATTGACCGGCGGAATCCTTAACCTTGGCAAGATATTCAAGTCCGTTCCGCCCGCGAATCGCATACCGGAACTCAGCGAAGCCGTCAAGGGCCGCAAATGCGACATGGATGCGCTCGCGAAGGGTGTCGCCGAGGCGAAGAAAGCACGCAAGCCCTTGCACGATGCCGTGATGGACGCCTGCGGGTGGCCGGAAATCCCGTTTGACGGGAAACTGCTAGTCACCCACCAGGATGCCCTGCTGATAGGCGGCAAAGTGCAGGCGGCGCCGGGCTTCGCGGACCATGTCCGCTTTGCGGATGCCGGGCTCTGCCGGGCCTGCACGAAGCAGACGTGCATTGAGATATGCAGCGCACAGGCGCTCATGCCGGCGGATGAAGAGGGCAATCCTCCGAAGTTCGACCGGGAGAAGTGTGTGCATTGCGGCGCCTGCATCTGGAATTGCGCGAAGCTCCAGCCGGGCACGGAGAAATCCAACGTAGTGTTCTCGGCAGGCTCTGGCGGCTTGCACTCTAACGAGAACTGACACTTGGCCTGGATGTGGGGAAGTCCCGATGAAATCAGATGAAAAACCGCAGAGGTTGGCTTCGATTGATGCCTTGCGCGGCTTCGACATGCTTTTCATAATGGGCCTTCCGGCCCTTGTGGCGGCGGTCGCGGGGGTGCTTGGGTGCGGCAGCGGCAATTTCCTGTCAGTCCAGATGCGCCATGTGGCGTGGCATGGATGGCATCTCATGGACGGGGTGTTTCCCGTGTTCCTTTTCGTTTCCGGCATAACGTGGCCGTTTTCGTGCGCAAGCAGGATGGCGAAAGGCGCATCGCGGGCGGCGATATGCCTGAACGTCCTTCGCCGCATGCTGGTGCTTTTCGCGCTCGGGCTGCTGTGTGAGGGCATAACCCACATTGACCTTGGATGGCAGGCGTTCCGCTTCGGTAGCGTTCTCGGACGAATCGGGTTCGCGTGGGGGGCGGCGGCCTTGCTTTATGCATTCTGTTCGGTTCGCATCCGCATCGCAGTGGCAGCATCGATTCTCGTTGGGTATTGGCTCCTGCTGTTGCTCGTGCCGGCGCCTGATGCGGCAACGGTGGCGATCCCGGGGACCAAGGAGGCGGCGGACATCGTCGCCGAGTTTGGACGCGGGCCGTTCTCGCTGCCTGGAAGCATCGTCGGCTGGGTGGATCGCATGGTCTTGCCCGGACGCCTTCGCTTCGATGGCCTTCTGGACACGCAGGGTTTGCTGTCGATCCTTCCTGCCATATGCCTGCCGCTTTTCGGGGGCTTTGCGGGCGAACTGATAAGGCGGGAAGACCTGTCTGGCGGACGCAAGGCCTTGCTGATGGCGTCCCTGTCGGTCATCCTTGCGGCCCTTGGCTGGACGATCGCGCATTGCTTCGGCAGCTGGTCCATGCCGTTCAACAGGTCTCTGTGGACGAGTTCGCACGTCCTTTGGTCTGCCGGCTACGCCTTTGCGCTGTTTGCGGCATTCTATTATGTGATTGACGTTCGCGGCTGGCGAAAGTGGAGCTTTTTCTTCCGCGTAATCGGAATGAACGCCATCGTGATATGGATGCTTACGAGACTCTACGGCGTCGGACGCTACGGGAAGTTCGATCCTCTGTCGGACGCAACCAGATGGCTCTTCGGCGGCATCGTCACGCTCATCGGTGGAGAATGGGGCGACCTCGCATATGCCCTCGGCTACATCGCGGTATGCTGGTCGCTACTTTACTTCCTCTACCGCAAGGGGATATTCGTCAAGGTTTAGGGAAGAGAGGGGATGCCAGTGGTGAGTGCAGCGAATGATATGGCCAGCCGATCAAGAGTCTCCGGTGTGACATACTTACCCCATTGACTTATGGACGCCATGTGTCTATAATATGTCCCCATCATGAACATAACAGTCAACACGGCCACGCTAAAGCAACAGCTCAGTCATTACCTTGGCCTGGCCAGCCAGGGGCGAGACGTGCTGATCACGAGCCACAAGCGCATTGTCGCAAGGCTCCTCGGGGAGGACGGCGACAGCCGGCTGCCTCTCCGCGAGCCGACGATGCCGGCATCCGCTGTCGCGGAGATCGGCGGGTTCGGCTTCAGGGAAGACCCGCTCAAACAGATGAAGAAGGAAAGGAGTGTACGATGACAGTCTATCTTGATTCCTCATTCGTGATCCGCCGCCTTCTCGGCATCGGCAGGCCGGCGGAGTTCTGGGGCAAATGGGACAAGGCCTATGCATCGACGCTGATGCGTACGGAATGCTGCCGGGCGGCGAATCGCCTGCGCCTTGACGGCAAGCTCGACGACGCAGGGCGCGCCCGGCTCGGCACATGGATCGAGACGGTCTGTAGCTCGGTCACGCAGATACCCGTCACGGATTCCGTGATGAGGCGGGCGGCGGAGGCGTACCCGGTGGATGTCGGGACTCTCCAGGCAATCCATCTGGCGACCATGCTTGAGCTTGAGGCCGTCCACGGCGTCAAGTGCACCCTCGCGAGCGACGACGAAGGGCTTGTGCAGGCGGCGAGGGCTCTCGGCATAGCCGTGGCCTCCGACGGGCCGCAGCCCGCCCGGGGATCCGGCGAGGGCGCCCCGGCCGACGCTGCGGCCGGCAAGCCGAGCGGAGCGGAGAAGAACGGGGGCGAATGACTCTCGTCTGCCAGATGCTCATCCAGGGGGCCGTTGGATTCGCCATCGGCGCGGGCACTAACGAGCTTGCGATACGATGGGTGTTCAACGCCCTCTTTACGAAGAAGAAGCGTCTGATCGCCGAGAACACGAAGAATCTCATCCGCACGGAACTGATGACGTCGGAGAAGATCGCGGCGAAGATGTCCGCGCCCGACGTGAGGGCGGTAATAGAGAGGAGCATCCGGGGAAAACTCGACGAGTACGGGGACAAGGCGCGCTCGATCGTCGCGAAACTCGGGAAGCGCTTCGAGCGCCGCCTGCCGGAACTCGTCAGGGAAGAGGTGCTGGCCCTTGCGGAGGTGGCAGACCTATTCGACGACGACATCAGGACGACCATCGCCAGCGTGTGCGCCAACCAGGTTACGGCATATCTCGCCGAGAACCTGCCGAACATAATCGAGGAGACGGACGTCTGGAACATCGTATACGAGACGATCATGGGCTACGACGAGCGCAAGCTCGAGGTCCTCACTCGCGAGGTCGCGAACCGCGAACTGTGCGGCGTGACGCTCTGGGGCGGGGTCATAGGCGCGTTCGTGGGCCTTGCGATGAGTCTCGTCATGTGGCTGATCGGATGAGTGCGAACGGAAGGCCGTTTGTGGTATAATGCACTCTGTTTTAGGTTGAAACTCAGGGATAGGAGGAGATAATGCAGAGGAGATCCTTTTTGAAGTCAGGAGCGGCTGCGGCGGTCGCCATGCCGTCAATCGCCAAGGCGATTGGCCGCGACAAGATCCGCATGGGATTCATCGGAATCGGAAACCGAGGCACGCAGGTGATGCGCGTTTTCCAGCAGCAGCCCGATGTGCAGGTTGTGGCACTGTGCGACTGCTACGAGCCGTACCTGATGCGCGACCAGGCCGCGATCGACCCGAAGTTCCAGGAATACGGCATCGGCGGAGCGGTGCCAAAATTCGGCGAGTCCGACAGGTTCGGTCCGGAGGTGAAGCGGTATTCCGACTACCGCAGGCTGCTTGAGGACAAGGACGTGGATGCGGTGATGATCGCAACGCCCGACCATTGGCACGCGATAATGACCATCGACGCCATAAAGGCCGGCAAGGACGTGTACTGCGAGAAGCCGCTTTCCGCCACGATAGTGGAAGGACGCGCCATGGTCAATGCGCAAAAGGCCTCCAAGCAGGTGGTCGCGGTCGGGCTCAACCGCCGTGGCTCTGTGCCGTACATCAGACTTGCGAAGGAAATACAGTCCGGCAAGTGGGGCAAGTTCATCGCGGGGCACGGCGCAAGGCTCTCCAACCTTGCCCCGAACGGAATCGGGAAGTGTCCGGACTGTCCGCCGCCGAAGGGGCTCGACTGGGATGCGTGGCTCGGCCCGCGCAAATATCGTCCGTACCGCTACACGACCGCGCCGTACTACTTCCGCTGGCATGAGGAATTCTCGTCCCAGATGGGCAACTGGGGCGTCCACTACTGTGACGTGATGAGGTGGATGCTCGGCGAGACGGCCCCCTGCGCGATAACCGCCGTGGGCGGCACGTATTCGCTCGACCATGATGCGGACATCCCCGACACCATAGAGGTGACGTACGAGTTCGCGGACAAGAAGCTCATACATTTCGCGATCTACGAAGGCGCCACGGCCCGCCCGATCAGCAAGCGGGAGATCGAGCTTGCCGGCACGGATGGAGTCATCTACGCGGGAGAGACCGGCTTTGACGTCGAGCCGCAGGGGCGGCGCGAGTTCCTCAACCCGAAGGAACCCGCATTCGAGAAGTACACTTATTCGCACAAGCAGGAGATGATGCCGGACGGAAGCTGGGGCGGGTCTACGCTCAATGTCGTGCGCGACTTCCTCGACAGGGTCAAGGACAGGGGCGAACCTCTCTGCACACTTGAGACGGGGCATCGCTCCACATCCTTCGCGCTTCTCGGGAACATAGCGTTCCGCATGGGACAGCGCCTTGAATGGGATGGGGAGAAGGAGCGGTTCACCAATTGCGACAAGGCCAACGAGCTGCTCCACTACAGCTACCGCGACGGGTATAGGCTCGGCTGAACATACGGATGGCACAAGGACTGCCTATAGTGTGCCTGAAGCAGCTTGATATCGCCGGCTTCTTCCCGGCGGACGTAATAGGCGGTCATCTTTGGTTCGTGCCGATGCTGTTCGGACTTTACCTGCTCATGCAGCTTCTTTCGCCGTGGGCCGAGAATGCGACTGAAAGGGAAGGGAGAGCCGGCGAGCCTGATTTGGTGGCGGGCATGGTGTGCGGGGATTTGCTATAATACGCGCCATGGAGAAGATTGCGACAGACACCTATTCGTTCGAGCGCGTCCGTGAGGGCGGATTCGTCTACGTGGACAAGACGGCGATCCTGAAGACGCTCGCCGACGGGTCGCTGGGCACACAGTTCTTCATCGCGCGTCCGCGCCG
>CAKULV010000029.1 GCA_934667425.1 uncultured Kiritimatiellota bacterium | reverse complement strand
TTCGAGGCGTACATACGGGACTTCACTTTCGTTTGGCTCATTCCTTTGTCCAGTTGGGCTTCTGCGCGTCGGTCGCCCTCCGCGCAGCCAACCTTCCTATCGGCATGTCGTTTTCTTTGCCGTACAGATTCCTTTCATTCTGTTAGTTCTGCCGAGCTTCGCTTGGCGCACCATAGCACTCCTTTCGGTTTGACGTGCGCTAATATACTATACTCCATTGACTACGGCAACCTAACCGAAGCTGGAGTTTACCCGTTTTTGACTTTCTCATTTGGTTGGCGGGAAAGCATGGACACTGTCGCCCCGAACGCGACTATCTTCTTCGCAAGGTCCCTGTCGGCCGTCTCAACGCAAATGCGGGATGTATCCAATCCCAGAAGCCGCACCGCGTGAATATAATCCAATATAAGGCGGTCGGCCCTATGCAGACCGACTCCACCGGTATAAGTGACCCTGCGCTCGCCTACCCTATACGAGTTTTCATCGCTTCCGTCAAAGACGATCCACTCGCGAACGGGTGCGCTTCCACACTCCTTCTCCGAACTGGCGGCAACGGGGCATTCCGCCCCCCTTCCCTTCAGGAATTCGCCCTTCAGCTTCGACACCTCCGAGGATCCAAGCTTGGCGACGTTCCGGTTGCGAAGGACTACGTTCCATCCGTCGATGATCCTAAACGGTTCACCATCGGCAAGCTGACAGAAATCATGCAGGGCGACAAGCGCCACATTGAAATGCGACATCAGCGCATCGCGTTCCTGCTCGATTCCCCTTAAACGGGCTTTTGTCTTCGCGAGCTCCGCATTCAATTCGCGAAGGTGCGCAATACGGGCAAAGTCAATTATCTGATTTGCCGTCATGCTATTTCCATGCCATTGCCGCCGTTGCCAACACAACGTTATCCTCAGGACGGCGAATCTGGTGTAAGGTGCGATTCCCTTCGGACGTGCGTTCGGCCACAAGCAGATCTCCCGCCTTTGCGGCAGACCTGTACACTATGTCCATCTCAATGGGGCCTTGATTCGGCGGCATGGATTCGAGCATCCATTCAACGTAATGCACATTGTTCACATGGTCGTTGAAGTCCAAATCGCTGTGCCGTACCCTCACTTCCGTACCGGAAGCGACTTCATCAAGCTTGGCGAACTTGCCGCCTATGTTCTCGAACTGTATGTCTGGGGTGCCCTGCGGAACCAGTCCGGCAAACGATTCGGGGAGTCTGACAATCTTCTGCCCGCACATATCCACATACAGCCATTCTGAATGGGCCTGCAGCACCTCATTTCCCGAATCGTCCATAGCTTGGAAGCAGCGCGTAGCGACAAGCCGCCCCTTCATCCCGCTCGGCCATGTGCGCAGCTTCACGCTTCCGCCCCATGGGACATAACGCGAAACCCTGATGTGCAGACGCGACAGCATCCATGTACACTTCGTCTCCTGCAGCTTAAGGATGCCCCATCCGAGGCTGTCCGCGCTAAGGCCTGCGATCTCCTGCATATAGTTGCATAGCGTGGGGAGCGTAACGTGGTTCGTCACGCCCGATTCATACGAACGAACGATAAACGTTTCGTCAAACTGGTACTTCGATTCGCAGAATTTCATGACGTTCTATTATATCATGTTTGGATTTAATTGATAGATGGTAGCGGATGGTTGGCAGTTGGGCGTTTGCGATTTACGCTTTTTCGATTTGCGATTTTCGATTGCATTTGGGGATTTAGTCAGTTGAAAACTTACCTCGTTTCCGCCATTGTTGTGCCTTGCGATGGGAGGGTCGAGCTCCCGCTCGACCGAAAACGGCGTGGGGAAACGGACGAGCAGGATTCGCCCGCGCCGTAGGCGTCGGGTTGCCTGAGCGAAGCGAACCCGCAAGGCCGCAAGGGGTCGAGCTCGTCCCTCCCGAAAGAGCATCCCTCGGTTAATGGTCGCGACAAGCGCGACCCTCCCGCAAATGAACCAATGCCCAAATGGTCCAATGCAATCGTAAATCGTAAATCGAAAAATCGCAAATGCCACAACCAACTACCAACTACACTTCTGCTCGGCTAAATGCCGTCCCCAACAATGCAATATGTCGCATAACATTTGTATAGTAGCGATACTTATGATTTTTCGATTGCACTTAGGCATACTGGTATTATGCAGTTGACTCAACCAAACACAATGGGTTGCGCCTTATGCGGTAAGGCGCCGCCACCAAAGATTGCGTGGGTTGAGTCAACTGCATACCCAGCTTAGGCATTTCCCTGAAACCATAGACCTACCATCTGCCCACTGCCATCTACACTTCTCACCTCTACACCTCTTGCCTATAACTTGCCTTGCTGTTATCCTCATTGACATTCCCGTGCGAAGCGCGGGCGGCGAGCTACACGGCCATCTTTTCCGTGACGGCGGGAGGGATGCAATGCACCATTCGTAGGCAACGGTCGCAACAGATTGGCCCACGCCGCCTGCCAACTACCATCTACCATCTACCAACTTCATCTACTTACCTAATGATGCCCCCGATGTATTATCACGGATAGCACCGCAATGTCAGCAGGATTAACCCCAGGGATATGAGATGCCTGGGCGAGCGTCTCGGGCCTCCACTTCTTGAGCTTTTCGCGGCTTTCATACCTTACCGCCGGGCACCTATCGTAATCGAGCCATGATGGGATTCTTGTACTCTCATCTCGCTTTGCCCGTTCCGCCGCAATTTTTTCCTGCTCAATGTACCCTTCATATCGACGCAAGATGGAAATCTCTTCGGCAACCGTCTGCGGCAATACAGCAATTACATCGGGTTTTGAATGCAAATGCCTTTCGATCATTTCAGCGAAACGATGAGTTTCCTCCCTGATCTCGCGAGGTAAAACGCCAATTCTATCCGCCGCATCCATCAGACGATACCGGGCATTGTCCTGTCGAAGGATAAGACGCCTCTCTGCGCGCGACGTGAACATCCTGTAAGGCTCATCCGTTCCTTTCGTGACAAGATCATCTATCATGACACCTATATACGCATCCTGACGGCTAAACACAAGCGGATTCTCATTCCTTACCTGAAATGATGCATTGATGCCAGCCATTATCCCTTGCGCTGCGGCCTCTTCATATCCCGTGGTTCCGTTTACCTGTCCGGCAAAGAACAATCCAGCTATGCGCTTCGACTCAAGCGTATGCTTAAGCTCCCTTGCATCTATGCCGTCATACTCTATGGCATAGGCATACTTCAGAAACTCGGCATCTTCAAGACCCGGCACGGAATGAACCATATCTTCCTGAACTTTCTTCGGCAAAGAGCAGGAAAGACCGTTAGGATATATGACCGTCTGATCAAGATCTTCGGGTTCAAGCATGACATGATGCTGAACGGCGCCCGCAAACCTGACTATCTTGTCCTCAATGGACGGACAATACCTCACGCCTGTACCTTTAATCGGACCGCCATACAGGGCCGAATCAGACAGATGAGATCTGATTATATCGTGAGTTTCTGACGTTGTATGCGTCATCCAACAAGGAATATTGGGAATGTTCCACGTGGAACATTCCTTTGACGAGGAATATGGATGACACTTATCGACAGGAGGGTGTATAGAACTGTCTTTGCAATCCAACATACCATGGCCAACAGCGGGCAGATCGTCAATCTTGTCCGAACATGGAGATGAACACCCACAACCAATGTTCCACGTGGAACATTTTGATCTTAAGCTGAATAGGGGTGGAGGGATTTCTCCTTTTTGCTCAATACATTTTGAGAAATCGCAGGAAGACGCCCTTAACCTTGGTGGCGTCCCTGTTTTCAGACGCACCAACTCAAAGCCAAGTCTTTCCAGCGATCCTGAAAGCATATTGGCGGCAGGGCGATCGTCTCCGCCGGATTCCTCCACATCGTGTCCAATGAAAATACGTCCCCTCAATGAAGTACCGGTGGCGACGATGACGGCCTTTGAGGCAATCTCGCCTCCATTTTTTGTGATCACTCCGATTGCAGCGGCGGCTATGGTTCCATGCCCATAATCTGCTTCCTTACAAAGACATTCTCCTTCAGAGACAATAATGTCCGTAACTATATCCTCAAGCACCGTCAGATTGGTCTGCGAGAAGACTACTTTCTGCATCCTTTTTGTATAACTTTTCTTGTCGCATTGGGCACGGGTCGCCTGCACTGCCGGTCCGCGGGAAGTATTCAGCGTCTTCTCCTGAAGCGCGGTCTGATCGGCATTGTATCCCATCTCTCCGCCGAGGGCGTCAAGTTCGTATACGAGGTGACTTTTGGCCAAGCCTCCTATCGAAGGGTTGCAAGGCATTGTCGCGATAGATTCCTTTTTCCCGGTGATTAGAAGGGTGGGTATCCCCATTCTTGCGGCAATGAGGGCAGCTTCAGTTCCAGCATGTCCTGCTCCAATTACGATAATCTCAAAACCATTTCCAGTTGCCATTTCCATTTTCCATCCTCCCTTTATCCAGGGTACTCTATAATCCTTTGCGGCAGTTGAAACACAGAACGGAATGTATTCGTCTCACACGGAGGTCCTGAGACGCGGAATTTAGTCCGTTTCTCGGTGTCTACTTCGAGTGCACCTCCGTGTACGATACGCACGAACTTTATCTGCTTTCCCATAGAGGCACTTGCAAAGCCTTCGATATTACGGACGGAACAGCATCCCTCCAACCGGAGGCTGTCCGCGAAGCAGGTGTCTGGGCAGAGAAATACTGTCGCGGACGAGATTGCACAATTGCCTCTTTTCTTTTATGCCGCCGTGCCATAAGCTTTTTTGTGGTGAACCAGTTCCCTTCTTTCCCGATAGTTATTGACAATTAGAAAGATTGCGTTATACGACATCAAAATATTTATGCACAGGCACGAAACCCTTTATTTTCAATGCTTTGATGAATGTCAAGTACCTAAACCCGCATTTGCGCAAAGAAAATAGTAACATTTGTGAACCATTTATGAACATATTGCAGTGCATAAAACGATAGTTGATCTTAATGACACATTATCACACATATCTCTGCCGTATTATATCAAAGTAGATGGTAATTGGTAGATGGTAGTTGGTAGTAAGAATTTACGATTTTTCGATTTGCGATTTACGATTGCATTTGGTCATTTAGGGATTTGAAGATTTTGGCTCCATCTACCATCTACCAACTACCATCTACCATCTACCATCTACCAACTGAAACCTAAAACCTAAACCTATCCACCATAATCACAGTAAAAGACCAAGTACGCAGTGCAATGGAAGTTGTGAATCTTTAATGCCGACTTATGAACAAAAACTGTTCATAAGTTGTGTACTACTTTGCGCTTATTTATGATGACTATTCAGTAAAATTATGCTTTAATGAGAAAGTTAAAAAAAGGCAAAATAGGTAGAAGAATGCGAGCAGAATTGTGGGACATAGCGGTTGCCCTATATAAGGCATCTCTGAAATCTCAGGAAGAGGTTGAAAAATGGAATCGTCATGCTATGACTTTCGCTTCCCATAAGCTTGAAGGAAGTGTTCTTTCCATTGGAGTCGCAGATCAGTACATAGCCGACTACTATGCCGAAATATATTCTGAACCCCTCAGGGTTGCCCTGATACAGGCTGGTGCTCCTGAAGACGTAAAGGTAGTCTTCAACGTAAGTGAAGCAGCGCGGATCGATGCGGAAGAAAAGCGTCAGCAGGAAAGCAAACGACAGGTTTTCGGCGAATCGCAGGCCCTTCTCAAGAAGTTCGCTTCCACGATACCTCTGAACAGCAACTACACTTTCGAAAACTTCGTGAAAGGTCCGTCAAACTCATTTGCTTACGCAATAGCATCAGCCATCGCAAAGGAGCCTGGCGGGAACACCAACAATCCATTTTTCATATGGGGCGGCACGGGTCTCGGCAAGACGCACCTCATGCAGGCGATCGGCCACTATGTGCTTAAGCACAACCCGCAAAAGAGCGTCTGCTACATAACGAGCGAGACGTTCCTCAACGAGTACATCAACGCCATATCTAACAAGGCGATGGAATCATTCCGCAAGCGATATCGCCACATAGATCTGCTTCTGCTTGATGACGTGCAGTTCGTTGGCGGAAAGGAACAGTTCCAGGAAGAGTTCTTCAATACGTACAACGACCTGATGACCTACGGTAAGCAGGTTGTTATGACGTGCGATGTGCCGCCAAAGAGGCTTAACGGATTTGAAGAGAGGCTTGTGACCAGATTCCAACAGGGAATCGTGATCGAAATAGAATCACCATCCTACGAAACACGCATTGCAATCCTTAAGGCGAAGGCGAGAAACTGTCGGCAGACTATACCAGATGACATATTTACCTTCATCGGGGAAAACATAAAGTCGTCAGTAAGGGCCATGGAAGGGGCCTTGAACCTTGTAGTGCGCTTCATGGATGCAAATCCGAATATCGAAATCACGAAGCAAATGGCACAGGTGCTGCTGAAGGAACTGACGGAAGAGGAAGTCACGATAAGACGGCTTTCAGTAGAGGAAATAATAAAGGCCGTATGCTCGTTCTACGACACATCTTACGCGGAGATCCTCTCATCCAATCGAACGCAACCGTTGGCCACGGCACGTCAGGTGGCAATGTTTCTCGCAAGAAAGCTAACCGGGCAGTCAACGCCAACCGTCGCCAGCGAATTCAAGCGCAACCACACGACGGTGATATATGGAGCGGAATCCATCCAGAAAAGGCTGTCAGTCGAGCCAAAACTCAGAAAATCAATTGAGCAGATAACGGAACAGCTTGGAAGAAAGCCATCAGAGCTATTCGATTGATAAATTGTGGGGTTTCTGTTCGCAAGCTGTCCACAATCCGCCAAGTTATGTACAAAAATGAACAGCAAAGGCGAAATACGATAAGAAGCCAATAGATGTGCAAGCTGTAATGAACAGGGTGTCAACGCATTTCGCCATTTAAAATCAAGCCTATCAATGACTTATGCCACTTGTTGACAATCCTACTATTACTTAATAACTTCTTTACTTCAATACCACTAATAAGATACAATACGCAACAAAGGAAACCAAAGGGAGTTTGCCATGAAGTTTAAGATCATCCGCTCAAAGTTCATTGAGGGACTTAAGAAAGTTCAAAACATCGTAGCCGGCAAGGGATCGCTTCAGATCATCCAGAATACGATGCTTGAGGCCAAGGGCGGGAAACTGAATCTTGTCACCACCGATCTCGATATCTCGATAAGGTCTACGGTGGATTGCGAAGTGGTCGAAGAGGGGGCGACAACGCTTCCAGTCAAGCTTCTTTCAAGCACAATAGCGGCATGCGCGGAAGGTGTTGTTGAGCTTGATGCGGATGCCCAGGATCGTGCGCGCATATCGGCTGGAAGCGCATCGTTCAGGCTTTCCGGTATGCCGGTTGCCGATTTTCCGCCTTTGCCGGCGTCCGAAGATGCCTTTGCCTATGAGATTCCGCAGGCTACCCTCCGTGAAATGCTGAGGAAGACCTCGTATGCCGTTTCTCAGGACGAGACGCGCAAGACCCTCAAGGGCGTACTGATGAGCTTCAAGGACGGAAAGCTCACCATGGTGGCCACGGATGGACGCAGGCTCGCCCTTGTGGAACACGAGATCGAGTTTCCCGCAGCGGCAGAAAGGGACATAATCCTCCCTTCGAAGGTTGTCGCCGAGCTTCAGCGTTCGCTTGGCGGCGATGGAGTTGTGAAGATAACCATCGAAAAGTCACAGGTTTCCTTCAACCTTGGCGATACTCAGATCTATTCGAAGCTGCTCGATGAGATATATCCGAACTACCGTCAGGTAATTCCATCCAATTGTGGTCAGCACATAGTTGTGGATCGCAAGCTGCTCCTTGACGCAATAGACCGCGCAAGCGTAATGACCATGGAGGAATCCTCCTCGGTTCGCCTTACGTTTGATTCGAACCAGCTCCTCGTTTCGTCCGTCGCGGCCGACATAGGCGAAGCGAAGGACATTGTGCCGATAAAGTACAGTGGCGAGAAGATTGAGATCGTCTTCAATCCTGCCTTTGTGAAGGATCCCTTGAAGGCAATAGATGAGGACGAGGTAACGATAGAACTGAACAATGGATCTTCACCGGCTATCATCAGGTGTTCGGTTCCTTTCCTTTACGTGATGATGCCGCTACGCATTAACTGATGAATCTCTGGAAAGACAAAGACTTTCCGATTATCATATCTTGCGCAAAGACGCTCGCCCCCTGGACAGAAAGGGAGCTCGTCGGACTCGGATACAAGATCGTAGATAAGTCGGATAACTACGCCGTAGTCAATGGCGCATTGCGCGACGTATTCAAGCTGAATCTCTGGCTGCGCACTGCGCAGCGTGTGCTTGTGCCGCTGCTTCGCTGCCAATGCCGCCACATACGGGAACTGTACGACAAGGTAGGAACGATAGACTGGGAAAACCTCATAGCCTCGGATGGCTATGTAAGCGTCTCGTCTGTTGTCCACAATGACACCATACGCGATACCCGCATGCCGTTGCTTGTCGTAAAGGACGCGATTGTGGACAAGATAAGGATGAAGGTTGGCCAGCGGCCAGATTCCGGCGGCGACTACGACCTTGGAGCGTGCGTATTTGTCCATTGGGATTGCGATACTGCAATCATATATCTTGATACGTCTGGCGCTCCGCTATCCAAGCGCGGATACCGCAAGATACCCGGATCTGCCCCGATGCAGGAGACCCTTGCGGCCGCATGCATCGATGCTATGGGTTGGGATGGCAAGGCCCCGTTCATTTCCCCGATGTGCGGTTCCGGCACGCCGGCGATAGAGGCGGCGCTCAAGGCCATGAACCGCGCCCCCGGATCCCTTCGCGCAAGGTTTGGCTTCATGGGCATAAAGGGATACAGTAACGTGATTCCGGGGGAGAAGGCGCCGAGAGTCGCCCCAAGGCAGCGTTTTGGGGTATCGCCCGAACAGATATTCAAGGATATGCTCATTGAGGCGGCTGAAAACGAAAAGGATAGTATCCCTCCGATAATCGCGACGGACATTTCGCCTGAAGCGATCCAGAATGCGCAAATTAACGCCAATGCCGCAGGAGTATTCAAGCACATCAAGTTTAGCGCATGCGATTTCGCCGATACCGATCTATGTGCGGTCACTACGCAGTCAGCTGAACGGGAAAATACCGGCAGTTCACGTCCAGCCGTATTCTTCAATCCTGAATATGGCATAAGGCTTGGCGACCCTGAAGAACTTAAGGTCATGTATGGCCGCATAGGCCAGTTCATTTCAGAAAAATGCCATGGCATGACGGCTGGCCTTATTACCGGAAACCCTGATTTGGCGCATGCCGTGGATTTGAAGTATGCTGAAAGGATACCGTTCTACAATGGGCCAATAGACTGTAGGCTGTTCATTTATGAACAATAGGCAAGGTATGCAGAGGTTATCGACAAGGAAGGCATCTCGGAAGAGATGCCTTCCTTGTTTATAATTATTTTTCTATGTATTTTCTTTCCACTGAAAAATGGAGTATTTAAGCGTTAAGGAGTTATAGACAGCTTATTATAAATTGTTTATAACTTAATATGTTTATAAATATGTTGATAAGTGTTTATAAAAGGCTCTTGCATTGGTAGGGCAAAAAAGGGATAATATGCGGCCTAAGGGATTACCAAAGTGAATAGCATATCAAGCAAGATCTGCATAAAGTTCAAGGACGCTCGCCGCGCACTTGGGCTTACGCAGACTGCCTTGGCGCAGGAGATAGGTTGCCATCAGGCGGCCCTGTCGATGTTTGAGAAGGGTAATCCCACCAAACTGTCCGAAGAGTACGTAAATAGGCTATCGGCGCGTCTGGGCTTGGACATAAAGGCTCTCAGCGAGGAACTGGCGGCAGAGGAAAAGGAAGCGGTTTCGAGGTTTGCCAGTGTGGCCGTTGGGTTTTGCCCAGAGCCGGAATGTCCGTCGAACTCTCCATATTCGGTTGCGGGGCGTACCCTCTACAGGGTTACGTTGCAGAAGGGCAGATACTGCGCCCATTGCGGTGAAGTTCTTGAGACCAGATGCCCGCATTGTGGCGCTCCCATCAATGATGGAGCGTGCTGCTCGTCTTGCGGCAGTCCGTATGTAAGTCTATAAGAATTGTCCGCACATCCAAAGGGGAGGCCCCATGAATGTGCGGCGGAGTTTGCGCGTCATTGCACCGCGCTTTTGATCAAAGGGCGAGTTCTTTCCTGATGGAATCGACGAGGGCGGAGTATTCGCCGTCGGAAAGGGTGGTTCGCTTTGGGTTCATCTCGAAAGTGCCGCCCCACTCGAATTCTTCGGCATATTTCGGCACCAGGTGGAAATGCAGATGGTGGCCGGTATCGCCGTATGCCCCGTAGTTGACCTTTGCCGGCTTGAAGAGCTTGTGGATGGCCGTTGCGACTTTGCATACGTCATCCATGAAGGCATGCCGCTCATCGGGTGAGAGTTCCACGATTTCGCTGACGTGGAATTTGCTGGCCACGATGCAGCGTCCCCTATGGCTCTGTTCCTTGAACAGATACACCTTGCTTGCGGGCAGTTCGCATATCTTTATTCCAAAGGCATCCAAAAGCTTGCCTTCATCACAGTAAGCGCAATTCATCGACATAAGACATCCTTTCGTTTTCCATGATTATACCACAACGCGAATGGGATGGTTGATTGACATCGCGCATTGATTATCCTAATGGGAGAGAAGGGAAACGATCAAATGGAATTGTGGTATACTATGTACGAACAAATGAAAGGATCATGTATGTACGCAGATGCGAGAGTGTCGATTCGCCTACCTGGTGAATACCTTGATTTCGTCCGCGAATATGCGAACCAACGTCGAACAACGGTTTCGGAATTGTTAGTCGGCTTCATCAAGGGGCTGAAAAACTCATGTGAAACAAAAGACGATAAGATTTCACCAGAAGTCCAGCGCATGATCGGCATTGTCCCAATTGAGAATCCAAAAGATGACATCTTCGACTACTATGCCTATCTTGAGAAAAAGCACACATGAAAGTGATGATTGATCTCTGGATGATTCACAACTGCGATTGTTAGGTTTAAGAATTGATAGCGGACGAAATCGCATCGCCCATCGCGACTGTTCCAATGGGGTTTAGTCCTGCGGTGGAAATGTCTGCGGTTCGGATGCCGTTTGAAAGCACAGCCGAAACGGCATCCTCGATTGCCTTGGCTTCGTCCTGCAAGTTGAACGAATGGCGGAGCATCATGGCGGCGGACAGTATTGTCGCTATCGGGTTCGCAATGTCCTTGCCGGCGATGTCTGGCGCAGATCCGTGAATCGGCTCGTACATGCCAAAGCCATCCTCGCGAAGCGAAGCTGATGGCAGCATGCCGATTGATCCGGTGATTTGCGAAGCCTCGTCGGAAAGGATGTCGCCGAACATGTTTTCTGTGAGCATCACGTCGAACTGCCTTGGGTTGCGCACAATCTGCATTGCGGCGTTATCGACATACATGTGGGACAGCGAAACATCCGGGAATTCGCTTTCATGCAGGCGGGTCACCGTCTCTCTCCACAGCCGGGATGTTTCAAGGACGTTTGCCTTGTCGACGCTCACAACGCTGCCTCTGCGCTTCCTTGCGGCAACGAAGGCCATTCTCGCGATGCGTTCGATTTCTGGAATAGAATAGCGCATCACGTCATGCGCGGAAAGTCCGTCACCGCTTCTCTGGTGCTCTCCGAAGTATATGCCGCCGATGAGTTCGCGTACGACAAGCAAGTCAATGCCGCCGTTGCCATCATTGCCGCATACGATTTCAGGACGGAGGGGACTTGCGCTCTTCAAGGGTTCCCACACCTTTGCCGGTCGCAGATTGCAGAAAAGGCCAAGTTCGGAACGTATGCCGAGCAAAGCCCGTTCAGGGCGGTCTTTCCCAGGCAGCGAATCCCACTTCGGTCCGCCGACCGCGCCGAGCAGTACGGCATCGGACGATTTGCACGCGGCAAGCGTCTCTGCTGGCAGACATTTTCCGGTGGCATCGTAGGCACATCCGCCTATGAGCCTTTGGTCAATTTCGAATTCATGTCCAAACCTGTCCCCGATCGCGTGCAGTACCTTGATTGCCTCGCCCACGATTTCAGGCCCCACGCCGTCTCCGGCGACAACTGCAATGCGCTTTTTCATTTCTGCACCGCCTTTCTCATGTAGGCCGCGAGTCCGCCCGCAGCGATCAGATCCTGCATAAACGGGGGAAACGGTTCGGCCCTGAACGTCTTGCCGGATGTGATGTCCGTTATTGTCCCGGACGAAAGATCGACGGAAAGCTGATCGCCTGCGGCAATGGAATCCACGGCATCCGGGCATTCCATTATTGGAAGGCCAATGTTGATCGCATTCCTGTAGAAGATCCGTGCGAACGTCGAGGCGATCACGCATGAGATTCCGCTCGCCTTGATTGCCAATGGAGCGTGTTCACGCGAGCTTCCGCAACCGAAGTTTCGCCCGGCTACCATTATGTCGCCGGGGGCAACCTTGGAGACGAATGTGGCGTCGATATCCTCCATGCAGTGCTTTGCGAGTTCATTCGCGTCTGCCGTATTGAGATAGCGCGCGGGGATGATGACATCCGTATCGACGTTGTCCCCGTACTTGAAGACATTTCCGCAAATTTCCATTACGATTCCTCCATGTTTTCAGGTGAGATGATTTTCCCTGCGACGGCGCTTGCCGCCGCCACGGCGGGAGATGCCAGATATATTTCGCTTTCGACATGGCCCATGCGTCCGACGAAGTTCCTGTTTGTCGTCGCTACGGCGCGTTCCCCCTTTGCGAGAATGCCCATGTGGCCGCCAAGGCAGGGTCCGCAAGTGGGTGTGGACACTACGCAGCCGGCTTCTGCGAATGTCTTGAGGTAGCCGAGTTCAAGCGCCTCAATCCAGATGCGCTGGGTTGCAGGAATCACGATGCAGCGAACGTGCGGATTGACCTTGCGCCCCTTGAGGATTTCGGCGGCGATGCGCAGGTCGGAGAGCCTTCCGTTGGTGCAGCTTCCGATTACTACCTGATCGATCGCTATGTCCCCGATCTCATCTATGGCACGGGTGTTTTCGGGAAGGTGCGGGAATGCGACGGTTGGACGGAGGGCCGATAGATCGATATCGACTGTCCGCGCATAGGCTGCCCCGGCATCCGCCTCCATTACGACGGGTTGCTTTGCCCCGTGATCCTTCAGGTATTCGAGGCAGGTGCCGTCAACGGGGAATATGCCGTTCTTCGCGCCGGCCTCGATGGCCATGTTCGCGATCGTGAAACGGTCGTCCATCGAAAGGGCGGCGACGCCGGGGCCGGAGAATTCGAGCGACTGGTATCGCGCTCCGTCAACGCCGATCATCCCGATAAGGTGCAGGATGAGGTCCTTGCCGCTTACGTGGCGACGGAACGATCCGTGCAGCGTAACCCTGATGGCCTCGGGAACGCGGAACCAAGTCATCCCGGTAGCCATGCCGCACGCCATGTCGGTTGACCCTATGCCGGTGGAGAATGCGCCGAGTGCCCCGTATGTGCAGGTGTGGCTGTCCGCGCCGATGACCAGGTCGCCTGCGGTGACGAGGCCTTTCTCCGGCAGCAGTGCGTGCTCCACTCCGCAGTCGTGGCCGACCTCAAAGTAGTTCTTCACATTCTGGCTGTATGCGAAATTCCGCATGCATGCGCATTGTGTTGCGGCCTTTATGTCCTTGTTTGGCGTGAAGTGGTCGGGAACGAGCGCTATCTTGTCGCGGTCGAATACGTTTTCCCTGCCGAATTTCGGGAACTCCCCTATCGCAACGGGGGCCGTTATGTCGTTGCCAAGCACAAGGTCGAGCTTCGCCATTACGAGTTCCCCGGCGTGGACCTCATTCCGGTTTGCGTGTGCGGCCAGGATCTTCTGGCTCATGGTCATCCCTGCCATATCAGTTTGCCTCCTCGATTTTCTGTTTGTCCGTATGGCCTCCTCCGAGCATGTCGTGGTCGAAGGAATGCTGTGCGATTGATGCCGCTCCGGTTCCGATGCCGCCCTGGCTTTCGTCGAGCATCCTGTTCACTGCGGCAAGGCACGCGAGTATCGATCCCTCGATGATGTCCGTCGATACGCCGCGTCCGCGGTAAGTGCCCGTTGCGTCGGAGATCTTCACCGAGACTTCTCCGAGCGCATCGCGGTGTTCGGTGACGGCCTGTATCGTGTAGTCGTCCAGACTGAACGGGTGGCGGATTATCTTTTCCACGGCCCTTATGGATGCGTATACCGGGCCGGTGCCGAGCGCGACTTCCTGATATGTCTTTCCTCCGCGCTGGAGAGTGACGTCGGCCGTGGAGCTCATGCGGTTGCCGCTGTTCACCACGAAGGATACGAGGGTATACTGCTTCGCGGGGTCGGAAGCCGTCGGCACGGCCGCTTCCGCCAGGGCGGCAATGTCGCGATCCGAGATCGTCTTCTTCCTGTCCGCCAGGCGCTTGAATTGCGCGAAGAGTTCGTCGATGCGCTCTTCGGGCAAAGCATAGCCCAGGGTCTTGAGCCTCTCGCTGAATGCGTGGCGCCCTGAATGCTTGCCGAGGACGAGTTCCGTCTTCTTCACGCCAACCGACTCGGGGGTCATTATCTCGTATGTCCTTGCGTTGGTCAGCACCCCATGCTGGTGTATGCCGGATTCGTGCGCGAACGCATTGGCGCCGACGATCGATTTCGATGGGAATATCTTCACGCCGGTTATCGAAGAGAGCAGTCTGGCGGTACGCCCTATCTCCTCGGTATGGATGCCGTGCGAGAGCCCGTAATAGTCGCCTCGTGTGCGCAGCCCCATGACGATCTCCTCGAGAGCCGCATTCCCGGCGCGTTCGCCGATGCCGCAGATAGTGCACTCCACCTGTCTGGCGCCGGCCTGTACGCCGGCGAGGGAGTTGGCGACGGCAAGTCCGAGATCGTCGTGCACATGCATCGAGATGATAGCCCGGTCGATGTTCGGTACGCGGTTGCGCACGTTCGTCACCATGTCCGTTATCTCCTTCGGGGTGGCGTACCCGACGGTGTCCGGCAGGTTCACTATGGTCGCGCCGCTTGCGATGGCCGCCTCGATCACGGTGCAGAGATAGTCTGAATCCGTGCGGGTCGCGTCTTCGGCCGAAAACTCGACCTCGGCGCATTTGCCCCGCGCATACGCGACCATCTTGCGGACCTGCTCAAGCGCCCGCTCGCGTGACATCCTGAGCTTGTACTGCAGGTGGAGGTCGCTTGTGGCGAGGAAGGTGTGTATCCGCGGGTTCGCCGCCCCCGCAAGCGCGGACGCGGAGGCGTCAATGTCGTTTGGCAAGGCCCTCGAAAGCGAACACACCGTGCATCCGCGCACGGCATCCGCTATCTGTTTCACGCTGTCGAAGTCTCCGGGCGATGCGGCGGCGAATCCCGCCTCGATGACATCCACCCCCAGCCGTTCGAGCTGCCTTGCCATGCGCAGCTTCTCCTCGAGTGTCATCGAGTAGCCAGGCGCCTGCTCACCATCCCGGAGGGTGGTGTCGAAGAATCTCACCTTGTTGTCATTCATTTGCTCTCCTTCCCTGAAACGAAAAACGGCCCCACTCATCTGAGCGGGGCCGCCATTTCCTGAACCTACTTTGCTTTGCCGTTCAAGTACACGCGAAACCGCCCCGTGGCGCAAGGCCAAGGGTGTAAAGTCGCGCAAACATGAACGAGCATACAATCATGATCTACCAATTCCAAAAAACGGCGCGTATTCTACCATAGGGCCAACTTGCAATGCAACCGCAAAGTTTCGCAATGTGGGTTAGGAAGTAGATGGTAGTTGGTAGGATGGTAGTTGGTTGTGGCATTTGCGATTTACGATTGCATTGGACCATTTGGGCATTGGTTCATTTGCGGGAGGGTCGCGCTTGTCGCGACCATTAACCGAGGGATGCTCTTTCGGGAGGGACGCGCTCGGCCCCTTGCGGCCCGAACGAAATTGCGCCAACTGCCCGAACGAAATCGAGCCAACTGCCCGAACGAAATTGCGCCAACTGCCCGAATGGATGATTGATGCGCATAAATATGGTATAATTTATGCCATTATGAATAAATACAGAAGACGCATTGTTGATGAAATATTGCAATTGAAGTTATCGTCTTCAGCCGCCGTTCTTGTGGAGGGCCCGAAATGGTGCGGAAAGACGACAACGTGCCTTCAGGTTGCAAAAAGCTGCATCTTCATGGACGAGCCGACACGCCGTGAACAGAATCTTGAACTCGCTCAAATTGATCCGGACAGAATCTTGTCAGGCATCCAACCTCGGCTGATTGACGAATGGCAGATTGCGCCGAAGCTTTGGGATGCCATTCGCTACAAAGCCGACCGGGAATCCATCATAGGTGGGTACATGATTACCGGCAGTGCCGTCCCTGTCGATATAGATGAATTGAAACATTCCGGGACGGGGCGCTTTTCGTGGCTTAAGATGCGTCCAATGACTTTGCTTGAGTCTGGCGAGTCGTCTGGCACCGTGAGACTTGCGGATTTGTTCAAGGGACATTCCGTGACGGCGGAGACTGCGAAGGCGTTTGACCTGGAACATATGGCGAACATCGTTTGTCGAGGCGGATGGCCGCAGTCGTTGATGATGACTGGAAGGGCTCGGTTTGAAACGGCGAAGAACATTCTGCAGGCGATTGCGGAGCGTGACATCTCGCGAGTGGACAAGACGACCAGGGATCCAGATCGGGCCCTCAAGCTCATGCGGTCATATGCAAGGCTTCAGGGGACGCAGGCATCGGCAAAAGTCATCAAGGCAGATTTGGCTTCAAACGAAATGATTTCCATTGGCGATGACACGATATATTCATATCTGAATGCGCTTCGGAAATTGTTTGTCATAGAGGAATCGCATGCATGGTGTCCAAATCTGCGGACAAAAGACGCAGTGCGGACATCAGATACGCGCTATTACGTTGACCCGTCAATTGCTGTCGCTGCGCTTGGCGCAGGTCCCGGCGAGCTCATGGACGATTTGAAGACATTTGGCTTTCTGTTCGAGACGATGGCAATGCGGGATTTGCGGGTCTATGCGGAAGCGCTGGAAGGCGAGGTTCGACATTATCATGACAAGCAAGGTCTTGAATGCGATGCGGTCATTCACCTTGCAAATGGACGATATGCCTTGTTTGAGATCAAACTTGGCGGCAAGCGTCTGATAGACGAAGGCGCGAATACGCTAAATGCCCTTTCTCGATTGATAGCGGACAAGAATTTGCCGACCCCTGCCTTTCGGATGATTGTGACTGCTGTTGGAGAGTTCGCATACACGCGTCAGGAGGATGGAATTATCGTCTGTCCTCTTTCTGCACTAAATTAGGTATGTGCCGACTCGCTCTTGTAGGCATCCTTCGTTGGACCTTATGTGTGGTATAATTCACGGAAATTGACAGAACAAGCAGGGAGATTTCTGTAAGCCATGTTGCGTATCGTAGATTGGTCCGAAAAGAAGCGGCAAAGCAAGATTGTCACGGCGTTCCTGGAACGCAGTGCATTCCCGGAGGAGGCGGAGAAGGCCGCCGCCGCGGTGCTGGCGGATGTGCGTGTGCGTGGAGATGCCGCCGTCGCCGACTGTGTGTCCAGGTTCGAGGGGGCGAATCTCAAACCAGGGCAGTTCAGGATTTCGCAGGCGGAGCTGAAGCTGGCGGATGCGTCCGTCCCGGCGCATCTCAAGCGGGCGGTCAGGGATGCGTACACCCGCGTGATGCGCTTCTCGAAGGCCTCTCTCCGGTCATCCTGGACGATGAAGACGCCTCGCGGCGGCAGCACGGGCGAATTCTTCTCGCCGATGGATCGCGTTGGCGTGTATGTGCCAGGCGGCACCGCGCCGCTTGCGTCCACCTCCATCATGACGGTCACGCTTGCCCGCGCCGCCGGCGTTAAGGAAATCGTCGCGTGTACCCCTGCCGGGAAGACCGGCGCGGTCAACCCCACGCTTCTCTATGCGCTAAAGCTTGCGGGGGCCACCGAGATATACCGCGTCGGGGGCATTCAGGCGATAGGAATGATGGCGTTCGGCACGAAGTCCTGCCGCAAGGTGCAGAAGATCGTAGGCCCCGGCAACGCATATGTCACGGCGGCAAAGCGACAGGTGTACGGATATGTCGGCATTGACCAGGTTGCGGGACCGAGCGAGATAGCAGTCCTGGCCGACGGCACGGTGAGCGCAAAGTGGGTCGCGGCGGATCTCCTTTCTCAGGCCGAGCACGGCAGCGGATGGGAGAAGTCCTTGCTCGTCACGCAGTCCAGGGATTTCGCCGAGGAGGTCAAGAGGGAACTCTTCGCGCAGATGGATACGCTGTCGCGCAAGGAGATAATCCAAAGGGTCGTCGATCGGGACGGGATACTGTTCGTCGTGACGCCCAGCCTTTCCGAGGGGCTTGAGCTTGTGAACCGCTTCGCCCCGGAGCATTTCGAGATCATGTGCAGGGAGGCCACAAGGCTGATGAAGGGAGTGCGGGCCGCCGGCGCGGTGTTTGCCGGCGCATGGACTCCCGAATCGGCCGGCGACTTCGTGGCAGGTCCTTCCCACGTGCTGCCTACCGGCGGCGCCGCAAACATGTTCAACGGGCTTACGCCGGACGACTTCCGCCGCCGGCACAGCTTCGTGGCGTTCACCAAGGCAGACCTCAGGGAGACGGAGCCGACGATAGCGGCGTTTGCCGCCGTCGAGGGACTTGATGCGCATGGCCGTGCCGCGAGCATCCGCTTTGGCGCGTGAACGGGAGATGCGTCTTTGAGGGAATGTCTTCACTGTGGTATAATCCATCGCGATGTTGAGCTTCAATTGGCATAGATCCCGTTTCGCATGGCTGCGTCCGCTGACGTTTGCCGTGGCGTCGCTCATTGCCGCCATGGGCGCGTCTGCCGCCACAAGCACTGATCTCTCCAAGTGCGGCATATCGCTGACAGTCGAGACTTCCGCAGACCGCGTGGACGTGGCCCGCGACTTCGAGGTGACGGTCACGGCCGTCGCCCCGGCGGGGTCGTCGGTTGCGCTGCCCGATCTGCGCGACCGGTTTCGCGGATTCTCCATCGCCGAGGATTTCGCGGACGATCCCCTTGTCGGGGCCGACGGCGGCACTACGTACGTGTCGAGGTGGCGGCTGGTTCCGAAGCCGTGCGAGAAGGCCTACAAACTGGCCCCGTTCGTCGTCACCGTAACCAGGGGAGGCCAGGGGCAGCCGTCTTCCAGTGGGAATGCCGAGACTTCGGTTCGCGAATCGTTCTACACGTCGCCCGTGTACTTCGAGGGCCCCGCCGCCAGGGAGATTGTGACCGGCGGTATGGAGGTGGATCCTAAAAAGGATCTTCCTCCGCTCACCTGGGCGCTCGTGTGGAAGGTCGCGCTTGCGCTTGCCGCGATGGCGTGCCTTGCGCTTGCCATATGGTATGCGGTTAAGAAAATCATGCAGAAGGTCAGGGAGCATAGGATGAGTCCGATAGAACGCGCCATGCTTGAACTTGACAGGCTGCTCAAGAAGGGGCTTCCGGGACGCGGACGGTACAAGGATTTCTACGTTGAGCTTACGATGGTTGTGCGCAGGTACATCCAGCGCAGGCATTCGGTTCGCGCACCGAACCTCACAACGGACGAGTTTCTCCGGGCGGCGGCGGGCAATCCGGCGTTCACGAAGGAGTCGATTGCCGAACTGCGGAACTTCCTCGAATCGGCAGACATGGTAAAGTTCGCCGGTGTCGAGGCGACCCCCGAAATGGCCGACTCCGCCACGGACAAGGCAAAGGGCTATCTCTCGGCAGACAGCCGGGGCAATCGCGAATCCCCGAAGGCGGGAGGCGGAAGGTGAGCTTTGCCTGGCCATACGCTTTCCTGATTGCGCTTCCGCTTGGAGTCGCCGCATGGCGCATGCTGCGCAAGGGAAGGAGGGGTGGCGTGAAGTTCGCCCCCGTGCGGCGGCTGCCGCTCAGGACTGCGGGCTGGCGCGCGCGCGTCGCGAACATCCTGCCTTTCGTATTCCTTGCCGGTGCGGCATTGCTGGTTGTCGCCTGCGCCCGGCCGAGAAAGCCGTTGGGCATAGGAAGCAGGAATGTCGATGCCATAGCGATCGCGATGGCGGTCGATGTTTCCGGCTCCATGGAGGCGCTTGACCTTTCCCCGGCGAACATCCGCAGCCTGAAGGAGGCGAAGACGCGCCTGGACGTGGTGAAGGAGCTGTTCGGGAAGTTCGTGGAGGCGCGGCCCGATGACCTGATCGGCCTGATTACGTTCGGCGGATACGCGGCTTCCCGTACGCCGCTCACCGCAGACCACGAAGCGCTTCTCCAGGTGCTGAAGGGGGTCCAGGTGCCGGCGATGAGCTTCAACGAGAAGGGCGAGCCGATAGATCCGGATGAGTCCATGACGGCTGTCGGGGATGGGCTTGCGACCGCGCTTGCCCGCCTCAAGAACGCAGAGACGAAGTCGCGTATCGTCATTCTGCTTTCAGATGGCGTGTCGAACACCGGCGCCGTGGAGCCGGATGACGCCGCGAAGGCTGCGGCGAAGCTTGGGATACGCGTCTACACGATAGGCGTTGGCACGCATTCTTCCCGCACCCCGTTCCGCGTGAAGGACATGTATGGGCGCGAAACCGTGCAGTACGCCAATTCCTCGTTCGACGAGTCGCAGCTGAAGTCGATCGCGAAGGCCACCGGGGCGCGTTATTTCGGCGTTCGCGACGCGAAGGGACTCAGGGCCGCGCTTGAGGAGATAGACTCGCTTGAGAAGACGACCCTCGACCGTACAGTCTTCCAGCGGTACCGCGAATACTTCCCTCCCTTCCTGCTGGCGGGCGCCTTGATGGTGTTTGCGGCCGTATCCATCCAGATGCTGACGTCAAGGAGGCTCGTGTAGTGCGCTTCATAAATCCATGGATGCTCGTGCTTGTGCTGCTTGTGCCGCTCGCGGGCGTATTGTGGACATACCTTCGTGCCCGCTCCGAAAGCCGGCTCAGGCACATGGTCGCGCCTGCCCTGCGGAAGCGCCTGCTCCCGAATCGCCCGAAGACGTTCCTTGTCCAGTCGATCCTCATAATCGCCGGTCTGGCGCTGTGTCTGCTGGCGGCGGCGAGGCCGCAGTGGGGACGCAGTTCGCAGACCGTTGCGGCGAAGAGCCGGAACGTGGTGGTCGCGCTCGACGTGAGCCGTTCGATGCTCGCCGATGATGTGCGCCCGAACCGTCTGGAGCGGGCCAAGGCGGACATCGCCGATCTCATAGACTCCCTCGAAGGGGATAGGTGTGCGCTTGTCGCGTTCCGCTACAAGGGTGTGCTGCTTTGTCCGCTTACGACCGACACCGCGTTTCTCCGTTCGGCGCTTGAGGCCGTCACGACTGAATCCGCTCCGCGTGGGGAGACGGACATCGGGTCTGCGATTCGCGTTGCTCTGCAGGCGCTCGATCCGGCAATGGACGACCACAACGCCATAATCCTCGTATCCGATGGCGGCGACCTCAGGAACAATGCGATAGAGTGCGCCCAGATGGCCAACAGGCGCGGGATACCGATCTTCACGGTTGGCCTTGGCGACAAGAACCGCGAATCGACGATCCCCGACCCTTCCGGGAAAGGGGTGCAGATGTTCAAGGGGCAGCCTGTGAAGGTGAGGCTGGAGGAGGAGGCCCTTCGCAAGGTCGCCTCCATTTCCGGCGGCCGCTACGTGCCGCTCGCGACGGCCGGAACGGCGGAGACGACGCTCGGTGCGATATACCGCCGCTTCTTGCGTCAGGTCGCGGCCATGGAACAGGCGGAGGAGGAAGAGATGCGCGCGACAGAGCGGTTCGGAGTCTTCCTGGTTCCGGGACTTCTGCTCGTCATGGCGGCGGCGATGCTCTCGAACGGACGCTTCGCCGGAAGGCTTGTGAGGTTTTAGGTTTCAGGTTTTAGGTTTCAGGTCTACCAACTACCAACTATGGTTTGGTTGCCGTGATGTTGACCCACTTTTGCCGTTCGGCATATTTTGCTATAATGTGCGTCATGTGTGTGATTGACGAGATTAGGAAGAAACGGGACGCCATCTACGCGATTGCTCGTGCGCACAAGGCCGAGAGGCTTTGGGTCTTTGGCTCATGTGCCCGTGGGGAGGAGACGCCGGAGAGCGATGTTGATTTTCTCGTGCGATATGTTCCGGGTGCGACCTACATGAACCAGTCAGCCTTGAATCTTGATCTTGCGCAGCTGCTGGGTCGCCCTGTCGATGTTGTTTCTGTGACGAGTTTGCGCCGTTCGCCTTGGTTTGCCAATGAAGTTGTGCGCGATCTGGAGGCGGTATGAAGGGAGAGATCGGCAACTGTCAGCGCTTGCAGCACATGTGGGATGCCATAGCGAAGATTCTTAAGTTTACGGATGGGATCTCCTACGAACAGTTTGTGGCAGATGATCGGAATTGCGCGGCCGTTGCGCACTATTTCACCGTTCTCGGCGAAGCTGCGAATCGTGTAACCGCAGAATTCCGCGCCAACCATTCTGAGGTGCCGTGGACGCACGTGGTCGGTCTCCGAAACGTTGTCGTACACGAGTATTTCGATGTTGATTATTCCGTGATGTGGGATACGATTCAACATGAACCTGAAACCGCTTCTTGCTCTTCTTAAGCCGATTGTGGATGCCTTGCCTGCGCCACCGCCGCTGCCGCAGGAACTTGAAGAACTTGAAGGACGTGCGCACCCCCTCTGTGCCAGCGGCGAAGCCGCGCCTTGTGGCAAAGGACGAAGTGGCGGGGCGAATGAAAGGCGCTTCAAGGGGATTTGGGCGGAGCTTCGTTTTTCAAAGTCTTAGCCGCAAAGCGGGCACAAGGAGGTTTCGGTCCGGAAGGTGGTGTTTCTTTGCATCGCCGATGGCTTTCGTGCTATAATGCGCGAATACATTTTCCCATGCGCACTTTCTTGTGCGCATCCAGAATCACGAAAGGAATGAATAAATACATGAAACCGACACTTGTTGTTCTTGCCGCAGGAATGGGATCCCGCTACGGCGGGCTGAAGCAGGTAGACCCGGTGGGCCCGTCCGGCGAGGCCATACTGGACTATTCCGTGTTCGACGCCGAACGCGCCGGTTTCGGCAAGGTCGTATTCATAATCCGCAAGGACTTCGAGGCCGAGTTCAAGGAAAAGGTTGGCTCTAAATACGAGGGCGTCCTTCCCGTGGAGTATTGCTACCAGGATATCAATGACCTGCCTGCGCCCTTCAAGGTGCCTGAAGGCCGCACGAAGCCGTGGGGTACCGCGCATGCGATCCGCGCCGCCCGCAATGTGGTGAAGGAGCCGTTCGCGGCGATCAACGCCGACGACTTCTATGGACGCGATGCGTTCGCGAAGCTCGCGGCGTTCCTGTCGGCGAACGATGGCGCGAAGGACGGCAAGTTCCACTTTGCCATGGTCGGGTACAAGCTTGACCTCACGCTTTCAGACAACGGCTCCGTCGCGCGCGGCATCTGCACCGTCGAGAACGGGAAACTCCTGTCCGTGACGGAGATGACGAAGCTCGTGCGCGTACCTGGCGGCGCCGAGAACCGTGAAGACGAGGCGAACCCCGTGAAGCTTACGGGCGAAGAGCGCGTCTCCATGAACCTCTGGGGCTTCACGCCCGATCTCTTCGATGCCCTTGAGGCCCGCTTCCCGGCATGGCTGGAGAAGAACGGTTCCGCGCCGAAGTCCGAATGGTACATACCGTTTGTCGTCGATGAGCTCATCCACGAGGGCAAGGCGGACGTGTCGGTTCTGCCTACGGACTCCAACTGGTTCGGCGTGACGTATCGCGAGGACAAGCCATTTGTGGCTGCGGAGATCGGCAAGCTTGTGGAGGCCGGGGAATATCCCGCATGCCTGCTGCGCTGAACGGCGCGTGCGGCACGTCGCGTCGAATGAGGGGATCGAGAGGAGGTCGATATGAGTTGTGCTGCGCTGTTTCTGGCCGTGGCTGAATGGATAGCCGGATCGTACGTGCTTCCCGTCGGCGACGCTGCATTCTTCGAGGATGCGCCGAACGACATCGTCATCCGCAAGTTCACGGCGAAGGCTGGCGTTCGCAAAGCCGAATGGCGCGTGGCGGCCCCTGGGATGCGAGACCTTTTCGTGAACGGCACGAGGGTCACGTCCACGGCGCTGTCCCCGTTGACGCCATTCCGCAAGCGGATCCTCGAAGAGTCGTTCGACGTGACTTCGCTCGTCAATGCGCAAGGGGAAAACGAGCTTCGCGTAGAGCTTGGCAACGGATGGTGGAACCTGCTGCCGCTCAAGATGTGGCATCGGCGCAACCTGCGCGATGCGATGGCTCAGGGAATCCCGTGCGTGAGGGCCACGCTGGACGTCACCTACGAGGACGGGAGCCGCCAGCAGGTTGAGACCGATGGCGAATGGGATGCCGCCGAGGGGCGGCTTCTCATGAACAGCATATACCTTGGCGTGAAGGAAGACGCCAGATGGGTTGTCCACGCCAACGGCAAGGCGAGGGTCGTAAAGGGTCCCGATGGCAAGGTGGTGCAAGCCGGAGACTTCCCGAAGACCGTAGTCATCGGCAGATGGAAGGCCAAGAGCGTGTCCCGCATTCCGGGGAAGGAGGGGACGTGGCTCATAGACATGGGAGCGAACCGCGCGGGGACGTATCGCGTGAGGATGCGGACGGTCCCGACCGGGACGGTCGTGAAATTCCGCCTTGGAGAGCTGATGAACGTCGATGGTACGGTGAACACGATGACCGCCGTCGCGGGGCAGATCAAGGATCCCAAGAAGGGTCCGCTCTTTGGCGTCGCCGAGCAGTGCGACACCTGGATATCCGGCGGCGCCGCCGATGCGACGTTCGAGCCGAGAATGACGTTCCACTGCTTCCGCTACATTCAGGTGGAAGGTCTTCCGTATATGCCGACCCCAGAGGATTTCGAGATGCTGGCGTGGTCTGCGGATCTGAAAGAGGGAGGACGGTTCAACTGCTCAAACGAAAAGCTGAACCTTCTGCACGAGGTTTGCCGCCGGACGTTCCGGGCGAACCTGCAGAGCGTGCAGTCCGATTGCCCGGGACGCGAGAAGTTCGGCTATGGCGGAGACCTGGCGTGCACGGCAGAGTCGTTCCGCTGCAACTGGGCGATGCTTCCCTTCTACCGCAAGACGCTGCAGGATTTCCTCGATGAGGCCGAAGACAACGGCCTGTTCACGGAGACGGCCCCGTACGTTGGAATCGGCGGCAATCCAGTAATCCCCAAAAAGGAGACGGGCGGACGTGCCGTTGCGCCGATGGGCTGGGCGATCGGAGTGCCGGTGCTCCTTGACGTCATGATCCGCTACGATGGAGATCTGGAATCGCTCAAGGTGGCGTACCCGGCCCTTGTGCGGTTCATAAGGATCGTGTCCGAACGCTATCCGCATGACGACATTCCTCCATGCCTTGGCGATTGGATCGCCGTCGAGAAGGCCGATCCGGGACTTACCTGCCTTGCCCATTGGCACGAGTTCCTGTCCAAGACCGCGAAGTTCGCCGGCTTGCTCGGCAGGGTGGACGATGCCGCCGCGTTCCGCGCCCATGCGGATCGTGTCGCGGCGAAGTTCAGGGCAAAGTATGTGAAGTCGGGCGGTCTGGTGAACAGCGGATTGCAGGGCGAGCAGCTGTTCGCCCTGTACAACGGGCTTCTGGACAAGCGGGACGTGCCGGGCGCCTACGACATACTGAAGCGCAACATCGCCTCGCACGGCGATGCGCTCACGACCGGCATCTTCGCCACGCAATACCTGTTCGAGTACCTTTCGGCGCATGGCGATGCGGACTTGGCCGGCAGGGTGGCTACGCATGAGGGGGCACCGGGATACTATTTCATGCTGGATCGTGGCGCTACTACCCTGTGGGAAGATTGGTTCGAGGCGTTGTGCCACAATTTGTACAGCAACTGCCATCCGATGTTCGGCAGCGTCGAACAGTGGTTCACTCGCCATGTGTTGGGCATAGCGGTGCGCGACGATGCCGTAGGCTGCGACAAGGTTCGCATTGTGCCGCATGCCGTGGCCGGAGTCACTTCGGCTTCCGGCTGGCTTGATACGCCGAAGGGACGCATCGAGGTGTCGTGGCGGATGGAGGGCGGCAAGATGGCGATTGACAAGCGCATCCCGGATGGCATAGTGGAGGCACCCTGATCTTGAAGCGCGGCAAAGGCAAAGGCCCGCGTCTTCGCGGCATCGAAATGCTTCACGATGACCCTGACGTGATTGTGGTGGAGAAGTCCGCAGGCGTACTTTCGTGCGCCACGCGTCGCGGCGGCGAATATACCGTTGAGGATGCCTTGACGGACTACGTGCGCAAGGGGCAGGCCAAAAGCCGCAGGTGCGTGTATCTCGTGCATCGCCTTGACCGCGAGACGTCCGGCATCATGATGGTCGCGAAGAGCGCGGAGGTGCAGGAGTATTTCCGCTCCAACTGGAATGAACTCACGGAGAAGACGTATCTCGCGAGGGTTCGCGGGCATCTTGAAGCGAAGGAAGGTTCGTTCGAGAGCTATCTTGCGGAAGACCAGAAGACGCTGAAGGTCCGTTCGGTGAAGAACCCGAAGTTCGGCAAGTACGCCAAGACCCTTTACAGGGTGCTTTCGGAGGATGGCGGCACGTCGCTTGTGGAGGTGCGGCTGAAGAGCGGGCGCAAGAACCAGATACGGGTGCATTTCGCGGAGAGCGGTCATCCGGTGGTCGGCGATTCGCGCTATGGCTCCGATGACAGGGGGCCATTGATGCTCCACGCATGGCGGCTGGCGTTCATCCACCCGCACACGCGCAAGAGGATGGTCTTTGAAACGGAGGTGCCTCGCTTCGCGGCGGGCGTGATAAAAAGTGAATGCACAAATGAGGAGTGAATGAGATGAGAGTTGGAAAGCGTCTGATGCAGCTTGGATGCATCGCTTTGGCGGTCTCGTTTGGGGCGGCGCAAGCCGCAACCGAGCGCGAGTACATCTGGCCGGAAGGAATGATGCCCGATGCGCAGTCGCACCAGATAGGGGCGACGACGGCGGAGGTGAAGTCGCCCGGATACAATGCCGACGACTTCCGCCGCCCGTATCTCGACTGGTTTGATCCGCCGTCCGACGACGTGAAGACAAACATCTGCATGATCCTCATCTCCGGCGGAGGCTACCAATGCTGCTGCGACGTCGGGCTGATCGAGCAGTGGCGCCGGAAGTTCACCGCGATCGGGGCCACATGCGTGTCGCTCACGTACCGTACGCCGCGTCCGAAGGGACTGCCAATATACCAGTCCGCATGGGAGGATGGGCAGCGCGCCGTAAGGCTTGTCCGCGCACAGGCGGCGAAGCGCGGCTACAGCCCCGACAGGATCGGAACGGTGTCGATGTCCGCAGGGTCGCATCTCGCGACGCTCCTTGCCACAAGTTCGCAAACCCCGGCATACGCGCCGGTGGACGAACTCGACAGGACGGTCCCGTGCAACATAAACTGGGCGATAACCTGCGCGATCGCGTATGCACTGACGGACGGCGTCGGGATTCCCAACACGCGCAACGGCGATGCGATAGACGTGAAGCTCGACAGCTGCTTCAAGTTCGACGAGAAGACGTGTCCGATGTGCATGTTCCATGGCGGGCTTGATCTATATTCGCCAAACGCATCCACGGAGGTGTACCGCCAGCTTCGCAGGATGAAGATCCCGGCGGAGCTCCACCTTTTCGCAGACCGCAACCATGGCTTCTTCGGCAGGGACGGAATGGGCGACCGCGCCACCGGGTACGACAACTGGTTCGACCGCGCAGCGGAGTTCGTCAGGCAGATGAACTTCGACGGACGTCTCGGCCCGGAGGTGGCGGTGATGTCTCGTTTCCCGGATGACGCCGACCGCGCCTCCTGTGAGAAGGAGATGATCTGGCCCGACGGCAAGATGCCGGATGCGCAGACGAACCAGTGCACTCCGTACATCGAGTGGCATATGCCGAAGACGCTCAAGACAAAGGCAATCCAGATCGTATATTCCGGCGGCTCATATTCGGGCAACAATCCGGATGGATTCGAGGTCGCCCCCGTGCGCCGCTACCTCAACGCGAAGGGGATGGCGGTAGTCACGATGAAGTACCGTACGCCGCGTCCTGGCAACGGGCTCGCAAAGCACACGACCGCCTGGCAGGATCTTCAGCGCGCGATCCGCATCGTCCGGTCGAAGGCCGCGTCGAAGGGCCTTGACCCGAACCGCATCGGCATCATGGGATCCTCCGCCGGCGGACACCTCACGCTGATGGGGGCCACCTCGTCGCGCAGCCGCTCCTACTGGCGGATAGACGAGATAGACAATGTGCCGTGCAACGTGCAGTGGGCCGTCGCCATATATCCGGCGTATGCGCTGACCGATGGCGCCGAGAGACCGAACGCGAAGGGCGGCAATGAAGACGATTCGCGTCTTGTCCCGGAATTCGCGTTTGATCCCGATACCTGTCCCATCCTGTTCATTCATGGCGATGCCGATGGTTGGGCGGCGATGAACTCCGTGAAGTGCTGGGAGCAGTTGCGCCGCATGGGCATCCAGGGCGACCTCCACACGCTGGCCAAGCGCAGCCACTGCTTCCAGAAGACCGCCTCGCCGGGTACCGGAAGCTACACGTGGCTCGACAGGATAACCGAGTTCCTGAACGGCAAGAAGCTCATCGAAGACGCATATGCAAAATAGCGAAACGTCAGGTGAGTCGCCCGCGTTCGGGGAATACGAGCTTGCCGGAATCGAGACGATCGCCAGAGGCGTTTGCGTAAGGGGCGGCAAGATCCTTCTGTGCAGGGCAAAGGGCGGCTCTTCCACATACCTTCCAGGCGGACACATCGAGTTCGGCGAGACTGGGCGGCAGGCGCTCCGGCGCGAGATATTGGAGGAGATTGGCGCGGAGGCCGCTGTGGGCCGGTTCATCGGAGTGGTCGAGAATGCGTTCACGCAGCACGGCAAGCCGCACGCCGAGATAAACCTCGTGTACGAGTTCGACATGGACGTGGAAAGCGTATGCGCCAAAGAGGACTGGATAGAGTTCGAGTGGCGGGACATTGGCGGACTTGCCGACGCAAACCTTCTGCCGGAAGCGTTCCGTAGGCTTGAGTCTTGGCCCAATGTGGAGTTCAGGTGTTAGGGTAGTGGGAATTTGCGATTTACGATTTACGATTTCCGATTGCATTTAGTGATTTGTTGATTTTGTCATTTCCCCTGGGAGGGGCGGTTGTCTCCAAACACTAATATCGTGGCGACATATCCCCCGAACGAAGCGAACCGCGCATACGGTCGCAGAGGACTGCGACCCTCCCGTGGCGATGGCGCCCTCGCCATCGTATCTGCCAACCGCCCTCCCGAAATCAGTCAATTCCCGCGCAACGCACGACGACGGGGGCGTCGTCGCTACGGCACTATCCACTACCCAACTACCCACTATCAACTACCAACTATCATCTACATCTCTACACTTCTACACGGCCATTCTTTAAATCATTAAATGCCCCAATCCTCAAAAGCAATCGGAAATCGGAAATCGCCTATTGCGTTCGGATTGGGGAGTGTGGTATAATCCGCGCCCGTTTCTGCAATTAGCTTATGAACAGCATGTTCCAGTACTGGTGGTGGCGCAACTTCGGTCTTGAGATCGGAGCGTGTGCGTGTACACCCGGAACAAGTGCAGCCTGTTGAGGCGATCACATATCCGGTCAGCGGCCCCGCTCCAATCGAGCGAGGCCGTTTTCGTTTTCTCTACTGGCAAGGCATAAGGCAAATCGGTTATGGATATTCTTGAAGAGCTTAGCGTATTGAGGCGCGAGGATGTGGAAATGGCGGCGAAGGCGCGTGATTTCGCGGCGGCGTTTCGCGGCGATGGCATCCACGTGATCGCCGAACTGAAGAAGGCGAGTCCGTCGAAGGGGCTGATAAGGCGCGATTTCGATCCGGCCGCACTGGCGAAGGAACTTGATGCGGCCGGCGCCGCCGCGCTTTCCGTGCTTGCCGAGCCGCATCGGTTCCTTGGCAGCGAGGAGAACGTGCGCATTGCCCGGTCGGTCAGCGGATTGCCGATACTGTTCAAGGATTTCGTCACTACGGAGTACCAGGTGCTACGGGCCAGGGCTTGCGGCGCGGATGCGGTGCTGCTGATCGCGGCCGTGCTGGACGAAAAGAGGCTTGCTGCCATGATCGGGTGCGTGCATGGCTACGGCATGGAGGCGCTTGTCGAGACGCACACGCTGGACGAGATCGAATGCGCCGTCCGCGCCGGTGCCAGGGTGGTGGGAGTGAACTGCCGGGATCTGCGCACGTTCCGCACCGACCCCTCGATAACGGCAGCCCTGATCGGCAGGATACCGTCCGGCGTGGTTCGAATCGCCGAAAGCGGAATACGGTCCGCCGCCGACATTCGCGCACTACGCGATGCGGGGGCAGATGGATTTCTTGTTGGTGAAACACTTATGCGGGAAGACAATCCCGGAAACAAACTGAAGGAGCTGATGGAATGAAGGCAAATGGACATTACGGAATATACGGCGGACAGTACGTCGCCGAGACGCTCATGGAGCCGCTGAAAGAGCTTGAGAAGGCATATGCCGAGGCGAGGGAGGACCCGGCCTTCCGCGCCGAGCTTGACGGCATCCTGCGCGACTATGTGGGGCGCGAGTCGCCGATAACGCATTGCCGACGGCTGTCGGATCATCTTGGCGGAGCGCAGATACTGCTGAAGCGCGAAGACCTCAACCATACCGGCGCCCACAAGGTCAACAATACCATTGGGCAGGCGCTTCTGGCCAAGCGCATGGGCAAGAGGCGGCTTATCGCCGAAACCGGGGCCGGGATGCACGGCGTGGCGACCGCCACGGTCGCCGCGCTGCTCGGAATGCCGTGCGAAGTGTACATGGGCGCGATTGACGTGGAGCGGCAGGCTCCAAACGTGCAGCGGATGAAGATGCTCGGCGCGAAGGTCAATGCGGTCTCCGAGGGCAGCGCGACGCTCAAGGACGCCATGAACGAGGCCATCAGGGACTGGGTCGCGAACTGCGACGACACGTTTTACGTGATAGGCACGGTGGCCGGACCCCACCCGTACCCTGAAATGGTGCGGGATTTCCAAAGCGTGATCGGGCGCGAGGCGAGGGCGCAGATGCTGTCGAAGTACGGCAGGCTGCCGGATCAGGCGATCGCCTGCGTGGGCGGCGGATCGAACGCGATGGGTCTGTTCGCGGGCTTCATGGACGACAAGGGCGTGAAGCTCGTTGGAGTCGAGGCCGGCGGGAAGGGGCTTGCGACGGGCGAACACGCGGCATCGATAAACGGCGGTCGCGTAGGTGTGCTCCATGGGGCGAAGACGTATCTCCTGCAGACCGATTCCGGGCAGGTGATAGACACGTATTCCGTCTCCGCAGGGCTGGACTATCCCGGCGTGGGGCCGGAGCACGCGTACCTTGCGGATACGGGCCGTGCGGAATATACGGTGATAGACGACAGGAAGGCCGTGGAGGCGTTCGACATGCTTTGCCGCTTCGAGGGCATAATACCGGCGCTCGAGTCGAGCCATGCCCTTGCGGAGGCGATAAGGCGGGCGCATGGGCTTTCGCGCGACACGCTGCTGCTGGTAAACCTTTCCGGCAGGGGCGACAAGGACATGGACAACATCATGCGCTACAAGGCCTCGGTCGGGATGCTGTAGGCTACCATCCTTCGCAATTGCACCGAACAGGAAACAGGAGAGTAGGAAATGAGCGACAGAATCGCAAATTGTTTCGCGAAGGCCCGCAGGGAGGGCCGTTCAGCCTTTGTGGCGTATCTCACGATCGGCTATCCGACACTATCCGACAGCGAACGGGCGGTGGATCGTCTGATCGACGAGGGGGCGGACATAATAGAGCTTGGCATACCGTTTTCAGATCCATTCGCGGATGGTGCGGTGATTCGGGCCGCCGCATACGAGGCTCTAAAGGGCGGCGTTACGCTGAAGGACGCCATCTCGCTTGCGTCCCGCGTAAGGCTAAGGCATCCAGACACGCCGCTTGTGGTGTTCAGCTACTACAACGTGATCCTTTCGTGCGGCAACGATGCCTTTGACGACATGGCGGAGAAGGCCGGGATAGACGCGGTGCTTGCCGTCGATCTTCCGTTGGAGGAACGGGACGAACTGCTCTCGGCGCTCAAGCCGCATGGGATCACGATGATTCCGCTGATAGCTCCAAACACGTCGCTCGAGCGGGTTGCCGAGAGTGCGCGTGGCGTGGAGGATGGATTCCTCTACGTAATAACCGTAAAGGGAGTCACTGGCGTACGGGGCGATTTGCCGCCGGAGCTTACGGAGCGCCTTGACGCGATCCGCAAGACCGTGGACATGCCTGTCGTGGCCGGATTCGGAATCGCCTCGCGCGAACAGGGCTCCGCGCTCGTCAGGGGGCATGCCGACGGGTACGTGATAGGTTCGGCAATAGTGAAGCGGCTCGGCGCTGGCGGACTGGAGTCGGAAAGGCCGCTCGTGTGAACGGAAGCTTCCCGAAGATAAAGATATGCGGGGTGAACGGTCTTCCGTTCGCGAAGCGCGCGGAGGAACTTGGGGCGGACTATCTTGGCTTCATCTTCGCTGAAAGGTCGCCACGGCGGGTTCCGCCGGCGATCGCCGCCGAGGTGGCCTCCGCGCTTCGCGGAACCGCGAAAACCGTAGGCGTGTTCACCGGGTCGCCAGTCGCGGAGATCATCGGCGTCGCCAGGGAGGTGCGCCTTGATGTCGTGCAGCTCCACGGCGAAGATTACGGTGCGGACGAAATCCGGCGGTTGCACGGGGCCGGGCTTGAGGTGTGGCAACTTTGCGGATGCAGTGCTTCCCGACTTTGCGTGGCGCAAGGGAGACGTGACGGGGATGCGGTCGGGCAAGGCGCAGAGGCGGGATGCCGCCCTGACGCGGTGTTGCTTGACGGCAGGACGGCGGCAGGGACCGGCGGGACCGGGACGCTTGCCGACTGGCGGCTTGCCGCGGCGCTTGCGGATGCCGGAGTGCGGGTGGTCCTTGCGGGCGGCATCTCGGCGGACAACGCCGTGGATGCGGCCCGGACGGGCTGCGCCGTCCTTGACGTGAACAGCTCGCTTGAGACGGCCCCTGCGGTCAAGTCAGAGAAGCTGCTCGAACGGTTCTTTGCCGCAATCGCGGCCGCCATGTGATGCGATGGCTCAGCCTGCGGCGCCATTCCCGTTCGGGAATAGCGACTCGGCGAGCCGCACCAACTCCATCGCGTCCTTCGAGTAGAAGTCGGCGCCGATCTTCCTGGCGTATTCGTCCGTAAGCACTGCTCCGCCGACCGTGACTTTGCACCCCGGCAGTTCCTCGTGCACCAGTTTTACGGTCTGCTCCATGAATCCAACGGTGGTGGTCATCAGCGCGGAAAGCCCCACGAGCCGCGCATTTTCGCGACGCGCAGCATCCACGACCTTTTCGGGCGGCACGTCGCGTCCGAGGTCGATCACCTTGAACCCGTAGTTCTCGAGAAGGGCGCGGCAGATGTTCTTTCCTATGTCGTGGATGTCGCCCTTGACGGTCGCCACTATTATCGGTCCACGCACCGATTCGCCGTCACGCGATGGCATTGCGGCCCTTACGACATCGAACGCCGCCCCCGCCGCTTCCGCCGCCATGAGCAGCTGCGGCAGGAATACCGAACCGGACTCGAATCCCTTCCCCACCGCTTCGAGCGCCGGCACGATGCCGGATCCGATCACGTCGAGAGGTGCCTTGCCATCCTTGAGCGCGGATGCCGCGAGGGATGCGGCGTCGGATTTCAGCCCGTGGCGTATTGCCTCCGTCAGACCGGAATCGTCCGGCGACTGGGCCGCTGGCGCGGACGCTCCGCCTTTCGCGTGGTTTGGAGCAGCTGCGCTGGCCGGCGTGAAATCCTTGTATGCCTCGATCCAGGCGCAGCATGAGCGGTCTTTCCCTGCAAGTGCGCGATAGGCCCTGTATGCGGTCATCATGTCGGTGGCAAGCGGATTTATGATCCCTGCCGAAAGCCCGTTCGCGAGGGCCATGGTGTAGAACGAGGCGTTGAGCAGCGGACGCGCTGGCAGCCCGAAGGAGATGTTCGAGACTCCGAGGCACGTACGGCATCCAAGCTCTTCGCGAACCATGCGCAAGGCTCGGAGGATGGTGTTCGCGCTTCCGGCATCGGCGCTTATGGCAAGGCAAAGCACATCGATAATGAAATCTGAAGGCTTCAGGCCATATTCGGCCCCGCGTTCCAGAATCCGGCGGGCGATAGCGAGGCGACCTTCCGCAGTGGGCGGGATCCCGTTCTCGTCGAGCGTGAGCGCGACTACGGCGCCGCCGTACTTTGCGATGAGAGGCAGGACTGCGTCCATTGACTCCTTCTTGCCGTTAACCGAATTGACAAGCGCCTTCCCGTTGTAGTGGCGAAGTGCGCGCTCCAGGGCATTTGCGTCCGATGTGTCTATCTGGAGCGGAATGTCCGTCACGCCCTGCACCGCCTGTATCGTCGAGTCGAGCGCAGCGGCTTCGTCGATGCCAGGTACGCCAACATTCACGTCAAGCACGTGCGCACCTGCATCGGATTGCGACACCGCTTCCCGCAGCACATAGGCGACGTCGCCCTCCGTAAGGGCGGCCTTGAGCTTCTTCTTGCCTGTCGGGTTTATCCGTTCTCCGATCACGATCGAGTCGTCGAACGGTATCTCCACGGCGCGAGAACCCGAAGCCACCATCGTCTTTGGGAGGCATCCGGTTCGGCATGGCCTTCTGAACTCCGACAGGGCTTCCCTGACGGCCGCGATGTGTGCGGGGGTCGTGCCGCAGCAGCCTCCGACTATCGAGGCTCCGGCTTCGGCAAGTGCGCGAATGTCCTTGGCGAATTCCTCCGGGCCTACGGTGAACACCGTTCTCCCGTCAACTACCTGCGGCAATCCGGCGTTTGGCTTCACGATCAGCGGGATGGATGTGCAGGCCGCGAGCCGCTTGACGAACGGCAGCATCCGATCCGGGCCGAATCCGCAGTTCAGCCCAATGGCGTCCACCCTAAGTCCCTCAAGGATTGCGGCGACGCATTCCACGTCTGCGCCGGTGAGGAGCTTGCCATCCTCGCCGAGGGCCACGGTGGCGAATATCGGAATGGAAGAGTTTTCCCTTGCCGCGAGGACTGCGGCCTTAAGCTCGTAGGTGTCGCCCATTGTCTCTATGACCGCCAGGTCTGCACCGGCCTTTTCGCCGATGCGGACCTGTTCGGCGAACGCGTCGTAGGCGGCATCGAACTCGAAGTCGCCGAATGGCTTGAGGAGACGCCCTGTCGGGCCAATGTCGAGGGCGACGCCACGCTTCCCGCCGACGGTTGTGGCCGCCTCCCTGGCGATGGAGACCCCTGCCGCAATCACGTCCTCTAGCGGTGCGCTTCCATGGTACTTGGCCGGATTTGCCCCGAAGGTGTTTGCGTATGCGATGTCCGCCCCGGCCTTGAAATACTCTTCATGTACGGCAAGGATATCCTTGGGCCGCGAGACGTTCCACGCCTCCGGCATCTCGCCGGGCTGGAGCCCCTTCCCCTGCAGTTGGGTGCCCATGCCCCCGTCTAGGAAGAGAATGGCGTCTTTTTCAAGTGGAATGTGGTTCATGGGATTCCTTCCTGTTGGTGATTCCGATTATGGCGCTGACGGACTTCGACGGGACCATCAGCATGGTGCCCGTAAGTGACACGCCTACGGAGAGTGGGGCGTCAAGCAGGGCCAGAAGTTCGCGCTGCGCCGACAGCGGGAACGTGCCGTAGCCTGGAGAGTATCTGGATATGAGCTCTTCGCCGGGGGCGAGCTCCTGCCTGATGAGTTCTTCGGCGTTGTCCATCAGCCGTTCGATCATGGCGGCGCCAATGGCCTGCATGACGAACGCATCTGCGCCGGATAGCGTGGAGACCCGGCGTTGGAGCGCGTCAAACGCGGTGCCGATGGTTCCGCAAACAAGATATGCCTCGCGGCATCCGGCCATGTATCGGGCGAGCGTGCCGCATATGGGGAGACGTATTCCGCCGGAGACGATGGCCCCTTCCGAGATGCCGAAACGCCGCCACACGCACTTTGGACGCACGACAGCCTCCGCCTGCCTGTTCAGGCGCACGACTCGATCCATGAGCTGGCCGTCGGGAATGCGTCTGCCGATGCGGAGATACCGCGATATCTCCGCGATGCTGACAGACAGAGACGGCGCTCCGCCGTCCCACGGCATTCTTGCCGCAGGGCGTACGGGTTGGCCGTCTGCCATTGCCTTGTCATATGCGCTTTCGCCGTTTTTCATCAGAGGCGCGATTATAGCACGAATGGCCCTGCGAAGTGAGATAGTCTCCACTTTGCCATGTCCATAGGCGGATTCTATGGCAACGGGGCAGGACTGTCGTCTGGCGATGCGTCGGAAACCGCAGGGCGGGATTCCAGGTTTGTGATTTTGACAAAAAAAAAATGGCCTATGCTACAATTGCAGACCAGTGGGCCAATGACCTAATGTCGATAAATCGAGAAAGGGCTTTTCATGAAACGTTTGATGTATGTTGCGGGGGTTGCGCTTGCCGCGTCCGCCGCGTGGGCTGAAGCCGCGTTCACCGCGCCGGACATCTTCAAGGTCACGTCCGGCGAAGCGAAGGTGCGCATTGCGCCTGAGACGGCTTCCGCCGCAGAAGTCCCGGCGGATCTGCCGCCGCCGATCTTCCACTTCGATGCGGCGGACGTGGCGCGCTGGAAGTTCGGCGCAGGCGGAACGGAAGTGACGAACATCCCCTCGTCCGTCGGGTCGCGCTACCTGGCGAGCACGCTGGACGGCGGGCCGTCCGCATTCATCGGCAATGGCGTCTCAAAAGCGCCGCTCTACATCGAGAGCGTGCCGGAGCTGGGCGGACGTCCGGCGCTCGACTTCGGAGACGCGAAGGACACGGAGCGCGCGCTGTGGTTCAATCCGGTCGTGCCGGAAGGCGCGGCGGCGGACTGCGTCGCCTCGAATGTCCTCTTCGGCATTGGTTCGGTCGTCGCCGTGCACAAGGTGCTGCACGATTCCGTCAACGCATTCCTTGGCGGCGGCTGGGTCACGGGCAGCCCGTGGGGCGCAAACGATGTCGCCGGGCTGGGCGACAACTGGAAGCGCAACCTGGCCGCCGCCGAAGGTGAGGTCGAAGCCTACTGGACGCCGATGGTCGTCGGCTATCGAGGACCGCTCGCGGCGGCGAAAGCCTGGCACAACAGCCAGGTGACGGGAGCGTCTGAGGCTGGATTCGCGCCTGGTTGGGACGTGACCGTCTTCCAGCCGACGGGATCCGTCTGTCAGGCGACGGGCCTGGGCATGTCCGCCGTCCCGTCGATGGCCTACAACCGGGGCGGCGGACAGTGGGCCGAGCTCTACGTCTTCGGCGAAGTCGTGGACGAAGCCGTGCTGATGCGCTTGCAGGCGCACCTGCGCGCCAAGTGGCTCGGCGCGCAGACGGTCGGCTACGGCGGTGCCGCGACAGTCGGCTGCCTGCGGACGCGTCGCGATGCGCACACCCGGTACGGCGTGACGAACGAGATCGAGACGGCGGCGGGCGAGACGCTTCAGGTCGATCGGCTGTCCGGCGGGCGCGGCTTTGCGGCGGCGACGGTGAAGAGGGGCGCGGGCACGCTTCGGATTCTCGACGCGGCGCACTACGGCGGTGACCTTGTGCTCGCCGGCGGACGGCTGGACCTGACGAAGCGCGTCACGCCGGCGACGGCGGACGACCTGCCGGACGACTTGACCTTCCGCTTCGACGCGAGCGAAGCCGATTCGATCATGTCGAACACGGACGACGACTACGTGATGCGGTGGCGCAACCTGACGGACTTCACGGTCAGGGGCGAGACGGTCTACGCTCGGGCGAAGGACGGGGCGGATGCCGCGCGTCCGTGGCTCCTGCGCAATGCGCTCAACGGACGGGACGTCCTCGACTTCGGCAGCTACACGACGGCCAACGCCTCGAAGGACGGACGTGTGCTTGATTTCGTCCGATCTGGAGACGGCGCGACCTTCACGGCGTTCGCGCCGGCGAGCGTCTACACCGTCGTCGCCGTGGTCGGCGCGCAGCGGAGCGGCGGCAACCTCGTCGGCAACCTGAACAAGGGCATGTTTGCGCGCCATCAGGACAAGGTCGACTGGCTGACGGACACGGACTTCGACCAGCCGATCCTGCGGACGGCGTCCGTCGGCGAGCCCGGCTATGCCGTCGTCTGCCCGACCACGAACGCGCTCGTGATGCTGGATGGCGTGAAGGCCGATTCGCAGGACGGCTACGCGACGCCGGGCTATCAGGTCGTGGCGATCCGCACGGCGGGCAGCGCAATCCGCTACATCGGCGGCACGGACGTGCGGCAGGGCGGACTGCGGCTCGGCGAACTGCTCGTCTGGAAGCGTCCGCTGTCCGAGACGGAAATCCGCGACGCCGAGGCGTATCTGACGAAGAAGTGGTTCGGACGCGAACTGCCCGGCTATCAGGCGGCGGACGTGACGGTGCCTGACGTCCGCACGGTCACGGTCGCGGCGGAAAGCGAGATCTGTGTGCCGTCCGGCACGGTCGCCCGGATTGACGGCCTTGTGGCGAACGCAACCGTGGAGAAGACAGGCGGCGGCACGCTTATGGTCGGGCCGTTCGGTGCGGCTGGAGCGGGGACGATTCGCGTTCGCGGGGGAAGCGTCGTCGGCGTGGAGGCGGGCGACGTTGCCGGCAAGGCGATGCCGGCGGCCGGGGCGTCGCTGCACCTGGACGCTTCGGATGCGGCGAGCATCCAGTTCGCGGACGGTTCGGACAGCGAGGTGTGGTACTGGCATGACCGGGAACACCGCAACGTCGCCTACAACATGACGGCCGCGCGCCGGCCGTTCCTGAATGCGGCGGAACGGCAGAACGGCCTGCCCGTCATGGATTTCTCGTCGGTTGGCGCAGACGGGCGTGCGCTGTACCTTGCCAAGGCGCTGGACGGCGTTCGCAGCGCATTCGTCGTGTGGCATCCCTTGCCTGGCGGCACGATTCTCGGCTCGTCCAGCAAGCGGGAGGAGAACGGCTACTCCATAGACTATGCCCGCGCCTCGAGCGGAGGGCTGATCATCTACAACGATGGAGCTCTTCCCGTCCGCAAGGGACGGATCCTGGTCGATGGGGTCGATGTGCCCGACCCTACGGTCGCCGCCTCAGTGGTCAACGGACGCTTCCAGCTCTGCGAGTTCCATCCGGCGGCGGCGACTTCCGTCTCGGCGCTGGCGATGGACCGCGACTCCAGCTTTGGCGGCGGACGGTATGGCGAGATCCTGCTTTACGAGCGTGAGCTGACGGCGCGCGAGAGGACGGCGACGCGCAACTACCTGCTGAAGAAGTGGTTCGGCAAGGGCGACGGTGATCTCGAAGACCTGCCGCCCGTGCAGGCTTCGCGCATCCCCTGTTCGATATGCATAGCCGACGGCGCCACGTGGAACATTTCGGTTGGAAAGGACGGCAAGGCGGCGGCGATGTCCGTCACCGGCACGATTTCGTTCGGCGCAGACCTGACGGTGAATTTCGACGGGCTGCCGACAGACGGCAGTCTGCGCGACCTGAAGCTGACCGTGGCTGCGGCTGACGCCTTCTCGAATCTCGAAGCCCTTGAAACGGCAACGTTCACGGGCCATGCGTTCGACAAGGACAGCCGTCCGCGCTTCTTTGCGCGCGCGGGCGGACGGCTTATCGTGCGATTCGGCCGGCACGGCACGGCGCTGATTCTCAGGTGACCGATAAAAATGAAGGGCAGGGCAATGAACCGGACAGGAATGATGACTGCTGTCGTCTGCATGGCGGCGACGGGCTGGGCGACGGCGGGCGATCTGCCGGGAACGGGCCGCACGGTCGATGACGCGCGGAGGACGCGGCCGACGGCCACGCGCGCCTTTGCGGCGGATGCGGCTGCGAAAGAGCTGACGGGGAAGTGGATCGGCGGAGGGGACGTTCCCGGCAAGGTCGTCTTCGAGGAGACGGCGTGGCGCGACGAGGCGTTCCGTTCGCAGCGGTGGACCAGGGACAGGGGCGTCACCGTGAAGGACGACGGGCGAGGCGGAAAGTGCGTCGAGCTGCGTCCGAACGGCACGTCGTTCGTGACCTGCGTGCAGGGCGGCAAGTTCGCGGTGTCGATGAAGAAGGGCGTCCCGATCGCCGTCCTATGGGAGGCGCGGACGCCGAAGGGCGGGGCTTCGCCGTATTTCCGCTATGACATCTATGATGCGGACGGCAAGTTCGTCAGCGCCTGCCAGATGCGGTCGGTAGTGGATCCCACCCAGCCGCAGGCCTTCCACCGCAACGCCTTCGTGCTGACGCCGAGTGCGGATTCGCGCATCCGGGCGTTCTTCCACGTGACGCCGTCGGACCCTGAGGCCGTCGAGGTCGCAAACGTGCGCATCGCCGATCTTGGCGCGGCCGTGGCGAATGCCGTCGCCGACGATCCGAAAGTGCTGGCCGCACGTGCGGCGGCCGGTTCGGGGCTGCTCTGGTTTCCCTCGGCCGACCTCGGCGCGGGCTATCCGGTCCTGCCGACGTCCACGCGCATCCCCGGCGAGGCAAAGGGCGCCCTGCGCATTGTCGAGTGCCCAGGCGAGCGGACTCGCGCCGGCATAGTCCTGTGGTCTCGCGACGGGATGCGAGACGTTACGCTTTCATTCTCGGACATGAAGAGCGGGTGGTTCGGGTTCGGGGCAAGGATACCGGCAGCGGCGATCTCCGCGAAGGTCGTCAAGTGCCACTACCAGGGAGAGGGTGCGCCGTTCACGGACGTCGCTACGGGCGAAGGACAGGTGCTTGTGCCCGAGCTCCTCCTGAACGACGACAGCCTGGTCGTGCCCGACCATGAGGCGCACGTGAACTTCGTCCGCTTCGCGGCGGCGACGCCGTTCTACACGAACGTCAACACGATCACGGAGTTCGCGTGGAGCAGCCGCATCCCGAACGAGAAGATGCCTATCGTAGATGCGCCGACGTTGCGTCCGTTCGACCTCGCCCCCGGCCTCAACAAGCAGCTGGCGGTCACCCTCCGTGTGCCGAAGGGCGCGAAGGCGGGCACGTATCGGGGGACTTTGACCGTACGCGCGGACGCGGGGCGCGTGGTCGCGGAGGTTCCGGTCGAGCTTACGGTGCTGCCGTTCACGCTGCCGGAGAAGGCCGAGACTGCCTACGACCCGTCACGCGAGTACACGATGGGACTCTACACATGGTGCGCCCTGAGTGCGGACGGCTCGCCCGCGATGTCTCCGTTCCACCGGTCGCGCGAACAGGTGCTGGCGGTCTACCGGACGCTCTACGAGGGCGGCATCCACGACCCGGCGTTCATCTGGCATTCCGGCATCGTCTACGACGACGCGAAGTTCCGCGCGCACCTGGCGGTCGCGCGCGAGGCCGGCTTCAAGGGGGCTCTGCACCTTGGCTCGTCCGGGCTTGTCGGCAACGACACGAACGCCGTGCAGCTCGCGGCGATGAAGGAGCGGCTCGTCCGGGCGATGGCGACGGCGCGCGAATACGGCTTCGCCCCGGTCTACTTCTACGGGTTCGACGAGGCCTACGGCGAGAAACTGCTCTCGCAGCGGACGGCCTGGAAGGCGGCGAAGGAAACGGGCGCGAAGATCATCGTCAGCGGCGGAAACGGACATTTCGAGAACGTCGGCGACCTCCTCGACATCTGCGTCTACCACGATGCGCCGGAGAACGCTCGCCCGGCCGACTGGCATTCGGTCGGGCACGCCCTCTGGAAATACGGCACGCCGCAGACGGCGCCGGAGGATCCGCGCCTCTACCGGCGCAACTACGGCCTATACCTCTGGCATCTCGGCTTCGATGGCGCGAACACCTACTGCGAGACGTCTGGCGGCGCGGCGTGGAACGACATTGTCTCGCTACAGCGCAACCGGCTCACGGGGAAGCACGGCGGGGCGTACCGCAGCGAGACTATGCTCTATCCGACGCTGGATGGCGTAGTTGAGACCATTGCCTTCACGGGGCTGGAATCGGCCATCAGGGACGTACGCTACCTGACGAAGTTCCGTCAGCTGCTGCGGGAGCGCCCGAACGCGGCGGCGCAGAAGTGGTACGATTCCGTCGATTTCGGGCAGGACGACCCGGCGGCGATCCGCGCGGCGGCGATCGACTGGATCCTGCGAATCAACGGTCGCTGAGTTGATATTGATCGGCCACTCGTGACAGGGGACGAGATATGCTATAATCGGCGGCGGAAATGATCACATTCGTTAAACGAAAATAAAGTCGATTGAAAATGAAGCGTCTCATTGTCACTTTGGGAATTGCCAACTTCCTTCTCTCCGCCTGTGCGGAACGCATTGACCTCAAGACGGATTTCGCGTCCTGTTCGATTGAGACTGACGGGGCTCGCGTGCTGTCATTCAATGGGCCGGACGGGTCCGAGGCGTTGTGGAACGCAGACCCTGTACAGCTCACGGACGCGAAGTGGGCGCACGGAGGCATCCCCGTGTGCTGGCCGTGGTTTGGCGTGAACGGGAAGGTGGACATCCACGGCACGGCGTGGAGACGGCCGTTCTCCGTAGTCTCGCGGGTCGAGCGGAAGGACAGATGCGAGCTTGTCCTCGCCCGCGACGAGGGCGACATACGCCTCGAGTACACGCTTGTACTGCGCGACACGCTCAAGATGGAGTTGAGAACGGTCAACCGCGGTTCGTCAGACTTCACGTTCTCTGCGGCGTTCCATCCTTACTTCAGGGTTGGCGAACGCGACCGCGCTGAGGTTGGCGGTGTGGTGCGGAAGACGATTCCCATGACGCGCGCACTCGATGACGGCTATCCGGCCCAGCCGGGCTCCTGCTCGATATACCGTCTGCACGACCATGTCCTTGACCGGACAATCTTCTTGTTCTTCGAGAACTCCACGCACGTGAATATCTGGAACCCTGGGATGCAGAAGGATTGCCCCGGCACGATTCCAAACGATGAGTGGCGGCGTTTCGTGTGCGTCGAGCCTGCGCTCGGATCGTCGTCCAGGCCGATCACCCTTAAGGCCGGCGACAGCGTCTCGCTCATGATGGGCATTGACGTGCGGAAGGGTTCGAAGACGTCTGGATATGTCGGCAAGGATCCGCGCCGCCCGGCAGCGGCGGATGAGCCGACCGGACGCCCGTTCCACGTCCTCTATCTTGGCGCGCATCCCGATGACTTCGACTATTCGCTGTCCGCGCAGGCCGTTAAACTTGTGCGCGCTGGCGTGAAGGTGACGACGGTCGCATTCTGCAACGGCAACAAAGGGCACGTCGACATGCCGCCCGAAGCGCTTGCCGCGCGACGGTTGAAGGAAGCGCAGTCGGCGGCGAAGGCATACGGACTTGAGCGATACATCGTACTGGACTGCCCAGACTGCGAACTTGACGCGACACGCGCGTGGCGCGAGCGGATTGGACGTCTTGTTCGCGACATCGCGCCAGACATGATTATCACGCATCGGAACGTTGATTACCATTCAGACCATCGTGCCGTTGGCCAGATCGTCCAGGACCTCGCCTATTTTCTCGGCGTGCCGCACTGGTGCCCGGATACGCCGGTCCCGTCCAGCCTGCCGTTTGTGATGTACGCGGTAGATGACTTCACATCGCCGCGTCGCGTACGGGCCGACCTCGTGATGTCCGGCGCCGGGGCGATAGAGGAGGGGGCTCGCGGACTCGCCTGCCATGTGTCGCAGCTGTACGAGTGGATGCCTCCGGAGCTCGGCGACGATCCGGCCAGGCTCATTGCCCCCGACGCGCGCGCGGCCTATGCGCTGAAAATCGCAAAGGATTACTATGCTGCACACGCCAAGGCATATGCCGATATCCTTGTGAAGGTGTACGGGAATCGTGATGAACCGGCGAGCGTGGCCGAACTCTCCGAGTATTCCCGCGCACCGTCCGCGCGCGAGATCGCGATTCTCGAGGCGGTTCCCGGGTTTAAGTGGATCGGGTCCCGCACATTAGACATTTTGCATTGATCTTCACTCTTGTCCGATTTTTTGAATAGCCCCTGATTTCCGGGATGCAAGACGGCGCCCCTCCCGAGGTCCCGCTATAATGCGCGGTGCAAAACCATCTCTGACGCTACGTAATGCGTCACTGAACAGCGGGGTGTAGAAACTCCGACGGTTGGCAAAGGGGCTCCGCTACCGCTGCGCCTGGCGCTCCGCGCTTCTCAACCACACCAACGGACATTGAACTTTTTTCATTTTCGCCCTTTACATCCTATATGGCATATGCTATATTATCCGCATGCAAAACACAAATTCGAAGAAGGACGGCGAGGAACGCGTCTTGATGGACGCCCTGAGTTCGTACGGCCCGGTGGCAAAGGGAAGCCTTTCGCAGGTGCGCATGAAGTGCGCAAAGAGCGGGTGCAGGGCGTGCAAGTCCGGCAGGGGGCATCCCGCGTGGATATTCGCGTATCGCGTCGACGGGAGGCGCAAGTGCCTGTACGTCCGCAAGGTGGACGTGCCGAAGGTCAAGGCCGCAATAGAGCGCGGCAGACGCGTGGAAGCCCTGCTCCTTGAAGAAGGCGTGCGCCTGATCGAGTCGCTGCGCGCGGAGGCGGATGCGGACTGAGCGCCAGTCCGCGGGATGCCTCTGCCCCAAGCACATGGAGGCGCTGGGGAAGATTGCCGCGCAGGAGGACGAGATCGTCCGCCTCAAGGCCCG
>CAKULV010000028.1 GCA_934667425.1 uncultured Kiritimatiellota bacterium | reverse complement strand
CCGCCCGGCCGCCCTCGTCGAGGCGCGTCGCCACCGGCCCGCGCGCGTCGTAGGCCGTCACGACCGTGCGCACCGCCGCGCGGCCCGCCCGCTTCTCGTGCACCCCCGCCCCGCGCAGGTCGAAGAGCCCGGCGTCCGAGAGGAAGTCCGGCGGAGCCGAGACGCACGGCGCCGCCGCGTCGACCACCGTCCCGGCGCGGAAGCCGCGCCACGCCTCCGCGAGCTCGATCGAGGCGCCGCGCGCCGCCGCCGTCGCCGGGTCGAAGCGCACCACCACGCTCGCGCCGTCGTACCGCCACCCCTCGCGCGTCGCGAACGCGTACTCGTGCCGCAGCCCCTCCAGCTGCGTCTCCGCCGTCACGAACGCCATCCCCCCGCGCCGGAGCTGCCGCCGCGCCGCGACCGGCAGCGCGTAGCGCTCCAGTCCCTCCACGAGCGGCAGGCCGTTCGCCGCCGCGCCCCGGTACAGCTCCTCCGGACTCCACGTCCCGTAGATCTTGCTCTCCACCCGCTCCCACCGCAGATACGCCACCGCCCTGTTGAGCGCATCGAGGAACTGCCTGAGCGTCGGGAAGTACCTGCGCGGGTCCGCGCTCCCGGACTGCACCTTCATCCAGTTCAGGTTCTCCCTGCGCATCTCGCCCCGGTAGCGCCCGATCTGGCCGTAGGCGGGCAGGAAGATGGAGAGGGCCGTCCACAGCCGGTTGAAGTAGTTCTCCACGAGCTTCTGGTTCGGGCGCCCCTTCGCCGAGACCACGCCCACGCCCGCCGTGCGGAGGAAGTCGAGGGTGGGCTTCGCCTGCCAGCTGCCGCCCTCCAGGACGACCCTGCGCGGCATGTAGCCCTGCTGTTGCCACACCCGGTGCATCACGTTCGCGACGTCGCACGCCCGGTAGCCGTCCGACGTGCGCATCACGTACCCGAAGCCGCAGAGGAAGTCCGTCGCGCAGTCGATGCCCGCCAGGAGCTGGTACCTGGCCGCGCGCCAGCCCCAGCGGTCCCCCGCCCTGTCCCCGCGCCCCGCCCAGGGGACGGCCACGGCCACGTTCACCGAGGCGTCGTCCCACACCTGGCGCTCGCCCGGGAGGAGGAGCCGCCCCGTCTCCTCGTCGCGCCGCAGCCACCCGGGCACGTAGATGCCGTCGTTCTGCCCCGCGCGGCCGTCGCGGTACCGCGCCACCGCGGCGGGGGCCACCTCGCGCATCGCCCGCCGCACCTCCACGGGCAGGTGGTGCTTCGAGCAGCGCTCGGCGAGGATCGCCGCGCGCGTCTCCGGCCTCAGGCAGTTGTCCGGGTCGCGGGCCGCGATCCGCGCGGCCATCGTCATCGAGCCGGACCGCTCGCAGCGGTTCGACTGCAGGTAGACGCGCCGGAGAAGCGACTTCTCGTCGTCCGCGAGTTCGACCGACGGCGGCCGCCCGCTTTTCGGCCGGTCCGCGAGCGCCGCGACCCCGCCCGCGCCGAGCCGCTCCGCCCACCGCCGGTAGGTCGTCGCCGCCACCCCCGCCGCCGCGAGCGCCGCCGCCATCGGCGTACCCTCCGCGAGGCGTCGCCGCACCTCGCCCACCTTCGCCGCCCTCTCCGCAGCCGTCTCCATCGTCACGCCCTCCTGTCCGCCGCCGCGCGGGAGGGCCGCGCCTTGTCGCGGCCGCACCCCAGCGCGTCGCCGATCACCGCGAGGAAGTCCTCCGGCAGGCTCTCCAGCGCGGCGCGGAACTCCCGGAGGATGCCCGCGCGCGCCTCCATCGGCACCGTCTGCCAGTTCTCCCACACGCCGCGCCAGCTCTTCACCGTGCGCCAGGCGATGGCGGCGTAGTCGGCGGCCGCCCTGCCGCCCGTCTTCGACACCCTGCCGCCGGCGGCGGCCCGCCAGCGCCGGATCGGCGTCTCGCCCCGCAGCACCGCCTCCACCGTCTCGGCGAGGTCTATCCGCCCGTACGGGGAGGGCCGCGCCTTGTCGCGGCCGTCCTCCCCCCCGCCGTCCCCGGCCTCCGCGCTCGCCTTCAGCAGCTCGACGCCCGCCAGCACGTCGTTCTTCGACACCCCGATCCGCGCCGCGATCTCCTTCGCGTTCCAACCCTTATCCCATGCGGTTTCATGTGAAACCGCATGGTGTCTGCCCTTGAAGTTCGCGCCGTTCCCGAGCCGTTTCTTGTACTGCCCCGGGTCCGCCGCCTCCAGCACCTCGCGCTCGTGGCACTTGAGGTAGGCCATCACGCGCGAGCCGGTGGTGACCTTTCGGGTCATGGAGTTCTTCGAGACGACGAACTCCGCGACGGAGAGGTCGCCGAGGTCGAAGACCTGTGCGTCGGTCTCGGCCTCGCCGGCTTTCAGGAGGGCGTTCATGCGCCCGATGCCGTCGATCACGTACCAGCCCTTGCCGTCCTCGGTCGGGATGACGGCGACGGGCGAGAGGATGCCGGCCTCTCCGATGGAGTTGGCGAGGGCCGCGCGGTCCTCGGAAGAGGCGGAATACGCCTCCGCGTCGGCATGCGGCCGGCAGTCGGCGAGCCTGACGCGCTGCATCACGTAGCTTGGCCTGTTCATCGCGCCACCTCCACCTTGATGCCCAGATTCTTGAGCTTCCGCGCGAGCGGGAGCCCCGGCTTCATCTTGCCGCCGAGCACCCGGCTGATGTAGGTGCGCGAGTATCCCGTCCGCTGCGCCAGGGCCACAACGCCCCTCCGGCGCGGCGGCTCCCATCCAAGTTCGACTTCCTCTTTCATGGCTTTTCCCGTTTTGCTATACTTCAACTCACCTGATTAGGTCTAACGGGTGTGTATGATAGCATATGTGCTATCGCACGCGCAATGGGAAATGATAACTTTTTTACTATCGCAAAAATGCATATTATCGCAGAACGTCTGAAAGAGCTACGAGAGGCACGTAACCTATCTCAAAGGGCTTTTGCTCAACAGCTGGGAGTACCACAGCCTTCCTATTCTCGCTATGAAACAAGCGACGATAAGCGTTTTGTGTATCCAGGATCGAACATCGTAATTCGAATATGTAGGCTATTTGATTGTCGTGCTGGATGGTTGTTGGGTTTAGAGGGCGCAGAATCAGCCCCCGCACCAACAATGCGAATCGGCGACAACTCGCAAGTTGCGATTGGAAACAACATCACGCAGACGGTCAATCTTCCAAAGAAGAGAAAGGTAGCTAAATGAAGGCCATTCGCCAAAATGAGATATTTAAATATAAGCCTGCCATAAAGAGAACGTTTTTCGGATGGCTTTTTAATCGACATATCGCAGAAAATTCAGTCATTGAATTGACCAATGCCATAGTAGACGCAGGGCGTCCTTCTGCCGTCAGTGATGCGGTAATAGGAAAGATACATTCACGGTTTCGGTTTAACGTCTACAAAAGGTTCCCGGCCGATATTGCCTCAGTCTATTTAGCGTTCGTTCGTAATGTCTTTTCTGAATTGGCGGATACCGAACTCACACAAGAAGATGTAGACGACATAACGGCGCTCCAGAGAATATTCCAGATTCCAGACGAAGCCGTGGCACAATTGAACATTAAGGCAGGGGCGGATATATATCGTGATGCACTGAAGGTTGCGCTTGCCGATTCAGTCCTGTCTGAAAAAGAGAAAAAGGCTCTCAAACACCTTGGCCACCAACTTGACCTGAGCGAAGAAACCATACGTTCTCTCTACAACAAGGCGCTTGCCGATCTCATTCGAGGGAAGGTAGAGGATGCGTTGGAAGACGGGGTGTTATCGCCAGACGAAGAAGCCGACATTAAAGAGACGGCAAAAAGGTTTGCCATTAATCTTTCATATGCGGAAGACACAGAACGTGCAATTCGGCAAGCGAAAAAGATATGGCAGCTAAAGCATGATCCTCTCACGCCCATTGCCGTGGATATCCAACTCCAGCGCGACGAAAACTGTTATGCAATGTTTGATGCATTATGGTTGGAGGTAAGACGTGCCGCCGCAATGCCATGGCATCCTCGCTACATAACGATGTCAGACTCGTCAGAAATTGCGTTATCATATGCGCCCATAGTGGAGGACTGCCTGGCAGAGATAGACGCGGGCCAGCTGTTTGTAACGAATAAAAGGCTGATCTTCGTCGGCAAGAGTTGTACCATGACAATTCTCTATTCAAAGATCTTGAGAATAGAACAGTTTCGGGAAGGCATAAAGGTGTATAAGGGAATCGGGCGAAGCCCTTACCTTGTTTCGAATCGGGCACTACCCCTTGGTACACTTGTTAACCGACTGTTCGTAGAATCATGTAAGCCTCTAACAGAGGGTCGTGAAAAGAGAAGTTTCGGCGAACTTACAAAAGAGGAAGAGAAAATCCGTGAAGCCTTCAATGAATTGGATGCAGCAATACCTCTTGCAGTAAAACTCCAGCGGGAAGGAGGAGACACAAAGGGAGCGCTCAATGCTTTGAGAGAGATCGTCAAGGCTGTGCTTGCCGTATATACGCCTAAAGCTTCGTATGAGTTCTTTCAAAAACGTTTGGTAATTGAAAAGGCGCTCGACAAGGCGCGGCTTGTGTACCAAAGAGCGAATCTGCCGTCACAGACCGTGGCATGTGGAATGGTGGCTTATATCATGACCGCCAAGCGCCTATTCGCCTCTGCCGACAATCTTACATGTAAGGTTGAGGAGTTGCGTTCGCCTCAAAATCCGCTTCTTCTTCATAACATAGAAACAAAAGAAACACTTGAGGAAGACGCCAAGTTCGAAGAAGCCTTGGCAAGGAACGAACTTGCCAAGGCTAATGCGGCAATATCCGAGACTGCAATTCATAACGAGGCTACTAGGTTGCTGAAGAAGATGAAGCTGGATGTTTCTCTTGCCGAGAAGATACTGCAAGTCGTCAAGGAACCTCAAGACAATCCGTGGAAGATGTTCAACGCCGTCATGTCGGTGCTATCTTGATTTCCTTAATTCCCATTCTGGAAGATGCGGCCCCGCACGGCGGAACGTGCGGGGCCTCAAGTCTCCTTTGGAAATCAGACGAAAAGGATCTTGAATCCGGAAAGGAGGTGATCAGGATGAGTGACGCTGAAGTTGCGCTTGAGCTTCTGAAGCTCGCGCTGCGGACCGAGCCTGCCGCTTCGACGAACAGCGAGAAGCTTTTCGAGCTCTATCGCAGGTGTCTTGCGGCAGTTCGCGGCAGGGAGGCGTAGACTCCCGCAGGGCGTCGGCGGCCTTTTCGCCGACGCCCAATTCCCGCCCGTCCCGGAGGAACACCGTGCCTCCGACGAGGGCGACGACCTCGTCGACGTCCAGCACGGCGTCCGCGAATCTCAAGCGTGTTCCCATTTCCCCCTCTCCCCTCCTTGACTTTCCCCAGGCCGTTAGGCGCTGGGGCTGGAACCTAGCACCTGAATCCTGACACCTGAATCCTACCTCGCGGGCGTGCAGTTGCCGTCCCGGTCGCACTCGACGGTCGTCGTGCCGTCCGAGACCCGCAGCCTCCCGTCCGCCTCCGCGACGGCCGCCCTCGCGGGGTCGCCGCCCGCCGCCGTGAAGGCGGCGTAGACCCTCTGGGCGACGGCGAGCACGGTGTCGGCCTGGGCGCCGCCCCCGGCGACCTTCGCGTAGGTCTCGCCGATGGAGACGACGAGCTTCGTCGCGCCGGCCATGGAGGCGTCCACGAGGGCCGTGAGGTTCGTGTCGCTTCCGCTCTGGTAGTTGTTGATCCTGAGCTCGGCCTCGCCGGCCTTCGCCTCCAGGTTGTCGAAGCGCTGCCAGTTCCAGTGCTGGAAGTAGTCGACCCTCCAGCCGCCGTCGAGGACGAGCGGCCTGCCGGCCGTGTCCTTCACAACCTCCACGGTCCCGTCTGCGTGCTTCACCGTCGCGAGGGCCTGCCCCTTGCGGTCGACCTCGATGGACTTGCAGCCCGTCAGCGCCGCCGCGCACGCGGCGAGCGCGATCACGATCGTTCTCTTCATCTTCCCGTTCCTTTCCCGTTGTTCTCCGATCCGCTTCCTCCGTCACCTGCGAAGGACAGCGAAATGTACCGGCGCGCCCCGGCGACCGACTCCGGCGTGTGGCCGAGCCACGCAATCCAGCCGAAGAGCCGCACGCCGAGCCAGATGCGGCGGCGCTTCCATGCGCCTATCCGGCCTCGCGCCCTCATCATGTCGCCGAAGGCGTTGTCGGCGTCCCTGCGCGGCACGATCCGCCCGCGGTACATGGCGTCGTGCGCGATCGCCTCCGGGAGGATGTCGGGATCGTAGGGCGAGCCGAACACCGGCCACAGGAGGCGCGGGATCGAGGCGCCGTCCGTCCTGAAGCCCGGCTTCACGTGTACGACCACGCCCCACCCGCCAACCGCGGCCGGGAAGCAGTAGTCCTCGGCAAGCACGTAGTCCGTGCCCTTGAGCGGCCTCACGGCCGGCTTCTCTGGAAATGTCGCCTTTCTCATTGCGTGCGGAATTGTCGCATTTCCCAGCGTCCGCCGCCTTTTCCGGTGCGGATGGTGCGGTGCGCATTGTCCGCATGGCATTGGGCGCGGAAACGCCCGCAATGGTACCCTATGCGATGTTTGTGGAAAGGAGAACAGCACCAATGAACGACATGCCATATCTGATCGTCGTGGGCGCGGGCGTCGTCTCGCTTGCGGCCCTCGCGGCGCTCGTCAGCTACGCGGTTTCGATCGTGCGCGGTGTCCAGGAGATGCGCCACGCCTCGAACCCGCCGCGCACCCCGCCGCTCCCCGAGGAGATGGCGAGGAGCTACGCCACCAAGCGGGAACTCGCGGGAGAGATCGCGGAGCTGAAGCAGGAGATCAAGGACGAGCGCTCCCGCATCGACAGGATCCTCAAGCAGCAGTTCGACTTGATACGGGGACTCACGGCGGACTCGAACGAACGGTTCACCCGCCTCGAGTCCTTGATCAATGAATGGCAGCGCGGCATCGAGCGCATGATCGGAAGAATCGAAGGAAAGGTGGAAAAGAAATGAACCTCAAGCAGCTGATAATCGCATTCCTGTCCCCGCGCTATCCCGCGGCCTACACCGAGGCGGCCATCGCGCAGCGCCTCAACGCCTCGCAGATGCTCGACAAGCGGGTCACGGCAGATGAAGTCGCCGACGCCCTCCGCGCCCTGCACAGGATGAAGATGGTCGATCTCCATATCGACCCGATGGACAGCTCCGCCGTCTGGCAGGCCACGGAGGAAGGCATCAAGAAATGGGTCCTCGAAGGAAGGATGACCGTCGTATGACCACGCGCTGCTACCGCTCCAAGATCGGACGCCTACCGTTCGCGATCCGCAACGAGCTCAACGAGCGCATCCGGGACGGCGTGGGCGGCCCCGAGATCCTCGCCTGGCTCAACGGCCTACCATCAACTCGCAAGATCATCCGCGAGCTGAAGTCCGGCGATATCAATGCGCAGAACCTCACCGACTGGCGATCGAGCGGCTACCGTGACTGGCTCGAGGACCAGTGCCAGGCCGACCGCATCCGCCGCCTCGCCGAGATCTCGCAGACTCTCGCCTCCGCTGCCGGCGGCAACGCGGCGGGCGTTGGCTGCAACATCGCCACCGCGAAGATCATGGATGCGCTGGAGTCCGCCGACGAAGAACAGGTCGCCGACCTCGCGAAGGCACTCGTCCAGCTGAGGGCGGGCGAGAACGCGGCGCAGAAGGTCGCGCTCGCCGAGGAGAAGAACGCGATCCAGAAGGAGCAGCTGGAACTCTCCCGCGCGAAGTTCGAACGCGACACGGCGCGGCTCTTCGTCAAGTGGGCGCAGAACAAGGACGCTCTCTCGATCGCCACCGACCGCAAACTCGGAGGAGACGAGAAGACGGAACGTCTCGGCCGCCTGATGTTCGGCGACCTCTGGGAAGGTGCGGACGATGGGAAGTGACGCCATCATCAAGATGAGGTCCGGCCAGCGCCGGCTCTTCCAGCTCGTCGAGCAGTACCGTCTCCTCGGCTTCATCGCCCGCCGACAGTACGGCAAGACAACGACCTGCGCGAACATCGCGCTCATGAAGATGATGAAGAACCGCGACCACACGGTCATCTTCGGATCCGCGAAACTCAACCTCTCCCGCGAAATCGTCCGCAAGGAGGCCGCCGTCTTCGAGAAGGCGATCAACGCGGCGATGGCGCGCCTCGAGGACGGCAAGATGCAGCTCGCCGACGACAAGACCGGCCGCAGCGTGCAGGGCCTCACGCACGACGACTTTGCCGATCTCTTCGAGCATTCCCGCCTGGAGTTCCGCTACTACCACACCCGCACCTCCTATTCCCGCACGAAGGTGGTCGCGCTCCGGCCTGACACGGTCGGCGAGACGGGCGACCTCATGTGCGACGAGGTGGGCCGCATCGGAAACTGGAAGGACGTCTGGGAGGCGGTCGAGCCGATCGTCGCCTCGAATCCCCAATTCCGCATCCTTCTCCTCACCACGCCCCCGCCGGATGACGCGCACTACTCCTTCGAACAGCTTGCGCCGCCGCCCGGCATGACGTTTCCCGTCTCGCCGAATGGCAACGTGTACGAGTCCGTCAAGGGGGTCACCTGTCTGCGCGTGGACGCCTGGGACGCTTACGCCGACGGCGTCACGCTTTTCGACACCAAGACCGCGCAGCCGGTCACGCCCGAGGAGTCCCGGCGGAAGGCCTTCGACAAGGACGCCTGGGACCGCAACTACGGCTGTCTCTTCATCACCGGCGGCACCGCCGCCGTCGGCCTCATCAGGCTCATGGAGGCGATGGACTGGGGCGAGCGGTCCGGCTGCGTCTTCGCCCTCGACGGCCTGCCGCCCGGCTGGGAGAAGTCCATCGACCGCACGGCCGGCCCCATCGGCATCGGCGCGGACCCGGCGACGACGGAGGGCGAGACCTCCAACCCGTTCGGCGTGGCCGTCACCCAGCGGATCAACGGGCGCTACGTCGTCAAGCTGATCCTCTCCTTCAAGTCCGCCGACCCGAAGAGGCCGAAGGCCATCCTGCGCGAGCTGTGCACGGTGCTCCATCCCCGCGCCCTCGCGATCGACGCATCGAGCGAAGTCTACTGGGCGTCGGAAGTCCGCGAGGAGCTGGAAGGCGTCACCAACGTCATCCTCGTCAAGAACTCCGAGCGCATCGAGGTCATGGGCGAGCGCGTCCTCTACAAGACCTATCTCGGCAACCTGCTCGTCAACGCGATCGACGAAGACCTGGTGGATCTCCCCAAGTCGCCCGAGGTCAAGGATGACTTCCGCCTCGTGAAGAAGCTGAAGGGCGGCTTCGACAACGCGCTCGACTCCGCGACCGGCCGCCACGGCGACCTCTTCGACGGCACCAAGCTCTCCATCCACGCCCTTATCGAGGGCACGGGCGAAGTCAGGGCCGACGCCGTCCAGGTCGGTGCGCGAGCCGCCTCGCCGGACATGCGGACGGTTTGCGCAAAGCGTATGGCCATGTCTCCAGATCATACCGAAGACATCATCCAGGAAGGAACCCTTAACTCGTGAGGTGAGAGATGAAGGAACAGAACGACCAGATTACAATGCTTGACCCCCGCCGCGAACTGCCGAGCATGGTCCGACACATGACGGCAGACCGCCTCGCTGGCGTAGTCGAGGAGGCGCAGAACGGCGATACGCGCGAGCTCTTCGCCCTCTACCGCGACATCATCTCGAACGACAGCCATGTGCGTTCGGAGTTCATGAAGCGCAAGACCGCCGTCCTCGGCGATCCGGTCTCGGTCGTCCCCTTCAGGAAGGGCGTCCCCGCCGACGCCGACGCGGCGGACTTCTGCTCCGAGGTCCTGGCCAACCCCTCGTTCCCGGCCGCCGAATCGTGGCTCATGAACGCGGCGCTCTATCCCGTGGCGGTCGTCGAGAAGGTGTTCGAGGCCCGTCTGGGAGGCGGCTTCACCCTGAAAGAGCTCGTGCCCGTCCACTACCAGCTCCTCGACTATTCCCACGGTGCGTTGCGGATCTTCGACGTGAACGACAACGGCACGCCGCTTCCGACCTCCCACGCGGCCACGCCCGACCGTTACATCGTCCACCGGTGCGACCTCATGCCCGCGCCCGACAACTGGGGCGGCGCGATGCGCTCGATCCTCTTCTGGTGGCTGCTGCGCACGATGTCCCGCCAGTGGTGGGCCGACCTCCTGGAGCGCTTCGGCGTCCCGTTCCTGAAGGGCCGGTACTCTGACGAGAAAGGACGAGCCACCCTGGAGCGCGCGTTCCGCCTCGCTGTCCGGCTCGGCGCGATCGTCTTCTCGAAGAACACCGAGGTCGAGGTCGTCCAGGCGGCGAACGGCGATTCCTCAAACAGCCACGAACGCTTCATCACGCTCTGCAACCAGGAGATATCCAGGCTTATCGTCGGCCAGACGCTCTCCTCCACGGCGTCGCCCACGGGAGAGCTCGGAGGAGGCACCGCGAACCTCCAGGGGGAGGTGCGGGACGACATCCGCAAGGCCGACGCGAAGTCGCTCGCCGCGACGTTCCGCAACCAGCTCTTCGGGCAACTCCTCGCGGTCAACGGCCGGACGTGGCGGGCTCCGAAGATCCTTTTCGGGTCCGAATCCTCCGCCGAGCTGTCGGTCTCGCTCTCGCTGATCGGGAAGCTCCGCGAGGCGGGCCTTGAGCCGGACGACGACGCGCTTGACACCCTTTCGGAACGCCTTGGATTTGGCATCCGCCGCGCCACCGTGCAGCAGCCCGGCATGGTGCCGTTCTCGGCCTTCCCGGTTGCGTTGTCTGCTGGGGATGCGGTCGACGACCGTGCGGCTGCATCCTCAGCCGACGATCTCAGCTGGGCATTCGCCGACGACCTTGCGCCTCTCAGGGGCCTAATCGCCGCGTCGACATCCCCCGATGACTGCATCCGCCGCGTCCGGGAGTGGATCGCCACGCACCCGGCGGCGAACGCGGCGGATGTGATCGAGAAGGCCCTGTACGTCTATTCGATGGCTGGGGCGCGTTCGGCACAACGACCAGTGCGAGGCGCAAGATGATGACCGCGCTAAAGCGAAGCGAATGCGCGGTTCTGCCGCTCGTGCTGAAGGGAATGTGGTACGACATGATCGCGCACGGCGGGAAACGCGAGGAGTACCGCCTTGCGACGGAGTACTGGCGAATCAGGCTTCACAACTGGAATGCAAACCCCAAGATGCCAGTTGTCGAGTTCCGCAGAGGGTACGCAAAGGACGCGCCGCGCATGGCGTTCTGGTGCTATGGGTTAAACACTTGCAGTGGAATGATGGTGTATGCCTACATAGATGTCACGGTTGAGAAGACTAGGCATCCGGAATGGGGAGAACCGGAAAAGCCCCATTTCGTCATCCAACTCGGCGGCCGCGTAGACATCCGCAGGTAGGGTTCTCTCGGACATCGGTACCGGAAAACGGAATGGTGTGCGCCCGCCGTCTTGAACCCTAACCATTACTTTCGGACGAACCCTAATGGGGCGTCCCCTTGTTCTCCCTGCATGCATTCCACCATATCCTCAATTTGCGCGAGATATCAATCCTTTTCAAGCTTTATCAAGCCTCTTCAACCTTCATCAACCCCGCACCACTTCTTTCTGGTTGTAGTGACGGCGACAATCTCGTCGCGCTGAAGTCTCTGCTGCCGCGCTACGACAAATGGCTCTGCATGATGTACCCGCGCCTGCGGCTTTTGCAGAAGCTGCTGTTTGACGACGGTACAATATTTATCAGCATAGATGACGTGGAATCGGCGCAGCTTCGGTTGATATGCGATGAGATATTTGGGAGTAATTATAGAACTGCAAGTCGAGCAACGCCGGCCAATTCGCGTTCCCGCATTGCAATTGTTGGTACGGCATCGTCTGGGAGTTCCGTGGGATAAGGACAATGATTCGTATGGATTTCCATATCGCAACTTTATGAAAATGTAATATCTATTCATTCACTATTGAAAAAATGAGCTGAGAAATGGTATAATGCATCCAATTTCTCTGGAAAAGAAGGCTGATCATTATGGCAATGTGCTACAAGAAGCTCTGGAAACTGCTGATAGACCGTGACATGACACGCGCTGACCTGCGTGACAAGACAGGCTTGTCTCCCGCTACGCTCGCGAAGATGTCGAGAGGCGAGGCCATCGGCGCGAATGTCCTTGAGCGCATCTGCGAAACCATGCAATGCAACGTCGGCGATGTCATGGACTATGTTCCAGATGCAGGTAACATGCAGAGGGGGAATGCTAAGCCCGTTAAAGGGAAGCGAGCTCGATGAACGACATTTTCGAGTTCAGGAATGGGCTTGTCGAGAACTACAAGAAGTTCTCGACGAGTTTCGCGTCTCCGCGATCCACGGACATCGCCAGCAAGGTTCAGGCGGCGTACGACGAGGGGCGCTTCTGGCCAGATCCGCTCATCCAGATCAACCCCAACTACCGCAAGGGTGCGTTCATTGACGAGCTTGCTCGGCAAGGGAATGTTGAACCCGAGACGGCGCAGATCTTTCAGACCGGCAAGCAGGAAGAGCCGCCTTGCCCCAAGCCCATTCAGCTCTACTGTCATCAGACGGCGGCGCTCACGATGGTGGCTGGCGACAAAAGTTTCGTCGTCACGACAGGGACCGGATCGGGGAAGTCCCTCACGTTCTTCATCCCGATTGTGAACAGAATCATCCGGGAGAAGAAAACCGATTCGTCTCCGCGCATACGGGCGATAATCGTCTATCCGATGAACGCCCTCGCAAACAGCCAGTTCGAGGAGATCGGGAAGTTTCTGGACGGTTCGGGTCGCGTGTCCGTGAAGCGTTACACGGGACAGGAGTCGGCGACTGAACGCACGACCATCAAGAAGAATCCGCCAGACATCCTCCTCACCAACTACGTGATGCTCGACCTCATCCTGACGCGCCATCAGGAAGACCACGAGGTCGTGGAGGCGGCGCAGAACCTCGAGTTCCTCGTCCTCGACGAGCTGCATACCTATCGCGGTCGCCAGGGCGCAGACGTCGCCATGCTCGTCAGGCGAATCCGTGCGCAGCTGAACGCCGACAACCTCCTCTGTATCGGCACGTCCGCCACAATGTCCTCGGTAGGCTCCACGGCTGACCGCCAGAGCGCAGTGGCGCAGGTCGCGTCAAAGATGTTCGATGCCGACATCCCCGCCCAGCAGGTCATTCTCGAAGAACTTGAATATGCGACGGCTCAGATCTCCGAGACGGCGGTCAAGGCCGCGTTGCCCGCCCGTGTGCAGTCTGCCTCCCAATGGGCAGACCTTGAGTCGTTCAGGAACGATCCGCTTGCCGTCTGGGTGGAACACAACCTCGGCATTTCGAGGAACACGGAGGACGGAAAACTTGAGCGCGCAAAGCCCGTCACCCTGTATGAGGCGGCGAAGAAGCTCGCCGAGGACGCCTCGTGTCCTCTTGAAGTAGCGGAATCGGCCTTGCGCACTTTTCTCGTCGCCATCTACGCGACGAAATGGGACGACAACAAGCCGCCGTTTGCATTCAAGCTGCACCAGTTCATCAGCGGTCCCGGCCAGATCCTCACGACTCTTGAAAGCCCCGGCAAGCGCACCGTCGAACTTGACGCGCAGCGTTTTGCGCCAGACGCACAGTCGCAGGAGAAGCGTCTGTTCCCGACCTATTTCTGCCGTTTCTGCGGTGAGGAGTACATCCCAGTGTGGTTGACGTCGGGCGACTCCGGCTCCCCCGCGCTCGTCAAGCCGCGTGAACTCAGCGACAACTCGAAGCAGAACGGCGAAGACGAGCATTCGCGCCCCGGATTTCTCTGTCCTGTCGAGTCGTTGAACGCCGACAGCGTGTTCCCGTGCGACCATTCGGCGACGCCGGACGAGATTCTTGAGCGTCTTCCCGACAGTTGGTTCACGCTCAACAAGAAAGGCGAGCGCGTTCTTTCCGACGGCTACAAGGATCGCGCTCCGGTACCGCTGCGACTGCTCCCCAATGGACAAGCCTCCGCCACGGCTGGAACGCCGTACTGGTTCCTCCCCGGCTCGCACACGTGGTGCCTCAACTGCGGGCAGACACACGGTGACGCCGGGCGCGACACGAACCGTCTCGTCGGGCTTTCCGGCGAAGGACGATCCTCCGCGACGACCGTCCTGACATTGAGCGCCCTGAACTTGATGTACGCCAACGGCGGCGAGAGCTCCGCAAAGCTCCTCGGCTGCGCGGACGCAGGGCACGTGTTTGACGCAGGGCATCGGAAAGTTGCCCAAACTTTTCGTCACCGCTTTCATTCATTCTGTCGATTCGATATACTCCTTACCGCCATGTTGAGGCAATCGTTTACAGACTTCATCTTTGTCACGAACACGGACGGAAGCGGTAAGGCGCAGACGAACTTTGCTCACCGTGTTCGTATTTCTTCATCTATGTGTGAGAATCCTGGATTGACGGATCACACGGCGCTTCTCGAGGTTGGGGATATGTCCTTCAAGTCGCCGAAGAAGGCGTCCGAATTGAAGGTGAATTGCGCGGGACTCAAAGCTGCGTGAGGCGAGAAGGGCAATGTGATAAAATTTTCTATATGAAGAAATGAAGGAGTCGGTAAAATGTCTTTGCTTGATGCTGCATACGAAGTGCTGAAGAAATCAGGGAGCCCGATGTCCCCCGCTGACATAGTCCGTCTGGTTCTTGAATCAGGAATGTGGAAGACGAAGGGCAAGACGCCTGAGCAGACATTAGGGGCGCGGCTTTACGTGGATATAAAGAAGTTAGGTGCAAAGTCTCGGTTCGTGAATGTGGGGAACGGACGATTTGCCTTGTCGGGGGTGAAGGCAAAGGAGTCGCCGGCGCAAGCACCATTGCCTGGCTTTGGGGTAAAGTCCGTGGCGATTAGCGACAAGACGTATTCGTTCACCGATTGTGCCGAGAAAGTATTGAAGGCGCAGGGCAGCCATAAGCCGATGCATTATCTTGATATCACGCAAACGGCATTGTCTAAGGGATGGTTGAAGACCTCCGGTCAGACGCCAGAGGCCACCATGTATGCGCAGATCATACAAGAGATCCAACGGTTGCGCAAACGAGGTGAAGTGCCGCGATTTGTTCAGTGTGGCAAGGGGCTTGTGGCGCTGACGGTTTGGGACAAGGCAGGCGTCGATTTTCAGGTTCAGCAACATCATGAAGATGTTCGCAAGAAGCTGAAGGCAAAACTGATGGCGCTCAAGCCAGAAGAGTTCGAAGAGCTTATCTCGCGACTTTTCCGCGAGATTGGGTTTCGTGAGGTGTCGCGTACTCGGCTCTCGGGCGATGGTGGTATAGACGTTCGTGGCACAATGGTGACAGGCGGTGTGATTAGCACAGGGCTTGCAATTCAGGCTAAGCGCTGGAAGCGCAATGTTCAAGCGCCGATTGTGCAGCAGGTTCGCGGCAGCCTTGGTGCACATGAGCAGGGATGTATTGTCACGACAAGTGATTTTAGCTCTGGCGCGCGCGAAGAGGCTCGCAAGATGGACAAGGCACCTATTGCGCTTATCGACGGAAAAGAGCTGATTAACCTCATGCTGGAGTATGAGGTCGGAGTCCGTCGCAAGGAAGTGCCTTTGTTTGAAGTGCAGGAGAGCCTGTTCGACGATGTAGATGAAGCACGATAAAGTTGCAAGGAGGGCTATTATGGCAAAGAGTGTAGAAGAACCGGTTGAAGATTGGGCGAAGAAATCGCTTAATGATCATGGGGTCGCGTATTCATCGAAGAATGCCGCGATCAATTCCAATAACTATTTGGGCATTGTAGCTTAAAAGGAGATAGTAATCATGAAGAAGAATCTTGTACAGTTCAATGAGGATGGAAATATTATTGATATTTTGTCTGGAAAAATTCTTGTGACAACTCCTGAGGAAGTTGTAAGGCAACAATTCATAGGAATATTAAATAGTGATTATGGATACCCTAAGGAACTTATGCTTCGAGAGGTCCCTGTTCAGCATGGTTCTAAAATCATGAAGGGGTTGGATGGTGCAGATGTTCGTGCAGATATTGTTGTTTACAACAGTAAGCGTGCGGCAATTGATAAAGATCAGGGGAATGTCTTGTTTGTTGTGGAGTGTAAAAAGCCAAAAGTAGACGAGGGATATGCTCAACTTGTGTCGTATATTTTTAATACTTCCGCAGTAGGTGGGGTGTGGACTAATGGAAATCAGATTTCCGTGTACAAATGCGTTAAAGGGGCTAAAGGTGGTTTAGAAGAGTCGATGTCGTTGCCGCGTTATGGAGAAGATTGGGGTGGAGGTGATGCTATTCCCGCGAAGTCGGAGTTGACAAGGCCAAAGAATGTGAGGTTTCTTTTATCCACTTGCCATAATAAACTGTACGGTCGTGGTATGGAGAATGCCGATTTTGATTTGACAATGGACATGGTGCGTATTTTGTTGGCAAAAATACAGGATGAAATGTCTGCTGGTGACTATCCTAAGTTTTGGATAACGGATGCGCAGTACAAGACAGTAGAAGGGCGAAGAGATTGCGCTAATGCGATACAGGCGCTGTTCAGAGAGTATGCCGATCAGTATCCAGATGTGTTTGAAAGTTCTGAGAAAATACAAGTCAGTGCTGATTGTATCGCAGAGGCTGCGGGTGTTCTAAAAGACTGGAGCTTTGCTGCTAGAACCGATGATGCGGATGGTTGGGATTTAATGGGTGAAACGTACGAACAGTTTACGCATATTAATTTAAAGCGTCAGCAGGGGCAGTTCTTTACGAATCGGTTGGTTATAGACATGATGGTCAAGATGCTTGATCCAGAAGTTGGTGAGCGGACTCTTGATCCAGCTGGTGGCGGTGGTGGTTTCGCAACAGGTTTGTTTCGATATTTACGCAGGAAAGCAGTTTCGCAAACGAAGGCAAATTCACCACAACGAGAGCAGCAGCTGGCTGTTGTGAAGAACAGTGTTTTTCTTGTTGAGATAGCCAGTCGTTTAGTCAAGATTGCAAAATGTGCAATGCTCTTGACAGGTGATGGACAATCGGGAATGACACGGGGAAATTCGTTGGGCCGTCCAGAGAATTTTGACAAGTGGATACAGTCTCGTTGTGCAATAGGAAAGACGAATGCGCCCGCAGTGATTGCAACGAATCCTCCATTTTCTGGGCAGAAGGTTGAATCTCAGATTTCTGATAAAACGATATTGCGAGATTATGTATTTGGCCACACATGTAAAAAGACTAGTTCAGGAAAGTTCGTGTTTGGAACAAAAGACTCTGAGTTGTTACTTCGACAGGCTCCCGAGTTGTTGTTCATTGAGAGATGTGTAAACTGGTTGAAACCAGGAGGGAGACTTGGCATCGTTCTGCCAAAGGGTATTCTTGATAATATTAGTTATGAGGCATACAGGGATTGGTTGTTGGAACGTTGTGAAATCCGCGGCATAGTCACACTGCACAAGGATACGTTTCAACCTGACACTGGCGTTCGAACATGCGTTATGTTCTTGCAGAAGCCAGAGGCGGGAAAAAAGCCTAGGAAAGACTATGACATTTTCATGGCAATTTCCCAACGAATTGGTCAGGATTCAAAAGGGAATCCCGTTTTCGTGATTGATGCGAATGGACGAAATACGGATGAATTAAATCACGATTTGGGTTTTATTGCGGAATGTTATGAAAAGTTCCGCAAAGGGAAGGATTTTAAGCCTTCTGAATATGTGTTTTCCATTAAGAGGTCTGAAATTAAAGATCATTTAAATATTAATCCTCAGCATTACTTACCAAAGTTAAATGAAACGTTAAATGCCGTTCTTGAGTTTGACAATAAAGAAGGGTGGTCAACAACTACAGTCGGGCAGTTGGAGTCGGGAATAAAGATTTATATTGGTCCAAGGTGGAGTTCATCTTCGCTTAGGGTGAATGCTTCCAATGAAGGGAAAAAGGTTCGGCCTTTTTTGACGGCGAATGCTGCGCTTGAGTTGCGGCGAATGTCTGTGAAATGGTTTGATTTGTCGAAGGCGAGTAAAAAACAGCTTGAATGTATCAAGATGCTTGAAATCCAAGAAGGCGATATTTTGATTTCAAGATCTGGCACGATTGGGAAAATGACATATGCGACCAAGGACCTTGCTCGTAATTATATTGTGAGTGATGATTTGGTTCGTATCCGCGTTCGCGATGAAAAATTACGAGCATATTTAGTTTCGTACTTTGCCTCCACTGCGGCATTGTCGCTCATGTTGCTTGATGAATATGGATCAGTTCAGCAGCATTTGCAGCCGCGTCATATTCAGGAAATGATAGTTCCTGTTCCAGACAATTGGAAGAGTGCGCAGGGGATGATCAATGCGGGGCGCAAGTTTATCGCTGCGATGGAAAAGATGTCAGAGGCCGATAAGATATTGCGCAGTGAAGGGTTTGACGCATTAATGCGAAACACAGTTTTGGATGGTGGCGGAGAATCTGCATCAGAACACCGGGAAAATGTCGCATTGGGCGAAGCACCCGATGAAAGTGATTGGGAATACCGTATGGCGGCGTTTGAAGATACGGAGGGATGATCTTTATGGAAGAGAAACGGAAGGACGACGAGAACCCGATTGTGATCTACACCTCGCAAGACGGGCAGGTTCATGTCAATGTTCGGATTGTGGGCGAAACCGCTTGGTTGACGCAGGCGGCGATGGCACAGCTCTTCGGGTGTGGTTCCGATAACATCGTTAAGCACTTGAAAAACATCTATGACGAGGGAGAATTGAAAGAATCGGCAACTACTGAAATTTTTTCAGTAGTTCGATCGGAGGGGGATCGTCAGGTGACGCGGCAGATAAAGCACTACAATCTTGATGCCATTATTGCCGTTGGGTATCGTGTCAATTCAGCTCGCGCTACGCAGTTCCGCATCTGGGCGACAAAGGTTTTACGCGAGTATATCATCAAGGGATTCGCACTTGATGACGAAAGAATGAAAACAGGGAGGAACTCGACCTATTTCGACGAATTACAGGAGCGCATTCGCCAAATTCGGCTTTCGGAGCGCGTGTTTTACCAGAAGGTCAAAGACATCTACACGACAAGTGTTGATTACGATCCAAAAGATTTTCGTACCATTCGATTCTTCAAGATTGTGCAAAACAAGTTGCTGTGGGCCATTAGCAAGGAGACGACGGCGGAGATTGTCGTACATCGGGCGAATGCGTCTTTGCCGTTTATGGGTATGCAGTCCTATGACAAGAAGGATCCGCGGCGCATTACCCAGCAAGATGCGGTGACGGCCAAGAATTACCTCAACGAAAGCGAGATGAAGGATCTAGGTCTGTTGGTTGAACAGTACCTTGCCTTTGCTGAAGCACAGGCGGGACGCCACGTGGCAATGACGATGAATGATTGGATTGCCAAACTTGACGGCATTCTGACGCTGAACGGCCGAGAACTACTGAGGGATGCGGGGAAGATTCGGCATGAGGTTGCCGAAGAAACAGCGGCGCTTCGATTGGAAGAATACCGTGGACGATTGCGCGAGGAGGAACGTAAGGCCAGCTTGGAAGAGCTGGAACGTGACATTTCGGAACTTGAGGACGATGAAGGTCCGAAAGGCGATGAGACTCCTGACGACAAGGAAGGTCGTTGATGCGCAAAGGTGAAACACTCCCAGAAGAACTGCGTAATCAGTTCACGAAGAAAACGATGCCGGATGCGATGCCGCGAGAGCAGCTTCGGCGGGCACCTAATCCGAGATTGGTTTCGGATGAGGATTTGATTGCTATTCTTCTGCGGACGGGTTCGCATGGCTGTAATGTCAAGGAACTGGCGAGACGGCTCATTGCAGTGTTCGGCTCGTTAAAGGCATTGATTACGTCGGACTGGCGAACAATCGAGAATCGGGTTAAAGAGTTTAACAAACAAAATCCGGATAAGCGGATTAAGGGTTTTGGGCCAGTTAAGTGTCTTGAATTATCGGCGGCATTTGAGCTTGGTTATCGTCGTCAACGATTGTCTCCCGATGACATTCATGGCATGAAAGTCCGAACGCCAGAGGACGCGTATCGGATTTTTCGTGTTTATTTCGCGGCGGACGACGAACAGGAGAATGTGTTCGTGTTGCCGCTCGACGCTGACCGTCGGCCGATTTGCGAACCATTCCTGGTCTCTCGTGGCACGACCGATGGGGTGATCATGCATCCGCGCGAAATTTTCAAGCATGCGATCCGCTGGGGCGCGAATTCAATTGTTGTGGCTCACAACCATCCGTGTGGCAATCCGACGCCTGGCCCACGCGACATTGCGCAGACGAAGTCGCTACTTGATGTAGCGGAAATCGTCGGAGTTCGATTGTTCGATCATATTGTTCTTGGCGGAGAGTCATTTGTGTCAATTCGGAGTCTTGCAATGTTGCCTTTTGCTGGGGAACGTCACCTATTTATAGAACGCGACAATCATCAACAGTGAGAATCTTATTTTAATATGTAATTTCAAGGAGAGATCATGGCAGAGAATGTAGATTATGGCTTGGCGATTCCTGAAAGCGATCAGGAGTTTATGATTTTGCCGGACAAAGCAAAGGTGCGGTTTGAGTCAACTGGGCCGTTGATGAGGTATTTGGATGAGGAAATGGCGGCGTGGCGTAACGTTGATTATTCTATCTTTGCGCAATACGAACAAATTAAGAATGCCTTAAATCAGATTGTAGCGCATGTCGGTGATGGGGGACTGAAACAAGGTGTGATAAACCAGATTCGTAGTGCGCTATGTGCTTTCAAAACAGATACATTCGAGGTTCACGCATGTGTATCTTCGCGGTCGAGGCTTGGACAATTATTGATTGCGTATCGTAAAGAATATCAAGATGATCAGGTATACAGAAGTCGTGCTTCTGCAGCATTTTGCGTGGCGATGGGTGTCGGCAGATTTGGCTATCGTGTTGATGCAACATGGATGTTGGCGGCGGCAGATGCAGCTGTCCGTCTTCGAAGCAGGGATTTTTTGTCTGAAGACATTGTGGGGTATAGGCGAGAGTTGGAGTCCCTGGCCGCGCTTGGTGTGCAACAGCGGACGGATTACGACGGGCGAGTTGCGGATTTTGAGGCGAAGAAAGCGGCGTTTGACGCCGACCGCAAAAAGCAGTTTGAGGATGACAATACAAAGTTTGCTGAGCACCTGAAAGCCGCAGATGATTCGGCAAAACAGTTTGAGCAAGATTATCAGAAGCGGATAAAGGTTCTGGAGAACACATATACGAAGCTTTTGCAACTTAAGGGGCCGGCGGAGTATTGGGATGAGTTGGCGAAGTCGTATTTGTGCCGAGGATGGGTGTTTATGTTCGTAGCTTTTTTGTCTGGCGCGGTTGTTTTCGGGTGGCTTATGGCATTGTTGATGGATGCTGAATGCATACCTCTGTTTGAGCATACGAAGTTTGATGCGGCAACGATTCGAGCGAGCCTGATTTTCGTTGCGCTTATGTCTGTTGCAGGTTATTTGATTCACTTGTTTACGCGCATTGCGATTAGCTCATTCCATCTCTCGCGTGATTACCGCGAGCGTTTCCAATTGACACGGGTGTATCTTGCGCTGATTAAGGATAGTGATGTCGCAAACGATGAAAACACGCGGCAGATAGTCCTGCAGTCCATTTTCAGTCGTTCCGATACTGGCTTGCTCAAAGGCGATCATGCTTTGACGATGCCCGTGGCATTAGGGGAAGTCGCCAAAGGAAATGGATGAGCGGTAAAGACCGAGGGAGTGTTGGAGCGCTAATAACAAAAAGGACACAATAGTATGGCAATGTTGAATTGGGGAATGATAAATGGTGGAGGGGCTTTTGAAAGCCTTATGCACGCCCTTGTGTTTGCCGAAGATTCCACGGCGGTACTATTTGGCCGTCCGGGAAAAGACAGTGGGCAAGATGCTCGGTCAGGGGATGGTTTAACGGTCTATCAGGCGAAGTATTATAGCGGGATGGATATGGCGAGGGCGGTTGAGGTAGCTCATGGTGAGTTGGGAAAGATTAAAAAGTACAAGGATCCTACGCATCCTAATTTTGTCCATTGGAAGAACGCAACGCATTGGGTGTTAGTGGCGAATATCCGTAAAAATCCTAATGATATTAAAAAGTGGGACGAAGTAGTAAAGGCGTTCAGAAATGAGGGTTTCACGGATGCGACTTATTGGGGGATTGAGGAATTGGAACAGTTGTTGTATAAGCACCGTGAGATATCAACTGTTTTTTTTGAGGGTGAAAATCGCGTGTTGTGGGGTTTGCATGAAGCGTATGAATATCTGACAGAAACGAGTCCGGGTAAAAGCTTTGTTGATGTTGATTTGATAGGTAGGGATGATGCATTGCGTCGTACGATTTCTTTTGCAGAAGGAGAGAAGCGCATTCTGCCAGTAGTGGGAAACCATGGCGCGGGACTTAGCCGATTTCTTTACGAGGTTCTGGTTGAGTTGTCGAAGCGAGGTTGGAAAACATATTGGGCGGATACGGCCAATATGATGGCATCGACTAAATGGTTTGAACTTCTGAGTGGGAATGATCCGACATGTTTGGTTGTAGATGATCTTGATGATTTAAGATTGACACAACGAATTATTGGACAGCTCAATGTAACGGAACGAGTAAAATGGAAGGTCATTATTGGTTGTCACCTGGAGAATGCAGATTTTGTTTTGCGCCCCTTGGCTATGGTTGGCTTTGCCGAGGATCATTTTGAGCTTGAGCCTTTGACGAAAGTGATGGTCAATGAATTGGTGGCGAAATGCAAAAGTGTTGGGAATTTTTCAGCGGCCGTTCAGTCCATCGATCTTTTCGCCTTAACGCAAGGTTTTCCGGGGTGGTTGTGTTTGTTGCTGGAGACATGCTTAAAGTATCCAAAGATTGTGGTGCCGGAGCATTTCCCCGAAGTGGTTGCCAAAGTGATTGATTCTTGCGTGGAGAATATCAGACTGGAGATGCAACCGGCCGCACGGATTGTTCTGAAATGGTTGTCTGCGTGGGAGCAGTTGCAGTTGAGTGCTGGCGGTGCGAAAAATGGTGAATTCGACTTTCTCCATGAATATGCCGGGGTCAAGGAAGATATAGGGGATGTGTTGGCCGAATTGGTGAAGTGTGGGCTTGTGAGAAATTGGGGTGTAAACAAGCGGTGTTATGCTGTTGAACCTGCAATATTCCGTCAAGAGATATTGCGAGATTGGTTGCTGTCCAAGGGTGACGGGCAGTCATATGTCGTATCGAGTAAAGGCGAACAGTTCGTTGGTGACATGGTAAACGGTCGTATTTACAATCCTGGAGTCGTCCTTAGGACGCTTTCAAATATGGCCGTTTCATACTTGGAGGCGGATAATGCGGATGTGTTTTTGAGTCCGATTTTTGATGCGTTTGCGGTTTCGGCAAAGGAACAAAATACAACAGCCCAGTATACAATAGTAGATCTACTCGAAAATGTGGGATGGGCCGATCCTGATCGTGCCTTGGAAATATTAAAGGCAGTCCGACTTAGTCCAAAGGAGAATTGCCCAATTGGGAATCCGACCTTGGGGCTGATGGAGGTCTCTTATGCAGACGTAATGGCTAAGGCTGGTAACGGTTTGTTTCAGTATGCGAGATGTGTTAGGGATTATGCTACAGCTAAAAGATATTTTGGGGAAATCTTGGCGTGGTGCAAGGCGGAAGATGAGGGAAGGTTTAGGCTCGAGTGGGGGAATACGTGCGTTGGAAGTTTGAAAAAGCTGCTTGTTGACACGGAAGGGGATCGCTGGTATCAACAGGTTGCATATAATGACATAGTACCGAATTTGCAAAATGTGGCGACAGAAAAGTCTTTGTATGCTGTTGCAGAATCATTGCTCAATCCTCAGCGTGAAAGTATTAAATCCTCCCATTATAGTGTGACATTTGTGCGTGGGTGTGTTCATCCGGGATGTCCGCAATGGAATCGTTGTGTGGCGTTACGAGACATGTTGTTTGATCGTTTGTGTGATGCTGGGACACCTGAAGATGTCTGCTTGTCTTATTGGCGGTTGCTGGTAAAATCCCATCAGGCATTTTCATTTGCAATTGGGATGGGAGGGTTGCCGCAAGAATATGTCCGGGAATATAGAAAATATATTGAGGACGAGTTATTGTCTGTGCTGAAAGTTTCGAAAGCCCGAGGGAAGATTTCGTTGCCAGAATTTACGATTGCGCGAGATATATGGAGTTGGTATCTTGAATATGGAGATGAGTCGAAACATCCAGTTGCTCTGGCGCGTCAGTGCGAGGCAATACCACATGAAAATGAGGAGTGGCAATTTGAAACATTGTTTAAGTTTTGTACCCAACAAGAGGTGCAAGCAGAGATAAATCGCGTGGCGCAGAAATTGGAGAGCACTGAATCCGTTGATGAGTGGTATGGTTTTTTCGATTTGGTGAAGAAATATTTGTCCGCGGCGAGAGGAGCTAAAAATGATCTGGCGGATGGAATTCGTGTCAGAGAATTGGCGAGTTGTATTGCCTCGCACGATCCAAAACTTGAACCCGATAACGTGGCGATGCTTTATGTTAAGTCGGTGCTGAAAGGCGCGCGTACAAATCAGATAGAACGGGACTTTGCCTTGCAGTGGTGTAAAGATGTGTATTGCGTGGCCAAGAAGGTTGATTGCGACATGGCTGTGAAAAAGGTTTTGGTGAAGATTTTGGAATTTGCGCTTAAACCCAAAGAAGTCTTGTTGGAAATATTTGCCAATGTAGATCCGTATTCGCTTGGGCAATTGAATCAGTTTGAGTTGGAAGTTATATTGGATGAAGCGAGAGGTTTCTCAACGCGAGAGATGTCTTTGGTTTTGCCGGCTTTTATGGTGGTTGATGGGGAGATGGTGAAGGCGCGGTTGTGTGCTACTTGGGATTCGATTGGTGGTGCCGCAGAAGTGTCGGCGTGTGTCGTCTCTTTTGTCAAATGGTTGTGGCTAGCTGTATTGCGTTATGGCTGGGTGCCGACGGCAATCCCAATGGCATGGATACTTCAACAAATATTGGATCGCAAGTTAGACGGAAATATTTTTGCACATTATGAAATGCAAGAATTGGCACGGCGGTCGGGTGTCCGGTGGGGGATGCGAGATTTCTATTTGTTTATTAAGACACGACTCGAAATAGAAGACAAGGGCGTACCATATGCCGAGTTCCGTTTATTCCCATTTGAATTTAATGCGCTAGATTGGTGCGTGTTAGATGATCGCTCTGCATTTGATGACATTTGTAGGATTGCAGTGTCACGGCGTAGTTTTGTGACGCTATATGAGCTTCCTAAGTGTCTTTCGCAGTTGGACCCAGAGGCGGATTATATTGCTGAGTTCGTTGAAAAGTATTTGAGGTGTAGTGGCGAGCACATAACGGATGACCTGTATCTTGTGGCTAATTTGTCTGCAATGTGTAAACGAGAGTCGACGGGGTGGGTACGTGTGTTGCGTGCCGTTTGTAAATGTTGTGAGAATTTTAGCATTAGAGATCGTTATCATGTGTATGCTGGGTTTCAACCGAAAATGAGTGCCGGATCTTGGCGTGTCGGTACTGTCCCGCAAGAAGTTATTGTTGCGGTTGAGGAAGCTCAAAAGCTTTTTGACGCAGAGCCAGTGGATTCGTCCATGCGGCATTATCGAGCATGGGTCCTTAAATGTGCAAAGGAAGAATTGCGCATTGCAGAAGCTCGTGCCGAGGAGGAGCGTCATGACGGAGCTTGATACGGTTATTGTTTCAATGGTATCAAAGTTGGACGCGATAAATCAGAAAGTGCAACTCGCATCGGGTAGCTCCAACTTGAAGATCCCTGAATGTTGTTATAAAATGTGGGGGAATCGAGCTGAATTATCGTCGTATCTGCAGAAAACGTTAGCGGTCTGCGAATTAAGGAATGCGGCGCTTAAAGAGTTGAAAGAGCTTGGTGATGTTCGGTCGGATGAAATGTGGAAAGAGTACGTTCGTCAAAAAGGGCTATCTCAAGACTCGCCGTATGTTATTCAACGTTGTTTCGCATTGTCAAAATACTTGATGGCTGTATGGGCGTTGTATGACCGGCTGGCTAATGTCTGTGGACGATTGATCGGACCTGTTTCGATAGGGGGTAATCCAAATCAGAAACGAAACCCTCAGTTGTATAGCTCGTTTATAGAGAAAAAACAGGAACGGCAAGATAATCAAGAAGGGCTGGGTGGCAAAAAAGAAGAGAGTAATGTGAGAAAACAAGATCGGCCAGATGGATTTTCCTTGTCTGGGATTTTGCCGGCTCGATGGAAGTGGCCTGTGATTGTAAGTTATAAACTTCGCAACTTAGTTGTTCACGAGGGTGCTGCGATGGAAGGGGGTAGAATATTCGCGGGGGAAGGTTTTCAAGATGCTTTTCAAATCCATCAAGAACTTAAAAATCTTTTGGTGAAAGAATGTTTCACGCAGACAACAGAACTACCAACGAATGAGCAATTCCCATCAGGGTTGCGTTATGAAACTGATTTCCCTTGGTATGATGATAGTCTGATAAGCATCTTGGAAAAGTATAATGGTGAGATAGATGAGTTATACTCATGTACATTGGAGTGGTGCGTGACGGCATTTTGTAGTCAGGTTGAAATATTTATGCGTCCGGATATCAAGAACTTGCTTTTGGCGACTAATTTAATGATAAGACAGATGGGTAATCCTTGTAGCGGTGTAGCGACGAATGAAGGCGAAAAAGTAACATGAACTGGTTGCCGAAAAGAGAGAAACTTGATCCGAAGCAGGCGTCGGCGATCGATTTTGCCGTGGTGCAGGACGGGAACTTCTATGTGTCGGGCGAGGTCGATTCATACGATTCACAGACATGTGCCGATCTTGAACGACTTGCCGTCCTCCATCTCTCTGACGATCAAGGTGCTTTGTTCGGTAAGAGTTGGAGTAAGAAGGAGACTAAGGCATGACAATAACTCCAACGAATATATTTGCTAGTGGCGATAGCGGGCAATTGTTATCGCGAATGAAGGATGATGAGTTGCATAAGGTCAGGTACGATAATGACAATGGCTGGGTGATCGGTTGTTTTAATGCCTGCGATGGTGCGTCTTGTAGTAAAATGTCTTGCGGAGGCGCTATATGACACTTGAAGAACTCAAGAAACTGATTGCCGGCGACGAGGGCGAGACGGTGGAGGTGAGAGAGGCCACCGGGCAGTGCCGCAATGCCTGCGAGACGCTGTGCGCGTTCCTGAACAAGGACGGTGAAAAGATTGCAGTTTGGCATGATTTTCTGTCCGCAGCATAGAGGAGGTAAAGAATATGACAATCGAAGAGATGTTAACAGCGAAGGAAGGCGAAAACTTCGAGTTCAAGACGGCTGAGAACCGATTCAGCTACACTGAACTTCAGAAGTATGCGTCCGCCATTTCGAACGAGGGCGGAGGAAAGATCGTGTTCGGCATTACAGACAAGCGCCCACGGAAGGTCATTGGATCAAAGGCGTTCGATCAGCCGGAACGGACACGCAAGGGGCTTATCGACAGTCTTCGCATCAATGTTGACTTTGAAGTCTTCAACGAGGGTACGAAAGGCCGAGTGCTGGTTTTTATCGTTCCTGCAAGGCCGATTGGATTGCCGGTTCAGGTCGATGGTGTGGCATGGTGGCGTGACGGCGACAGTCTTGTCCCCATGCCCGAAGCCGTAAGGCAGAAGATATTCGAGGAATCAGGACGTGATTTCTCGGCGGAAGTCTGCAAGGGCGCGGTCTGGTCCGATCTCGATCCCAATGCCATTGAGACGTTCCGGCGCGTGTGGATGGAGAAGCGCGGTAACAAGCAGATCGCTAATGTAACCCAAGAGCAATTGCTCCGCGATTGCGAGGCGTTGAATAGAAAAGGCGAGATCACATACGCGGCATTGATTCTGTTCGGAACGCACGAGGCGTTAGGCGAGTTCCTGGCAAATTCCGAGACCATATTCGAGTATCGCGCAAACGAGGCGGCAGGTCCCGCAGGCAGACGGGTGGAATATCGCGAGGGTTTCTTCAACTATTTCGACAGGCTGTGGAACGAAATCAACATCAGAAACCTAAAATTGCCATATCAGGAAGGCTTCTTCATATATGATGTATATGCATTCAATGAGCGTTCCGTCCGCGAAGCCGTGCTGAATGCCGTCTGCCACAGGAACTATCAGCTTCCTGGGAGCGTATTCGTTCGTCAGTATAATGACAGGATCGAGTTCGAGAGCCCGGGAGGATTGCCCATTGGGATAACCGTTGACAACATAGTGGATCGTCAAGCCGCAAGAAATAGACGGCTGGCAGAGATTGTCTCACGGTGTGGTTTGGTCGAGCGGTCTGGTCAGGGCATGAATCTTATCTTCGAGGAGGCGATCAAGGAAGCCAAGGCGCTCCCTGATTTCACGGGTACGGATGATAGTGTCGTGCGGTTGAGATTGGGAGCTATGATTACGAATCCAGAAATAATCAGGCTCTTCAAGGAAATAGGCGACGAGACGCTTTCGTCGTTCTCGACGGAGGATTTCCGCATGGTGCGCTGCGTGATGGATGGAAAACAAATGCCGAAAGCTTTGAACTCTAGAATCGCACGATTGGTTGACCTGGGTGTATTGGAGAGGGTGGATAGGCGTAGGTTCGTAGTGGCTCAAAAGTATTATCAGGCAATAGGGCAGTCTGGAAAATATACAAGACTTCGCGGAATTAGTGACAAGGCGAGCATGGAATTGCTTTGCCAGCATATGAGAAACGAAAACAATCGAGGATTGCATTTGATTGAGTTTGCACAAGTGCTGCCCGCTTACTCTCCAAGAAAGATTCAGCGTCTGTTGAATGTTCTTGCAAAGAAAGGAAAGGCAAGAATAACCGGGAAGACGAAAGGAGCTAAATGGTATCTGATTGATTCGGAATTAACCGTCAATTAAACATTAATTAACCGTGTGTTCTGCGTCTAAATCCAGAAAATATGTCAAACTGCGCTGAAAACGTAAGTTCTGACGGATAGTTGACAAGCCGATTGACAAGATTTGACAAGGATTTTATGCAATATGGTCTTTCAAGAAGGGCTCCATGAACGCATATCTCTTCAGTTCCATCCAATCTGCCGCATACGGCAATCTCTTTGAGTGTTCGACGCACGGAGCGAATGGTTGCGATATCGTGTTCTCGTCCATGTCGCATGAGAACGAGGTCGGCGTCATGGACGACGGCGAGGCGCTTCTCTTTGCCACACTCTTGAACACGGAGGGTTTGAAAGCTAAGTTCCCCAAACTGGCGACAGAGGATGGCCTTGTCGTCAGACATCCCACGAACGATCTCACGAACCATCTTGCTCTTCTGTGCGAGCTCTTCCATGCCGCGGCGACGCTTCCGCCTGATCCGAATCCCGTACTGCCGGAGTGTACGGTGCGTATCGCGACGGTCAGAGCACGTCTGGGGCAGCATCGCTACAAAGTCTTGCAAGCCGAAATGTGGGGAAACGCCTGCGCCGTCACAGGCATCATGGAGCCAGCGCTTTTGAGGGCGTCCCATGCCAAGCCGTGGGCGGACGCCAATGATGCGGAGCGCCTTGACCCGGCAAACGGCTTGCCGCTTGCGGTTCATCTTGACGCGCTGTTTGATGCGGGGCTGATATCGTTTGACTCGCATGGGAAGATGATGTTGTCGCCGAAGCTCGCACAAGAAGTGACCGCACTTTTGGGGCTTTCTGGTGAGATGAGCCTTCGCAATCCCCTTTCAGATCGGCAGGAAGAGTATCTACGCTATCATCGTGAAAATGTATTCCAGAAAACTTCTGGCAGAGAGTTGCTGCGGTAAGGAGAATCCAAGATGCCCTACTTGATGGAGAGTTTGGAGATTGCGGACAATCCGATAGTGCTGTTCAGGGGCATCGTCGGGAGCCGGGCCTACGGAACGCAGGATGCGAACAGCGACACGGACGTTCGCGGCATCTTCGTCGCGCCGTCTGCCGCGTATGCGCGGCTTGCCCAGCCGCCGAAGCAGGTCTCCGATGAACGCTATGAAATCGCCTACGAGCCAACGTGGGTGGAAGTCTGAACAAGGAGGGATTTGCATATGGGACTGGTAAAAACAAGGCGGCTGGCTCGGCACTCGCTTCGCGCGGCGTGTTCGCTTCCCGACGGGTCGCGAACCCCCGCAAGGGGCGGTTACGCACGGCAGAAGCAGCAACGGCATCCCCTGAACGAAGTGAGCCGCGTAGCGGTCGCTATGAGGGGTGCGAAGGCGGGGATGAAGCCGCCGACGCCCAAGGACAAGCTGAAACGCGAGAACAGGAGGCGGAAGCCGTGACAGAAGACCGCAACAATCTCATAGGCCGCGAGTTCGTACACTTCATGGGCGGACACTACCGCCTTGAGGGTTTTGCCAAGGACTCCGAGACGCTGGAGGAGATGGTCGTGTACCGCGCCCTCTATGGCGAAGGTGGATTGTGGGTGCGCCCGGCCAGGATGTTCTTCGAGAGCATCGAGCGGGCAGGGAAGACGATGAAGAGATTTGAACTACTGAAAGGAGAACCGAAATGAAGTCGATGATGGCAATTGTTCTTGGACTCGCCGCAACAGGCGTTCTTGGCGCAGAGACGATCAAGCTCCCCGCGCCCGACAACGATTCAGGTGTGACGGTCATGCAGGCGCTCAAGGCGCGGCATTCCGAGCGGTCCTTCTCGGATCTGGACATCCCCCTGGAGACGCTGTCGGGCGTTCTCTGGGCGGCTAACGGATTCAACCGCCCCGACAAGCGCACCAACGCCACGGGGCTGAACAAGCAGACCATCATTGTCTATGCCATCATGAAGTCCGGCGCGTACCGCTACGATGCCAGGGACAACACGCTTGTGAAGGTGTTTGACGGCGACCTGCGCCCCGCGATCGCCGCACAGCAGCCTTTCGCGGCGACCGCCCCCGTCTCGCTCCTCATCACGGCGGATCTGAGCGACCCGATCTACACGGGTGCGCGAAGCTCTCTTTCGAATTACGATGCGGGGATTGTCTCGGGCAACATCTACCTCTACTGCGCGGCAAACGGCCTCGCCACGGTCTGCCGCGCGTCGATGGACCGCGAGAAGCTCAAGAAGTCCCTGAAGCTCGGCGGCAAGACGGCCGTCCATCTCAACCATCCCATCGGCTATCCTGCCAATGGAAAATAAAATAGAAGTTGCGCATGAAGACGCCACGCGCAGGATTCCGCGACACGACGCCAGACGAGAGGCGCGACGCCCCCCGCCTGGCGGAGATTCCCCGACCCGGGTCGGGGAAGCGCAGAAGGACTGGGACGAGGTGAAGCGGCTCAAGGAGCAGCTCCGTTGGTTGCTGGAGCGGATGTAGGGGGCGGAATGCATGAAAGTTGAATCAGAAAAATAGAGATATTTTCTCCAACAACTTTTTCGGGGAGAAGTTTCATGGTTCGGCATTTATTGCATATTCATAACGGAGCTTGGGGAAACTTCTGCCGAGGGCCGCGTAGATGTGATATACTTTCAGGCACCATGAACAACCCATCACGTCTGTCAGCTGTGTCGTTTCTTCTATGCGTTGCGCTTGGCGCAGGTGCGTCCGAAAAGGCCGCGATGCCTCTGCCGGGCGAGGATGGGCGGCGGCCTGCGCTCGCCCCCGATCCGTTTCCAGACCGCATGAGCGCCTACGTGTGGCGCAATTGGGGCCTTGTGGATGCCGCACTCCTGGCGGATACGGTAGGCGCCTCCAAGGGCGAGCTTGCGGCCATCGCGGCGGACATGGGGCTTGATCCCGATGCGAAGGTTCTGCCCGAATGGAAGACAAAGGGGTACATAACCGTGCTGCGCCGGAATTGGCATCTCCTGCCGTACGGGCAGCTGATGAAGCTGCTCGGAAAGACGCGGGAAGAGCTCCACTTCTGTCTGATGGAGGACGATTTCCTGTGGGTCAAGCTCGGCTCCGTAAAGCCGTTCTGCGAACCGCTCGCCTACAGTGCGGCGGATGCCGCCGCAGGTCGCGCCGCGAGGCTTCGGATCGCGGATATCCTTCGTGGCGAAGGACTCGACCCCAAGGCCCCTGAAGAGGCCCGCTTCTCGTTCATCAAGGAGATAATGGACGTTCAGAAGGACGCCGCCAGGCGCGGCGCCGCTGAGGATTCGCCTTTCGATTTCCGGCTGATATTCAGCTACTTCGCGGACTACGGCGATCCGCTCGGCGATCCCGACATAGGATCGTACCCCGATGGACTCCTTGAGAAGCTTGCCGCAGACGGCGTGAACGCCGTTTGGCTGCATACGGTACTGCGCACCCTCGCCAAGGACCCCAAGTACCCGGAATTCGGCGAAGGCTCCGAAAAGCGGATCGGAAACCTGAATCGGCTTGTCGCGCGCGCCGCGAAATACGGCATCAAGGTGTACCTCTACATGAACGAGCCGCGTGCCATGCCCAAGGAGTTCTTTGAGGTCAACGAAGAGCGCAAGGCCTTCATGGGCGTGACTTGGAGTCGGCAATATGCGATGTGCACGAGTTCGCCGGAAGTCCGCCGTTGGGTGCGCGATTCGCTGAAGCAGGTGTTTTCGCGGGTGCCCGGTCTTGGCGGCATCTTCACGATAACCATGAGCGAGAATTTGACGAACTGTGCCTCGAAGTACCACAGGGAGCAGTGCCCACGATGCAGAGGGCGCAGCGTGGGCGACATAATCGCCGAGATCAACCGCGCCATGATCGACGGAATGACGGACGGAAACCCGAATGCCGAAGCGCTGGTCTGGAACTGGCAGTGGCCGAAGGACGAAGAGGGGGCGATCGTCGCCTCCCTCCCGGCGCACAACTGCCGCCTGATGGCCGTGAGCGAGAACGGGATCAAGATCAGGCGCGGCGGCGTGGACACCGTAGAGCGCGACTATTCCATATCGATCGTCGGCCCGGGCGAAAATGCGCGGAGGCTATGGAGCCATGCAAAGGAAAGGGGAATACCTTCCGTAGGCAAGGTTCAGGCGGCGAACTCGTGGGAGCTGAGTTCGTTCCCGTACATTCCGACGATGGATCTGGTGGCGCAGCATGCGGTGAATCTCGCGAACGAGGGCGTGAACGGCGTGATGCTATCGTGGTCGCTTGGGTGCTGCCCGTCCCCGAACCTGCGCGTCTACAGCGAGCTGCGGCGAGGCGAGACGGACAAGGATGGCGTGCTCGACAGGTTGGCGAAGGAGATTTACGGCGCGAAGGGCGCACAGGCGCGCAAGGCCTGGACGGCATTCTCGGAAGGGTTCACGAACTATCCGTTCACGGTCGGGACGATATACAAAGGGCCGCAGCAATGGGGTCCGGCGAATCCCCTGTACGCCAGGAAGACAGGCTGGCGCGCGACGATGGTCGGAATCCCCTACGACGACATCGACGGATGGCGGAACCTGTATCCGAAAGAGGTCTATGCCGATCTCATAGGGCGGGTCGCGGACGGCTTTGAGGATGGCTGCAGGCTGATGGAGGGCGTAGCGCAGAAGAAGGAACTCGACATGTTCCGCGCAGAGCAGATGCACTTCGCCTCCTGCCGCGATCAGGCACTGTTCGTCATTGCCCGCGACAGGGGGGACATGGGCGAGACGCGCCGCATCGCAAAGGTGGAGCTCGAACGCGCCAAGGCATATTGGCATATCGTCCGCGCCGACAGCCGCATCGGCTACGAGTCGTCCAACCACTACTTCTTCGTGCCGAGGGACGTGCTTGAGAAGGTGCTGTCGTGCCGAGCGGTTATCGACGGTGACTTGCAGAGCCAGGCATCGTCGGGGAAATAGCGAGCGGTATGGGCATCAGGCACAATGGGACATGCGCATCAATGGATGTGGCTGTCGTGATAGAGGGGCGGTTGCCGGCCGCGTTCGGGATCGCGAGATCCGGCCTTCGGTCTGCCGCCGCATTCTTCGCTTCGCGCTCCAGAGGGCGCATAGGCAACCCGCGCTGGCACGAGGTCGTCGTGCATCTCGTGGATGATGCGGGTTCGGCGGAGACGCACAAGGCCATAATGGACATCGACGGCGCCACGGACGTCGTCACCCAGGCATACGATTCCATTCCGCCGGAGGAGCCGGGGCTGTACGGCGAGCTGTTCGTAAACGTCGACCAGGCCTTCCGCGCCGCGCCGAAGCGGAAGGGGTGGAGCGCCAAGAAAGAACTCCTGCTGTACGTTGCGCACGGCATGGATCACCTTTCCGGGGCGGATGACCACGAGGAGCGGGACTACCTCGTCATGAGGCGGAGAGAGCTACGCTGGATAGGGATGCTCTCAGTTTGACTTTCGAGTCGGATGATGGTAGACTACGCCACAATTTTCCAGTTAAGGAATAGTAGACATGAACAGAACAATCAAGAAAGTGAAGGCGCGGGAAATCATCGACTCCCGCGGTAATCCGACGGTTGAGGTTGATGTGGTTCTTGAGGACGGCACGCTCGGTCGTGCGGCAGTCCCTTCGGGCGCTTCCACGGGCGTGAACGAGGCCCTTGAGCTTCGTGACGGCGATCCCAAGCGCTACCTCGGCAAGGGCGTGACAAAGGCTGTGGCCAACGTGAACAAGGTCATCGCCCCCAAGATCATCGGCCTGTGCGCTTGCGACCAGCGTGGCATCGACAGCCTCATGCTCAAGCTTGACGGCACCCCCACGAAGTCCAAGCTTGGCGCCAACGCCATCCTCGGCGTGTCCCTCGCCGTCGCAAAGGCCGCTGCCGCTTCCTTTGGTCTGCCGCTCTACCGCTACATCGGCGGCACCAACACCTACACGCTCCCCGTCCCGATGATGAACATCATCAACGGAGGCGCCCATTCCGATGCACCCATCGCTTTCCAGGAGTTCATGATTCGCCCGGTCGGCGCAAAGAGCTTCAAGGAAGGCCTCCGCATGGGCGCCGAGACGTTCCACAACCTCAAGAAGGTGCTGAAGGCGCGCGGCCTCTCCACGGCCGTCGGCGACGAGGGCGGCTTCGCGCCTGCGCTGGATTCCATCGAGGACGCCCTTGAGTGCATCATCAAGGCCATCAAGGCCGCCGGCTACAGGCCGGGCAAGGATGTGACCATCGCCCTCGACTGCGCGTCGTCCGAGTTCTTCAAGAACGGCAAGTACGACTACACCTGGAAGGAAGGCAAGAAGGGCGCCAAGCGCACCTCCGCCGAGCAGGTCAAGTACCTTGAGGATCTCGTCGCGAAGTACCCGATCGATTCCATCGAGGACGGCATGGCAGAAGGCGACTGGGATGGCTGGGTGGCCCTCACGAAGGCGATTGGCGGCAAGTGCCAGCTCGTCGGCGACGACCTCTTCGTCACTAACGTGAAGTACCTCGAGAAGGGCATCAAGCTCGGCGCCGCCAACTCGATCCTCATCAAGGTCAACCAGATCGGATCGCTCTCCGAGACGCTCGACGCGATCGAGATGGCGCACCGCGCCGGCTATACGTCCGTGACCTCGCACCGTTCGGGCGAGACCGAGGACGCCACGATCGCCGACATCGCGGTCGCGACGAACTCCGGGCAGATCAAGACCGGCTCCATGAGCCGTACCGACCGCATCTGCAAGTACAACCAGCTCCTCCGCATCGAGGAAGAGCTTGGCGACAAGGCGGTCTACGGCTACAAGAAGGTTCGCTGAACCATCCTGTAGATGGCAGGGATACGGCGCATCCGCAATGGCGGGTGCGCCGTTCCTCGTTTTGGTGTGGTATAATACGTCCCCACATGACCATGATCGTGAAAATCAGACATACAGTAACTCTTGCGGCGCTTGTGTGCGCGGCATCGGCACATGCAATGAAACCAAACGAGACCCTGCACAACTTCACCATCCAATCAGTAACAGACCTGCCGGAAGTCCCCGGCCGCCTATGGCGGATGAACTACGCGAAAAACGGGGCGGATCTCGTGTGGCTTGAGCGTGACGACGACAACAAGACGTTCGCCATCGCGTTCAAGACGGTGCCTGAGGATGATACGGGCGTTGCGCACATCATGGAGCATTCTGTATTGTGCGGATCGCGGAAATATCCGGTGAAGGAACCGTTTGTGGACCTGATGAAGAGTTCCCTCGCGACGTTCCTCAACGCGATGACCTATCCGGACAAGACCGTGTATCCGGTATCGTCCCGCAATGACGCGGATTTCCTCAATCTCGTGGACGTGTACATGGATGCCGTGCTTCATCCGCTTTCCATAGAGAACCGGATGGCGCTTGACCAGGAGGGGTGGCACTACGAGTTTGACGAAAATGGCAGGCTCGTGATGAACGGCGTGGTGTATTCGGAGATGAAGGGAGTGTTCTCCAACCCAGACTCCATTGCGTTCTGGGAGACGATGAAGCTGCTCTTCCCCGATTGCTGCTACTCAAAGGAGTCGGGAGGCGACCCGGCGCACATCCCTGATCTGACGTTCGAGGCGTACAAGGCGTTCCACTCGAGATTCTACCATCCGTCCAATTCTCGCATATTCCTGGACGGCAAGGTTGACATCGACGCCACGCTTGCAAGGCTCGACTCGTTCCTGAAGGATTACGGCCGTTCGGATGTGCGCGCGGAGATCCCGCTGCAGAGGCCAGTCTCGAAGAGCGCAACGGTAAAGTACGAGGTGTCCGACGACGGCAAGGACAAGTTCATCCTCGTGGACGGATGGGTGATAGGGAAGTTCGACGACCGTGAGGGACGGCTGGCGTTTGCGGTGCTTTCGGAGGCCCTTGCCGGATCGAACGAGGCCCCGCTCAAGAAGGCCCTTCTCGACAGGGGGCTGTGCGAGGACGTGGAGCTTGGCGCGGAAGGGGTGCAGCAGGTAGCCGCGCTGCTGACGATCCGCAACACTTCGAGGGATAAGGCAGAGGAGTGCCGCAGGACGGTGCGCAAGACGCTTGCCGATCTGGCGCAGGGCGGTCTCGACCACAAGCGGCTTGAGGCGATTCTGAACAAGTGCGAGTTCCTTGCGCGGGAGAAGGATTCGGGGACGTACCCCCGTGGGCTGGCATTCATGTCCGCCGCATACGACACGTGGATGTACGGCGGCGATCCCGCAGACGGGTTCAGATACAGGGATCTGTTTGATTCAGTGCGGGCGAAGCTGCAGTCAGGCGTGTTCGAGCGGTACCTGCGCGAGATGCTTGTGGATAACGCCCATCACGTCGAATTGACGCTTGAGCCTTCGTCAACGCTTGGGGAGGAGCGGGCGAAGGCGCTGGAGGCAAAGCTCGCTTCGGTGCTGTCGAAGTGGGATGAGGGGAAGGTGGCGGAAGTGAAGGCCGCCGCAGACCGGCTCAAGGCATTCCAGAAATCAAAGGATCGTCCGGAGGATACGGCGAAACTTCCCCTACTCTCGGTGAAAGACATCCCGGCCAGGGGAGAGGAGATCCGGCAGACGGTCTCAACCGTTGACGGTCGGACGGTCATACGGCCAAAGGTTGGGGCGGACGGCATATTCTACCTTGAGATGTACTTCTCGCTCGAAGACTTCAGTTCCGAGGAGCTTGTGGAGGTGCCATTCTTCGTGTCATTGCTCGGGGATCTCGCCACGGCGAATTTTGGGGCGTTGGCCCTGAAGAGCGAGATGGACGCCAATCTCGGGCGCTTCTCTGTGGATAGCGTCGTCTACGAGGCGAATGGGAAGGCCACTCCGTACATCTACGTGCAGGTCGCCGCGCTTGAGCAGAAGCGAGAGGACGTGCTGCGCCTTTCGAAGGAGGTGCTGCTTGCGACGCGGTTTGAAGACAAGAAGGCCGTGGGCGACATCCTCAAGCAGGCGCGGCAGGGGATGGAGTTGAGCGTGGCCGAATCGGGCAACAAGTATGCGATGCGTAGGGCCGCAGCCCGGCTTTCGCGGCAGAATGAGATGGATGAGGTGATGTCTGGCATCGTCCAGCTTCGCTGGCTTCAGAAGGCGAAGGTGGATGACGGGATGCTGTCGCGCTTCGCCAGCCTTGCCAAGCGGGTGTTCACGAAAGGCAGGCTCACTGTGTGCCTTACGGACAACATGCCGGCCGAGTACGCTTCCGAAGTCGTGGCGGCATGGCCGGTCGGCGTACCGCCCGCGCCTGCCGTATGGAACGTCTCGCTCCCGTCTGCGAAAGGAGGGGAGGGCTTCTCCATCCCGGCGGAGATTGCATACGCCGGCGTCGCATCCCGCTTGCCGGATGGATGCGGCTACCATGGCTCGCAGATTGTGGCATCTCGCATACTCACCCTGGATTACCTGTGGAACGAGATCCGCGTCCTCGGCGGCGCGTATGGCATGGGGCTGATCGTGCGTCCCGATGGCGATTTGCAATACATGACGTACCGCGATCCCAATCCGGCGCGTTCGCTCGGCAAGATAGCCGGGGCGGGCGCGGCATTGAGGAAGTTCTGCGACTCAGAGGCCGATTTCGGAAAGTATATAGTTTCTGCGATAGGCAAGACCGAGCCATACCTTTCCCCGAGGCTTGAGGCGCAAAGGGCTTCCTCCCTCTACCTTTCAGGTCGTACGCCAGAGGATGTGGATAGGGTAAGGGCGGAGGTGCTGCATACGAAACGCGAAGACCTTTTGCGGTTCGCGGATATGCTTGACGGACTCGCCAAAGGAGCATCGGTGTGCGTGGTTGGCGGCAAGAAGCCGCTTTCGCAGTGTGGCCTCGCCACGACAGAGAGCGTGTCGGAGTGAGACGGGATCGTTTTTGGTATAATCAACATCACCATTATGATACTTCAGATAGAAAAATACGGCAGTGACAAGCTTCGCGCAAAGGCGCGGAAGGTGGCCGTCACGCCTGATCTCGTCGAGCTCGCGGAGAGCATGCTGGAGACGATGTACAAGGCGAAAGGCGTCGGCCTCGCTGCCGAACAGGTCGGAAGGGACGAGGCGCTTTGCGTGATAGACGTGCCTCTGAGCTGCGAGGACGATGAAGACACGAGGCTCTTCAATTCGAAGACGGCGCAGCCTCTTGTGCTTTTCAATCCGGAGATCGTCGCAACATCTGGGGAGCAGACAGGACGGGAGGGATGCCTGTCTCTGCCGAACGTAGGCGGCGACGTGACTCGGCCAGAGGAGGTCACGGTCCAGTACCTCGATTGCGGAGGCGTGCCGCAGATCGCCACGGTGAGGGGATTCCTCGCCAGGGCCGTATGCCACGAGACGGATCATCTCAAGGGCATACTGTACGTTGACCACATGGACGAGCGCTCGCGTGAAAAGGTCCTCAAGAAACTAAAGAAGAACAAATGACTGGAGAGGCGGCAGACAGATCCCGCCTGATTGCGTATGACTATTACCGATTGGCTTAAAGAGGGCTTTACGAAGGCGTTTCCTGGATTGGAAATCCCGGAGATAAAGGTGGTCCCGGCTACTGACCCGAAATTCGGGGATTACCAGTGCAACGATGCGCTCAAGATCGCGAAGCGGGCCGGATGCAGGAACCCTCGAGAGGCCGCACAGAAGGTCGTGGAGAACCTCACCGGGGAATATGGTGTAGAGGTGGCGGGGCCTGGATTCCTCAACGTCACCATAACCAGTGAATGGCTTGGCAACGCGCTTTCCGCGCTTGAGGCCGACGGCCACTGCGGCATCGCGCAGATCGGCGGCGGAAGGAGGGTCGTCATAGACTATTCGTCGCCAAATGCGGCGAAGCAGATGCACATAGGGCACATCAGGTCTACGGTCATAGGCAACGCAATCGACCGCATCTATCGCTCGCTCGGCTATCATGTGATAGCGGACAACCATCTTGGGGACTGGGGGACGCAGTTCGGCATCCTGATCAAGGGCTATCGCGAGTGCCTTACGCAGGAAGAGCGAGACAACCTTTCCGTGGCGACGCTGGAGAAGTGCTACGTGGAGTCCTCCTCGCGGGCCAAGACCGATGAGGCCTGGAAGGCGGCGTGCCGGGAGGAGCTGGTCAGGCTTCAGCAGGGTGATCCGGAGGACGTTGAACTATGGAAGAGGTTCATCGACATATCGATCGCGGAGTTCAACCGCATGTATTCGAAGCTTGGGGTTCACTTCGACACATGGCGGGGCGAGTCGTTCTACCGCAACATGATGGCCCCCATCGTGGATCGCCTTGTGAAGATGGGTCTTGCCGAAGAGTCGGAGGGTGCGCTTGTCGTAAGGTTTGAGGACGAGGGGCTGCCTCTTGCGATTGTGAGGAAGTCCGATGGCGGCTTCAACTACACCACATCAGACATCGCGTGCGTGGAGAGCCGCATCGCCGAGTATGATCCCGCCGAGATAATATACGTGACGGACGACCGCCAGATCCTGCACTTCAAGCAGTTCTTCATCATATGCGCGAAGATGGGGATGAAGGCCAAGCTCGTCCATGTTCCGTTCGGGCTGATGTCATACCAGGGCAAGGCGATCTCTACCCGCGAGGGCAACCTGATAAAGCTCGACGATCTCCTTGCGGAAGCCACCCGCAGGGCCTATGAGATCGTCAAGGATCGCGGAGGGGACGAAAGGCTTGCGGAGCAAATCGGGCTCGGGGCGGTAAAGTACGCAGACCTGAGCCATGATCCCGGTACGGCCATCGACTTCAACTGGGACAAGGCCCTTGCGCTTGAGGGCAATTCCGGTCCGTATCTCCAGTATGCCCATGCCCGCGTCTGCTCGCTCATGGAGAAGGCTGGAAATCCCGACATCGCGGGCTTTTCGTTCAACGTCTCCACGCAGTCCGAGAAGCTCCTTGCGCTGCAGCTCCTGAAGTTCGGCGACACCGTGAGGAAGGCTGCGGAGAACTACAAGCCGTCGCTGCTCGCCGACTATCTCTTCCAGACGGCGCAGATATACTCGTCGTTCTACCAGCAGAACCCTATCCTCAAGAGCGAACCCGATGTACGCGATGCGAGGCTCAAGCTCTGCGCCCTCTTTGGCAAGGTCCTCGCGAAGGGTCTGGACCTTCTCGGGATTGCCGCCCCCAACAGGATTTGACCATCGTCGCCGCAATGCGTTTGGCGGCAGGTGGCTGCACGGATTCAAGGAAGGAAAGGTGATGACAAGATGAAAAGACAAACGATCTGCTTGCTGGCGGCATCTCTTGCCAGTGTAATGACGCTGACCGCCCAGACGATCAGCGTTAAGAGTCCGGATGGCCTGAACGAGATAAGGCTGATCACCGAGCCGACGCTTTCGTATTCGGTTCACAGGGCTGGAGTCGAGCGCATTGCGCCAACGCCAATATCCATGGAGATAGAGGGGAAGGGCGTTCTGGGCGGAAACGCCGCAAAGGTATCCGCATCGGATACGATAAGCGTGAAGGGGAAGGTGGCGTCTCCGCTCTACAAGAAATCGGAGGTTGACGAAAGCGCGAACAAGACAACCGTCGCGTTTGATGGCGGATGGAAGATCGTAATGGTGGCAAGGAACGACGGCGTCGCCTACAGGTTTGAGACCGCGTTTCCAGGAAAGGTCAAGGTCTTGGGCGAGTCTGCCGGAATCAGGTTCTCCGAGCCGCTTGCCAAGGTCTATGCCGGATATTGCCGTGACAAGGGAGACCCGCTCCAGTGCAGCTGGGAGTCTGTGTACGTCACGACGAATGCGACAGGGGTCGCTTCCGCCGGCCAGACGGTCTACCTCCCTCTCGTCGTCAAGCATTCGGATGGAGTGGCGATGTGCGTCACGGAGAGCGATCTCCTCGATTATCCGGGATGGAATCTCAGGCGCGCGCAGGACGGTTCCTGCGCCCTTGAGTCGCATATGGCAGGATATCCGTCAAAGGTCGAGCACAGCGACTGGAACGCCGTCGGTTCGCCGGAGAGCCCGTTGCGCTACATCCGGGTCAAGGAACGCGAGAATTTCCTTGCCGAGACGGCCGGTACGCGCACATATCCGTGGCGCGTGTTCATGCTCGCCCCCACGGAATCGAAGCTCTGCGAGGCGGATATCGTGTACGCCCTCGCAACTCCGTGCAAGCTATCCAAGACGGATTGGATCAAGCCCGGCAAGGTCGCATGGGAGTGGTGGAACGATTGGAACGTCTCCGGCGTGCCGTTCAGGGCCGGATGCAACACGGCGACATACGAGTATTACATAGATTTCGCCGCCGAGTTCGGGGTGGAATACGTGATAATGGACGAGGGATGGTCCAAGAAGCTGAACGTGATGGAGCTTAACCCCGAAACCGACGTGCCGCATCTCGTCAAGTACGCCAACGCCCGCGGTGTCGGCATCATCCTCTGGTGCGCCTGGCCCCAGCTTGTCGGAAGGCAGAACGAGGTGTTCGGCAAATATGCGAAGATGGGAGTGAAGGGGTTCAAGATCGACTTCATGGATCGTGACGACCAGGCTCTCGAAAACTACCTTGAGGAGACGGCCCGGATCGCCGCCGACTGGAAACTCGTGATAGACTATCATGGGATGCACAAGCCGACCGGACTGAGCCGCACTTATCCGAACGTGCTGAACTACGAGGGCATTCATGGGCTTGAGTGCACGAAGTGGGACACCAAGGCCGTGGATTTCCCGCGCAACGACGTGATCTCGTTCTTTGGCAGGATGAGCGCCGGGCCGATGGATTATACGCCCGGTGCGATGATCAACATGACGAAGGATCTGTATCGCCCAAGCGTGGCGCAACCCGGCAGCCAGGGTACGCGAGTGCACCAGATGGCGCTGATGTCGGCCTACGAGGCCCCGCTTCAGATGCTTTGCGACTCGCCGACGCAGTACCTCCGCAACCGCGAATGCTTCTCGTTCATGGCCAAAGTGCCTGTCGTGTGGGATGAGACGATCGGCCTTGGCGGCGAGATGGAAGAGTATGCGGTCGTCGCAAGGCGCAAGGGCGACGAATGGTATGTGTCGGCGATAAACTCGTGGACTCCGCGCAAGGTTGAGATAGCGTTCCCGTTCCTCGGAGAGGGCAAGTGGAAGGCCGAGATATTCGCGGACGGCATCAATGCGGATCGGGATGCGACCGACTACACGAAGACCACAAGCACTGTCACTTCGGCGACAAAGATCACGGCAGACCTCGCGCCGGGCGGCGGATGGACGGCCCGCATCGTGCGCAAGGGCTGGCTGTGGTAGAACTGTCGGTCATATTGCCGACGTTCAACCTTGCGGGCACGATTCGCAGGAATCTGGACAAGGTTGAGTCGGTTCTCAAGGGCATCGGCGTCCCGTGTGAGATGATTCCCGTCGATGACGGGTCGTCTGACGGGACGCCTGCGATCATACGGGACTGGGCAGCCTCCGGGCCGCACCGCAATCCCGTGCTGCTGGAGCGCAACGGCGGCAAGGGCAATGCCCTGAAGGCCGGCTTCCGCGCAAGTTCCGGCCGGCTGGTGCTCCTGCTCGACGGAGATCTCGACATCCTCCCCGACTGCCTTCCGGGCTTTCTCGGCGTAATGGAGAGGGAGCACGCCGATATCGTCATAGGTTCCAAGAGACATCCGGCATCCCGGGTCGCATATCCGTGGCACAGGCGCATCGCGAGCGCCGTTTACTTTGGGCTTGTGAAGCTGTTCATCGGCATGCCGATCACCGACACCCAGACCGGCATGAAGCTTTTCAGGCGCGATGTTCTCGGGGATGCGCTTGACAGGATGCTGGTGAAGACCTACGCATTCGACCTTGAACTGCTTTCCATAGCATACGGACGCGGCGCAAAGATCGCGGAAGCGCCGGTAGTAATCAGGTTCGGAGAGAAGTTCGGGGCCCTTTCGGCGAAGACCGTGCGGCAGATGTCCATGGATTCGCTTGCCGTATTCTACAGGCTTCGCATATTGAACTATTATGCCAATGTCGAGGTGCCGCCGCCGCTTGGGCGCGATCTGCCGATAAGCGTGGTGATAGCCTGTCCGCACGGATCATGGATGCTTGACGAGTGCCTTGATGCCCTTGATAGGCAAACCTACCGCAGTTTCGAGGTCATCGTCCTGCCGGACGGAGATCTGAAGTTGAAGAAAGACTACGGATTCCGGCTCAAGGTGATCCCCACCGGCAAGGTGCGCCCCGCCGAGAAGCGCAATGTCGGCATCGACGCATCGGAAGGCGAGGTCGTGGCATTCATTGATGATGACGCCTATCCTGACGAACGATGGCTTGAGAATGCCGTGAAGTATTTCGGAGAGCCGACGATATGTGCGCTGGGGGGGCCTGGCGTGACGCCGCCGGGAGACGGATTCTGGGCGAAATGCGGCGGCAGGGTGTACGAGAATATCTTTGTGTCGGGCAACTATCGCTACAGGTACCTTGGCGGCAGGGTGCGAAAGGACATTGAGGATTATCCGAGCTGCAACCTTTTTGTCCGCAGGGATGTCCTCAGGCAAATCGGGGGCTATCGTACGGACTTCTGGCCTGGCGAGGATACGCTGCTTTGCGAGGACATCGTAAAGAGGGCGAAAAGGCGCATAGTGTATGATCCGTGGACACTCGTCTACCACCACAGGAGGCCGCTGTTCGCTGCGCATCTGCGTCAGCTTGGGAGATACGGCTTCCATCGCGGATATTTCGTGAAGAGATTCCCCGCGACAAGCTTCAGGCTGTCATATTTCGTGCCGAGCGCATTTGTGTGCTACCTTCTGGCGCTTGCCGCCTTCTTCTTCTTTCGGAAGGTGATGGGATGCGGGGCCTTGTGTCCGACGGCGGCGGTCGTGGCGGCTCCGCTCCTGTTCTACATCCTGTTCACGGTGATCTCCACGTTTTCGCTGAACCCGTTCAGGTGGATTATCACGGAAACCGGAGTGTTCCTGTCGCACGTGTGGTACGGGGTGCAATTCATGCGCGGGCTTCTCGCATCCCGCGCCCCGTGTGAATTCATCGGCAAAGACCATGCGTGACGCCCTTGCGAATCTTGCCGCAGTTTGATATAATTTGCGGCAATTTTCAGGAGGGGTGTCCGAGTGGTCGATGGTGCAACCTTGGAAAGGTTGTGTGGGCGCAAGTCCACCGGGGGTTCGAATCCC
>CAKULV010000027.1 GCA_934667425.1 uncultured Kiritimatiellota bacterium | reverse complement strand
TGCGCGTTCCGCCCGCGTTTTACGGGGGTTTCCCGGCCCCGCGAAAAACCTCGAAAAATATTCGCGGAACCCCTTGCGCCGCGGGGGGCGTTTTGGTATATTACTCACCCGTTGCGCCGGACAGGGCGAATCCCGGCGGCGCGGCGAGAGATCTTTGACAGTGGAGGCGCTTCAAGAACGCGATCCCGCGGCTCCCGGGGAGGGAGCCTTCGGAAGGGACGCGGAACACAAGAACATGGAAAGCTTGTTGTGATGCCCGGAGCCGCTAAGGCGGCTCCATTGAAATTGACTCTTGTTTTTCTGAGAGTTTGATTCTGGCTCAGAACGAACGCTGGCAGCGTGGATTAGGCATGCAAGTCGAACGGGATCCGGAAGGCAGCAATGTCGGCCGGTGAGAGTGGCGGAAGGGCGAGGAACACGTGGGCAACCTGTCCTTGAGGTGGGGAAAACCGCTGGAAACGGCGGCTAATACCGAATGCGGCGCGGCCGGGGCATCCCGGGCGCGCCAAAGGGGGCCGCAAGGCTCTCCCTCATCGAGGGGCTCGCGCACCATCAGCTTGTTGGCGGGGTAACGGCCCACCAAGGCTCACGGTTAGCTGGTCTGAGAGGATGGCCAGCCGCACTGGGACTGAGATACTGCCCAGACTCCTACGGGAGGCTGCAGTCGAGGATCATTCGCAATGGGGGGAACCCTGACGATGCGACGCTGCGTGGAGGATGAAGGCCCTCGGGTCGTAAACTCCTGTCATGACGGAAAAGGAGAGGGGACCCAACACGTCCCTTATTTGATGGTACGTCAAGAGGAAGAGACGGCTAACTCTGTGCCAGCAGCCGCGGTAATACAGAGGTCTCTAGCGTTGTTCGGATTTACTGGGCGTAAAGGGCGCGTAGGCGGCATGGCGTGTCGGATGTGAAATCCCCGGGCTCAACCCGGGAAGTGCGTCCGAAACTGCCAGGCTAGAGTGCGGAATGGGAGATCGGAATGCAGGGTGTAGCGGTGAAATGCGTTGATATCCTGCAGAACACCGGCGGCGAAGGCGGATCTCTGGTACGCAACTGACGCTCAGGCGCGAAAGTCGGGGGAGCAAACAGGATTAGATACCCTGGTAGTCCCGACCATAAACGGTGCACGCTCGGGGTGGGGGGATTTCAACCCCCCCGTCCCTCAGCAAACGCGTTAAGCGTGCCGCCTGGGGAGTACGGCCGCAAGGCTAAAACTCAAAGAAATTGACGGGGGCCCGCACAAGCAGAGGAGCATGTGGCTTAATTCGATGCAACGCGAAGAACCTTACCTGGGCTTGACATGCGGGTGCACGGGGCGTGAAAGCGCCCCTCCTTCGAGGGTGCCGCACAGGTGCTGCATGGCTGTCGTCAGTTCGTGCCGTGAGGTGTTTGGTTAAGTCCACCAACGAACGCAACCCCTTTGCGATGTTGCCAGCGGGTAAAGCCGGGGACTCGTCGCACACTGCCCGTTCACGCGGGAGGAAGGTGGGGATGACGTCAAGTCAGTATGGCCCTTACGCCCAGGGCCGCACACGTGCTACAATGGCATATGCAGAGCGACGCGAAGCCGCGAGGCGGAGCAAATCGCGCAGAGTATGCCCCAGTTCAGATCGGGGTCTGCAACCCGACCCCGTGAAGTCGGATTTGCTAGTAACGGCGCATCAGCTACGGCGCCGTGAATGCGTTCCCGGGCCTTGTACACACCGCCCGTCACATCATGAAAGCCGTCTGCACCCGAAGTCCGGCACTCCGTCGGCCTAAGGTGTGGGTGGTGATTGGGATGAAGTCGTAACAAGGTAACCGTTGGGGAACCAGCGGTTGGATCACCTCCTTTCTAAGGAGAAGCCCCTAGTGGGCGAAGTTGAAACGTCGCGCAGGCGTTCCAGTTCTGAAAAGTGTTCCGCGCCCCTTCCGGAGACCAGGGGCTTGTAGCTCAGTTGGTTAGAGCGCGTCCCTGATAAGGACGAGGTCACAAGTTCGACTCTTGTCAGGCCCACCACCTTCAGGGCATTTAGGCCATGGGGGTATGGCTCAGCTGGTAGAGCGCCTGCTTTGCAAGCAGGATGTCGCCGGTTCGAATCCGGCTACCTCCACCAGCGTGTGGGTCGTTGAAGCGCCGCCCGTGTCAGGAGGGGATGCCCGCGGGGCGTCCCCTTTCGCTTTTTCCAGTTGGCAGTTGGTAGATGGCAGTTGGCAGTTGGCAGTGGGAATTTGCGATTCATGGTTTTCGATTTGCGATTTGCGATTGCATCTGGCCATTCTGGCATTTGAGGATTTGCCGTGGCGACGACGCCCCCGTCGTCGTGCGTTGCGCGGGAATGGACTGATTTCGGGAAGGCGGTTGGCAGATACGATGGCGAGGGCGCCATCGCCACGTGTCGCGGGATGGCCGCAACCTGTCCGCCTAACGCCCGAAGCCCACTGCCCGCCACAACCTGCCCACTGCCCACTGCCAACTACCAACTACCAACTACCAACTACCAACTACCAACTACTTGGACAAGTATGCTATAATTAGCGACCTAATGCAAATGATTGCAAGTCAGATACCTGTGATACTTGTGTGGGCCGTCACGGCGGCTCTGTTGGCTTATTATGCCGTATCTGTCGCATCGGAGATAACATATGTGACCTTGGCGGATGGACGCAAGACGGAGCGCAAGCTTCCCCTTGTGTTCCGTCTTCTCCTGCCGTTTGTCCCGAATCTTTCAAGGGTTGTCTCGCTGCCTTCGTTCGCCAGCGCAAGGGATGCCGCCGAGTGGATGATTGTCGCGTGCGGCTTGGAGGGATTGCTTTCAGGCGCAGAGTTCGTTGCCCTTAAGATGCTTGTGCCGCTTGTTTGCGGATCGGCATTTGCAGTCGCAATCCTGTCAATCAGTGCCATGGCCCCGGATTCCTTCATCGCCGGGAATTGCGTAATCCTGATCTTGATGGGATTCCTCTATTTCTATGCGTATCCTTTGCTGTGGCTCCGCAAGACCCTGAAGCGCCGCCATGAGTCGATAATGCTTGCGCTGCCTTTTGTTCTCGACCTGCTTACGCTGTCGGTGGAGGCGGGGATGGACTTCATGAGTGCGCTTCAGCGCAACTGCGAGAGGCGGAGGCTGGATCCGCTGAACGAAGAGCTGATACGGATGACCCGTGAGATACAGATGGGCATGGCAAGGAGGGTCGCGCTCCGCAACATGGCTGACCGTGTGCGCCAGCCAGACTTGAGATCGGTCTCCCATGCGCTCATCCAGGCGGATGAGCTTGGCGTACCCATTGCGCCGATTCTCCGCATACAGTCGGAGCAGTTGCGTTCGCGCAGGTTTGACCGCGCCGAGAAACTGGCGAATGAGGCGCCGGTGAAGATGCTCGGTCCGCTTCTGCTGTGCATATTTCCGGCGGTAATGATCGTGTTGCTTGCCCCGATACTTCTTGAAGCTGTGAAGAACATCATGTGAAGGGAATGATCCGTATGGAAACGAAAACACCAAGTCTTTTAGTGACCGTTGGCCCGTTGGGGGGGCGGCGCTTCTCGGTTTCCGAGTCAGGGATCCGGCTTGGACGCTCTTCGTCGTGCGAGATATCGATCGAGGATCCTGCGTTGTCGAGGAACCAGTGCCTTTTCGAGTTGCGCGATGGCAAGATATGGATTACCGACCTTGCGAGCGCGAACGGCACTGCCGTGAACGACGAGGAGCTCGGCACGTCCAGCTATGAGTTGAAGCCGGGGGACCGCATCACCGCCGGGGACAATGAGCTCGTGGTCGTCGGAGGTGATGAAGATGAGTGCAAGGTTGCGTCCAAAGTCGCACCGCAGGGTGATGGGCAGGCGGGTGGCGACGTGGACCTCGGGTTGTCATCCGGCGGCGACGGGGCGGATGGACAGAGCGCCAGCCGCCATAAGGGTTCGCCGGTGCGGCTCGTGCTGTGGCTGCTTCTGGTTGCCGTGCTTGGCGGATCCGCCGCCGCGATATTGCTTGTGCCGAGAAGCGTCCCGGGCGCAGTATCCATCCTGAAGCCCCTTGCCAATGCGAAGCTATGGTCGGTGTCATACGAGAAGGTGGAGGCTTCGACCAAGGGCATTTGCCGATATGCAGTGACTGTTGATGGAAACGGGACGATATCCGCAACGCTGGACGATGTGCCGGACAGCGACAGGCACATGAAGAAGTCCGCGCAGCTTTCGGACAAGGCCCGTGCCGAACTGGATCGCATGTTTGCGTCCTCGGCATTCTACAGGCTTGACGGGGTCTATGTAGGCACTGCGCGCCCCGGAGAGCTCAACCGCTACGAGTTCCGCATTGCGCGGGGCGGCAAAGTGTTCTCCTGCCTCGTCGAGAATGCGCCGGAACCCGCCGCGTTCCGCGAGATGCGGCTTGCGCTCGAGACGTTCTCCCAGAACGAGCTTGGGGTATGGGCAATCCAGTATTCCGCGGAAGACCTTGCCGAGCGGAGCCTGTCGGTCAGGGGCGCGGCGGACGCGAAGTGGGAGGAGCGCGACGTGAACTACGGCAATCTGGCGGCGGCGCTCAAGCTCTATGACGAGGCCGTGATGTACCTTGAGACCGTGAATCCGAAGCCAGATGACTATGGCGAGCTGATTACCAAGCGAGACATGGTGCGGGCCGAACTTGAGCGTCGCTACAAGGATCAGCGTTTCGAGGCTGACCGTGCGGTCAACATGGGCGACTGGGAGCGGGCCAGACGCGAATTGCGGATCTTGTGTGAACTTGTGCCGGATCAGCAGGATCCGCGCCATGCCGAGGCGGCGGCAAAGCTTATGGATGTTGACAACCGTCTGAAGAAGGGGGCTTCGAAATGAAGATGGGATTCACCATGTGCCGAATCGCAGGTTGCCTTGCCGCTTTCCTCGCGTCGATGACGCTCTCGGCGGCGCCGACACGCATTGACGTCACGGCGCGTCCCGAAGGCGCGAAGGTCATCGTGGACGGAGTGTCGAAGGGAATCGTCCCGGTGTCGGTATTTGACGTTGGCGAAGGATCGCACCTGCTGCGGATCGAGGCTCCGGGGCATCGATTCGTCGAGGAGGTGCTGTCGGTGAAGGACGGGGACTTCCTTCGCAAGGATTATGAGCTGGAGCCGGAGAAGGGGCTTCTTCTCGTGAAGACCGATCCTGAAGGGGCTAACGTGAGGCTCGGCGGCGTATCGCTTGGCTCTACGCCATTGCTTGTTACCACGCTTGATACAGACAGGACGTACTCCATTGACCTCGAGAGCATTGGGTTCCAGACGAAGCGCATCAACGTTACGCTCGCCGGCCGCACTCCGGTGGCGAGGACTGAGAAGCTCGTGCTCGATTCCGGCATAGTGGAGTGCAAGTCGTCGCCATCCGGCGCATCGGTGCTGGTGAATGGAATAGTGCGCGGCGTCACGCCGTGCGTGGTTGAGCGGGTCCCTAAGGGATACGCTACGATCGTATTCAAGCTAAGGGGATACGAGGAGGAGAAGCGAGAGCTGCGCATAGTGCCCGGCGACCGGCAGCAGCTTTCGCTTTCGCTGCAGGGGCGTCCGGCCAGGATGGCCGTGATATCCTCGCCGGAGAATGCCCGCGTGACCGTCGACGACAACTATGTGGGGAAGACGCCAGTGACGATATCACCGATCCGTCCAGGCGCACATACCATAAAGGCCGAGCTTGCCGGATATGCGCCCGTGTTCAAGACCGTGGTGATCGAGAACGGCGGAGATACCACGGAGATGTTCAAGTTCGAGTCCGTGCTTGGATGGATAGAGGTGGTCACGATGCCGCCCGGCGCGAAAGTTCTTGTTGACGGCAAGGTGATGGGCACTACGTCGGCGCATCGCGGAAAGAAGGCCGACCTTTCCGGCGTGAAGTCCGACACCCTCTACCTCCGCGACATAGAGGCCGGCGAACATGAGCTTGCCCTCCATATGCGCGGATATGCGGAGGTGAAACGCAAGGTGACGGTCGAGGCCAAGAAGGGCGTCCAGTTCAAGGCGAAGATGAAGAGGATATTCATCGCCGACACCGAGATAGAGACGGTGAACGGCACTTATCACGGTGTTCTGATGGATAGCGACAACCCCGACACGTACAGGCTTGAGGTCAAGGAGGGGATAACGCAGGACTTCCGCAAGTCGGACGTCCGTTCCATCCGGTCGCTCGAATGATGAAGTGCCGCCTCGATAATGCGCTTGCCGCACGGGGCCTTGTCGCGTCTCGCAACATGGCGCAGGCGCTTGTCATCGAAGGCAAGGTGCGTGTGAACGGGCAGGTCGCAGCCAAGCCGGCCCAGATGGTAGCAGACGACGACCGGATAGAGGTTGAGGCGCCGCCGCGATTCGTATCCAGGGGAGGCGAGAAGCTTGAGGGCGCCTTTGCCGCGTTTCCTGGGTGGAATGTGGATGGGCGCATATGCCTGGATGTCGGCGCATCCACCGGGGGCTTTACGGATTGCCTCCTTCAGCATGGCGCGAAGATGGTGATGGCGGTCGACGTCGGCACCAACCAGCTTGCGTGGAAGCTGCGGTCCGACCCGAGGGTGTGGGTGCGCGAGAACTTCAACGCGAGATACATGACGGCTGCGGACATCCCGGACCGTCCATCGCGGGCCGTGACGGACGTGAGCTTCATCTCGCTTAGGCTGATCCTTCCGCCGATGGCCGACGTCCTTGAGCCTGGCGGGGAGATCGTGTCCCTCATAAAACCGCAGTTCGAGGCCGGACGAGGCCTTGCCCCCGGAGGCGTGGTCGTGGATCCCGAGGTGCGCAGGCGCGTGGTGGACGACATATCCGCATTTGGGCAGGAGACGCTTGGGCTGACTTTGCTGGGCGTGGAAGAGTCGCCGATCCGGGGGCGTGACAAGGGTAATGTGGAGTATCTTGCATGGTGGAGAAAGCCCATCGACGGGCAAGGAGGTGGCGAGTGACGCGAAATGTTGCGCGTGTCGTTGCGGGGGCCGTATTGGCGTTTGTGTGCGGGTGCGCACACGAGACGTATATTGCGGACGCGAAGCACCCGGAGGCTGAGTACACGGAAAGCGGCGACCTGAAGTGGCACGGCCGCTTCATCGAGCCGGCAGAACTTCCGAAGCTGCTCGAGAAATCCGGCGTCGATAGGAAATCACAGATAGACATACGGGTGCCGCCAGGCATCCAAAGCCTCAAAGGGCCTCGCCAACTTTTGTTCCTGCTGCGACGGGCGGGATATACTCGCGGTGTGCTTGTTACAGAGAAGCGGGCGTATTCCTATTCGAAGACCGCAGAGCAGCGCCCCCCGGTGCAACAGTCAGCCCCAGCGTCGCAGACAAAGCGCAGGATAAGGTACAAATGAGCGACGACACCAGCGACAGGCGCAAAGCCGCAGAGCGCATCGCCTTCCTCAGGGCGGAGATAGAGAGGCACGACCGCCTCTATTACGTAGAGGCGCGTCCAGTGATAGGAGACCGCGACTACGATCTCCTGTACGATGAGCTGCTTGGGCTTGAGCGGAAGTATCCGGAGCTCCGCTCCGAGACGTCCCCCACGCAGCGCGTTTCCGGCGAGACTATGGACGGGTTCGACCAGGTGCGCCACAATCCCCCGATGCAGTCCCTGGACAAGACGCATTCCAAGGGCGAGCTTTCCGAGTTCGACGCAATGGTGCGCAAGGAAGTGGATGGCTTTACGTACAGCGTGGAGCCGAAGATAGATGGCGTGTCGATCTCCATCCTGTATGAGGAACGTCGGCTTGTCAGGGCGGCGACTCGCGGCAATGGGCAGGTCGGAGACGACGTGACTCTCAACGTGAGGACGATACGGTCTGTTCCCTTGCGTCTGCCGGACGATGCGCCGGACGGCATTGAGGTCCGTGGCGAAGTCTACATGACCCGCGACGGGTTCGTGAAGCTCAACCAACGCGAAGAGGAGGCCGGGCGCGAACCGTTCGCGAACCCGCGCAATGCGGCGGCGGGTTCGCTGAAGCAGCGCAGTCCCAGGGAGGCGTCCACGCGGCCTCTGGACATCGTCATCTACAATGCCGGCGGAGTGGGGTGCGACGGGTTCGCGACGCATACCGACATGATCGCGGCGTTTCGCGGCTGGGGTTTCCCCGTGTCCCCGTGGTCAAGGACGTGCGCAACCATGGACGAAGTGTTTGCGGCGATAGACGAGCTTGAGAAGCTTCGCCACACGTTCCGCTTTGAGATCGACGGGGCGGTGGTGAAGCTGAACGAGCGAAGCCTCTATGCCACGCTCGGGGCAACCGCGCACGGTCCGAGGTGGGCGCGCGCGTACAAGTATGCGCCGGAGCGCGTCGAGACGGTCGTGGAGGGCATTACGGTGCAGGTCGGTCGCACGGGGGTGCTTACGCCCGTCGCCGAGCTGAAGCCCGTCGAGCTTGCCGGATCGACGATATCGCGGGCCACGCTGCACAATGCCGACCAGATCGCAAGGCAGGACATAAGGGTGGGCGACCATGTGTGGCTCGTGAAGGCGGGGGACGTGATACCTGCGATAGAGTCCTCCATCCCGGATAAGCGCACTGGCGCGGAAAAGGCGTTCGAGATGCCGTCCGCGTGCCCCGTGTGCGGGGGGGAGGTGGAGAGGCTTGACGGCGAGGTCGCGCTCAGGTGCGTAAATCCAGGATGTCCGGCGCAGCTGGTGCGTCGCGTGGAGCATTTCGCATCGAGGAACGCACTCGACATCAAGGCTCTTGGCGAGACGGCGATCGAGGCTCTTGTCGAGCAGAAGTGGATATCGGACCCACTCGATCTCTTTTCCATAGGGGAGACGCGCCTTGCCTCCCTGAAGATTGCGGGACGCTTCTTTGGAAAGAATGCGACATCCGTGGTGAAGGCGCTCGGTGCGGCGAAGTCGCTCCCCCTCAACCGCTGGCTTTTCGCGACCGGGATCGTTGGCGTGGGCGAGACCGTGGCGGCGGACATTGCCGCGCAGCATGAAAGGTTCTCCGATCTTGCGGATTCGTCCGTCCTGAAAGCGGTAATCGAGAATGACTCGCTTAAGGGCAAGGCCCGGAAGATACTCCCGATAAAGGTCGAGGCGGCCCGTGCGGTGCTCGCATTCTTCGGGAGCGAGTACGGACGCGGGTATCTTGCCAGGCTGCGTGGACTGGGGATAGATCCGAAGCGGGCGGACAAGGGCGCCGTGGCGACCGAGGGCCCGCTCGTCGGCAAGGGATGCGTGCTTACCGGCACTCTGTCCCGTCCGAGAGGCGAATACGCCGAGCTGATCCGCAGGGCGGGAGGCGTCGTGCAGGGGTCGGTAACCTCGAATACGCGCTATCTCATCGCAGGGGCGAACACGGGTGCAACCAAGACGGCAAAGGCCCGTGCGCTCGGCACGGAAGTGATTGACGAGACGAAGCTCGTTGAACTGCTTGGCGGCACGGCTTCTCCGCAGGAGGCCGTTGGCAAGCCCGAAGTGACCCAGGGGATGCTGTTCTGACGATATCCGCGCCGAACGGCGGCTTATTTGGGTTCAGCGACGCATTACCTATTACGCCTTTTCTCCATCCGCATGATGTGGTATAATTGGCACTCTATGGAGAAATTGGATTTGGCGATGCATAAGGCGGCGGTCTTGACCGAGGCCCTGCCGTACATACAGGATTTCTGCGGATCCACAGTGCTCGTGAAGGTCGGCGGCAGCGTGATGGAGAGCGATGCCAACCTCGATTCGCTTTTGGCCGACATCGCGTTCATGGATGCCGTTGGCATGAAGGTTGTGCTTGTGCATGGCGGAGGGAAGGCGATATCTGCGGCACTGAAGGCTTCCGGGATTGCGCCGGTGTTCGTGGACGGCCTGCGCTTCACGGATGCCCCGTCGATGGAGATTGTGCGCCGCACCCTCAACAATGTGGTCAACGCCGACCTGGTTAAGCGTCTGCAGCGCCTGAAGGCGAATGCGCGGCCGGTGCACGGCAACTGGATGTTCACGGCAAAGAAGATCGAAAAGCCCGATCGCGGGTTCGTCGGGGAGCCGGTTGCGGCCGACCTGCGAATTGTTGGAGAGATGATGGACGCTGGCATCTTGCCGGTTGTGACGCCGCTCGCCACGGGCGAGGATGGGCAGCTCTACAACGTAAACGCAGACAGCGCGGCCGCATTCCTTGCGAAGGAGCTTAAGGTGCGCAAGTTCGCGGTGGTATCCGATGTGCCGGGGCTTCTCCGCAACCCTGATGATCCATCAAGCCTGATGTCCACGCTGCGTCTGGCCGATGTCGCGGAGCTAAAGGCCGACGGTACGATTTCAGGGGGCATGCTCCCGAAGATAGAGGGTTGCGAGAGCGCCATCCGGGCCGGGGTGAAGAAAGTGCACCTTGTTGACGGCCGCATGCCGCATTCGCTTTTGTTGGAAATATTCACGCGTGAAGGCGTGGGAACGGAGATTACGGAATGAACACAGAAGAAGTGATGAAGCTCTACGGGCAGTATCTTATGCCCACCTACAAACCCTCGATCGTGATCGAGAAGGCGAAGGGGTCGCGGGTCTACGATGCGAGCGGCAAGCAGTACTATGACATGACGAGCGGCATCGGCGTGCACAATGTCGGGCATTGCACCGAGGGTGTGATCGCCGCGATCCAGAACCAGGCGTCGAAGCTGGGCCACTGCTCCAACCTCTTCATCAACGAGCCGCAGGTGCTTCTGGCGAAGAAGCTCGTGGAGATATCCGGCCTTGGCGGCAAGGTGTTTTTCTGCAATTCAGGGGCCGAGGCCAACGAGGCGGCGATCAAGCTCGCCCGCAAGTGGGGCGCCGCGAACGGGGGCCGCTATGAGGTGGTCACGATGCGCAACTCGTTCCACGGCCGTACGCTGGCAACGCTCACGGCGACGGGGCAGCCCTGGTGCCAGGAGGGATACGAGCCGCTGCCGGTCGGATTCAACTACGCCGACTTCAACGACCTCGATTCCCTCAGGGCGGCAGTGTCCGACAAGACCGTGGCGATAATGCTCGAAGCCGTGCAGGGCGAGGGCGGAGTGAACCCGGCGACGGAGGAGTTCATGGCCGGCGTGCGCGCTCTCTGCGACGAGAAGAACATCATCATGATCTGCGACGAGGTGCAGTGCGGCATGGGCCGCACCGGCAAGTGGTGGGGGTGGCAGAACTTCTCCGTGAAGCCGGATCTCTTCACCGCGGCGAAGTCGATAGCCGATGGGGTGCCGATGGGCGCGCTCGTGTCCAACGCGAAGTTCGCCGACGTGTTCACGCCCGGGGCGCACGCGTCCACGTTCGGCGGCAATCCGCTCGCGTCCGCCGCAGCGCTTGCAGTAATCAAGATCATCGAGGACGAGAAGCTTCTCGACGCGGCGGTCCGCAAGGGGGAGCTGCTTCGCGAAGGGCTCAAGTGCTTCGTCGAGAAGTACGACAAGATCCTTGACGTTCGCGGCCTCGGATGCATGGTGGGGATGGTCGTGGATGGCGACCCGAAGGAGATTGTCGATGCGTTCCGCGAAATGGGCGTACTCGTGCTCACGGCCCACGGCAACGTCGTGCGCTTCCTGCCCACGCTGTCTATGAGCGAGAAGCACATCGAGGAGGCCGTAGAGATGATGGCCGATGCGCTCGATGGCCTCTACGGCGAGGCCGAGTGATTTGCGAAAAGCTTTCAGAAACCAGTAATTACGAAAGGGAGGCGTCAAATGGCAAAGGTAAGGTATGTGCTCGTGGGGTTCGGCGGCATCGCCGAAAATCGTGTCGCCAAGGAGGGATACGCCTGCGACAGGAAAAGGTTCAGGCCGCTGAAGACCGCCCAGCTGGTCGGCGCGACGGACGTAAACCAGGCCCGCAAGGCTGCGGCCGAGGCCCTTGGCCTCAAGTGGTACGCATCCCTTGACGATGTGCTGGCCGACAAGTCCGTCGATGGCGTGTACATCGCGACGAACAACGCCTCCCATGCGGCGATCGCCATTGCCGCCCTCAAGGCCGGCAAGCACGTCATTGTAGAAAAGCCGATAGCGACGTCGGTTGCGGACGCCAGGAAGATGGATGCGCTCGCCCGCAAGAAGGGGCTTTCCATCACCGTAGACCACATGATGGTGAACAACGCCTGGAACATCGCCGCCGCCAAGGCCGTGCAGTCCGGCAGCCTCGGCAAGGTGAACGACAGCTGTTTCCACATGGAGTTCGCGTACGGCTATGATCCCGCAGAGGCGGCGACGTGGCGGTGCGGCAAGGTCGAGGAGATGGGCGGTCCGATAGGGGACGTGGCGAGCCACTGCTTCTACGTCGCCGAGTTCATCTTCGGCAAGAAGATCGCAAAGGTCGCGGCGGTGTACTATCCGAAGGTGATGAAGATAAGGGCCGAGGACGGCGCGTACATCAAGTTCTTCTTCGAGGATGGCACTCAGGGCAGCGTCAACGCCGCCTTCTCCGAGATGCGTGGCGGCCTTGCCGGCACGCTGACGAACCTTGGCTACGAGGTGTACGGCGACAAGGCGGCGATGCGCGGTTTCGGCACCATGTTCCAGCTTTCGGGCTACGCCGACGAGCCGATCCGCATCCGCCTGGAGCGCGATGACGGCAAGGGCGTTTCAGAGATCAAGCCCGGCAAGATACAGAACATCTACCAGGCGCTCATCGAGGGCCATGCGAAGAGTGTGCAGGCGGGGAAGCCCCTCACCGCGCAGGACGCGATCCACAATCTGGCCCTCTGCGCCGCAGCCCACAAGAGCGCCCAGAATGGCGGCAAGGTGGTGTCCGTCGCCTGCTGAGCGGCGAAAGGGAAACAGGCGACGGTTCGCAGACATGGAAGCGATAACGGAAATACTTGAGCTCAACGCACGCGAGTGGCCCAACGACGTTGCGCTCGTCGAGATCAATCCGCAGGAACTCGAGAAGCGCAACACCACGTGGCGCGAGTATTCGCTCATAGAGTCCAGCCCGCTTGAGGCGTTCAGGAGCGAGATAACCTGGGCGGAGTTCGACGAGAAGGCGAATCGCTTCGCCAACTTTCTGCTGAGCCGTGGGCTCAAGCGTGGCGACAAGGTCGCGATCCTGCTCATGAACTGCCTTGAGTGGCTGCCGATATACTTTGGCGTGCTCAAGGCCGGATGCATGGCTGTGCCGCTGAATTTCCGCTACACCGCAGAGGAGATAAAGTATTGCCTTGACCTCGCCGATGCCGACGTGCTTGTCCACGGGCCGGAATTCACCGGGCGCGTGGAGCAGATAATCGACAGGCTCCCGAAGGTCAAGTTCGGCGTGTATGTCGGCGACGACTGCCCAAGCTTCGACGTGAGCTACAAGACGATGGTGGGGTACTGCTCGTCGAAGGCTCCCGACATCCCGCTGCATGAGGGGGACGACGCGGCGATATACTTCTCGTCCGGCACGACCGGGTTCCCGAAGGCCATAATACTCCGCCACCGTTGCCTGATGCATTCGTGCAAGGTGGAGCAGAAGCACCACGGGCAGACGAAGGACGACGTTTTCCTCTGCATCCCTCCGCTGTATCACACCGGCGCAAAGATGCACTGGTTCGGAAGTTTCCTTGTGGGCGGCAAGGCCGTCCTCCTCAAGGGGGTTAAGCCCGAGTGGATACTTCGGTGCGTGAGCGAGGAGCGCTGCACGATCGTATGGCTGCTCGTGCCGTGGGCGCAGGACATACTGGATGCGATAGATCGCGGGGACGTGAAACTTGCGGACTACAGCCTTGACCAGTGGCGGCTGATGCACATAGGCGCACAGCCGGTTCCGCCGGCCCTCATAAAGCGTTGGAAGACGGTGTTCCCGCACCACGACTACGACACAAACTACGGCCTTTCGGAGTCCACCGGCCCCGGAGCGGTCCATCTCGGCATCGAGAACATAGACCATGTGGGGGCGATAGGCGTGGCCGGATACGGCTGGCAGACGAAGATACTGCGTCCGGACGGTTCCGAGGTCGGGCCCGGCGAGGTCGGCGAGCTCGCGCTCAAGGGGCCTGGGGTCATGAGGGAGTACTACAAGAATCCAGAGGCGACGAAGGAGATACTTTCAGAGGATGGGTGGCTCCGCACTGGAGACATGGCTGAAGTGCGCGACGGTTTCATCTATCTGGTAGATCGCGCCAAGGACGTGATCATCACTGGCGGCGAGAACCTCTATCCCGTGCAGATCGAGGATTTCCTGCGGGCAAACCCGAAGATCAAGGATGTCGCCGTGATCGGCCTTGCGGATGCGCGTCTTGGAGAGATCGCCGCCGCGATAATAGAGGTGAAGGAAGGGATGACCCTTACGGAGAAGGAGGTGGACGACTTCTGCCTCGACCTTCCCCGCTACAAGAGGCCGCGCAAGGTGATATTCGCCTCTGTCCCTCGCAATCCCACCGGCAAGATCGAGAAGCCCAAGCTCCGCAAGATGTACGGGGCCGATGCCCTTGTCGCGCACCAGAACGGGATCGAAGAGTGACCGGTTGCGGCGCTTGCGCATATGGGGTCCCCTGTAGAGGTTGCGCATGGCCGGTGAAACGGTAAAGACAAAGGCCATCGTCATTGACATACGCCCATGGTCGCGCACAAGCCACATCACGACATGGCTTACGCCGGAGCGTGGGCCTGTTGCGACTCTTGTCAAGGGTGCGGTGCGTCCGAAGAGCCGGTTTCTCGGACAGTATGACCTGTTCTACACGTGCGAGCTCGTCTACTACGTGCGGGCGAAAGGTGAACTCCACGCGATACGCGAGGCGTCTCCCATTGACATGCGGGAATACATAAGGGGCGATTACCGGGCGACAGCCCTCGCCTCATATGCGGCGTATCTTGTCGGCGAGCATTGTCCGCACGGAGGGGGGGATGCGGACAGGTGGTTCAGGTTCCTTGAACGCAGGCTTGACCATCTGGCGGAGAGCCCGGCCGACGCCACGTCCATTGTCGGCCTCGAGTGCGAATTCCTGGCGCTTGCCGGCCTGTCGCCTGATTTCGCGGGCGCGGATTTCTCTGCGTCCTCCATCCCCTTCGCAATCGATCTCGGCCACGTCGGGGAAGGGGGCAGGACTGTACGGATATCGGGCGCCACGGCGCGTGCGCTTGCCGGCGGGGATGGCGATGCCGGGGCGGGCGATATCGCCTCGGCCGTGCGATTTCTCGGCATGTTCATGCGGTACCACCTTGAGCTGCCGCCGGAGATCCGCCGCAACACCCTTCTCCTCCTTGCAAACAAGAGCCGGAAATGATACAATCCGAAACAGTTTTTTTACACGAAATAGGAGGGACGAGGTTCCATGGCAGACAGGAAGATGGAAGATCTGGCGGCAGAGCTCCAATTGAAGACGGAAGCCCAGGATTTCATGGGTGCGCTGAAGATGATCAAGACCAACAAGGATGTTCTCACCACCAACCTCCAGGCCGCAGGTGTGCGGGAGATTCTGAAGAAGGCGACAAAAGACCGCCTTCTTCTTTCTTTTGTGGATTCCGTCGGGTTCGGCTCCCGCCCGCTTCAGGAGTCGCTTGCCCGTCTTGAGAAGCTTATCGCATTTGTGCCTGGCACACGGGTGCTCAATGCGGCATGGGGGCTTGGCGAGGTCAAGCGCCTCGACTACTTCTACCGCAAGATCACCGTTGACTTCAAGGCGCGCAAGGGCCATCAACTGACATTTGATGCGGCATGCGAGATGCTTGTTATTGCGCCCGAGGATCACATCCTCGTGACGGCTGCGGCGGATCCGGCCCGGGTTGAGGCGATGATCAAGGAGCAGCCCGGCGAGTTCGCCAAGGCGATGCTCAAGAGCTTCGGCGACATGCCCGTCACTCGCCTTGAGGAGGAGTGCGCAAGGCACGGGTTCGTGAAGAGCGCGAACTGGAAGCAGTTCTGGGATCACGCCCGCGCCGACCTCAAGAAGGACAGGCTTGTCGAAATTCCGGTCCGCAAGGCAGAGCCAATCCACCTCAAGGCGTCCGCCGAGACGTATGGCGACAGCTGGTTCACGGCGTTTTCGCAGATGAAGGATCCGAAGTCCATCCTCTCCGCGATAAAGGAGCTAGAGGGGACTGACCGCATGAAGTCCCTTGACGAGGCGGCCCGCGCGAAATTCTCGGATCGCCTTGAATTTGCGCTCAAGGGGGCGCGTGGCGTCGATGACGCGCTCTATGCTCGGCTCGCGTTCTGCGTTGATGCGCTCAAGCTTGAGGCGCCGTCCACATCGAAGTGCCGCAACTACCTGTGGGAAGGCGACAGGTATCTTGCCGCCGCGCGTACGCTGCCGGCCCGCGACATCGGCAGCCTTGTGGTGTTCATGACTGCTGAGAACCGCGAGGAGACCAAGCACAGGCTGTTCGAGGCGATCCCGAAGATGAACTTCACGCTTCTGGTCGAGACGCTCAAGTTCTTCTCCTCGGATGCCGATTGCGAAGAGGCCGTGGCGGCGTTGCTCAACGAGCCGCATCCGCCTGCGACGCTGGTCACATGCATACTTGCCCGCTACGACGACTTCAGGAAGTGGAGCAAGCTGCCGCCGCTCGTCGCGATCCTGCAGCACGCCATCGCACTTGGCGAGGGGCGGCAGACGGGCGAGACGCTGAGGATGCAGAACGTGATACGCCGCCTGTTTGCGGACAAGAGCTGGCTTGAGGATACCTTCAGCCGTCTTGGGCGGAACGAGAAGATCCAGGTGTTCGAGCGCTTCCAGGCTTCCACGGCGTGGAGTCCGGCCACGCACCGCACGATTACGGTGCGCATGACCAAGCTCGATCCCGCGCTCGCGTCGCACGTGGTGAAGCATGCCGAGAAGAAGTCTGTCGCCCGCGTCACGTCGCAGCGCAGCTACAACGAGAAGAAGGCGGCGTACGAGAGGCTCGTCACGGTGGACATGCCGGAGAACACGCGCCGCATCGAGTTCGCCCGCGGCTATGGCGACCTCAGCGAAAACGCCGAATACCAGTATGCGAAGGACGAGCAGCGCGCGCTTCTGCAGAAGCAGTCGCTCATGCAGAAGGATCTCGACGAGGTGTCCGCCACTCTGTTCGATAATGTCGAGACGGACGAGGTCCGCATGGGTACTATCGCAATCCTTTCGTCCGATGGAGGTGAAAAGCGCTTCGTCGTGCTTGGCGAGTGGGACAACGAGCCGTCGCTCGGCATCATATCCTCCGGGACGCGGCTCGCCGCGAACCTTCTCGGCAAGAAGCCGGGCGACGCCGTTGAGCTTACCGATGCGGACGGGAACGCCGTGGCCGCGAAGGTCGAGCGCGTGGAGGCCCTTACGGATGAGCTGAAGGCCTGGATCAAGGGTTAGTCTTACAGGAGGTTTTGAGATGACTACAACAAAGAAGGCCGCCAAGAGGGCCGCAACGACGGGGGCGACGGCCGTGAGAAAGATGGTCGCTGCGGATGTTGCCGAGAAAAAGGCCAAGAAGGCCTCCCCGAAGATGAAGAAGATGGTGATGAAGTCCGCCCAGCCGATCGCGCAGGAGGATCTCTTCGAGAACGACTCCAAGGATTTCGCCTTTGCATTTGCCGAGTCCATGAAGGACGAGCAGCTTGCCGAGGAGAGCAGGAAGTCGGCCGTGGCCGCAGATGGCGAAGTGAAGCTCACCAAGCGCCCGACCTCCAGGGCGAAGGGAAGCGCCTCGCTGAGGTTCCCGGATGCCGACCTCGCGCAGTTCCGCAAGTCGCTTGTCGCATTGCGCCATTCGATCGTAGGCAAGACGGCGACGCTGAAGACCAACGCGCTTGAGCAGACCATCGACCGCGCCGGCGAGGACGAGGATGGCAGCGACAGCTTCATGCGTCTCCAGAACCTCGGTCAGGTGGGGGCGCAGAACAAGACCCTTCAGAAGATCGACGAGGCTCTCCACAGGATCGACGATGGCACCTATGGCATATGCAGCGTGTGCGGCCAGCTTATCCGCAAGGCGCGTCTCCAGCACCTTCCGTTTGCGCATACCTGCATGGAGTGCCAGCGTGCCATGGAGTCGAAGCCCGACTCCATCGTGTAGGGCCATAGGTGATGCGCCGATTCGTCTCCTCGTTCGCGGTGATCGTGAATCTGCTCCTGCTTGACCAGATCGTCAAGGCGTGGGCCATGCAGAGGCTGAAGGGTGGCGCGGCGGTTCCGGTGTCCCCGTTCTTCAACCTCGCGTACGTCGAGAACCGAGGTTGCGCGTGGGGCATGCTCCAGGGGCATGTGTGGCCGCTGGCGGCATTCGCCGCCGTGGCGTTTGCGCTGCTCCTCTGGAAGCGGCGGAGCGTGTTCCCTCCCGGAAGGTTCGGCTTTGCTACGGAGACGCTTCTCTACGCGGGCATCCTCGGGAATCTGATAGATCGGCTCTATTACGGTTTTGTGGTGGACATGTTTGACTTCCATTGGGGCGTCCACCATTTCCCCTGCTTCAATGTGGCGGATTCCTGCATAACCATTGCGGCGGCCATGCTCATGGTCGCATCGGTGCTCGTGCGCGATCCGTCAGAAAGGGATCGCGGGAAACTTGATTCTGCAATGGGAAAGAAAGCCAAGGCAAAGGAGGCTGGCGATGCGCAAGGCGGCGATTGAACGAAACACCAGGGAGACGAAGATATCCTTGTCTCTCGACCTCGACGGTTCCGGGGAGGGAACCGTCGATACCGGCATAGGGTTCTTCAACCACATGCTTGAGCTGCTCAAGAAGCATGCTCTTCTCGACCTGTCGGTGAAAGCTGTCGGCGACCTCGATGTGGATTACCACCATACGGTGGAGGATGTCGGCCTCGTGTTCGGGCAGGCCATCAACCAGGCATTGGGCGACCGCAGGGGGATCGTTCGCTACGGGTTTGCGTCCATACCGATGGACGAGGCGCTTTGCGAGGCCTCCATCGACCTGGGCGGCCGGCCCTTCATCGTGTTCTCGTCCGGCAAGAAGCACATGACGGTGCGCGATTTCGAGGTGAAGCTGCTTGAGGAGTTCTTCCGCGCGGTCTCGGTGGAGGGGCGCATGAATGTGCATCTCCGCGAGATATACGGCGATGAGGCGCACCATGTCTGCGAAGGCGTGTTCAAGTCCTTCGCCCGCGCGCTGCGTCAGGCGGTGTCCAAAGACCCAAGGGAGAAGGGGATCCCATCGTCAAAGGGTGCGATCTGATATGGTAATACTTCCGGCAATAGATCTGAAGGGCGGCAAATGCGTACGCCTGAGGCAGGGACGCGAGGACGATGTGACGGTGTATGGCGACGATCCGGCCTCGCAGGCCGCAGACTGGCGCAGGCAGGGCGGGCAAGAGCTGCACGTGGTGGATCTTGACGGCGCTTTCGCGGGGACGCCCAGGCATGCCGCCGTGATCGCGCAGGTGATCAAGGCGTTTGGCGGACCGGTGGAGGTTGGCGGAGGTCTCCGCACCCCAGAGGCGCTTTCGGCCGTGCTTGACGCCGGCGCGACACGCGCCATCATCGGTTCGGCTGCGCTCGACGACCCCGAGTTCCTGTCCAGTTCGGTGGAGATATACGGAGACAGGATCGCCGTTGGGATCGATGCGCGTGGCGGCTTTGTGCAGACTCGCGGCTGGGTGGAGACCTCGAAGACCCTGGCGACGGAACTCGCCCGTGCGGTCGCGGCGATGGGCGTGAAGACGATAATCTACACCGATACGGCCACGGACGGCATGCTCGGAGGGCCGAACCTCGAGCAGATGGCGGCGATATGCGATGCCGCTCCCTCATGCGAGATAACGGCCTCCGGCGGCGTATCGACGCCTGAGGACGTAGTGAACCTGCGCAGACTCGGCAAGGCCAACCTGCGGGCGGCCATTGTCGGCAAGGCCCTGTACGATGGCCGTACATCGCTGGACGCGATGAACGAAGCCACGATTCGGGATCTTCGCGACTGAAGCCGTACATTCTCGGCCAAATGCGGTCCCGCGGCGGCGCAGATTGCGCCGCAAATCGTTATTTGGTATAATCCAAACCCTTATTTGGAGAACAGAACACGATATGGTTGAAAACAGAAAAATTGTCGTGACCAGTGCGTTGCCCTATGCAAACGGGGATATTCACCTTGGGCATCTGGTGGAGTATCTTCAGACGGATTTCTGGGTGCGGTTCCAGAAGATGCGCGGCAACAGGTGCGTGTATGTCTGCGCGGATGATACGCATGGCACGCCAATCATGATAAGGGCGCGCAACGAGGGCATAGCGCCGGAGACGCTGATTGCCCGCAGTCACGACCAGCACCTGAGGGACTTCACCGACTTCGACATCGAGTTCGACAACTACTACACGACGAACACCCCAGAGAACAAGGGGCTGTCCGAGCGGTTCTTCGCGGCGATGGAGAGGAGCGGCGCGATAACGACGCGCACTTCGCCGCAGCTGTGGTGTCCGAAGTGCGGGATGTTCCTTCCGGACCGCTTCGTGAAGGGTACGTGCCCCAAGTGCGGCGCAGAGGGCCAGTACGGGGACAGCTGCGACAAGTGCGGCGCCACGTATGCCGCAGAGGAGTTGGGCTCGCCACGCTGCACGGTATGCGGCAGTTCGCCTTCCGCGAAGGATTCAGAGCATCTCTATTTCGAGCTTGAGCCGTTCAAGGAATATCTTCGCAAGTGGCTTCCCGAGCATACGACGAGCGATGTGTCCAACAAGCTCCTCGAATGGTTCAGCGAGCCGCTGCGCGGCTGGTGCATAAGCCGCGATGCCCCGTACTTCGGGTTCGAGATACCCGGGCATCCAGGAAAGTTCTTCTACGTGTGGGTGGATGCCCCGATCGGATACATAGCGTCACTCGCCAACTGGTGCAAGAAGAACGGCGAAAGGCTTGAGGAGTGGTGGCCATCTTCCGAAGGCGAAGCCCCGTCTGGCGTGAAGGCCCCGGAGATATACCATTTCATCGGCAAGGACATCATACGCTTCCACTGCCTTTTCTGGCCGGGGATGCTCCATGTCGGTGGATTCCAGACACCAACCAAGGTGTTCGTACACGGGTTCCTCACCGTCAACGGCGAGAAGATGTCGAAGTCGAAAGGCACCTTCATCAACGCCCGCACATATCTCGACCACCTTCCTGCCGAGGCGCTCCGCTACTACTATGCCTGCAAATCGCCCGGCACGATAGACGATCAGGACCTGAACCTCGTGGACTTCACCTTCAGGGTGAATTCGGACCTCGTCGGGAAGATAACCAACCTCGCCTCTCGCGGTGCGCAGATGCTCTACAAGGTGCCTGCGCTCGGAGGCCGGCTGGGGGCTCTTGACGGGGATGGCCGCAGCCTCGTGGCTCTTGCGCAGTCCAGGGCGGACGCGATCGCGGCGCACTATGAGGCGCGACGGTTCTCGCAGGTGCCTGTGGAGATCGCGAAAATCGCGGATGCCGCCAACGAATATTTCGATCGTCGGCAGCCGTGGCTCACGTGCAAGACGGATGCGGAGGCTACGCGCATAACGCTGACCGCCACGCTAAACGTATTCAGAATCCTCGCGATATACCTCAAGCCGATTCTCCCAAGCTATTCGAAGAAGGCGGCGAAGCTGTTCGGCGAGGCCGACTGGAGCTGGGACGATGCTCAGAAGGCCCTGGAGAACGTGTCCATAGGGAAATACGAATACCTTGCCACGCGCATAATGCCGGAGCAGGTTGAGGCGATGGTCGAGGCCGCCAAGGTAAAGCCCGCGTCGAGCGGCGAGGTATCCCACGAGTCGCGTTCATCCAAGAACAAGTCCAGGGGGTCTGCGTCCCCGGCGGCGGAAGCGGCCGCAGCGCAGCCGCCACTGAAGCAAGAGATCGGATTCGCCGATTTCGAGAAGCTCGACCTTCGCATAGGCAGGGTGCTGTCCTGCGAAGCCGTCCCGAAGAGCTCGAAGCTCCTCAAGTTCGAGCTTGATGCCGGATCTCTTGGCAGGCGGACGATTTTCAGCGGGATACGTGGCAGCTATCCCGACCCGTCGGCGATGGTCGGCAAGAGCGTGCTTTTCGTGGCGAACCTCGCCCCGAGGAAAATGAGCGTGGGGGTGTCGGAAGGCATGATCCTGTATGCGGGTGTGCCAGGCAAGGACGGCGGCGTACTTGTGCCGTTCGACGATGTGGCGGCAGGAACCCAGGCGACATGATGTGCGGCTCGCTTGCATTTTCCCGCAGTGTTTGAGATAATGCGCCTTCGAATGTTCGGATTTTTAGGCAATAGGAAAGCCAAGCGCGGCGAGCCAGTGGTGAGGGCTCGCCAGGATCATTGCATTTCGCGGAGGAACATAGATCCCGATGCGCTGAAGGTCCTGTACCGTCTCGACAAGCTCGGATACACGGCGTATCTCGTGGGGGGCGGCGTGCGTGACCTGCTGCTTGGCAGGGCGCCGAAGGATTTCGACGTAGGCACGAGCGCCAAGCCCAGCGAGGTCAGGCATGCGTTCAGGAACTGCTTCCTCATAGGTCGTCGCTTCCGCCTCGCGCATGTCCGCTTCGGGCAGAAGGTGATAGAGACCGCCACGTTCCGGCAGAACTCCCAGACCGTAGGCGAGATTATCGAGCATGCCGCAGAGGGACCTTTCGAGGACAACACGTTTGGCACGCCGGAGACGGATGCGCACCGCCGCGACTTCACGGTGAACGGCCTGTTCTACAACATACGCGACTATTCCGTCATAGACTGGGTCGGTGGGCTCAAGGATCTCGACAAGAGGCTCATAAGGTCGATAGGCGACCCGATGATCCGGTTCCGCGAAGATCCGGTGCGCATGATGCGGGCGATAAAGTTCGCCTCTCGCCTCGATTTCAGGATCGAGAAGGATACGGCCAAGGCCATAAGGAAGCTGCACGGCATGATCCTCTCCGCGGCGGTCCCGCGAGTCTGCGAAGAGGTGTTCCGCCTTTTCCCGTACGGGAAGTCGGAGGTGGCGTTCCGCATGATGTGGGAATACGGGCTGATGTATGACCTGATGCCGGAACTTGCGGAATTCATCACCAGGGATGGAGGCAGCAAGTCCAGCACCTGGAAATACCTTGCGACGCTCGACAGGTACGAGATGTCGATGGCCAGGCAGAAGTACGAGGTGTCCAATGGCCTCAGGGTGGCGGTTCTGCACGCAGCCTGGGCCCACTCCGCCCCCGGCAAGAACCGGGATGTCGTCGGGGCGATGCTAAAGTCGCTGAAGATTCCCAAGGCGACGTATTTTACCGCAGTACTCCTGCTTGATTCCGTCAGGAGGCTTTCGCGCCCGCCAGACGGAAGCCGTAGGCGTTTCCTTTTCAACAGGGAGTTTCCGGACGCGCTCGACTTCAACCGGATTGTCGTGCGCACCGAGGGCAATACAGAACGGATCCTCAACCAGTGGGAGGATCTATACAACGAAGAAATGAGCAAACAAAATGAGCAATGAGAAAAAGAGCGAACCCGTGAGAGAGGAATTGCCAGGCTGGGTCAAGAAGACCCCGGAGCTTCTGCCAGTCTGGGACTGGTGGGTTAGGGAGGGGCGTTCGACGATAACGCTTTTGCTTGTAGCGGCAATCTGCGTATCCGGCTGGTTCGCATTCAGGAACTGGAGGGCGAATCGCGCGACTGCGGCGAACAACGCCCTCATGAACGCATTCAGCACGGATGAGCTGGAGGAGGCGGTCGCCAAGTTCGGCGGCTCGCCGACAGGCCCTGCTCTCAGGCTCCGCCTCGGCAAGAGCTATCTCGCCGCCGAGCGCTGGGACGAGGCCGAGAAGGTCTACTCCGACTATGTGGCCGAGGCAAAGAAGGACGACCCATTCGCTTCCCTTGCGATGCTCGGCCGGGCGTACGCCCTTGAGGGAGGGCAGAAGATAGACGACGCGAAGGGCGCATACGAGCTTCTTTGCGCGGACACGAACCTCCCGGTGTTCGCCACGGCGGAATTGGGCATCGCCCGCTGCATGGCGCTGAAGGGCGACAGGGACGGGGCGATAAAGAGGCTCGAGGCATCGAGCGACCCCCGCGCGAAGAACCTCATCGAGACGATCCGCCGCTTCGACCCCAACCGCAAGGTCGCGTCCCTTTTCGATGCGGCCAACTCTGCTGCCGACAAGATCGAGCAGGAAAAGGCCGTGGACGCGAAGCCTGCGGCGGCGGCTCCAAAGGCGGAGCCCGCAGACGGCGCGAAGAAGCCGTCCGCCGGCAAAGCCGAAAAGAAGTGACCACAGGAGGTGTGCGCCATGGCGGATGATAAAGTGAACGAATCGACGGTAGACCTGAGCTCGCTTGGGACGCTTGATTTTGCGCCGTCATGGACAACTGGCGACAAGGTTGTGGCCAAGGCCGGGCGCGGCGGATTCCGCGATGACGACGGCGACAGGCGTGACTCCCGCGACTCGCGGCCCCGTTTCCAGCGCAAGGGCGATGGTGAACGCAGGGGCGGCGGAGACAGGCGCGCTTCGCGGCGCGAGGGCTTTGCCGAAAAGGACGGGACCCCGCGTGATGAGCGTCAGCGCAGACCACAGCCCCGCGACGGCCGGGACGGCAGGCCGCACGGCAACTTCGTCCGGCGCGAATACGTGAGGCCGCTTGACGCGGAGGTTCGCATCCTGCCTGGACAGAAGGATCTCGGGGGCATAATCCGCAAGATACAGACCGGACACGTGGCCTATCCGCTGAAGCAGATCGCGCTGTTCTTCCTCGACCATCCGGCGGCATGCAACGTGAAGGTCACTCCAAAGGATCCCCAGGTCAGGTTCCATGTCTGCAAGGCCTGCGGGCATTCGTACCCTGCGGCAGAGGCGCTCGACGCGCATCTGCTGTCGGCCCACCTCGGCGACTACTACACGGCAGAGGAGATGGAGGTCGAGCCTCCCTCCGGTCAGTTCGGCTGCGTAGTGAAGTGCGGGATAACCGGGGAGCTCATCGGTCCGCCGAATCTTCACGGGTACAATGCCGCAGTTCGCGAGATGGCGCAGAAGCTTGGCATGGATGAAGGCGCTTACAGGGCGCGTCTTGTGACGGTGCGCGACCCCGATGCCGTGGAGGCCTGGCGCAAGGGGGCAACGAAGAAGACGCTCTTCCGGCTGAAGGCATCCGGCAACGGACAGGCTGCTCCGGACGCTGCGGAGGCAAATCCCGTGCCTTCCCTTGAGCGCGAACAGGCGGAGGCGGCATTTAGGCGCGACATCATGCCGCAGCTGAAGGGGGTTTCCAAGACATCCGACATGACGCTCGAGCAGGCGCTGAAAAGTTCGGATCTGCCGTACCTTTTTGCCGTGCGTGACGCAGTGGCGCGCGAGCGCCGTTTCCCCGCGTCGCTTTTCTTTGCGCTGCGCGGCGCATTCCACCATCGCAAGCTCGCCTTCTTCAGGGCGAACGAGCCGCGTGGGCAGGAGTTCGTGTGTGCCGTGAAGCCTGCGCCGCTTGATACGGATCACGCCATACCGGAACTCGTCGCCGTGGTGAAGTACGTTGGCGAACATCCCCTCTGCGGCGTGAACGAGTTGCCGCCGGACATGAAGGGGCATCTTGGATGGCTGGTCGAGAAGGGACACGTGATCCAGTATTTCAATGGTCTGCTCGCCCTGCCGGAGGATAATCCGAAATTCCGCAACCTTCCGCCCAGGAAGGCGGCGGCGGGAGGGAACGGACCTGCCGAAGGCAATGCGGATGCCGCAGATGAAGGCAGTGCCGAGAATGTGAAGAAGGAAGAGGTTTCAAATGAAGTTGCCGATAAGCTGGCTCAATGAATATGTCAAGGTCGATGACCTTAAGCCCGATGACCTGGCCGAACGCCTTACGCGCGCGGGCTTGCAGGTTGAGACGATAGAGACGACGGGGCCGACCCCGCTGTGCGATGAGATTGTCGTGGGCGAGATAGTCTCGTGCGAGCCGCACCCCAATTCGGATCATATGCACATCGCAAAGGTCTTTGACGGCAGGGATACGGTTCAGGTTGTCTGCGGCGCCCCGAATTGCCGCACCGGGCTCAAGAGCGCGTTCGCGAAGATCGGCGCCTACATACCCGAGGGGGACTTCAAGATCAAGAAAGGCAAGCTGCGCGGAGTGGAGTCTTTCGGAATGCTATGCTCGTCGAAGGAGCTTGCGATTCCCGGCGGCACCCACGAAGGGATCATGGAGCTGCCATCCGATGCCCCTGTCGGCGCGTTCCTGCGGGATGTCCTGCCGGGTGAAAAGCCCGAAGCCGTATTTGACATAGAGGTCACGTGGAACAGGCCTGACGCGCTTTCCGTCGTCGGGTTGGCGCGTGAGTATTCCGCCATCCTCGGGCGTCCGCTCAAGTTGCCGGAGGTCGATTTCACCGAGTCCGACACGGATGTAAACGACGAGATCAAGGTGGAGGTCGAGGATTTCGCCAAGTGCCCGCGCTATACCGCGCGCGTGCTGACCTCGGTGAAGGACGTTCCGTCTCCGGAGTTCATGGCGAAGCGGCTCGAGGCGTGCGGCGTACGTTCGCTCGGCCTTCTCGTGGACGTTACGAACTATGTTATGCTGGAGCTTGGACAGCCGCTTCACGCATTCGACTACACCAGGCTTGCCGGACGCAAGATCGTCGTGCGGGCGGCCCGTGACGGCGAGACTATGAAGACCCTCGATGGCGTGGAACGCAAGCTCGATCCCAAGATGCTTCTCATCTGCGATGAGGCGAAGCCCTCCGCAGTCGCAGGCGTGATGGGCGGGGAGGATTCGGAAATCGCCGCAGGCACGAACAGCGTCCTCGTGGAATCGGCGCTCTTCGATCCGGGGACCACAAAGTATTCCTCTACCGCGCTTGGCCTCGCCACCGAGGCCAGCTACCGCTACATCCGTGGCGTAGACAAGGATCTCGCCGACTTCGCAAGCCGTCGTGCGGTGCATCTCCTGCAGAAGTATGGCGGGGCAGTTGTCGCGAAGGGGGTCGTCGATGCGGATGGGCGCGCCCGTTTCGATGGCAATGGGGTGGCGGGAGGCTTCGCCTTCAATCCACCGGTAGAGATCGTCTTTGACCGCGCACGTAAGCTTATAGGCATTGACATCTCGGATGACAAGATGCTTGCGATCCTCGAATCCATAGGGCTCAGGCGCATTGCGTCCGGGGAGGGCCGCGCAACGTTCGCGATTCCGAGCTGGCGGTGGGATCTTTCGCTCGAGGCCGATCTGGTGGAGGAGATTGCGCGTCTGTATGGTCTGGACAACATACCTGACACGATGCCGTCCGCACCATCCGTATCGTCGCTTGACGATGCGCCTTTCCGCGCCAAGGAGACGCTTCGCGGATACCTCACCGGGCTTGGATTTACCGAGGCGATGCACTACTCCTTCCTGTCCGCAGGGGAGCTCGCCCAGTTCGGCGACAACCCCGAACGGCTGCCTTTGCCCGACCCGGTGAGTGCGGAATACGGCGTACTCCGCGATTCGCTGATGCCGCAGCTCTACCAGAGCCTCGGCCGCAATGCCGCGCACAGGCTGGAAGAGGGCAAGCTCTTTGAGATGGGGCGCGTGTTCGGGCAGAAGGACGGCGTGCCATTCGAGTCGGAGAAGCTTGCTCTGGGGTTCTTCGGCCCTGTCGGACGCGATGCGCTGGCGCGCGTCAAGCCCGTTTCCGTGGAGGAGGCCCTCCTGTGGATCAAGGGAGCGGTCGAACGCATCGTAAAGCTTGTCAAGGTAGGGAAGACGGAGTTCCGCCGCACCGGGCATCCTGCGTTCCTGGTTGCCTTGGAGATTGTCGTAAACGGGCGTCCGGCCGGCGTGCTGGGCGTCGTCTCGGACAAGTTGCGGCATCCGTTCCGCCTCGCCACCCAGCTGGCGCTTGCGGAGATCGACCTCAAGGTTCTGCTGAAGCGCGTAGGCGCGATCGGTCGCGTGTCCGCAGTTCCGCAGTATCCGCCGGTGACCCGCGACATCGCCTTCGTGGCGGATTCGTCTGTCACTCACGAGGCGGTTGAGCGCACGATCCGCAAGGCGGCGCCCAGGGAATTGACAGACATAAGGCTGTTTGATATATTTTCTTCCAAGGAATTGGGGAAGGGGCGCTCAAGCCGCGCCTATTCGCTGACGTTCCGGGCGGATAACCGCACCCTCACCGATGACGAGGTGAACGCCGCGTTCGCGAAGATAGCGGAGGCGTTGAAGTCGTCGCTGGCGGTGGAAATCCGCGAAGGTTGATCTTTGGACATCGTGGGCTCTGTTTTGCACGCGGACTCGGCAGATAATTTCTCCGACCTTCGTTTTTAGAGGATGGCCTGAATGCGGTGCGCTTTGGCAAGCCGACTAAGGTCGCTGATTGGACCTGAGGTCCTGGAGGTTCTGTGCTACGGCAAAGCGGGGCTTTTTAACTTTAGCCCTCTGTGGCGATGCAGTCTGTCGGTGGGATTGAACATTGCCGCGGTCGGTAGGACCGTTGGAGGCAGATGCGATGAAAGTGCATTCGTTTGAGACCTTTGGTGCGGCGGACGGGCCTGGAGTGCGGTTCATGGTATTCTTGAGCGGATGTCCGTTTCGCTGCCGGTATTGCCACAATCCCGACACGTGGGCGAAGCCGCCCGCATTCGAGGCAAGCGTGGACGATGTGCTTGCCCGCGCGCTTCGCTACAGGGCATATTGGGGCGCAGATGGGGGGATAACCGTCTCTGGCGGAGAGCCAATGCTCCAGGCGGCAGAAGTCGCGGAGCTGTTCCGCAAGGCGCATCTGGCCGGCGTGACGACGTGCCTTGACACGGCGGCGGGATGCTTCAGCAGCAACGATCCGTCGCAAGTCGCGCTTTTCAGGGAGACCGATACTGTTCTCCTTGACATAAAGCTTTTCGACGCGGAGGCGCATCGCGCACTGACCGGGGCGGACAACGCGCCTGTCCTTGCCTGTGCTCTCTACCTTGCCGAGACGGGTACAGACGTATGGATTCGCCGTGTCCTCGTTCCGGGACTCACGGACGACGAGACGGATCTCCGTCGGACAGGGGAATTCATCCGTTCGCTTCCGAACGTTCGGCGTGTGGAGGTGCTGCCATACCATGCGCTGGGGGTTCACAAGTGGCAGGCTCTCGGCCTCGACTATACGCTCACGGACGCCCACCCCCCGACTGAGGATGAGCTTGCCCGTGCCCGGACGCTTCTGGATTGCAATGCGGTTTGACGGGCGGATGCCGGTTTGGCCGGCATCGTTTCACGATGCTTGAAAAAACGTTAGGAAAGCGATATAATACGCGTCAATTTATTTCGAACCCAATAGGGAAAAGGAAATTAAGATGGTCAGCTACAAGAAACTCGGCCTCGTGAACACGAAGAAGATGTTCGCGAAGGCGATCAAGGGCGGGTATGCTATTCCGGCCTTCAACTTCAACACGATGGAGCAGATGCAGGCCATCGTCCAGGCCGCCGTAGAGACGAAGTCTCCGGTGATCATGCAGGTCTCCAAGGGTGCGCGCAAGTATGCCAACCCCACGATCCTGCGCTATATGGCAGAGGGCGCGGTCGCATACGCGAAGGAACTCGGCTGCAAGAAGCCCCAGATCGTGCTCCATCTTGACCATGGCGACAGCTACGAGACGTGCAAGAGCTGCATCGACACGGGCTTCTCGTCCGTGATGATCGATGGCTCCGCCCTCCCGTTCAAGGAGAACATCAAGCTCACGAAGAAGGTAGTGAACTACGCCCACAAGCATGATGTGACGGTCGAGGCCGAGCTTGGCGTGCTGGCAGGCGTGGAAGATGAGGTCTCATCCGCAGTCTCCCACTACACGAAGCCCGAAGAGGTCGTCGAGTTCGCGACGAAGACGGGTTGCGACTCCCTCGCAATCTCCATCGGCACCTCGCATGGCGCGTACAAGTTCACGCCCGAACAGTGCACCCGCGATCCCAAGACGGGCAAGCTCATCCCGCCGCCGCTCGCGTTCGACGTCCTCAAGGCTGTCGAGAAGAAGCTTCCGGGATTCCCGATCGTCCTCCATGGATCCTCGTCGGTTCCGCAGGAGTACGTCGATATCATCAACAGCAACGGCGGCAAGCTTCCCGATGCGGTCGGCATTCCCGAGGAACAGCTCCGCAAGGCGGCGAAGAGCGCGGTGTGCAAGATCAACATCGACTCCGACTCGCGCCTCGCGATGACTGCGGCAATCCGCAAGCACCTCGCCGAGAATCCGGGGCACTTCGATCCGCGCCAGTACCTCACGCCGGCGCGCGAGGAGATGAAGAAGCTCTACATCCACAAGATCGTGAAGGTGCTTGGATCGAACAACAAGCTGTAACGGCTTCTTGCGATGTACGTGTGTCGTGTTGCGCGGTATGCACATGCGTTTCGCGCGACCGACGATGTGGAGGGGTGCACGATGTGCGCCCCTCTGCCGTTTTCTCAGAAACTGCCACACATGGATGAGGCTGTGCAATGGCGAGATATCTCCACAAGGCGATGGATACGGAGTTCACTCTGTCCGTCAACGGCGCGGATTCCGCGCTGGCGGCTTCGGCGGCACGGGCGTGCTTCGACCGCATCGACGCGCTTGAGCTTCTGCTGACGAAGTTCAACGACACGAGCGATGTCGCGGCGATCCGATCCATGCGTCCGGGCGTGGTCGGGACGGTTTCGCGAGAAACGATCGACCTGCTTGTGGTTTGCGCAAATGTGTGCGCCGCGACCGCCGGCGCGTTCGACCCTACCGTGGAAAGGCGCAATTTCTCTGCGCTCACGATAGATCCCGAAAGCTGCCGCATTGCCGTCAGGGAACGGGTTGAACTTGATTTTGGCGGGATAGGCAAGGGGTTCGCGCTCGACGAGTGCCGCAAGATACTTGAGGGGGAGCAGTTTGGGCTATCCGATTGGCTGTTGGATGCCGGATCGAGCACGGTACTCGTCTCTGGCGGACCTTGGCAGTTGGGCGTAGGCGGGCCTTTCAGGGAGCGGACGCATATCGATACGGTTGTGGGCCTCACGTCTGGAGCCTTGTCCGGCAGCGGAACCGAAATACGCGGGGAGCACATCTGGGATGTGCGCCGCAGTACGCGGAAGACGCGCTGGGCGCAGAGCTGGGCGATCGCGGATAGCGGAGCGGTGGCGGATGCCCTCACTACGGCGGCGCTGTCGATGTCTCCGAAAGAGTTGCGGTCTGCCGCCGATGCGCTGGGGGCGAGGATACTTGTCGCCAGTCGCCAGTCGCGGACAATGGATTCCATCAAGGATCCGTTGATATGGTATAATAGCCAACCATGAAACAGATGACCCTGCTGTTCGCTTTGCTTTTCGCCTTTGCGTCAACGTCGGCGCAGGCGGCTTGGTATTGGCCGTTTGGCGACGACGAGGATTCCCCAGATGCCCCGCCCCGCCTGCACCGGCTGCTGGAGAACGCCAACGATCTCATAGAGCAGGCCGAGGACGCCTCCCTCGATGGGGACGCGGAGAAGGCCCTTGAGCTGTACAATTCGGCCCTGACGAATCTCGTTGACGTCGCCCGGAGGAATCCAGACCGCGCGGAGAAGCCTGAGTTCGCCCCGCTGCGCAACAAGATCGCCGCCACCTCCGCCGCCATGGACTCAATTCGCTTTGCGCAGGTAAACCAGAACATACGCGCCGTTGCCGTCACGGACACCACCGAGCTCCAGAAGAAATACGACGAGGAGCAGGCCAAGAAAAAGGGCCTTAAGCGGCCCAAGGCGGAAAAGGGCGGCGAGAAGGAGGCGAAGCCTTCGTCAGCAAAGTCCGCAGTGAAGGCAGGGGAAAAGCCGAAGGCCAAAGAAGAGGCGCCCGCAGCCGCAACGCCTCGCGCATCTGCCGAGACCGAACCTAGGCGTACGGAATCCAAGGCCAAGAATGCGGCGGCAAAGGTGTCCGCGATGCCGCCTGTGACGGGCTTTGACGATAAGATACAGATGGCGATCAGGGAACTCCAGGCAAAAGACTACGCGGCCGCAGACCTTCTGCTGGAGGATCTCGAAAAGGAGCGCAAGAACGACATGAACGTGCTGATACTCCGTGCGGCGGCGCAGAGCGGGCTGAAGTACTACCTTGCGGCGAGGCGTACGCTCGAGAGGGCGATGAGGGCGCATCCCAAGAGCTATCTGCCGTACTACAACCTTGCGCACCTCATGTTCAGGATCAAGGGCGAGGGCCGGGAGAGCGCCAGGCAGTACTACGAGCTTGGCCGGGCGCTTGGCGGGCCGAGGGACGACAGGCTGGAGGCCAAACTGAAATGATCGCGTTGCTTTTCCTTTGTTCCGCAATGGATGTGCTTGCCAATTGCAGGGCGATGCTCCCCGCGGAGCCGATGACGGCCACCGGCGAGATCGTGCTTCGCAACCGCAAGGGCATCGCATCCGGGGAGTACGATTACACGATGAACGCCGATCGCACCTCGGTCCCCGCGAGGCTCGTGCTTGAGTTCAGGGAGCATGGAGAGACAGGCATCCTTGAGCGGGTGGAGATACTGCGTCCGGGGCCAGTCCCGGAAGGCCGCATATTGAAGACCGACGTCACGTGGCTTGATCTTACGATGGATTTCCTGTGGTGGCCCAAGGCCGAATACGAGGCCGAGCGCGAAGGCGAGAGCGTGCATGGGCAGAAGTGCGACGTGATCCTCATATCGAACGGCGAACGCAGGGTGCGGGCCTGGTGCGACAAGAAGACGGGATGCCTGATGCAGGCGGAGGAGTTGAGGGACGGCAAGCCGTTCCGCCGCCTGTGGGGCACCCGGATAAGGAAGTTCGACGGGCGCTGGTTCCCGAACGTGCTTGAGGTGGAGACCCTTGGGTCTGGCCACCGCACGAAGATCGTCATTGACGACCTCAAGGTCGGCAAATGACGATCGTTTCAATATGTATTTCTTCCCTAGACTGGGATTCTAAAAGACCGCCCGTGGTCTGCCGTGGTTCTGCCGCGGCCCTTTGGAATTTGGTATAATCCATGCATTTGTAATTCTACGACAGGAAAAGATTTAGAGAGGATATAAGACAATGAATGAAGGATTGGCTGTAAAGGCGGCGGGAAGCTGCATGTGGGATGCTGCGAGCCTTGGCGAGATAATGCTCAGGCTGGATCCGGGCGACGGGCGCATCCACACCGCGAGAGAGTTCAAGGTGTGGGAGGGAGGCGGCGAATACAACGTCGTTCGCGGTCTTCGCCGCTGCTTTGGGTTCAAGACGACGGCGGTGACTGCCTTTGCGGACAATCCTGTCGGGCGTCTCGTCGAGGACTTCATGCTTCAGGGCGGAGTCGATACGAGTCACGTCTCGTGGGCCAAGTTCGACGGCATAGGGCGCGAGGTGCGCAATGGCCTCAACTTCGTGGAGCGCGGATTCGGATGCCGCGGCGCACGTTCCTGCGCCGATCGTGGACTTACGGCGGTGAGCCAGCTGAAGCCTGGCATGATCGACTGGGAGACGCTGTTCGGCAAGGAGGGTGTGCGCTGGTTCCATACGGGCGGCATTTTCGCCGCGCTTTCCGAGACTACTGCGGACGTATGCATCGAGGCCCTTAAGGCGGCCAAGAAGTACGGCACGGTCACTTCATACGACCTCAACTACAGAGCGAGCCTCTGGAAGTCGATCGGCGGGCAGGCTAAGGCCCAGGAGGTCAACCGCGAGATCGCGAAGTATGTGGACGTGATGATCGGCAACGAGGAGGACTTCACGGCGGCTCTTGGCATAGAGGTCGAGGGTGTGGACAAGAACATGACCACATTGCCGATCGAGGGCTTCCGCAAGATGATCGGCAAGGCCGTGGCCCAATACCCGAACTTCAAGGCGGTCGCGACGACGCTTCGTTCAGTTAAGTCCGCGACCGTCAACGACTGGTCTGCGATATGCTGGTACAAGGGTGAACTGCACCAGTCCATCCAGCGTCCCGCGCTTGAAATCTACGATCGCGTTGGCGGCGGCGATTCGTTCGCGTCCGGCCTCATCTACGGCTTCATGACGTTCGACGATGCCGAGAAGGCGGTCAACTACGGTGCGGCGCACGGTGCGCTCGCCATGACGACGCCGGGCGACACCTCGATGGCTACCAAGGCCGACGTGGAGAAGCTTGTCGGCGGCGGAAGCGCGCGAGTGGACCGCTGAGGCATGGCGCCCGTGAGGGACGTGAGGCGGACTATCTGCGCGTGAGCGCGAATATCCTCTTCAGTCCCTTCCGGGCGAGGGCGAGCATCGACTCGAGATGTTCGCCCGTGAAGGGGTTGTGTTCTGCTGTCCCCTGCAGTTCGACGAATCTGCCGTCGTCCGTCATGACCACGTTCAGGTCGACTTCGGCGGTTGAGTCGTGCGCATAGTCGAGATCGAGGGTCGGCTTTCCGCCGCATACGCCGACGGATACGGCGGCGACGCGGTGCGTTATTGGGCTTTTGGGCACTGTGCCATTCGCCAGAAGCTTCTCAATGGCGTCCTCAAGCGCCAGCATGCCGCCGGTTATCGATGCGCACCTTGTGCCGCCGTCCGCCTGCAGTACGTCGCAATCTATGGTGATCTGCCTCTCGCCAAGGGTCTCGAGATCGACGGCGGCCCGCAATGCCCTGCCGACGAGGCGCTGGATCTCGGTCGATCTCGCATCAGGCTTTAGCTTCTTTATGTCGCGATCCTTGCGGTCCGGCGTGCACGACGGCAGCATGGAGTACTCCGCCGTCACCCAGCCCTTGCCGGACCCCTTCAGGAACGGAGGCACCTTGTCGCTTGCGCTTGCGGTGCACAGCACCCACGTGTCGCCCCATTTTATGAGGACGCTTCCCGCCGCATACTTTGTGAAGTTGTGGACAATCTCTATCTTCCTGAGCTCATTCGACTTTTTCATGCGACTGATTATACCACATGCCACATCCTTGATGTCAGAATGGATAACATCAGCATTGCGACCTGTCGGTAGATTCGCCTTTCGGCGACCTTGGTGCAGGTGTGGTATAATTCACGCATGGTTTTCACGTTTGAAAAGTGTGGTTTGGCCGTACACGTTGCGGAAGGTGTGGACTGCGCGATGCATGTCTGATCCGGCGCATGGCGCCAGATCTATTGTCTCATGGGAATTGCTCGGAAAGGAAATCTGCGGGAAGTCCTGCACACTGCGCTTCCGCTCGCGCTTGCGATGGGTGCCCAGGCGGTCAACCAGTTCGTAGATCGCGTGTTTTTGGCCCGCTTTTCGGACGACGCGATACAGGCGTCGCTTCCGGCCGGTGCGCTCAGCTGGCTGTTCATCTGCCTTCTTGTCGCGACGGCCGGCTATTCAGGGACATTCGTTGCCCAGTTCTACGGCGCAGGATCGAAGCGCGATGCCGCTGCGGCATACGGGCAGGGACTGTGGCTGACGTTGGCAGCTCTCCCGGTGATACTCCTTTCCATACCGTTCGGAAACTTCATATTCGGCATTTCCGGCCATGCGCCATCCATAATTGCGGACGAAAGGGCATATTACGGTATTCTCCAGGTCGGCGGCGTGTTTTGCGTGCTCGCCGCCGTGCTTTCCGGCTTCTTCGCGGGGCAGGGTCGGACTCGTCTCGTGGGAATCGCCACGTGTGTCGGCAGCCTGTCGAACATACTGCTCGATTGGATGTTCGTGTTCGGCAAGTGCGGCTGCGGACGCTGGGGAATCGTCGGCGCAGGGTGGGCCACGGCAATCGCCGCAGCGGTTCCGTGCGCAATTCTTGGCGCGGTGACGCTCTTCGACCCCAGCCTTCGCGGCAAGCGCTATCTTGTCGCCTTGCGTCTTCGTCCAGACCTTATCCGAAGGATCGTGAGGTACGGCTTCCCGTCAGGTCTGCACCAGTTCCTGGATGTCGCCACGTTCAGCGTGTTCGTGATGGCGACCGGCCGACTGGATGCGCTCTCGCTCGCCGTCTCCAACATTGTGTTCACCTTGAACTACATATCCTTCGCTCCGTTGTATGGCCTCGGTCAGGGTACGATCGTGCTTGTCGGACAGTATCAAGGGGCGGGCGATCCGGCTGCTTCGATCAGGGCGACTAAAAGCGCACTTGTGCTTGGCGGACTGTATGTGCTTCTCTTTGCGCTTGGTGTGTTCCTGCTTTCGGATGCCATAATGGACGTGTTTCGCGGTGCAGAAACGTCGTTCGACACCGCGCCGTTCCATGCCCTCGGACGCACCCTCATGTGGCTGATGCTGTCTTGGGCGGCGTTTGACGCCGTAAGCCTGATAGTCGGCGGCGCGCTCAAGGGAGCGGGCGATACGAAGTTCGTGATGTTCGCCCTGATGGCGATATCGCTTGGGCTTTGGATGCCCGCCGTATTCCTCGTGCTCCATTTCCATCCTACGATCACGCTCCTTTGGCTGACGATGCCGTTCTACTGCTGCGTATGCGCCGTGACGTGCATAGTGCGTTTCGCCTGTGGCGGCTGGAAGCGGCTGCGCATTGTGGATGACCTTGTGACGCGGTAGTTAGTTGGTAGATGTTAGTGGGTAGTTGGTAGCGGGTAGTGGGTAGGATTTGCGATGAAGTTGAGAGGGGTATCTACCATCTACCCACTACCAATTACCGAATTTTTCGGTTGAAAAAAAAAACACATTTGCTATTATCAAGGCCATTGGCATAAGTGTTGCCGGAAAGGGCTGTGGTATGGCTATGAAAAACGTTTTGCGCGCAGGCGCCATTGCTGCGGGTCTTGCGTTCTCGCTGAATGCGGATGTAGCAATCTGGACGAACACCGAGTGGACCACATCAGGCGGAACTACGGGAACTGCCGGAATGTGGGGTGTTCCCGGCAACTGGATTGATGAGAACGGAACACCGCTGGAGGTCGCGCCGACGAACGGGACGCATGACATAAGGCTCCCGGCACGAGAGACGGATGGCCGCGTCTACAAGATCTATACCGGACGCCTTTCAGGCGGCGATGCCAATGTGTACCTTGAGTACCCTGCCGTGAATCCTTCCATATTGAGCATAGGCCCTACAGGCGGCGTGTGGGATACGTGGCGGTGGATCATCGAACACCCTTCGACCACATCGCAGTACGTGCAGCCAAACTTCAAGCGTGTGTTCACCATTGCGGACGCCTCCGGATTCGACGGCTACTGGTCGTCGGCACAGGCCAAGTCGGTATTTGAACTTTCCGCGACGGCGGACAGAATGCCCCAGATGAGTTCCCTCGGCGCACAGTGCCGCCCATACGTGCGCGTCCCTGCCGCCGGCACGTCCGCGAGCCTCATGGCGGTTACGGGCGGAGGCACAATCTCGAAGATCGGCGACGGGGAGCTTAAGGTCGGCTCGACGCAGGGGGACGGCACAAGATTCACGGTGGAGGCCGGTACGCTCACAATCGAGGGGATATCCGACGACGAGATCGAGGCGCTGTGCCGGAATGCGGCATTGCGCCTCGACGCGACGAGAGCCGACACCATCCTCACGGCGCCTAAGGTTACAGATGGCGTGGAATACCAGATAGTGACAAATTGGGCGGACGCGAACGGCAACGGGATCGCGGGAGAGTACGAGGCGTTTACGTCCTCAAACGAATACTACTTCCCGTACTCGCATGGAGCGTTCGCGAGTGCGGTGCGTTCGCCCACGGGTCTGCCGCTTGTGGACTTCGGATCGCATGTGGCTGACAAGGGCAAGTACGGGCCTTCAAACTGCTGGCTCAGGCTGAATCGTGAGATAAAGGATCCTACGGCTGTGTTCTACGCCGTGCAGACGCCAGGCGGAGCGCCGGGCCGCACGATTCTCGGCACAATTGGCGATGACGGCTTTGCGTTTCTCACGGGGGCGGGCGACCAGAGGCTTTTCTGCGGCTACGATGCGGGCAAGATCGGCCGCAACGGAGACATCATGATAAACGGCGACCATGTGACGTTCTACGATACGGCGAACTATACGAAAACGTCCCTTACGAACCTCAACGTGATTTCCGTCGCGGTGCAGCCCGGCGCCATCATCGGCAAGATCGGGGCCGACCGCTATTATCCATCCCGCTCAGGCGGATCGAGGATCGGCGAGGTGCTTGTGTTCACGAATTCGCTCACGCGGGCGGAGCGCGTACGCATTGCCCAGTACCTCGTGCGCAAATGGGTGACTGGCGAGAAGTCCGCCACGGACGCAAATGCGGTGATCGTAAGCGGAGACGGAACTGCCATTGGCGTGCCAGATGGACGCAAGGCCAGCGTCGGCGAAGTGGTCGCCTCCGACGGCACTTTCACGAAGACTGGTGGCGGAACGCTTGTTGTGGGCGGCGTTTCGCCGCAGGGGGCGAAGATCCTCGTGGAAGATGGCGCAGTATCCTTCGCTTCTGGCCCATCCGTTGACGACACCGCGCCGGCGGCAGATCCGTACATATGGCTCGACGCAAACGATGCGTCGTCCGGCAAGTTCGATGAGAAGACGTTCGACGGCGACGACCGCACGTACGTTACGCAGTGGCGCGACCACCGCGATGGCGTAGACCTTGCCGCCATCGCCGTCTCAAACACGCTGCCGAGGATGCCGTGGCTCGTCCAGGACATCGGGAACGGTCGCGGCGCCGGCGTTTGCCTCGGATACTACTACGGGACAAGCCAAAGCCACTTCATCCTGCCTACATGGGGCGCGGATGGGGAATACGGATCCGGCGACAAGAAGGAAAATGATACGTACGCAGGATTCATCGTGTACCGAAACAACGAACGACACGGGGGCAACCTCTTTGGCTCGTCGAACATGGACATGATGAGGTCCTTCCTGTGCCTCCTCTCCGACACGTATTCCGCGCCGAAGTCGCCATCCGCATTCTGGTCCGTAAACGGGCAGCCAACCGATCCGTTCGCGAACATCGGCAAGATAATCAACCAGACGGACAACGTGATCCTCGTGGCGTTCCGGTCCGAGACGCCGCTTACCGTAAATGCCATCGCGAAGGATCGCAAGGGGCAACAGGATGCCTCCGCCGGACGCATCACCGTCGGCGAGTTCATAACGTACCATCGTCCGCTCACCGCCGAAGAGTTCCGCGACACGGAGGCGTACCTCATGGCAAAATGGCTTGGAGAAAAACACCCTGCGGCCACGGTGTCGGACTGTTCCCTTGAGTTCACGGACGATGCCTCCGTCATGCTCGACAGCGATGCGGATGTGGATATGGGCGTGGTGTCCGGCGGAAACGGATTGCTTGTGAAGCGCGGCTCCGGCACCGTGAATGCGGTCACGGAACCGAATGCCGCCAACAGCATGGTCGTGGAGGGCGGTTCCCTTTCGCTGAAGATCGACGATGCGCTTGACAGCAAGGCGCTCTTCCATTTTGACGCCGCAAACGCCGCCTCGCTCTCGACATACGAGGGGGATGACGGAAAAACCTACATTACGAGCTGGAGCGATAGCGGCGCAAATGGACTCGTGGCCTGCTCTACCAAGTACCATCCGATTTTTGGACTTGGGGGAACGAGGGAATACAGTTTCATCTCGACGAACCCGACGCTTGCCGAAGTCGTGATGCCGGATGGCGTCGCACGGCGTGTCGTAAGTTTCGGCGGATACAGGAATGTCTCCTGGACTGACAATTCTGGACTGGATTCGGCGTCGCTCTACTTCACGAGATCGGAAGACGGTACCCCCGAAAAACAGACGAATGTGCGCGAGATATACGTGGTTCAGAAGTACGACGAATCCGTCAGGGCAGGGCTATGTGCGCACTTCATCGGCGATCTCGTGGGGAATGCACAGAAAGCCGAAGACGGAACGCGATGGTTCATGCGCGGCAGCGCAACCATATTCAACACCTCATACACGTCGCTTTCGGTGCAGGATGGGTATCTTGCCCTTGACCGCGCACCAGTGAAGGCGAGCGATACGCTGCCGACCGGGTGGCATCTCATGTCGGTAGGTGCCACGAACAGCGTGTATGTGGACTCCATGATGCAGGACCGTAACTGCAACGCCGGAGGCGGCTGGATCGCCGAAATGGTGGCGTTCGACTTCGAGCTTACCGCAGAGCAGCGTTCCATGCTGGAGCGGCATCTGATGCGCAAGTGGGGCATCGGCGAAGAGGCGCAGACTGAGCAGAGCCTTGAGACGCTGGTGGTGGCGAAGGGAGCTTCGCTTTCGCTGACCGGCGGATGCAGGTTTACGGTCTCAACGCTCGGCGGAGGCGGCGAGTTGACCGTTGCGGATCAGGTATCCATTGCGCAGGACGGAGCCTTGTCGTTCGAATACCGCGCTGCGGATGACGTCGACCACCTCAACGTGAACGGTAGCCTCGACCTCTCGCTGTTGGCGTCGGTGCGGGTGGATGTCGCGGACGGAGCGACTGTTGAGGCTGGGGATTGGCCAATCCTTACCGCAACTGGCGGCATTACGGGCCTCGACCTTGCCAACGTGAAGCTTGGCGCGGCGGTACCGACCAAGGTAAGGGCTTCGCTATACATGAAGGATGGCGAGCTGTGGTTCCGCGTGTCGAAGGTAGGCACCATCGTGATTATGCGGTAGAGAGGGGGAAAAGGAGGATTTACGGTTTTTCGATTTGCGATTTATGATTGCATTGGGCCATTTAGGTATTGCCGGATTTCGCAACGGGAGGGACGCAATTCATTGGGTTCGCCGCACACGGGCAATGGACACAGCAAGTTCTGCGCATTTCACGGAAATGCGCCCACCAAGCTCGCGTCTGCCACGAATGTGCAACGGGAGACGCGCTCGGCCCATTGCGGCCCTGCGGGTTCGCTTCGCTCAGGCAACCCGACGCCTGCGGCGCGGGCGAATCCCGCGCGTCCGTTGCTTTGATGCCGTTTTCGGTCGAGCGGGAGCTCGACCCTCCCGTAGCGGCGATTTCATTGAAATCGCCCTACCAAATCCTCAAATGAATCAATACCTAAATGCAATCGTAAATCGAAAAATCGTAAATGAATCATAGTTTGATATAATCCACAATGACGTTAAGCCATAAGCCATATAGGATGGGAATAGACTGATGTTGACAAGAAGACATGCCGTTGCGCTTCTGCTTTCTGCGCTTGTGGCGAATGCCGCATTCGCCTGGCAGAGGGAGGACGTTGAGAAGTACTGGAACTTCGCCGAGCTTTCCTCGAAGCCGGAATTCAGGCCATCCCCATTTCCGGAGAGCGATTGGCTGGGATTGAAGTCGATCCTCGTGAAAGGGAAGGGTCCTGACGGAATGACAGCGGAGTTCTTCGCGTACTACGCCACCCCCACGACGGTAGCCCCAGGCGGTGGATATCCGGCTGTGTTGCTTGTGCATGGCGGTGGCGGCACTGCGTATCCGCACCATGTGGAGAATTGGGTCAGGCAGGGGTTTGCGGTGCTTGCCCTGGACTGGTACAACCAGCGTCCTGACCTGTCGCAGGCAAAAGGGAAGACGACAGATTCCATCAAGGGCATTCCACTTGACGGCGGCAAGCGCAACGACATAGTGGCCAACGTCGCGAACATGGTGCTTGCCCATTCGCTTCTTCGCTCGTTTCCTGAGGTGAATCCAGACCGCACCGTGTTCGTTGGCTTGTCATGGGGCAGCTGGTATGGGGCAATAGTATCCGCCGTGGATCCTCGCTTCAAGGGCGTAGTGGAGATATATTGCGGGGACGTAAACAAGGCGCGTGGCGGAAACAAGATGGTGGACGGCAGGTTCCTCCATGCCGCGAAGTGCCCGATGTGGTGGGTGGTCGGCACGAACGACCGCAACGTCACGCCGTCCACTTCACAGGCTGGCTTCGACGAATGCGCGAACCACTGGGGACACGCCGTAGTGCCGAAGCTTCCGCACAGCCATGGCGGGTTCAGGTTCGAGTCCGCAATGCGCATGGCGCGTCATTTCGCATGCGGAGATGCGGCGTTGCCGCGTCTGGGCCGCATATCGCTTGACGGAAGCCGCGCATCTGCGCCGATAATCTCGGTCGGCAAGACGACAGGTGCGGCCCATCTCGCGTACACGTGCGATGGCGACGAACCTACCGAGTGGAAGCGCAAGTGGCAGACCGTTCCGGCGAAGGTCGAGGGCGGCAAGGTGGTCGCCGAAGTGCCGCAAGACGCATTCCAGATAGTGCTTTCGCTCTATGAGAAAGAGCCGGGCAGATACAAGGATCTCTGCGGTTCATCGGATATCAGGCAGTTGAGGTAAGGGGGCTGCCGATTCAATGCATGTACATCAAGCAAAAGGGAACGACGAAATGAGAATTACGGTAATGGTTGCCTCCATGTTTGCGGCGGCGGTTGCGGCTGTCGCCGAAACGGCTGTGCCGGTGGCGGAGTTCGGCTTCGAGGAAGTTGCGGGAGCGTATGCCGACGACGGCGTTTCAGGGCAGAGCGCGGAGTTGACGCCCTCGGCCAAGTGGGCGAGCGGCACTTTTGGCGGGGCCTTGGCAACGGGAGAGAAGGGCGCTGGCGCGTTCATCCCGAACCTCTCCGCGCTTGACGGGACGGACAACTGCACATTGTTTATGCGCTTCCGCAAAAGCGGATCCGGCTTTGGACGCTACCCCAACCTTTTGACAAGTTCGGCATGGGGGGCGAAGGGCGGCATGATGCTGTTCTCGCCAGAAGGCAAGGCGCTCTCCGTGCGTTTCCGCGCCGGCGGCAAGGGGCCAGAGGCGGCGTGGACGGCGTTCGCGAAAATGCCGCAGGGAAAGTGGTCGTCCGTCGCGTTCGTGTTCAACCGTCCGAACGTGACAGTATACGCCAACGGGGAGCCTGTCGCGAACGGGACATGGGATCATCCGTTCGTCACCGGCGGTGCGATCCAGCTTGGCGGATGGATGGCGGATTCGTTCGGGGGATTCATCGACGACCTGCGCGTGTGGAAGGGGGCGCTTGATCCATCCAAGATCGCAGAACTCGCTGGAGACTCGCGCTATGACGAGATTGACGGATATCAGGATGACGGCACAGGCGGAATCAGGAAGACCATTCTTCTTGGGCAGGGTGACAGTCCGGCATTGACCTTGGATGGGGATGCGGCGACGCTTGTGTTCGATACGCTTGGGTGCATATCTTCCATTCGGGAAAAGGCAACGGGACGCGAACTCGTCTCGAACGTGACCGCCTTTGTGTCGGCGCGGCTCGATGACGGGCGCATGATCGCGGCACGCCGAATGGAGAAGCGTAGTGACGGGAAAGTTGCCTTCGCCTTCGGCAAGGCGGGCGAGGTGGTGATCGCCGTTTCGCAATTCAAGGGCGGCTGGAGCTTTGCGATAGAGTCGAGCAGCCTCAGGGGCGTGAAGGAACTTGAATTCTGCCGGGTCCAGCCGGTGTGCGGCAAATGGAAAGGCGACTTCGCGAATGCGTGGAGCGACGAGAAGTCGTCCGTATGCGTCCGTTCCTACGACATTAAGGGAGAACCGCGTGTCGGCGGCGCACTGCGCGTATCCGTCGATTCGCAGTTCCCCATCGTGGGGCGTCGGGCCGGTCTTGCGGCCGGCCCGCGTGACGGATTCCGCGAGCAGCTGAAGGCGATGACGGTCGCGGCTGGCGTCCCGCGCAGCGATGCGGGCGGCGCATGGTCGATGGATAGCGAGGTGGCGAGATGGAGCTACGTATTCACGTCCGTAGTCAACGGCGACATCGACAGCTGGATCGAGTTCGTGAAGAGGGCCGGGTTCGCGAACCTCCACCTCAACTCAAGCTGGACGGATTGCCTTGGGCAGTGTCCCGTAAACAGGCGGGCGTTCCCCGGCGGGATCGACGAGATGAAGTCCTGCGCGGAAAAGGCGCATGCCGCCGGTCTGCACGTAGGGATGCACACGCTCACCGCCTGCATATGTCCACGCGATCCGTGGATCACGCCGCTGTGCAGCGAGGACCTTGTGGCGGACGCAACATACACGCTTGCGGCTCCGCTCGCCGAGAACGCGAAGGAACTGCTTGTGAATGAGAAGCCGATCGCCAGACACGTGAACGTGTTCACGTACTCGTCGAACGGCAACGTGCTTCGCATCGGCAACGAACTTATCCAGTATACGGGAATAGATCGCGAGCGCAAGCCCTATGCGTTCACGGGACTGAAGCGAGGCGCGTTCGGCACAAGGAAGGGCGGAGTGTATCCGGCAGGGACTAAGGCCGACTACCTGCACCAGCGCTACATTGCGTTCTATCCGAAGCCGGATTCTGAACTTGCGGAGAAGCTTGCCAGCCGCCTTGCCGAGGTGTACAACACGTGCAACCTCGACGAGTTCTACTTCGACGGTTCGGAAGGCATGGGCACGCGCTACGGCATAGACGCGATGCGCCACAAGATATACGCGAAGCTCAAGCCGAACAACGGGCATTCCCCCTCGATAGAGGCGAGCTGCGGCGGCGCGAACAACTGGTGGTTCCAGACGCGCATGGCGACGGTGGATCATGGCGTGTATGGGGTGAAGCGGTTCCACGATTGGCACATCGGCTGGGCGATAGACAATGGACGGTACTCCAATTTCCTCGAACCGCAGATGGGGTGGTGGCAGCCGCGTACCGACGTGCCGCTCGCCCGTGGGCACATGCTTGACGAGATGGAGTACTTCGCCGGAAAGAACGCCGGCTTCGATGCCGCGATGTCCCTTCAGGGCATCTCGCCGCGCCAGGGCGTGACCGGCGTGAGACGGCAACTCACGGTGCTTGGCTGGTACGAGTGGCCGAGGCTCGCTCGCGCGTTTGCGCCGGAGGCACGGCAATACCTCGCGTCGCCCCGCTCCGAGGCCAGGCTTCGCCAGAACGCGAAGGGCGTGTGGGAACTTGCGGACGTGGAGACTTTCACGCACCGTGCCGGGCTGCCGTGGCAGATGGCGTGGACTGTCGAAAGCGCGGCTGCCCGACCGGCGGCAATGCGCGTGGAGGCACTATACTCCGCCGGTCCGGCTACGGACGGCGAACCTCTGCTCACGGCCGATATGTTCAAGGAGATGAAGTCGGCGTCGGCGAAGGGCGTAAAGGTGTCGTTCGATGCGGAGACCACCGGGCCGAACGGCAAGGCGTTCAGGCTTTCCGCCGAGAACGTGTCCGCAGAAAGGAATGGCGCTTGGGCGAGGGCCGAGAAATCCTATGGCTTCAACGGCGTTGAACTTGGCGGGGAACGCATCGCATTTGGCGCATGGGTGAAGGGCGACGGATCTGGCGCGCTGCTTAACCTCCAGTTCACGACGCCCGGCGCGTTCGGCGGCGGGATTTCCGACCATTACGTGCGCCTCGATTTCGATGGGTGGCGCTATGTCACTGTGCTGTTGCGCGAACGGGATTCCGCCAGCTACGGCGATTTCCGTTGGCCGTATGGCGGAGGATACGCGAACATCTACCGCAACATCGTGAAGCCGGGCCATCTCGGAACGTTCAGCGCATACCTCAACGATGTCCCGCAGGGCAAACGCGCTGCGGTTGAAATTGGCGAAGTGATGGCCCTCAACATGGTGGCGACGAAGCAGGACGGCATCACGGTGATGGCGAACGGAGCGGCATTCAAGGTGCCGTTTGAATTGGCTTCCGGCGAGTATGCGGAACTGGATGATGGCTGCTGGACCCATTACTCGGCCATGGGGAATGCGCTCGGGCGTGAGGTGGCCGCGAAGGCCGTGGAGCTGAAGGCGGGGGCGAATGGCCTGTCGGTAAGCGGCGGTACGAATGCGTCCATCCGCGCCGAGGTCACGCTTTTCGCGTTCGGCAGGAAGCGTCCAGCGTTCGTATCGAAGCTTACGCCGGAGATGAAGAAGACGATGCGGTACGAGGGCGTGATGCCGTTCGAGTACGCTCCGGCGAAGGGGCTGAATCCGCCGAGCGAGATACCTGTTCGTCCTGGCGAGAAGGCTTCGCTTTCGGTTGAGCTATACGGTCCGGCGGCGAATCCGACATTCACCTTCAGGCGTTTCTTCGGGCTGAAGAAGACAGTCTGCCAGTTTGAGGCGGATATCGCGGACGATGAGCGTCTTGTCTGCCGTGATGGCACGGCGTGGTCCGTGGAAAAGCTCAAGGATGGAACGGTGACCAGAAGCGGCTCGCTGAAGACCGCATTGCCAGTGCTTGGCAAGACGACGAAATTCACGTTTGCAGCCGGATTGAAGGATGGGGTGCCTTGCGTGGTAGATGTCCTCAAGGAATACAGGTAGGGAATAGTTGCTAGTTGGTAGATGGTAGTGGGTAGATGGATAGTTGGTAGAGGGGATTTTCGATTTACGATTGCATTGGATCATTTTGGCATTGATTGATTTGCGGGAGGCTGGAAGTTGAATGTCCCACACGGAGGCGCGGATGCGGGAGGGACGCGCTCCTGCGCGTCCGTTGCCCCACGCCGTTTTTCGGTCGAGCGGGTGCTCGACCCTCACGTTGCCGGCCGCGACAGGTGCGACCCTCCCGCAAGTGGTTTGCAGTTGGTAGAAGGTGGCCAACTGCCACTGAACAAACTGAAACCTAAACCTAAAAAGCAGCTGCTCCCCGCTTCTCCGCCGTGGCCGACAGGCTCATCTCCCTGCCGCTACAGTGCACGCAGCGCGCCTTGCTGGGGATCGAGTAAGAACTATGAAAATTGATGACAATCTAGAGGATCAATTGTGTTTTCAATAGAATGAAACCCAGTTCGTCAAATAGAACGGACACTCTTTGGTAGTTGGTGCTTTCATTGCGTTCGTCAAAAGCTGGACACTTT
>CAKULV010000026.1 GCA_934667425.1 uncultured Kiritimatiellota bacterium | reverse complement strand
GCGAGGTAGCAGCCCGGGCGCTTCTTCTCGTTGAGCTTGATGAACTGGCCGTTCTTGACCATCATCTCGCAGATCTTAGTATGCTCTTCCTTCGAGCCGGTCACTACCACGACCTTGTCGGGAGTGCAGATCTTGTTCCACTTGTCAACCCAGTCGAACACCTTGGCGTTCGCGAATTTCGGCGTTTTGGCCATCTCTTTGTTTTCTCCTTTGCTCTCTGTAGGCTCATGCCCACAAAAATTGGCGCATATTATATCATAGCATCCGCCCTGAAATCAATCCCGCATTGCCCAAACTGGGCCGCGCGCATGAGGCATATTCAATGCGTAGTCAATGAAGTTGTCAAGGAGCGATGCCGCTTCAGGCGTTTCGGAAAGGAGGTCCAGCCCAAACACGTGGAATGACCTCGGCTTCTCGGCGAGGTAGACGTAACAATGCTCGCCCCCTTCTCCAACCGCCACCAGGTCACGCTCCGAAAACGACGCGTCCGGCAGACGTCGCCCGACTTTGACGAGACGGAACCACAACGGCGTAAGATACCCGCCGTTCGGGAAGTCTCCGTAGCAGGGATGGGACGGGAACGCCGTCCCGACCTGCGAGCCCATTCCCCACCAGCCAAGCTCGACATTCGAGCGTCCATCCCAGCCTTCCATTGTCAACAAACGGCATCCATGAGCAGCGGCCTCGTCAGCCAAACGCGATCCGTACGGCGCAACGACAAGCCGCGCCGTCCCCAAGTCCGACGCATGCAGAATCCCATCATAGCGGGCGGACAGTGACGCGAAAAGCGAATCGTCCACGACAACGCCAGAAAGGCGACTACGCACCCTGCGCGGGAAAAGCCAGATGTCCCAACCGTTCGTCACCGCGCCAAGGGCGACTTCGAATCTACCCTTGACCGGACAAGGTACCGTCGGCACCGCAAACGCAACGTCTGCCACGTCACGGGCAGGGCCAAGCCGTTGCGGCAAGACCGTCTCCTGCCCTTCGGACAGCGTCCGTTCCGCCGTCCGCAATCTATACCGGAGAGTCGATCCAAGTTCAGTCTCGCCGTAATGCGCAAGGCTAACCGTTGTCCGAAACGTATCGCCAGAGACGTAGACGCGATTCGTGAGCGGCAGATCCGCCATAAGGCAGTTCGGCGAATTGAAGACGGCGAAATCGTCCGGGAACAGCCCCTTCTGCTTCGTCTCCCAAAACGGCGTGAGCCACCCCTGCCCGCTTACGCCCACATCCAGCGGCACCACCACATCCACAAGCGTCCAGAAGCAGTAGCCGTCGCAGAACGGGTCCCGGCGTGCGGACTCGATGCCTGACTTCTGGTAGTATCCTTGCAATACATGCTGCGCATCCTGCAACTTGTCGCCCCAAGCACGGGAAAGGCCGAACTTCGCAAGCCATTCCTCGCGCTCACGCACGGGGAACGGCGGCAGCCATGCGCCCGTGAACCGTGGCTCTATCCGTGAATCCGCCTTGATCCCAAGGTTGAGGTACTCGTGGCACACGAACGGACGCGGCGGATCAAACGAGCCGTACGGCCAAGGATTGATCGGTCCCCCAAGAAAATCCGCGCTTTCCGGCGGATTGACCCATTCAACCTGGCTATCCTGATTGATCTTCAGCCGATCCGGATCCAAATCCTTTACAATCCTGTGCAACCGCGCATCCAACTCCGGGCCGAACGAGCCTTCATTGCCCATCGAGTAGACGGCAAAGGAAGGATGGCGACGGTAGTTGAGGTAAAGCTCGCGCACATCGCGAATCGGGTCGAACGCAAATGACTCGCAGCACACGTCGGCATTGTACGGCAACTCCGTCTGGACAAGGATGCCGGCCTCATCCGCCGCCTCGAAGTATTCTGGCAGTTCGCAATGGGTATGCAGGCGAACATAGTTGAATCCTGCCCTCTTCGCGATCTCGAAGTGTGCGCGATGATACGCACGATCGGCCGGCGAGACGCCCGTCATGGGATAGACATGGTCATCACCGTACCCTCTCACGAAGAACGGACTCCCGTTAAGGAAGAACTCCTTGCCGCGCACCTCCATCTTGCGTACGCCGAAGCGCTCGCGACGAACCTGGCACACAATGCCGTCCGCCGAGACCAGTTCCACCTTCGCCGTGTAGAGATTAGGCGACTCTGGCGACCATGGACGGAAATCGGCGAGTGGCACAGTGAAGATGTGTGCGCCAGCCACATCCAGTGGCTGCGTCACGGCAGCCGCCTCTCCCTCGACAGAGACCCGCAGCTGCGTCCCGGCCGCAGGAACGCCGTCCGCCTCGACATGCACCTCTGCCCGGCGACCGTCGAAATCGCCGCGCACCCAGGCCTCGTCGATGAATGCGGCTGGCGTCGCCTCTATCTCGATGTCGCGGAAAATGCCGCCCCAACGGTGCATGGCCGACACAAGCCCCTTGCGCGATGGCATCGCGTTATTCACCTGGACGACGACACGGGCCCTCTTCCCCGGTTCGACGAATCGCGTTATCTCGTACTTGTACGTTCCGCAGTATTTGTTGTTCTGCGTGACCTGCCGTCCATTCACCCAGAACCAGCCCACCGAGCGGACGCCGCCGACCTTCAGCCAAATGCGCCGTCCAAGCCAACCAGACGGGATCTCCACATCACGCCGATACCAGCCGTCGCCCATGTACATGTGGCGGATCCACTTGGCGTTGTTGTCCCACTTCACATCCCAGCAATCCGAAAAGCCATTGGTGCCAACGCCCTGCGCTTCCCAGCAGCCTGGCACCTGTATCTTGCGCACATCCGGCCAGTCGTCCCGCAGATAGAACCGCCTGACCTTGTGGTTGTTCCGCTCTGGGTAGAACATCCTGTGCGGAGAGAACTCCCATTCGCCGCGCAGGGAGATCACGGCCGACGTATCAGATCCAAGCACTGGGTTCACAACCGCCGGATGCGGAGGGACGCCCCAGTCGTCTGGACCGTCATGCACAACATCGGCCCATACGGCAAATGCGCAACTGCAAACGATGGAGTTAATCACGAACGATTTCATAGAGGAATATGGCATTTTGTGGGTTGGCATTCGTCTTAGCAGTAAACGCAAGGCGCCCGTCGGCGTACCGTGACTGGATTTCCGCCATGCGCGTTCCGTCCGCCGCCAAGGCGTAGACATGCGCAGATGACGAGAGTGCGAGCGAGATCCGGCAAGTTCCATCCTGCATCAGATGTGGCAGCTTCCCCCAGGCGACCAATTTGCGCAGACTCGCATCTTCATATGCCGTGCCGGAATTCTGCACATTCGTCAGGTGCGTCAGGAGGATGCGGGACGAATCCTCGACAGGAAGCCCGTCAAGCGAGCTTGCCCATACCGTCGCCGGGACCGAAATATCCGATACGGACAACGGCCCGGCGCTGAAACAGCCGTTTTCGGCAAAGCCGCCCGCCGTTCGTGGCGTCGCTATCCTGAAGGAACCAGACTCCGGATCAATCCACACGCATCCATCGCCAGCCACAGGCCACATCTCCGTGTTCGTCCCGAAGATGTCTCGCCTTACATCCTCCGGCTTGCGCTGAAATCCTTCCGCGCCACGGCCGGCCAGCGGCAACCACTGCGGACGTCGATCACTGACGACACTTCCGATCTTGCGGTACCAGCCGGCCCAGCGCCACTTCGCGTCGTTTCCAATCGGGTATCGCTCCGGCGCACTAAAGTCGGATGGATCAATCCAAACGCCGTATGCACCCTTCAATTCCGGCAAGTCGCCCCGCAGAAACAGGCAAACCATAGCCCGCTCACTCGCCAGCAGCAGAGGGTCGCCCGCCAGATTGAAATAGTCCATCCGCTGCGTCTCTGGCGCCGAGACTCCCTGTATGCCATGGGCCCACGCGAAACGCCACATCCCCGACCAGCCCTGCAGCGCTCCGATCGTGCCGGCCAAGATGCCGCCCAATCCGCGAAAGCGTCCGGGACCGGAGTAGTTGAACTCCGACACCGTAAACGGCTTGTCCAGCGCACGGCGGGCGGCCACAAACGGCACCCCCGCGAACGGGTCGCGCAATGGATTCACGTTACGGCACGTACTCGGCAGCCGCCAATGGCGGCCCTCATCAAACACCGGATGGTCGATGTAGAAGTGGTCGTCGACGTACTCGAAGTTGCGCACACGAGGCAGCTGGTATGCGACCGGGAACGTCCAGCTCGCCATGGATGCGGTAAGGGCCCTGCACCCCATATCCTCTTTGAAGAAACGCCGTGCCCGTCGGTCAAGCGAATCCTCGACATCCGCAAGGAACTGCCAAAAGGCGGACGATCGCGGATCGGGCTCGGATGGCGAGAGGGCGAGACGTTCGGGAATCTCAGGCGGAATCGCCGCGTATGACGGATTTGCCGCCGACCTCTTCGCGAGCCAGTCGTGCCATGCCTGCCGCCACTCTTCGTGACAGCGGAAACGTTCCGTTCCGCGATTTCCGAGATTTCCCTCGTTGATGAATGCGATCCACGCCAAGGCGGGCTCGTCGGCATAGCGTCTACCCGTATAGGCATTCACGTGCGAGAGGAAAAGCCTCGAAAATGCAAGAAAGTTCCCATATGCCCTTGGATGCACCGGCACAAGTTCCTTGAACTCGATGGACGGCATTACGCCATCCCTGTCAATGCCGATCGCACGATACGGAATACGGCGGGATACGTAGAGATCCGTCATCAGGTAAAGGCCGTTCTCGATGCATTGGGCCATGAGGAAGTCCAGACGGTCGAAGTTTTCCGAATGCGGCTCAAGCGAACCATCCGCCGCAACCAGATGGGCATCGTGGTGGTGGATGCGCACGGCATTGTAGCCCATGCGCGCGAGAAGCCTACAGAACCTCCTGCTCGTCGCGTGATCGGGGAAGTTGGCGCTGTCGCACAGGTTGACGCCATAGAACCGCTGGGGCTGTCCCGGAAGACGCTCGAACTCGAAAGCCGCCCCGCGCGCCACAACACGGCCGAAGCGTCCCGCCGGCGCTCCCGTTGGACGCAATGCGGAGAAATCAAGGGCGCTTCCCCCGGCAATGCCCGGGGCCGCCTTGAACGGAGTCCACCCGTTCCCCGCCCCAAAGCGAACCTCGCCGACGGCATCGCCGCATGCGCAGCAAAGCGCAACGAAAGCAAAGCAAGGCAATTCGAGGATTCTCATGCAAAAACCATTATCGAATCACGAACAGCATGCCGCGCGGTCTCGTATTGACCGGCACAACTTCAGAAGTGACGCGAACGGGGCCGGGCCACGCTGCCGTGAACGAGACCGGGCCGACAGTCATGGCACGTGTCGCGAGCGATGACGATCCGTCATGAAGAATCGCCGCACCGGCCGCCAAAGCGACGGCAAGAGACGCAAATGTGAAAAGCAATGTCTGACGCATATGCACCTCCCGATCAGCGGACTTCCACTACATTTTCCCATGGGGTTGGGTTGCAGCAGAGCCGGAATCCCATGGCCACACTCGCGCCGTCCGTCGGACCGCGCCCGAAACACGTCGTCGCCTCCCACCAGCCGGAATAGCCGTACCCACGCGACACATACGAACTTGTCGCAGTCTTTGCGGGCCCGCGCGGGTTGACGTAGTCGGTCGCCCTCCAGTAGTCCGCAACATAGTATGTAAGCACCATCTCGCCGACGTTGCCTATCATGTCGTAGAGCCCCCAGGCGTTTGGCTCAAGCATCCCGACCTCCTGCGGACGCGGCTCGGCAGTGCCGAAATTGACGAGTGCGTATTTCGCGGCGACTGCCGCCGACGATGAATCGCCCCAGGGGTACCTTCCGTTCGAACCTGCCCGGCAGGCGTATTCCCACTGCGCCTCCGTGGGAAGGTTGAAGGACAGTCCCGTCAATTCCCGCATGCGCATCACGAGACCGTGCGACCCTACGGACGTCAGGCCTTCCGTGTCGTTCGTTGGCCACTGGCCGTATCCGCGCAGACGGTAGTTCTCCCATCCCGTGACCGGCTTGGCCGCACCCAACAGGTTCGGATCGACCGCTGCGGCATCGGCAAGCTTCGCGGGCAGCCACGTGTCGCCAAACACCGTATTTGCCTGCCCCTGGGTAAACTCGTAGATCGCAAGATAGAACGGGCGCGTTATGTGTACAATCGCGCATTCCGCCGGGCTGGAGTTGTCTCCAAGGAGGAATCCGGCTGTATCCGTCTGCGGAATCCGGCGCAGAACAAGGTGGGCGGTCTTCGCCGCATCGCTTCCAATCGCCGCCGGAAGCGAGTTTGTCGTGCAATGATAGGTCGTCTCGCCCGTAGCAAGGTCTACATCCATGTAAAGCGGCGGTTCGGTCTCGCTCCACGCGGTCAGCTCCAGGCGAACGTTGAACTGCCGCTCGCAGCAATCCTTGCCGGCCAACCATGCCGCCTCTTTCGGCGATGCGGACGGCTGGACGACCTTGTTCACCGCGCCGGCAAACGTCCTGGCCAAGCCATCGGGCAGATAGTCGCCGGCATCCGCATCGATGAAGCGGGCCGTCACCACCGCCGGCTCTCCGCTCAATACATACGAGAACCTTACGTCCCGTCCGTTGGACTGATAGAGCGCGACGTTCGAGATTTCCGGGATGGCGCACACGCGCCCCGCGCAGACAAGGCCGATTGTAAGACAAAGTCCAAATCGCCTGGAAACAATAATGTTTAGCATTCCATACCTCCTTTGTTGATCAGAGCGTTGCTCGTCTTTTGATTCGATCCCTATAGCCGCCCATCGAGACCCCCTCATGCGCCAAGAACACCTTCCCCAGATACGAAGCCGTGCGATAGCCGCACAACCGGCTGATCGTCTCGATCATGTGCCCGCTGTATGCCAGCAGATACTTCGCCCGACGGACACGCGCCCGCACGATGGCTTCACGAACGGTCATCCCCCTCTGCTGGCGATACCGCAAGTCAAGAAGGCGACGTGATATCTTCAATTCGTCCGCAATTGCGTTAGAGTTCAGGTTCTGGCAGGCACGCGCCTCTATCATCTCGTCAATTCGCCGCACAAGCGCCCCGGCAGACGAGCCTGGCGCCGTGGACATGCGGCTTGTGACCGTCAACGTTCCTCGCACCGTCAGCCTCCTCCCTTTGGAACGTCCTGCCATGAGCCGATCCAGCTCCCGCGCCGCGAGATACCCCATCTCCTCGAAATCGGGGTGTATGGACGAGAGCGTAGGTCGCGTATGGACGCAAAACACGGGATCGTCATCGACGCCAAGGACGGCAATGTCATCCTGCACGCGCATCCCATTCCGCATACAAGTCCTCAGCACGACATCCGCCGCAAAATCATTCGAGGCAAAGATGGCGGCCGGCTTCCGCATCGCCTTAAGCCAAGCGGGAAGCGCCGCGGCATCGTCCAACACGTCCCCCTTGAAGATCCGGATGCAGCGCCTCCCCGCCTTCCGCAGGCCACGCGCAAAAAAGGCGCCCCTGTCGCGCGACCAGGCGACATCGGAATACATTCCGACAAATCCATACGACGCATAGTTGTCGGCCTTCAGAAGGACTTCCGCCGCAAACGAGCCTATCTCCTCCGAGTCTATGTTGAGGAACGAGCCGCACGGATGGCGACGGCGCCCTGTCACCTTCTTCGGCCAGTCCAGCCCGACGAACGGGATCCTACGCCTCTGGCATACATCAAGGCAAACGGACACCAGACACGAACCTCTTTGGCCATCGGCGAACCTGCCCGCCGTGCCGCAAATGACGCCGGAGATCCGTCCTTTCAGGCTCTGGCGGAACGGCTCGACATTCAGCGTTTCCCGAATGATCTGCAGATCCCAGTCAAGATCCCGCTCGCGCAAGTAGCGCATTATCCCATTGTACCTGTCCACACCCTCCCGATAGGCAAACGGCAAGGCGACAACCACAACCGGAACTTGTCCTTTTCGCGTCATATGCTGCCTATTATACTTCATGTGGCATGAACAAATCGGCAACATCCATTGTCAATATTCGGCAACGGCAGGTGGCGGGGAAGCGTTCCGCGCAATCCCGGGAAGCTCACGGGTCTGTCAACACGCTCACATCGAGTATTCGGCGCAGGAGTCGGCGGTCTCGTACACGCGCACGGAGCACAAGCCGCAGATATGCCCCTTCAGCTCGCCGAATATCCACTTGGCGATGTTCTCCGCCGTTGAGCGGAACGGAAGCGGCGCGGTGCGCATTCCGTGCTTCTTCACCACGGCCGCGATCTCCGTCTCCCCCTCGCTCGTCTCGTCGTATATGAACGCATGGTCGAAGCGCGAAAGCACGATCTCTTCGCATATGCGCTTCACGTCCTTGAAATCCATTACCATGTCGGCGCTGTCGTTCTCGGCCTGCCGTACGCAAACGTCAACCCGGTACGTGTGCCCATGGAGGTTCTTGCACAACCCCTTGTGGTTGGTCAGGACGTGCGCGGCGTCGAAGCGGACGGATTTCGTGATCTTCAGCATGGTTTCGATTCCTTCCATCTACAGAGATGGAGTGCCGCCATGGCGACACTCCACCAACTGCAGCCAACCTCCCTGCGGGATTACTTCTTCTCAGCAGGCTTTGCCTCTGGCTTGTCTGCCGCCTTCTTTTCGGTAGGCTTGACCTCAACGACCTTGGAGGCTACCGGCTTCGCCTCAGGCTTCTTCTCGGGCATGAGCGACGGGAATCCCGGAGCGTCGATCGTCGCGGCGGCGCGGAGCTTCTCGAAATAGGCGCCCATGGCCTGCTGCCCCTTCATCGCCTTCATGCGCTTCTCGATCTCCGCCTTGGTTGGAACGGGGCCGGCATCGCGGGCATTCAGCAGGATGTGCGAAGCCTGCACCTTCTCAAGCGAGGCGGGCTTGTCCCCCACGGCCTTCACTTCGGGGATCTTCTTGGACACGAGGATCAGGTGCCAGCCGAACTGCGTCTTCACGGGATCGGAGACCTTGCCTGGCTCAATCGAGAACGCGACCTTCTCGAACTCGGGGACCATCTGCCCCTTCGCGAACTCGCCGAGGTCGCCGCCCTTCTCCTTGGACGGGCAGGCGGACTCCTTCTTCGCAAGCTCGGCGAACTTCGCCGGAAGCTCGGCGGCCGCAACCTTGTCGAGGCTTGCCTTAAGCTCCTTGATCTTCTTCTCGGCATCCGCAGCCATCTTCGCGGCATTTGCGGCATTCGACGTGACGTTCGATATCTCCTTCGCGACCTCCGCAGGGTCAAGCACGATCTTGTCCAAGACCTCCTTCGTAAAGAGGCGCTGGCGGACGATGATGGACTTTACGAACTTCTCGGCCTTCTCCTTGCCGAGGGGGAACGTGGCCGCGAAGTCTTCCATCGACTTCGGGGCGCCCGGATTGGCCGAGAACTCGGCAAAAAGCTTCTTTACGTCGTCGTCGGTCACCTTGTCAAGGCCAAGCCTCTCCGCCTCGTCGAGCAGCACCGCAGTGGACAGGAATTCCTGAGCAAGCTGATCCTCGAACGTCGTGCGGGCCTGCGCCTTCTGCTCTTCGGACATCTTATCCGCCCCACGCGCCGCCATCAGGGCCTCAACGTCCTTGTCAAGCTCGCACTTCGTGAGAGTATGCCCGTTAACAGTGAGCAACGTCTCGTCCTTGCAGCAACCGCATGCACACGCCGCAGCCAAAGCTGCCGCCCCAATCGCCTTCGCCATCATCTTAACTCTCCTTAGTTGAACGCTTTTACGCTTAAAAAACGGGGGCTATGATACCATTTCGCACCGGCAAGGTCAATTGCGAAGTGATACACGCCGCATGGACGCATGGACCGCACGGATCCTGCGGACACGCAACGGGACTCACCCGGACGGGCCGGTGACGGCCCGTCCGGAGAACGACGTCAGGAAACGCTACCGCTTGCACACGAGCGGAACGGACGAAAGGCCCTCCGGGCGATCGTACAGTTCGCAGTGGCAATCGCCGAGATGCTTCACCTTGAAGCCGTTCGCCTTGTATTCCTCGTAGTTGAAGGCGTTGAGCTCGTCGATCGCGATCTGGTGGAACTTGTCGAAGTCCGGCCACCACTCCCATCCGCTGCCGAAGTCGTTGTACAGGAACGCATCCGCGCACTGCTTGCCGAGTTCTGGCGTCACGTAGAACGCGCCCATCGCAAGGACGTTCACACCGTTGCCAGTAATCGCGCGGAACGCCGCCGGGACAGACTCGACGACCCCGGCGTGTACGCCCGGACACTTCGACGCCGCGATGTGGATGCCCATGCCGGTGCCGCAGAAGATGAGCGCACGCTCGAACTCCTTCTCCGTTATCATCGAGCCGACGCGAAGGCCGATGCGGTGGAACATCAGCTCGGTGTCGTTCGGATCGGAATCGGCCTTCACGCCGATGTCCGTCACCGTCCACCCCTTCTTCTCAAGGTACTCCTTGATCGCCTCCTTGAGCGGATATCCCGCGAAATCCGCCGCCATCAGTATCTGCTTGTCCTTCACCATCTTCATGTGAGAATCTCCTTGCTTTGGTTAATGTGTCCATTTTACCAAATCGAGAATCCGCCATCAATACCTGGGCCCGCAACGCATTGGCCGAGACGCAGCGGGAGGCCATATCCGCCGGAATCGCCTCTGTGCACCCCGTCCACTCAAGCCCATGCACCGGATGCTTTTTAACCAAATCCTAACATGATCCTAACCATCCGTACATCATGTTTTCGTACAATTTGCGCGAAAAATTAAACAGGGGATAACAGTCATGGATATCGCGCAATTTACAGCAACGGTGTTGGGAGGCCTTGCCATATTCGTATACGGCATGGGCCTCATGTCCGAAGGGCTCACCCAGGTGGCCGGCGACAGGATGAAGGCCATACTCGCGTACGTCACGCGCAACCGGGTCGCGGCGATACTGGCCGGCGGCGGCGTCACGATGCTCATCCAGAGTTCCTCGGCCACAAGCGTAATGACGGTAGGCTTCGTGAACGCCGGCCTCCTGTCGCTCCAGCAGGCCATCGGAGTGATCTTCGGCGCGAACATCGGCACAACCGTTACCGGACAGCTCGTGTCGTTCAAGCTGGACGACATTGCCCTGCCAGCAATCGTGGCAGGCGTAGCCGGACTGATGTTCTCAAGGCGCGCCGTGACGCGCGGCGCTTGGAAGACCGCGCTGGGGTTCGGCTTCCTGTTCTTCGGAATGGGGCTGATGTCCCATGAGCTCAAGGTCGTGGCGAAGCTGCCCGAATTCATATCGTTCTTCTCGAAGTTCGACTGCTCCCCGTCCGCATCAGGATTCCTCCCGATGGCGAACGTGCTCGGCGCCATAGCGGTCGGCACGATATGCACGATGGTCGTGCAAAGCTCGTCCGCGACGATCGGCATAACGATAGCGCTCGCGAGTTCGGGACTCATCAACATCTGGACTGCCGTGCCGATCGTGCTCGGCGACAACATCGGCACCACGATCACGGCCGCCCTCGCCTCCATCGGAACGAACGCGAACGCGCGCAGGACGGCGCTTGCGCACGCGCTGTTCAACCTGATCGGGGCTACGCTGCTCGTCTGCACGTTCTTCATCGTGACATCCAATTCGGCTGGTCTCCATGCACCGGCATTCTTCCATTTCGTTGCGTGCTTCACGGAGGGCAATGGGATCGAAAACGTCAACCCCGCAAGATACGTCGCCATGGCCCACACGCTGTTCAACGTGACCAACGTGATCGTCCTCGCCTCGTTCATACCGCTTCTCGCGAAAGCGTGCAGAAAGATAATCCCCGACGACAGGAGCCAGCGCACGGTCACGCTCGAACCGCATCTGCTCGCCGCCCCGGAGATGGCCCTGAAGGCCGTGACGATCGCATTGGCGGACATGACGCGCCGCGCCTGGACTGTCGCTTCCGCTTCGCTGAACAACTGCCTCGGCAACGCCCACATCGACGAGGAGTCCGTCCAGAAGGCCGAGAACGAGATAGACGACACGCACGACAAGATCCGGGACTACCTGATACGGATCTCGCAGCACAAGCTTACCGACAACCAGGCGCAGATGATCCCGGAGATCATCCACTGCATCAACGACGCCGAGAGGATATCGGATCTCGCACTGCGCATATACCGCAAGACGTCGCGCATCAGGCACGAGGGCGTGCCGGAGGGCGTGACCGAAAGCCTTCAGGATGTAGTGTCGAAGGTCCGCGAGTTCGCCCGAGAGACCGTGGGGACCCTGCGCAACGGAAAGCCGTCCAGACGCGATCCGGAAGAGGTGGAGGAATCGATACACGCCATGGCGAAATCAGTTTCACGCTCGTTCGCATCGCACCTCAGCTCCCGAATCGGCGCGGAAAGCAACGGCGTGGCGTTCCTCGCCGTCCTTTCAGGGCTGCGCGACATATCGCGGCATATCGGCAACATCGCAATACGGGCAAACGCCTTCGCGAAGTGATGCATCTGTTTCACGATTTCGCGAAGTGCGGGAGGGACGCGCTTCGGCGCGTCCGGGGTCTTGCCCCTCTACTGTATTCCTCATCGAAATATGATAGAATGATATGGTTTTGAAAAACGACAAGATAGTTGTAATCGAGGATGAGGCGGCGATCCGCCGCGTGATCGTGCTGGCGCTGAAGACAGCCGGCTACCGCAATGTCCTTGAAGCGGACAACGGCTTGACGGGATGCGATCTCGTCGAGCGGGAGCGGCCTCAGCTTGTTCTGCTGGATCTCATGCTCCCGGGGATGGACGGCATGGAGGTGTGCCGCCGTCTGCGGGCGAATCCGGTCACGCGCGACACGCCCGTGATAATGCTCACGGCCAAGAGCGAGGAGCACGATGTCGTCCTTGGGCTTGACGCGGGCGCCAACGACTACATCACGAAGCCGTTCTCAAAGGCGATCCTTCTGGCGCGCATACGGGCAGTCCTGCGGCATCCCGACTCGGATGGACAGAAGACCCTTGAGTTCGACGGGCTTACCGTCGACGACGCCTCCCACACCATAACGCTCAACGGCGCAACGCTCGCGCTTACGCTGAGCGAGTACAGGATACTTGAGCTTCTGCTGTCGAACAGGAACCGCGTGTTCACCCGGCTCATGATCATCGACCGGATATCCGACGAGCAGAAGATAGTCACCGAACGCACTATCGACGTCCAGATGGTCGGGCTTCGGAAGAAGCTCGGCGACTGGGCCTCCCACATTGAGACGATCCGCGGGGTTGGATACCGCATAACGTGATGCGAGGCGGCGGCAAGAGCTGGATTGTAACCGTTTCGGCGATCATCGGGATCGTCGTATTCGGGATGGTGCTCGTCATCCAGACGCGGAGCTTCAGCGGGGTTGTTGACGCCTTGGCCGAAAGCGACATACGCGAGCGCACCGAATTCGCCGCCGCAACACTCTCGGCGCCGCTGTCCGCCGGGAACACCAATGCCGTAAGGGAGTTCTGCGACTCCAAGCATAGGCAGGGCATCCGGGTCACGGTCGTGAATCCCGACGGATCGGTGCTGTACGATACGGACTCCGCCACCGGCAACCACCTCTTGCGCGAGGAGATACATCAGGCGTTCGCGGGCGCATCCGGCATGGTGCTGCGCCGCTCGGAGACCCTTGGATCATACCAGCTGTACTGCGCGCGCAGGGTGGGCGACAAGGTAGTGAGGCTCGCCGTGCCGTACAATGGCGTGCAGGAGCCCGTAAGGCTCGCAAGGCACGGCCTCGTCACGGCGGGCCTCGTCGGAGCGCTGGTCGTCACTCTTATCTTCATCTTCACGCGCAACCTCTCGGGACGCATCGACGAGCAGGCCCGCGCGCTCGAGACCGCCGAGGCGAACGAACGGTTCCGCCGCGAATTCACTGCCAACGTGGCGCACGAGCTAAAGACGCCTCTGACCGCGATCGTCGGCGCCGTGGAGATGATCGGGGACGGTTCGGAGCTCCAGGAAGCCGAGCGGGCCGAACTCATGGACATCGTGCACGACCAGGCCAAGCGGCTGAATTCCCTCGTGAAGGACGTGCTGTCCCTTGCGCAGATCGAACGCGAGCAGGGCGAAGAGCATCGCAACTTCATACAGGTTCCGCTCGAAAAGATCGTAGACACCGTGGCGGCACTCGAGGCGGCCCGCGCAAAACAGTCGCGCATAACTCTTGCCGTCACAAGATGCGACCATGCCGTCGTCAACGGCGATCCGCACCTCCTCGAACAGGTGATAGTCAATCTCGTGGAGAATGCCTTCAGGTATTCCGGCACAGATCGCGTCGACATCGCGCTGGCCACGGATTCGGGCCTTGCGCGCATATCCGTGACGGACTACGGGATCGGGATCCCCGCCGAAAGCCTGCCGCACATCTTCAAGCGATTCTACCGCGTGGACAAGGCTCGCAGCCGGTCACTCGGCGGCACGGGGCTTGGCCTGGCCATAGTCAAGCACATCGCCATTCTCCACGGAGGCAACGTCTCCGTCCAGTCCACCCCCGGCGACAAGACCGTCTTTACGGTAGAACTCCCCCTCGCTTGACGTAGTGCATCGCATATCGCCTCAGGCCCTGTCGCGGCGGCCAAGCATCTTGGAAAGCGTAAACAGCACAAGCGCGATCGCCACCAGGAGCAGGAATCCGGATGCGCCAAGGCGCATCCAGTCCCCCGCCCCCATGGCGGACACGAAGATCGATATCAGCGCATAGGACGACACGGAAAGCATGAAGCACATCGGCACGAGCGTGAGCCAGCACGGCTTCCTGCTTCTTACGAACCAAAGCGTTGCGGCCAGGAGCGTGAGTGAAGCCAAAAGCTGGTTGGCGGAGGCAAAGATGGTCCAAAGCGACTTTGCGGCCTTTGGATTCCCGAGAAGCAATGCCGCAGCCAGTGCGCACACGATGGTGGTGCCCACATACATGTTGTGGAAGAAGCCAAGCGCCGGAGAACGACGTACGGATGCGACAGGCTCCGAACCGTTGCCTTTTTTCGACGGGAAGCAGTCCATCAGCTCCTGCCAGGAGAAGCGCGCGAGGCGCGTGCCGGCATCGACTGTAGTCATCAGGAACGCAGACACCGAAAGCAGCATGAACGACTCTGCGATGCGCTTGCCCACATCAGGCGCGACGCCGAACTTCTCGAAGATCGTCACGCAGAAGCCTGCGACCGTGGATGCGAACATCTGCACCGGCTCCATGCTCTGCACTGCGGCGACGTATTCCTTCTGGCTCATGTATGTGCCGGCGACGCCAATGAGCGCGATGATCGCCAACACGCCCTCGAGCAGCATTCCGCCATAGGCGATAGGGCGTATCGACCTCTCGTTGTCCAGCTGCTTGGCGGACGTTCCGGAGGCGACAAGCGCATGGAAGCCGGAACACGCGCCGCATGCGACCGTCACGAAAAGGAACGGGAACAGCAGTTCCTGCACCCCACTGCGGCCGACAGCCGAGAATCCGGCGAACGCATCTATGTGAAGCGTGGGGTGCGCCACGAACACTCCAAGGAATCCAAGCGCCATCATCGCATAGAGAAGATACGCATTGAGGTAGTCGCGGGGCTGGAGCAGGAGCCACACCGGCATCGTTGACGCAAGGAAGCAGTACGCGAGAAGCACAACGGTCCACATGGCCTGCGCCGCCTCTTTCGACATCCCCATGATCGCGCACACATCAAGGGGAAGCACGTTCCCAACCCACACGAACGCGAACATTACAGGCACGAATATCAGGGAGGCCAAGAGCACGGGCATGCGCAGACGGTAGACGCATATGCCGAAGACGATCGCCTCCGCGATGAACAGCAGGGAAGCCGTGGCGATGGCGGGATCGGCCACAAACGTAGCCGCGATCTGCCGGGTGAACTCCGCAAGCACCAGGACAAGCGCCGACCAGCTGAACAGGAGAAACAGGATCCGGCCTGGCTTCCCGAGCACCTCGCCTATGACAGTCCCGATTGACTCGCCTCCGTGCCGCACGGACAGGAACAGCGCGATCATGTCGTGCGCGGCCCCGATGAAGATGCATCCGATTATTATCCAAAGGGCTACGCTTGCCCATCCGAACTCTGCGGCAAGCACAGGCCCCACTATCGGCCCCGCCCCGGCGATGGCCGCGAAGTGGTGTCCGAACAGCACCGTAGGGTGCGCCGGGATGTAGTCCACGCCATCGCGCCGGGTGTGCGCGGGAGTCTCCCTGGAGGGATCGACGCCAAGCACCTTGCCCAGGAATCGGGAGTACAGGAAATAGCCGCCAAGGAAGCATGCGGACGCGATTAGGAGAAGGACAAGACCGTTCATGGCTTACAACCTGCTTGCTGCGTGACGTGAAATGAAGTCGTTCAGGCCGGTTCCGAGACCTTGGCCTTGGCGGAAGATGCGTTCGGCGGGCCTTTCTTCAGGAAATCCCGTATCTTGTCCATCGTCTCCGCAGAGAGGATGTGCTCCATCAGGCAGGCGTCCTTGTCGGCTATCCGCTGCGAAACCCCGATGCGCATGAGGAATTCGCGTATCTTGTTGTGCCGGTTCAGGATCATGGTGGCGATGCGGCGGCCCTTTGCCGTGAGCTCCACGTCGCCATACGGCTCCTGCGTCACAAGGCCGAGCTTCTTCAGTTCCGAAAGGCCCTTGACGACGCTCGGCATCTTGACCTTGAGGGAAGTGGCTATGTCGCGCACGCGCGCACGGTTCTTCTCGTGGATGAGAACGTAAACGATCTCAATGTAGTCCTCTAGCGACTTTGTCATTGCTCTGCTCCGGTTTCCTGTGTTGAATCAGCGTTCTGCCCATCGGACGGTTCTGCTGCGGACTGCATCGCCGCAGGCGGAGTCTCGGCGGCGGGGTCCGCCTGAACAGGCTCCACCGTCTCATCGAAGCGCGTAGGAGTGCGGGCGATGAACTCCTTGGCGAATGCCCGGTATGCCACTGAGCCCTTGCATGTTGGATCGTAGTGCATCACCGGCTGCCCATAGCTCGGAGCCTCGCTTGTGCGCACATTGCGCGGGATCACAGTCTCGTACACGCGGTCGCCGAACCGTTCCTTGACCATGGCTATCACGTCCTTCGTCTGCGTAGCGACCATGTTGACCATCGTGAGCAGGATGCCGTTCAGCTCAAGCGAAGGATTTGCGCCGGCGCGCAGCTGCTCAAGGAGATTGGTGATGAGACCAAGGCCCTCCATCGCAAGGAACTCCGCCTGCATCGGCACCAGGACGCCATCTGCCGCCGCGAGCGACGCGGTCATCACGACCCCGAGCGACGGCGGGCAGTCAAGCAGTATGTAGTCGAACACGCCGGAATCCCGCACCGGCGCAAGCGCCTGCCTTATCACCGAAAGGTGATCCTCCTGGCGGGCAATCTCTATCTCCGCGCCGGCAAGATCGACTTCAGATGGGATTATGTTGAGGTTGTCGTATGCGGTTGGCTGTATCACATCGGCTATCTCGGCCTCGCCAAGAAGCACCGGGTATATCGACACCCCCTGCTGACGCTCAAGCCCGAGCCCGCCGGTCGCATTCGCCTGCGGATCGAGATCCACGACAAGCACGGTGCAGCGCCTGCGAGCGAGCGCCGCCGCAAGATTCACCACGGTAGTGGTCTTGCCGACCCCTCCCTTCTGGTTGGCGACCGCAATTATCCTGGTACGCTTGGTCATCTTATCATCCCCGCATTCTTGAAGTCTTCCATGTTCTCGGCCACCGATGCCCTGGTGTGCATCCAGAAGAACCGCATCAGGCACACGTCCCACGGATCGTCCACCCCCTTGATGACGGCATCGAAGGGACGTCCGCCCGTCTTTGCCTCGCTCACCACGCGTTCGGCTACCGCCTCCATCGAATCCGTGACTATCTGCTCGGAGAACGCCTCCTGCTTCAGCCGATACCCGTACTTCAGTATCTTGAGGTCATCCTCGTGCTGCTTCAGGAACTCGTAGTACCGCCGGGCCATCTCGCCGAAGCCCTCGAACTCGTCCTTCACGTACCGCTCCGGGGTTATGATCTCAGGCTTGTTCGCCTGAAGCCTCCCTTCGCGTATCCTGATCTTCCCCGGATAGTCCTCAAGCTCCGCCAGAAGGTGGTAGTCCACACAGGTCGAGCCGAACGTCTCGAGAGCCCGCGTAGGCGCGTAAAGCACCTGCGTGGACTCTGCGGCGTACATGAAATCGTATGACCGATCCTTGCTCACCCCTTCATGACCTCGTCGAAGTCCAGGCCAAACTCCTTGAGGTTGACCTTCAGGTCGAACTTGTCGCGGGCGAACGGCTTCATCAGCGCGTCTGCCGCCGCATCCCCGGTGGTCTCCCTGGCGGGATCCCACTTGAGGGAGAACGACTTCTTGCCGCGGCCAAGCTCCATGCACATCTGCCCAAGCGAGCACATCGCCGTGGAGAGGTGCCCGCCAAGGGCGTTCGTGACCGTCTTCTCCGGATCGCCGGCCTTTACGGCCTCAAGCCAGTTGTCCACGTGCTTCTGGGTCGCGGGGACGTCCATGCGGGCGATCTTCGGCAGGATATCCTTCCTCGACGCCGCCATGGCCGGAAGCTGCCCGGGCCGCACCGGCACATCGGGATCGGATTCCGTGACCTTTACCGCGCCGCGTGTGCAGAAGAGCCAGTCGCCGTTCTCGCCGACGAACTTGACGCCGTTCTGGTACTTGTTGCACACATGGACATCCGTGGATCCGCCATTGAACGAATAGTGGAGATCGTACGTCGTGTGGACATTCCAGAGCTTGCCGCCGGATAGATCCATCCATTCGCAGGTGCCGCTGACGCCTTCGGGGCCGACGGCGCCGAGGCCCCACCTGGCAATGTCCAGATGGTGCGCGCCCCAGTTCGTGATCATGCCCCATCCGTACGGGGCGAGCTGGATCCAGCCCGGACGATCCTCGATGCGCTTCAGGTCCTGGGTATGGCAGCGCGTCCAGTTGTACGGCACCGTGGGATCCGTAGGGCCGAGCCAAGTGGCGTAGTCGAAGGTCTTGGGGACCGGCTCTGCCGCCGCGACGCCGCCCGCCTTGTCGAGGCCGATGCCTACCTCCACGCGCTTCACCTTGCCGATCGCGCCGTTCCTGACGGCGTTGCACACGCCATCGAACTGGCTCCAGCTGCGCTGCTGCGAGCCGACCTGCATAACGGTGCCGTAGCGCTTCGCGAGATTCGCGAGCAGACGTCCCTCCCTGATCGTCTGCGTGAAGGGCTTCTGCAGCCACACCGCCTTGCCTGCGCAGATCGCGGTGGACGCGACGAGCGCATGCCAGAAGTCGGGAAGGCAGAGCATCACGGCATCCACGTCCTTGCGCGCACACACTTCCTTGTAGTCGTGGTATGCATCGACCGTATATCCGGCGAACCCTTTAGCCCGGTAGGCCTTCTCGAGCTTCTGCTTCGCGAAATCGACGCGGCGGGAATCGAGGTCGCACACCGCGACTATGCGCGCGATGTCCATGCGCCTCAACACGCCGGGCATCTCGAATGAGGATGCGATGCGCCCCAAGCCGATCACCGCGACGCGTATCTTCTCGTTCGACGAGAATGTAAGGGCCGCGCATCCCGGCAGCACGAGCGGAGCCGATGCGAAAGCGGCCCCCTTCAGAAATCCTCTGCGATTTACGTTCATCTATCCATTGCTCCTTTCAACTTTCTGCTTGCATCGTTTATCGCCCCGCAGACGGCCCGCGAGGTGATCGTGGCTGAAGTTATGGCCTCAACGCGCCCGCCATCCTTCCGGACGGAGATAGGCGATGCGGAGTCCATTCCCGTAAACTGCTTCATGAAGCTTTCGCTCGCGAGGTTTGAGCCGAGTCCAGGGGTCTCCGCCGCCTCAAGCTTGCGGTACGTCACGATCTTCCGGTCGGGCGAAAAGCCCACCATGAGTACGATGTCGCCGCCATATCCGGAAGGGTCCCGCCCCTTCACGGCATATCCTACCGGCTTCCCTGCGGCATCCTTGCCGACGAAGATGCCGCCTGCCATCTCCTCCACCTTGAGATCTCCGTTCGAAGAAGGCATCACGGCTGCGGCCGCGTCAAGCGTCTGCCGGATGCGGATGCGGTCTATCGCATCCTTTGTCAGTGAGTTCACGCTTGCCAGCACTCCGGCGCACACCGCCGAAATGATCGTAAGGCTAAGAATCAGTTTCGCTATCTTCATTGTATTTTCTTTCGGTGGCCCACGCCTGGCACCATGGCCGTCAATCAGTCAAAAACGATGAAGATAGTATCACATTTGTTGTCCAAACGCAACATTTCAGGGAACCCTACGAGGGGAATGCGCCGCCGGCGACCTCCGCGACATAGCTCGCGAACGCCTGCCGCACCTCTTCTGCGAGATTCGCGTATCTCTTCGCGAATGGGGGCGTCTGCCCCTCGCTGAGCCCAAGCAGGTCGTGCATCACGAGCCACTGTGCATCGCACGAAGCCCCCGCACCGATACCGATGGTCGGTATCGACAGCGCCGAAGTCACCTCTGCCGCCAATTCGGAGGGGATGCACTCAAGCGTCACCGCAAATGCGCCGGCGGCCTCTACAGCCTTGGCGTCGTCTATCACCCGCTCGGCATCCTCATGCGTCTTGCCCTGGCGCTTGAATCCGCCGTATGCGTTCACGCGCTGCGGCATCATGCCCACGTGGGCAAGCACCGGGATCCCCGCCTCGGTCATCCTGCGTATGAGGCCGCATACCGAAACGCCTCCCTCAAGCTTCACGGCATCCGCCCCGACCTTGAGGCAGGCGATGGCGTTGGACATCGCAAGATCGTCTCCGCACTGGTATGATCCGAAAGGCATGTCCGCCACGACGAGGGCGTTCCTGGCGGCACGCGCCACGGCTGCGGTCGCCGACAGCGTCTCCTCCATCTTCACGGGCAGCGTCGTCCCGTATCCGAGCATCGTCATGCCCATGGAATCGCCCACGAGCAGGCACGGTACGCCTGCCTCGTCCGCGAGGCGGGCGAAGCACGCATCGTAGGCGGTGCAGCACCCAAGCCGCTGGTTGCCCTTGGCCGCCTTGAAAGCCGTAACAGTCCACTTTTTCATAACGTCAGATTTATGTCTCCAATAGATTGAGGATCAACGGCCGCGCCACACGCACCCATCATGCACCGGAGCCGTCGAATCTCGCCATAACGAGGCAGAGCGCGAGGTTTATCGCGTTGAACAGGAAATGGCAGAGCATCGGCGAACGGATGGTGCCGCTCTTCCAGTACAGCCACGCGAACGCGACGCCGAGAAACCACAGGGGAACGAACGTGGCCGCATGGAAATGCACCGCCGCGAAGATCGCGCCGGACGCAAGCGCGGGGAACAGCGGGAACGCGGCCCTGCCATCGGGTCCTGGCAGACCCGGCGAAACAACCTTTCCCCACAGCCAGCGGAAGAGCCTGAACAGCCCCATCCTGAAAACCCACTCCTCGAGGATCGGGGCGGCGATCAACGCCAGGGCCGCAAACCTGGCCTTGACCCTCCATGCGACGTTCGGATCGGAGAAAAGCCTCACCAGGTCCTGCGGCGGAGGCTCGAATCCGAGAAGCAATGCGACTTGCTCAGAAACCCAAGCAAGCCCCATTGCGGCCAGAGCGACCGGCAGGAACCATTTCAGCGCCAGCCTCACCCCTCGGCCTTCGACTCGTTCGTGCCGCGCACCTTTATGTGCAGCTCGCGGAGCTGCTGCTCCGTCACGTAGTTCGGCGCGTTCATCATGAGGTCCTGCGCCTTCTGGTTCATCGGGAACGCGATCACCTCGCGGATGTTCGGGGTATCCGTGAGAAGCATCACCATGCGGTCGACGCCCGGCGCGATGCCGCCGTGCGGCGGTGCGCCGAACTGGAATGCGTTGTACAGGCAGCCGAACTTCTGCTGCACGACCTCCTTCGGGTATCCGGCGATCTCGAACGCCTTCTCCATGATGTCAATGCGGTGGTTGCGGATCGCGCCGGACGAAAGCTCGATGCCGTTGCAGACCACGTCGTACTGGTACGCCTCGATATCCAGCGGGGACTTCGTCTCCAGCGCCTCAAGCCCGCCCTGCGGCATCGAGAACGGGTTGTGCGAGAAGATGATCTTGCCCGTCTCGGGATCCTTCTCGAAGAACGGGAAGTCTACGATCCAGCAGAACCTGTAGCAGTTCTTCTCGCGGATGTCGTTCGTCATGTGGTCCGCAATGTCGTTGCGGACAAGCCCCGACAGCCTGTGGCACTCGTCGACCGGCGCCGCCATGAAGAAGAGCGCGTCTCCCGGCTCCATGCCGACCATGCCCTTCATCTCCTCAAGCTGCGCGGGCGAAAGGAACTTCGCGATCGGCCCCTTGAGCTCGCCTTCCTTCGTCCAGCTGATGTAGCCGAGGCCCTTGCCTCCATTCTCCTTGACGAAAGCCTCGCGCTTGTCGAACCAAGTGCGCGTCTCGACGCCGACGATGCCCTTGACGAGAAGCCCCTTGACGAGGCCGCCGTTCTGAACGCAGGCCGCAAACGCCTTGAAATCGGCCTTCGCGAAGAAGCCGCTCATGTCGATCCACTTCAGCGGGTTGCGCAGGTCGGGCTTGTCGCTCCCGTACACCATCATCGAATCGCGGTACTTTATGCGCGGCCACGGGGCCTCCGTGCACTCCCACTTCGAGAACCTGCGGAACGTCTTGGACACCACATCCTCAACGACCGAGAATATCTCGTCCTGCGTGGCGTAGCTCATCTCGATGTCGAGCTGGTAGAACTCGCCGGGGGAGCGGTCGGCGCGCGCGGCCTCGTCGCGGAAGCACGGCGCGATCTGGAAATACCTGTCGAACCCGGAGACCATGAGCAGCTGCTTGAACATCTGCGGAGCCTGGGGGAGAGCGTAGAACATCCCGCGGTGGATGCGGCTCGGCACAAGGTAGTCGCGGGCCCCTTCCGGCGAGGACGCCGTGAGGATCGGGGTCTGGAACTCGTGGAAGCCCTTCCCCCACATCTGCTCGCGAAGGAAGCGTATCACATCCGCCCTGAGGATTATGTTCCTGTGCAGCCTCTCCCTGCGCAGATCGAGATAGCGGTACTTCAGGCGCACATCCTCCGACTCGTCGGCCTTCTCGTCAGGGACGTATATCGGAGTCACTTCCGAGGCGGACTCCATCACAAGCTCGTTCGCCTCGATCTCGATCTCGCCCGTCGGCAGATCGGGATTGACCGTATCCGGGGTGCGAAGCTTCACCTCGCCGGTGACGGTGATCACCGATTCGAGGTGAGCCTTTTCGACAAGGCCGAAGAAGCTGCGGCTCGGATGCACCACGATCTGGGTAAGGCCATAATGGTCGCGAAGGTCCACGAAAAGGATGCCGCCATGGTCACGGAGGCGGAACATCCAGCCCGACAGGCGAACGGTCTTGCCCGCGTCCGAGGCGCGGAGTTCGTTGCACGTATGCGTACGATAGGGATGCATTGTCATATCTTCCTGCTTAAGAAAAAACGGCGGGGATTATACCATATGTCGCCGACCGTTGCACTATCTGCGCACGGCTGGCGACAGGTAGACCGGAAGCGGCTCCGGCACAAGCAGCCCGGCGTGGCCGAGCGCGATGCGCACCATCCGCCCTGCGCTTGGCGAACGCCCGCCGGCGAACCTTTCGCCGAACGCCACGGCAAGCCTTCCGCCGATGCGGGCCTCATCGGGCGTCACGACGATGGCGGAGCCCGGCACGGAAGCGGCGAGTTCGGACTCCGGCACGAGATGCAGTTCCTGCACCGTCCTGCACCCATCGTACACCGCCACCCAGAACAAGCCGCGGCGGGCATCTCCGATCACGGCGGTCTCCCCCGAATCGCCAGCCATGGACATCGCGCTCGCAAGCCCATACACAACGGGGGAATCGGCGAGCTCCGGGCGCCTGGACTTCATCCCGATGGCAAGCCCTTGCGCAAAGGCGAGCGCCCCGCGTATCCCGGCAAACGAACCGGGGCCTATGCCCACGACAATCCTGTCGAGGTCGCCTATGGCGCACCCGTGCGCCGCCACGAAGTCCCGCACCAGCACCGGCCAATCTGCGCTTCGGGCATTCTTGCCGTCAAGCGCAGCGCTCGCGACCGCGCCATCCAGCGCAAGCGCAATGGACTGCGAATCCGTCGATCTGTCTATCGCCAAAAGTTTCATTGCCTGTGATTATACCACATCGGGAACGGTTGTTTGCGAAACTGTGGCTCAATCGTTCAGGCTGCCGTCGCTCGCGAAGATCTTGGTGTTGCCTATCCTGACCCCTTCCTCCAGGCCAAGCTCCTCTTCCAGTTTCTCCCCAGGCCGTATCCCGGTGAAGACGATGGATATATCCCGGTAGGGACGCCATCCGGCTTCCCGGATCATGTCCTCGGCCAGTTTGAGGATGCTTACGGGGGAACCCATGTCAAGGGTATAGACCTTCCCGCCATCGAGCGCGGCCGCCGACAGCACCAGCCCCACCGCCTCCTGCACGCTCATGAAATAGCGCGTCATGCGGCGATCCGTGACCGTGACCGGGCCGCCCGCCGCAATCTGCTCCCGCCATAGCTCCACCGCGCTTCCGGAGCTCCCGAACACGTTCCCGAACCTTACCACCGTGAACCCTGCGGCAAGCACGATCTTCTCGGCCTCGCGCTTCGTGCGGCCCATCACGCTCTTGGGGTGGACGGCCTTGTCCGTCGATATGAAGACAAGCCTCTCCACTCCCGCCTCCCTTGCGATGCGCACGAGCGACCCGGTCGCGCCGGTGTTGTTCCGGAATCCCTCCTCCGGATTCATCTCGACCATCGGCACATGCTTGTACGCCGCCGCGTGCAGGACGATCTCCGGCTTCCATTGCTCAAAGACATTGCGAATCTTGGCCTCGTCCGACACGTCAACCATAAGCGGCACGCACCGTCCGGACTCCTTCATCTCGTGGTCTATCCGATACAGCGCATTCTCTCCACGCTCCACCATGAGCACGATGTCCGCCCCGGCCCTTGACACCTGCCTCACGATTTCGCTGCCGATGGATCCGCCCGCGCCGGTAACGAGCACGCGGCGTCCGGCGAACATCCCAGGGACCGGAATGGCCATGCGCGACTTCGGCGGCACCGGGCCGATCGCCCCTCTGTATGACTGGCGCAGGAACCTCATCCCAAGTATGCCGAAGAAGGCGAACACGGCGTCTATAAGCGTCACGGAATACGGCGGACGCGCCCATGAGAGGCTTAGGTTCGGCATCATCATCCGCATGCAGAGCAGCAGCGCCGCCGCGATGGAGAAAGACGCCGCGTACTTGAAGATGTCCTTGGCCGCAATCCGCCAGCGCCACGTCCGGTTCAATCCGAAGAGCGTAAGCATCGCCATCTGCAATGCGCATGCCGACACCGACGATACGCAGGCGGAATGCCAGCCGGCCAACGGCTCAGAGAAGTTCATCCGCATGCAGAACGCTGCGGCATAGGCGGCCAGGAGCACCGCGATGTCGATTACGGCTACCATGTCACGGCTCTGTCACGATCCCGGATGGCACGGCCTGCCGCCGGCACTGCACAGCGGGCATTCGGACGGCTCCCACGTCACTGGGGTCATCTGCACCAGCGAGAACATCGGGATCCTGCCGAACTTCACCTTCCCCGCGCTGCGATCCACGAGAACCACTACGCCCGCGACCTTCGCGCCGGCCGCCTTCACGAGATCTATGGTCTCCTGCACCCGGCCGCCCTTTGTCACTACATCCTCGGCCACCACGTAGCGCTCGCCCCTCTTGAGCGCGAAACGGCGCATGGCCAGCTTCGTCAGGGGCTTCCCGGTCGCGTCCTTCCTGTCCCCGTCCTGGACCTTCTCCGCGAACACGCACTTCACGCCCAGAGCCCGGGCGACTTCGTGTCCGACGAGGATTCCGCCGACCGCAGGCGAGATCACGCCGTCTATCCGCTTGCCAAGCTTGCCGCTCTTGACGGCGCGGGCGGTGACCTCCCTGCAAAGCTTCTCCGCCATCCGAGGATAGCGCAGCACGTTCGCACACTGGAAATAGCGGTCTGAATGGAGCTTCGAGCGGAGCTCGAAGTGTCCGGACAGCAGCGCTCCCGTCTCCTCGAAGTGTTTCAGAACCTGTTTCTCTGTCATTGCATGATCTCCTTGAGTGTTTTCATTCCATCTACGGAAAGCATCTCTTCGCGGCTGAATGCCGCCTGCTTCCTCTCCTTTTCGCCCGAGCCTGCGGAGGCTGTCGCCCTCGTGGAGAGGGCCGGGACGTCCATCCCCATGGTGGACGGCAGAAGCGAATACGTCTCGACGTCAGGCGGGGGAAGACGCGACGGGGCTGGCGCCGCATCGTTCATGATCGGGAATTCCGGCGCCGCAATCGAATCGTCGAGGAGCGGGATGCCGGAGTCGAGCCGCCCTATCGCCAGCCGGCTGCGCGCCTCGCTGCGCACCTGCCATGAGGTGCGCGCGGCGTCAAGGCAGGACGCATACGCTTCCGGCGACAGCGTGACGAAGGAGGCGAACGGCCTGCCTCGCCCATCCGCCACCAGGGCGGGATTCACCGCGCCGCCGGGGAACTGCATGCCAAGAAACGCAAACAGCGAAAGCAGCCCGGCGATATGGATGAGGTCTCGCATCAGTCACGCTTCTCCGCAACCTGGACGTGCGATATGCGCACCTGCCTCGCAAGCTCCATCACGCGCATGAGGTCTCCCGCAGGCACCCGCCTGTCGCAGAGAAGCGTCAGCGTTCCGCACCTTGTCTCGAAGGAGCGTTCGCCAAGTCGCCTGGCGAGCCCTTCGCCGCTCGCCGGATCGGACAGCACGTACCGCGCATCGTCAAAGAACACGAGGCTTCCCTCCGGCTGGGCCCCGTTCGCTCCGCCCGGCAGCAGCAGAGCCACCAGCCCGGGATTCGACGAATCCGACATGGACGTGTCCGGAAGGTCGAGCGACACGGCAGGGGCGGGCGCAAGCGAACTGTACAGGAACGAGAACATCGCCAGGATCAGCACGAGCGTCAGCCATGGCGCCATCAGCACGAGGCCCTTGAACCATGCGCCATTCATGCGCCCGCGCCTCCAAGCCTCGACACGATGTCGCGCACGGTGGCGTCGAGGTCCGCCGCAAGGTGCTTGAGCCTGGCCCTGAGCAACGCGTGCATGACGTACACGCACACGGCCACGAGCAGCCCGGCCGCAGCGCACGCAAGGGCCGGCCCCATGGCCGGTATCAGGTCGGCCCTTGTGGCAAGGGCGTTCCCCGAAATCGCCGCCAGGGCATGGGCAAAGCCTACCATCGTCCCGAAGAGCCCGAGAAGCGGCGATATCTGCGCGACCGTCTGCAGCACGGAGAGGCGTCGCGAGAACCTGCTGGCCTCCGCCCTTGCCGCGACCTCAGCCGCCTCCCTGATCGCGGATACGGACTCGCGCCGATGCCGAATCGCCGCCGCCACCACCCTCGCCACCGGCGTGGGGGTCTCCTCGCATATCGCCAAGGCCTCCCTCTCGTTCTCCTTGGAGATGAGGTTGGCGACCCCCGCCATGAAATCAACGTACACGACGTGCGCCCGCCGCAAGTCGATGAAGCGAACGAAGAATATGGCCGTGGAGACAAGCCCTATCAGCGCAATAGTCCACAGCACCGGTCCGCCGGAATGCATTACAGATATCATCAAGCCCCACCTTTCTTCCTGATCGCGGCAATGCGCCGCTTCGCCTCCCTCGATGCCGGGACATCAGCCGACACGACCCTCTCGAGCACGGAGATCGCAGCCTTGTAGTTGCCCGCCGAATCGCTGTAGTCGGCAAGCGAGAATGCGGCACGGACAAAGAAGGCCCTTGCCGCCTCGCCAAACAGTATGCCCTTTTCCGTGCCTTCGGAATACGCGAGCACCACGTTCTTGTAGTACTGGTCCATCGCCAACCTTGTGCGCCGCAGCTTCTCAAGGGCGCGACCGATCTTGAACGCGACCTCGATTCTGCGGTCCGGGGTCAGTCCGCTACCGTCGGGAAGCGCCCGGTACGCCGAGATCGCCTCGTCGTAGCAGCTCGAGTCCCCGGCGCCCATCGCGTAAAGCGCATCTGCCTTGAGCACCGCAGCCTTGATGGCGCCCGGCCCGTCCGGCAGCTGCGTCGCGGCCCTGCCGAACAGCTGAGCCGCTTCCGCGTACCGGCCGAGCTCCATCAGCGCCTCGCCCTGCACAAGCAGCACCTCGACGAAGAATTCCCGGTTCGTGGAGGCGGTGTTCGCAGCCCTCGTCGCGAAGTCCACGGCCTTGGAGTAGTCCATCATGGCGGCGGAAGACCGGGCGGCCCACAAGAGCGCCGAGGCGGCATCGGGGGAGGCGGGACGGAGGTTTGCGTATGTCTCGAAATAGGTGCGGGCATCCTCATACTTGCCGTGGTTGTATTCGTACTTGGCGCACCAGAGCATGAGGTCCGTGCGGAAATCCATGTCTTTCGTGGACGACATCAGGGATGTCGCGACGGCCTTCGCGTCAACGTCCATGCCGGCCCCATACAGGCACAACGCCTCAAGGAACCGCATTCCGTCGGACAGCCTCGGCTCCCGCTTCGCCACGACCTTGAAAGACTCCGCCGCCTCGGCGAAGCGGTATCCCTTGTAGCAGGCCCTTCCCCTGCCGAGGTAGGCTTCGGTCATATCTGCGCCGGCAAGCCTGTTGGAGGCTATAAGCCCGTCATAGCGATCCACCGCAACGCCTATCCTGCCCCGCCTTACGTCTATCGCCGCGAGACGCAGCGACGCCTTCGCCCCCCATTCGCCGCCCTTCCTCTCCAATTCGCCGTATATCGACTCCGCGGTCCCGGAATCCCCGGCGCGTTCCAGTGCATCCGCCTCCGCGAACCGCGCCCGCTCCACGCCATCGCCGCCATACCCGGCGCTTCTCGCGAACGACTCGGCGGCTTCCGGGTAATGCCTGTCCGCAAGGAAGGCCTCCGCCTGGCAGAACGCCGCCAAGGCCTTCTTCGGCGGGTCCGTCGAAAGCTGTTCGGCGCGCGCGAAAAAGCCGATGGCCTCGGAATGGCGGCCAAGCAGGAACAGAGCCCGCCCGCGCCTGGAGAGGATATCCGGATCGGTCGCCGCCACCGGGGCTATCTCAAGGTATCTGCGGTACTCGTCATCCGCCCCGGCCGCGTCGCCGTAGGCCAGAAGGCTGTCGGCAAAAGTCCTTGCCGCCTGCACGGAGACCTTCTCCCCCGGCGCAGACCGGAGAAGCCCCCGCACCCGGGCGACGCCGGCGGTGCGGGACGACTCATCCGCCATTTCCGCGAATCCAAGCAGATACCCGGCGCGGAGCCTAACCTCCTTGCGCTCGGCATGGTCGGCGAGTGGACTCAACAGACCGCACGCCTCCGCATTGCGGCCCGCATCATGGAGCAGCTCGCCCATGAGAAGCCCGGCATCCTCAGATACGGGCCCCTGCCTGCCATCCAGATCCCCGGGCGAAATGAGACCTAGCGCTTCAGCCCTCTTTCCAATGGCGGCGAGGGCGCAGGCCTTCAGGAATCTCGCCGGCAGCGACAGCCCCTTGTCCGCAAAAGGCTCCTCTAGGGCCTCCAGTGCAAGATTGAACTCTCCGGCGCACACATGGGCGCGGGCGCGCCAGAAGCGGAAATGCTCGTCGGTCTCGTCCGACCAACGGAAGAGCCTGCGCTCAATCTCGGCGTTCCGACCGAGCCTTGCGAGAGCCTCAAGGGATACGAGACGCGCGGAAGTGCGCTCTGCGGCATTTGTCGCGGCAATGTCCGCAGACGAGAGAGCCGCCTCCCACATCCCGTCATTCAGCGCCTGGCGCGCGACGTCCAGATCGCCTGCCGCGACGGCAAGTGCGGAGACCAGGCAACACGCGACTGTTGCCGGAAGCCTCACACCAAGGCCCCCTTGTAGCCCATTTCGGCAAGCAGGCGATCGTTCTTCATCCAATTCTGCTCCACCTTCACCCAAAGCTCAAGCCTTACCTTCACCCCGAACATCTCGGAAAGCTCCGGCTCTGCGGCCTTGCGGGCGTATTTCAAGGTGCTGCCGCGAGCCCCTATCACCATGCCCTTCTGGGATGGCTTGTTCACGTAGATCGACACGGAGACATCCCACGCCCCCTTCCTTTCGGCTATGTCCTTGACCGCAACGCCTATCTCGTGCGGTATCTCCTGGAACAGCCTCGAAAGGAGCTTTTCGCGCACCACATCCGCAATGGCCAGCTTGCGCGGATAGTCGGTTACGATATCGTCGTCAAAAAGCGCCGGCCCAACCTCCGCCATGCCATAAAGGATGTCGGAAAGGGATGGCAGCCCTTCGCCCGTCTTGGCCGAAGCCTTCACCCACACGGGGGAAATCTCGGATGCATTCTGGGTGGCCGCCCAGCTGTCACGGTACATCGTCTCGAAAAACGGGCTCTTGTCGCACTGGTTCAGGACGAACACGCACTTTGCGGGCTTCTCGCGGGCCACGCGAGCCATCCACCCTTCGTCCTCGATCTGCGGAGCGTTCGATGCGTCGAACACGACGCACAGGATATCGGTGCCCGCGCTTGAAGCCCGCGCCATGCCATTGAGAAGCTTCCCCAACGGGCCTTCCGCCTTGTGGAGGCCAGGCGTATCCACCAGCACGAGCTGCCCGCGCGGATCCGACACGATGCCCCGTACGGTGTTCCGGGTAGTCTGCTCCACCGGAGAGACTATCGACACCTTCTCGCCGACGAGAGCGTTCACGAGCGTCGATTTGCCGGCATTGGTCCTACCAACTATGCCGACTATCGCAGCCTTCTTCATTGCGGTATCTTGCGTGATGCCCATGTTGCCATCCCATGCCTGAAATGTGGCGATTATAGCACAAAAAAGAGACCTGCGCAGGATCGCGCGGCCTCTTTTTCGCCCTTGTTGCTCAAGGATTGTGGCGGCCACTACTTGGCTTCGTCACCATACCCCTTGGAAGTGAGGTATTCAATGACCTTGCCGACCGTAGTGAGCTTTTCGGCATCCTCTTCTGGGATCGCCGCGCCGAATTCCTCTTCGAACGCCATTATTAGTTCAACGGAATCGAGGGAATCTGCGCCGAGATCGTCGATGAACGACGCTTCCGGCGTCACCTGCTCAGCGTTGACGCCGAGCTGATCGACGATAATCTCCCTGACGCGATCTTCAAGTTTACCTGCCATGTTCTTAAGTCTCCTTTTTGTTGGAACAGGGGGTAAGATACCAAATCCCCCCACCGAAAGCAAGCGAAAATTCCACGGGTGCGCCTACGGCGCGTCCCTCCGCCAGAGGTCGGCAATGCGGGCATTGAAGAGCGGGTTCAGGAACTCCGGGTCGATCGCCTCGCGCGGCATGACGCGGCGCGTGTCGTCCTCGCCCCACGCCGCGCGCCGCCATCCCCAGCACAGCGGCAGGAGCGCACACGCGAGCGCCGCCGCGTGGTTCGGGTTGTGGAAGCCGAAGGAGAGCCGGCCACCACCGTCAGGCATCCAGCATTGGAGCCACTGCGCCATCGGCAACCCCTTCCGTAGGCAATGTCCGCTCATTTCAGGCCTTCGCGGCAAAAGACCACCTCCCTCATGTTTTCGGGGGCGTCTGGCGGCCACCTCCCGCCGCCGGCGTCCCAGCCCCTGGTTCCTTGGCGGGCGAATACCCTCAGCCGGGCGTCCGTCCCCTCCAGCAGCGACGGGAGCATGTCCGTCTCCGGCGCGTCGCCGTCGAAGCGCAGCCGGATCAGCCTCCCGCACCACTGGAAGCAGCCCAGGCCCAGCCGCGAGAGGCTTGCCGGGAACGACAGGGCCTCCAGCCGGGAGCATCCGGCGAACGCATAGGGGCCTATCTCCTCAAGGCATGGGGGAAAGCCCGACAGCTCCAGCCGCTCGCACCAGCGGAACGCATTGTACCCGATCCGCCGAAGACTGCGAGGCATGTTGACTTCCTCTAGCATTCGGCATCCCTTGAACGCGGAGATGCCGATGTCCGTAACCCCTGCGGGGATGCTGGCCGACCTGAGGCCGGTGCAATGTGCGAACGTCCCCCTATCTATGGAGCGCAGCCGCCCCGGCAGGGTCACGTCCGCAAGCGATCGGCAAGATCCGAACGCCCTCTCGCATATGCCCGTGACCGTCTCCGGAATGAACATCTCCCGCACCCCGCTTCCGTAGAACGCCGCCCTCCCTATGGACTCGACGCCGAACGGCAGTTCGATGCGCGTCACGCCTCGGCAGTCCTTGAAAGCCTCGTCGCCTATCGCCCTGACACCGAGCGGCACGCGGGCCACGCCCCTGAAGTGGGGGTTCCAGAACACCAGTTCCGGGCCCTCAAGCACATAGTCTGCGGTCGTTCTGGCCTCATCGGCGGCAGGGTCGCCGGCCACGGCGCACGTTGCGCAGACGCAGAAGGCCAGTGCCGCCGCCACCCATACCGGATTGGCGCGGGCAGATCCGACGTTGGATGACATGGCCGTATTCCTCATCTTTCCCTCAAGCATCGTTTTCGGATATCTTCTCACTGGCCATTCCAGGTTCCACGGTGGACAATGCCGTTCTTAAGGTAGCATCGGCACCGGATGTCCGCGCTCTCTATGAAGCCCTTCTCGAACAGTTCCAGCCTCTTCCGAGAATACGTCGACGCGAACCATATCTCAGGGCACTGCAGGCCCGCGACCTCGTCCACCGCCGGCATGAAATCCATTATGGGCTCCTCCGCAGACTCCACGTCGCACAGCTTAAGCTTCCAGAAGCGCCCATCGTGCCTGTAGGCGACGGCATTGCCGCCGTGCGCAAGGTCCGTCTCCGAAAGGCGCAGGTCGCCGTCCGACAGCAGTTCACGCAACGTGTCAGGCAATCTGCCGTGACTGCCAAGCCATGTCTCCAGCCCTGCGCCGACCATCAGCAATGTCCGGAACATCTCCTGACGGACGACATGGAGGTTGTCCGCCATGCCGGGGACAGCCACGGGCGGCAGCCACCGCCTCACGTCCGCCGGCGTGATGCGGACTCCGCCGGCGCGTCCGCCGTTTATGGCGCGGGCAATGGAATACTCAAGGCTCAGCCTGTCGCGCACAAGCATACCGTCGCCAAGGGTGCCTGCGTTCTCCATGTGGAGCCCCAGGAACCCTGCGGCAATGCGCATCCACCTGTCGCATTCCGCGAAATCCCCGTCGGCGACCGCCAGCTCGGCCCATGTCAGGGCATGGCGCATCCATTCCCTGTCCGCCCTCGCGAAGCGGCTCGCGATGCGGGACTCCCGGCAAAGGGATTCGCCACCCTCCGCCTGGCCGGGAGAACGGTCGGCCACACGTGCGACACGGACTTTCCCAACGCCGCAGAAATCAAACGACAGTGCGTCCGCAGCCGCCGCGAAAACCATGTTCGCCATGGCGATTCCAAGCGTAATGGCTCGGCAAACCCTCCTGCTCTTGCCCATTTTTCTCAATTGCCGACCGGGGCTACTCATTCGAAAGTTCCTTCCTCATCGACTGGAATGTCCTGTATATGCCTCCTGGCCAATTCAGCCCAAAGGATGCCTTCGAGCCGCAGGCCCTGAACACCCGCTCGATCTCTTCCGACCGCCCGCTGACGTACACCTTCCCGTCACGCCTTCGGATCGCGAACCAGCGGTTTTCGTACCAGTCGCCCTCGTCGCAGAACAGGCCGTAGATGAAGTCCGGCGTCGCATGCAGCTCTATGTCTCCCGGCCCAACCAGCCTCTTCCCGTGACGCATGATCACGCTTATGTCATCACCCAGATACACCCACCTTATGGGACCGAAGCCGATGCACGGGTGGCTGATGAGCATGTACAGCGCGGCAAGCAGCGAACAGGCCAGCAATGTCTTGGATATGGATGCGGGCATACGGACACCCTCAGGCAATGCCATCTCCGTCCGAGACCTTCCTCGACTCAAGGTGGCATATGCGGTTTACCGCCGCCGTGAAGTTCTCCGCACCCTTCAGGATCTCAATGTCGACCCGCAGGTAATAGCATGGCACGGGGGTGGTCTCAAGCCGAGGGAACCGCACCGCATCCTTCTCGGTGGTGATCAGCGCCGTTGCGCCAAGGTCTGCGGTCTTGTTCAGCGCGTAGATTATCTCGCTCGTGTCATACCTGTGGTGGTCAGCATAGCGCTCGCACCATATGACCCTCGCGCCGAGCCTTCGGAGGGAATCCTCGAAACCCTGCGGGACGGCTATGCCGGAAAGCGTGGTGAGGGTCTTCCCCCTGAGCCAATCGAGCGGAAGCTCCTCACGGCTCCAGACATCCTTCAGCAGCCGGGGCGCATGGCGGCACTCGATTATCTCGGCCTTGCCGTTGAACTCGCGTATCCGCGCAACGACATCCTCCGTGTCGCCATCCGACTTCGTGAGGAATATGACGTCCGCCCGCGCGAGATGCCTGGCCGGCTCGCGCAGCACGCCGCGCGGCAGCATGTGTCCGTTGCCGAAGGGGTTCGTCCTGTCGACGAGCACCACCTCGAGCGAATGCTTCAGCTTCTGGTACTGGAAGCCGTCGTCGAGAATGAGCGTGTCGCATCCGAAGCGCCTGATGGCCCACCGGCCTGCCTTCACCCGGTTGCGGTCCACGAGTACGCATACGCCGGGGAGGTTGGAAGCGAGCATGTACGGCTCGTCGCCGCCAGTCTCCGCGCCGAGCAGCACGTGCCTACCGTCCGAAACCACAAGCGGCGGCTCTATGACCTGCATGAACGCCCGCTTCCACCACGGCGCCTCCTTGCGCCGGTATCCACGCGAGAGTATCGCGACCTTGCGCCCCGACGCGGCAAGCTCCCGCGCGAACTTTTCCGTCACGGGCGTCTTCCCCGTCCCGCCAGCAGTCACGTTGCCGATGGATATCACCTGGCACCCCAATGGGAACCTTCGCAGTATCCCAAGGTCGTAGAACCAGTAGCGCGTGGCCACGATGAGGCGGAACAGGCATGAGAACGCATACAGCACAGACAGAAGCATCCTGATCGGGAGCGGCTGGTTCCTGTCCGCCCCCGGCTGCTGGATGATCTTCACGAGATAGTGCTCCAGCCTCTCGATCCCGTTTACCTTGGCCTTCCTCATGCGTCTGCGCCCTGTGCCTTGACCTTCCCCTGCTGCGGACGCGTCGGTGCGGGCGGCAGGTCGGTCTTCACCCCGACGAGGGCAATGCCATGCCTGTTCGCGTAGTCCACGACCGCCTCCTTCTCAAGCACGATCTGCCGCCCGGCCTGAAACGCCAATGCCGAGACCCCGGCGGACTTCATGGCCTTGACGGTCTTCAATCCGATCACCGGAACGTCGAAGCGCATGTCATGCCCCTCTCTGGCCCCCTTGAACATCACCGCCCCCTTGCCGCCAAGCCTCCCTCCACGCCTTATGGCGGCGTTTGTGCCCTCGAAGGCCTCCACGGCAAGCACCATGCCCTCCTTCACGAGAACCGTCTGCCCGACATCATGCCGCCCCATGTCCCGCACCACCGCCGCGCCATGGAGAATATCCGACTCTTCGCGGGCGTCCGGCCTCCGGACAGTGAGGGGGCCTTCGCCCGGCAGGCATCCCTCCATGTAGATGGTCGCGGGCTGCACGTCCACGCCCGCCTTGCCGAACTCCTCCACGAGCTTCCCGAAGATCGTGTGCGCATTCTTGCACGGGAGGGAACTGAGCCAGGCCTTCACCTCATCATCGAAGCGGGAACGGAACAGGGACAGCGGGTTTATCTGCCCGGCAAGCACCGTGCCATCGTATCCTTGCGATGCCACCCAGCGCATTCCGGCCGCTATTTCGCCGATTCCGATCATGTGGACGGAATCCGCGGCCCGCATCGTCGCACGGCTCGTAGACCCCCGCACGGCCAGCACATCCACCTTCTCGACACCAGACCGCTTTGCCCCGCGCACCAGGAGTTCGGGATAGAGTCCCGCTCCAGCTATGACTATCAAGCTCTTCACAATGCTGAATTATAGCATACCTCAACCGGCCGCGCACCATGCCATCGACGAGATTGCCGCGTCCGTGACTTGCCAAAGTAAATGTCCATAGGGTGTGGCATTTGGCTGGTGAGGGAGGATTTGGGCATCGCCCATCCGGCAGCCTCCAGAAGCATCACTGAAATCCGCGGAATAAAGTGGTCGGACTGGCGGGGATCGGACCCGCGACCCCAACATTAAAAGTGTCGTGCTCTACCAACTGAGCTACAGTCCGGACGGAAAAAACGCCGTTTATTATACACTATCAAAGACACAAAATCAAGTTGCCAAGAAAATGCTTTCTTTTCAAACCGCAAGGCGGGGGACGCTTGGCGGGAATTCGCATCATAGCGGCTTCCATGGACGGCAGAAGAAGAAGGAGGATGGGCCGCACGGCCCATCCTCCCTGCCTTGTCTGTACTGTCCGCCAGGCCTTACAAGCTCTTATGGCAGGTGCGGCTGATCACGTCGAGCTGCTGCTCGCGGGTGAGGTCGATGAACTTCACGGCGTAGCCCGAGACGCGGATCGTGAAGTTCGCGTACTCCGGCTTCTCCGGATGCTCCATCGCATCGACCAGCTTCTCCGTGCCGAAGACGTTCACGTTCAGGTGGTGCGCCCCCTGCGAGAAGTAGCCGTCCAGCACGCGAGCGAGCGTCGTCTCCCGCGTCGCCTCGTCGTTGCCGAGGGCCGAGGGGTGGATCGTCTGCGTGTTGGAGATGCCGTCCAGCGCGTAGCCGTAGGGCAGCTTCGCGACCGAGTTGAGCGAGGCGAGAAGGCCGTTCTTCTCCGCGCCGTAGCTCGGGTTCGCCCCCGGAGACAGCGGCTCGCCCGCCTTGCGTCCGTCCGGCATCGCGCCCGTCGCCTTGCCGTAGACTACGTTCGACGTGATCGTGAGGATCGAGGTCGTCGGCGTCGCGTGGCGGTAGGTGTGGTGGCTGCGGATCTTGTTCATGAACTCCTTGAGGAGCGCCTTCGCGATGTCGTCCGCCCGCGGGTCGTCGTTGCCGTAGCGCGGGAAGTCGCCCTCGACCTTGTAGTCGATGGCAAGCCCCGTCTCGTCGCGGATGACTTTCACCTTCGCGTACTTGATCGCCGAGAGCGAGTCGACGGCGTGCGAGAAGCCGGCGATGCCCGTCGCGAACGTGCGCTCGAGATCGGTGTCGATGAGCGCCATCTGCGCGGCCTCGTAGTAGTAGCGGTCGTGCATGAAGTGGATGAGGTTCAGCGTGTGGACGTAGAGTCCGGCGAGCCAGTCCATCATCGCGTGGTAGGCCTTCAGCACCTGCGCGTAGTCGAGCACGTCGCCCGTGATCGGGCGGAGCTCCGGGCCGACCTGCACGCGCGTCTTCTCGTCTACGCCGCCGTTGATGGCGTACAGGAGGCACTTCGCGAGGTTGGCGCGCGCGCCGAAGAACTGCATCTCCTTGCCGGTGTGCGTCGCCGAGACGCAGCAGCATATCGCATAGTCGTCGCTCCAGACGCGGCGCATCACCTCGTCGTTCTCGTACTGTACGCTCGACGTCGCTATCGAGATCTTAGCGGCATACCGCTTGAACGGCTCCGGGAGACGCGGCGAGTAGAGGACCGTGAGGTTCGGCTCCGGGCTCGGCCCCATCGTCTCAAGCGTGTGGAGGATGCGGTAGTCGGTCTTCGTGACCATGCTGCGCCCGTCGCCGCACATGCCCGCGACGTTGATCGTGGCCCATACCGGGTCGCCAGAGAAGAGCTGGTTGTATTCGGGGATGCGGGCGAACTTGACCATGCGGAACTTGAGGACAAGATGGTCGATCAGTTCCTGGGCCTCTGTTTCCGTAAGGATGCCGCGCTTGAGGTCGCGCTCGATGTAGATGTCGAGGAACGTGGAGATTCGGCCGATGGACATCGCCGCGCCGTTCTGGGTCTTGATCGCCGCGAGGTAGCCGAAGTACGTCCACTGCACGGCCTCGCGCGCGTTCGTCGCCGGGCCGGAGATGTCGTAGCCGTAGCTCGCCGCCATTACCTTCATGGCCTTGAGGGCGCGGATCTGCTCGGCGACCTCCTCGCGTCCGCGGATCACGTCCTCCGGCATCGAGCCGACGCCGACCATCGGCAGGTCGCGTTCCTTGCCGGCGATAAGCAGGTCAATGCCGTAGAGCGCGACGCGGCGGTAGTCGCCGACGATGCGGCCGCGGCCGTAGGTGTCCGGCAGGCCCGTAATGATCTTGTTCTTGCGGGCCTTGCGCATTTCCGGCGTATAGGCATCGTAAACGCCCTGGTTGTGCGTCTTGTGGTACTCCGTGAAGATGCGGTGCAGCTCGGGGTTCGGCTTGTAGCCGTAGGTCGTCAGCGCCTCTTCGGCCATCTTGATGCCGCCATACGGCATAAATGCGCGCTTAAGCGGCTTGTCGGTCTGAAGGCCGACAATCTTCTCAAGGTTCTTGTCGAGATAGCCAGGCTTGTGCGAGGTGATGGACGAGACGATATCCGTATCCATGTCGAGAACGCCGCCCTTGGCCCTCTCCTCCTTCTGCAGCGCCTGCAATTTGTTCCACAACTCCGTAGTCGCATCAGTCGCGTTCGCCAAAAACGACGCGTCGCCGACATACGGCGTATAGTTCAGGCGGATGAATTCCGCAGGATCGATCTCATCCTGCCATTCGCCGCCCGTGAAACCTTCCCATGCTGGATAATTGATGCTCATTTCGGGAATACTCCTTTCATCAACAATGTTGCCCAGACGACCGACTCCCCCGGCTTTCGCCGGATTGCGGTCCATGTGGTACACTCCACTTGCGAACACTCGTCCGCTATCGCCAGTTCCGCAATGGCACGTATTATACCATAACAGTCAACGCAAAGTGTTAGCCTTTGTTAAGTTTTTTAAGCGCCTTGCGATATCTCCATGGAATCGCGGACAAACTGCCGTTTATGCGAATCATGCAAATGGCGCGCACGCCTGCGCGGCAATCTCAGACCGGCGAAACGACGGCGGCGGCGCCATCGCTACCTTGCAGCCCTGAATCGCCATCGGCGAGAGCGTCACACGCACACGAATACGATGCCGGGATTGGGGAACCGCTTGTAGAAATTCGGGATGCGAGCCGCTTCGGGGAACGCAAGGTACTGCGGGGAGAACATGTCCCCGGCAAACTCGCCGTCGAGGAATCCGCGAATGTGGTTCTGCCGCACGTATCTGCGGCAGGCGGCAAGTATCGCTCCCTTGATCATGGCCGTGCCGCCGGAAGAGCCGTACCCGGTGACGACCGCGAACAGGCTCCATCCGCCGCCCCGCGCCTCGGATACGATCCTGTCGAACCTGGAGACGGCATCGTCCACCCGCGCACCTCGCGGATGGAGGTCGTATTCCGGGAAATCGATTCTTTTCGCCATGGCGAACCGGTTCAGCCAAGCTGCGAACGGTAGAACTCGAGGTCGGCGGTCGCGCAGCGCATCGCCCCAGCCTCGTCCACCGGGAAGTCGTAGTCGAAGTGGACCGTGTAGCGCGGCCTGACAGCATACTGCCCGAGTATCTCGCGGTACCGGCCCCACGGGACGATGCCCTCCCCGGCCATGCAAAGGTGGCGTCGCCACATCTTCGGGTTGGACGGGATTGGCTCGAACCAGAAGTCCTTGAGGCACAGAATGTCTATCCATGGCGCGACTATGCCGATGGAGTGCATCCACGAAGGGCCTGTCTCTGCCTGCGCGTGCATCACGTCGTACTGTACGCCCACATGCTTCGGATCGAAATCGCGAATGACCTGCGCGAGATCCCACACGACGCTGCCGAACAGCTCCACCTTTGGGCTGTACGTGCTGTGGTTCTGGTAGCAGGCCTTTACGCCCGTCTTGCGCGCGAGCCTTTCAAGTGACTCGAATCCTCTCCTTATCCTGTCGAGGTTCTGCCGCATCGTGATGGCCGGATCGTACGTGAAATACGCGCCCCGGAAGCTCTTGTACCCGGCGTCCGCCGCCGCCCGGACAATGTCCTCCGCGCCGGGGTCGTCGCCGCGCAGGAACGACACCACTATGGACTCCGCCTTTAGCCCGGCCTTCTCTGCGGCGCATTTCGCCTTAGCCAGATCCCTCGCTGCGCACGATGGCTCGATGAACCCCTTCGGGCGGACAGTCCATTCCACCCCATCATAGCCGCACCGCCTTATGACATCCGCCGCACGGTCATAGTCCCTTATGAACTGGAACACGCGCGAAAACACATGGTACTCCGGCTTGTCCCCGACGCCGACTGCAAGCGGACGAACCGCGCAGCCTGCGGCCGCAGCCGCCGCAGCGCCAAGAAAGCCTCTTCTGCCTATATCCATCTTCACACCTCTCCTCTTGTACGACGGCATCGCACGCCATCAGAATATGCGCCTCTTCCTAAGATACACGAGCAATGCCGTTATCGCCATGAGGATCATGGCGCATATGCCGGTCAATGCCCAGAACACCCACGTCCCTCCCTGCTGCGGATCGTCCACGAGAGGCAGGTTTACGTTCATCCCGAATGCGGATGTCACCACCGTAGGCACCGCAAGGAATATCGTGGCCACGGCAAGCCACTTCATGACACGGTTCAGGTTGTTGCTGATGACGGAGGCGAACGTATCCATCGTGCCGTTCAAGACCGCCGCGTGGATTGTCGCCGTCTCAAGCGCCTGCTGGTACTCCACCTCCGCATCCTCCAGCACGTCATGGTCATCCTCGGTCATGTTGAGCTGCCGGGCACGGTCAAGGCGGCTTATGAGGATGTTGTCGGCCTTCAGCGACGTAGAGAAGTACACGAGCGCCTTCTGGTAGGTAAGCAGTTTCAGCAACGCCTCGTTCGATATGGATTCGTGAAGGGCGTCTTCGAGGCTTTCCGTCTTGGCGTGCATGTCGCGCAGATATCGCAGGAACAGCACCGCCGCGTGCCAAAGCAGACGGAAAAGGAAACGGTTGCTGTCGCTCGGCGGGCATATCCGCCTGATCTGGTCCAGAAACGCGGATGTCACCGGCGTGGGCTGGGAGCATATCGTGATCACCGACCTGCCAAAAAGCACGACACCCAGCGGCAGCGTCTCATACGGGAGCACCGTCTCGTCATCCTCGTCCCCGCGAACGGGGTACGGCACATGGACGATCACGAGCGATACGCCATCCTCATTCTCGAATCGCGGACGCTCCTCGCGATCCAGCGGGTCAGTCAGGAAGTCACGCGGTATCTTCGAGAAGGAAAGAACCTGCTCCAGCTCGGCGGTGGTAGGCTCTGAAAGGTTGATCCAGCAAGACGGCGAAAAGCCGGTCGCCTCCCTGAGGCCACCGTTCTCCCACATGTATATGGTCATCATCCCGCTTTCCTCCTTTCCGTTTCTGGACAAAAAACGGTGTGAAGTCTATCACAAACAGCGCAAAAACGCCAACAGGGAAAGCCGGCCTTCCTCGTCCTCCTCGAAATCGCTGTCGGGCATCATCGCGACTGCGGCGGCAAGGTCGGTGTAAAGCCTCCCATTCGCCTGGTAGACGCGACGGCTCGACAGCCCCCTGAGGGCCGGCACCCGCATTCCGTCTTCAGTGACCACGCGCATGCCAAGGGCCGGCCCGGAATGGCATCGGGCGCAATTCCTGGCCTTGAAATGCCCGAATCCGGCCAACGCCTTTGGCGGAAGGGCGTCCCTCCCGCCGCAGAAGCGGTCGAACGGCCCGTTCGCCGTCATGAGGGTACACGAATAGTTCACGATGGAATCCACCAGGTTAGACCCCGCAAGGCCTCCATCGCCGTAGCAGTTCTCGAATTTCCTGCGGATCCTGCCGTCCTCCGCAAGGCGGGCGACCGCATTCGAGAGCGTACCGGCGCCGATGAAGCGATCATCCTCTATCATCCTCTGCACAAGAGCGCTGAGATTCGACACGGATCCGTCATGCAGGTAGAACTTGCCGAAAAGCGCATTCTTCGCAGGACGGGTAAACACGCCCATGTGCAGCTTGCCGTCCGCCCCGCCCTCGGTAAGAGGGTGGCAGGCGGCGCATGAGCGGGTCCCCATCCCGATCCGCGCGCAATTGAACATGTCCCCGCCTATCACTGCGGCGGATATGTCGTACGGCACATGGGTGGGCAGCGGCACAAATTCCTTCATACCGGCCGCATCTATCCCCCATGCGGCATATTCGGCGGAGAGATCCTCCGGAGTGTAGGCGGGACGCTTCGCGATCCCCATTCGATTTACGAGAAAGCACACGCCGACCGCCAGCGCGGCCACCGCATACGCCGAATATATCCATACATACTTCCGCTTCATGTGGCGCATTATACCACACGCCGAGGCCAAGAGTGACAGGCGGCCAAGAATGTGCCGCCGCGCCCGATGGCGAGAGCGTGCCTTCGGGTCAGCTCAATGCGCCTTCGGCAAAGCGCACTATCCTGCGGGCAACCGCATCTTTCCCGAGGAGCGGAAGCCTCTCAAGAGTCCCGTCCGGCCTTACGAACGTAACGCGGTTCGTACCGACCCCGAAGCCCGCGCCAGGCGCGGTCACGTCGTTTGCCACCACGAGGTCGAGGCCCTTCTCCCTGCATTTGCGGGACGCCTCGGCGGATGGGTCTCCCGTTTCCGCGGCAAAGCCAATAAGCACCTTGCGAATCCCAGATCTGCGTACGCGGCCTGCGATGGTCTTCAGGACGTCGGGATTGCGCACGAGACGGAGCGATCCGGACATCTCGCGCTTCTTCAGCTTCTTCGCGGCGCATCTTGCCGGCCGCCAGTCCGCCACCGCCGCCGTCGCCACAAGGCAGTCGAACTCCTGCGCCTCGACGGCCCGCATCATGTCGCGGGCCGAAACGACATCTATGCGCCGTACGCCCTTTGGCGTGCGGAGGGACACCGGCCCCGCGACAAGCGTCACCTCGTGTCCGGCGAGCCTGGCGGCACGGGCCACGGCGAAACCCATCCGTCCGGTGGAAGGGTTGGAAAGGAACCGCACGGGATCGATGAACTCCCGTGTCGGTCCTGCTGTGACGAGAATGCGCATCTCCCGTGGATGGTCAGCGGGATTCCACGATCTTCCTGGCCTCGGACGCGAGGGCGGCTATCTTCGCCCAGTCGCCTGCCGCAAGGGCATCCTTGGGGACTATCCACGTGCCGCCGCACGCGACGATCTCCGGAACCGCAAGATAGTCCTTCACGTTCGTAGCGTTGATTCCGCCCGTAGGCATGAACTTGACCCCCGTCGAGCGGAATGCGCCGAGGAGGTTCTTTATCATCTTCACTCCGCCGGCGGCCTCCGCCGGGAAGAACTTCACCATCGGCACTCCGGCCGTAAGCGCCTGGGAAAGCTCCGATGCCGTCGCTATGCCGGGCACCATCGGCAGGCCGATCTCGTTCGCGCAGGAGACGATCGCCGGATCGAAGCCCGGCGCCACGCCGAATTCCGCGCCGGCGGCCTTTGCCGCCTTCACCTGCTCCACTGTCAGAAGCGTACCGGCCCCGACGATGGCGCCTCGCACCTCGGCCTTTATCCTCGCTATCGCGCCGGCGGCGGCCTTCGTCCTGAACGTAACCTCAAGCACCGGCAATCCGCCCTCGACGAGCGCGGTTGCGAGCGGAACCGCCTTTTCCTCGTCCTCAATCACTATGACTGGAATGATGCCGGCCGACTTCAGCGTCTCAACGACGTCCATATCTGTATCTCCTTAATCACCTATACCCTGGAACCGCAAATCACAATGGCGCCACGCATCACGGCGCATCATGGCGCCGCAAACGCCAGACAGGCGACGCAAGTGCGCGATCCGCGCGACAGGCGCCGCCTGTCCAAGGCCTTGCGGACGGCAGGTCACACGCCCGAATAGCAGACGAAGCCGCCATCGACGGGAAGCGTCACGCCCGTGATGAAAGACGCCTCGTCCGAGAGGAGGAACCGCGCCGCCCCGTGCAGGTCGCTGGGCTGGCCGAACTTGCGCATCGGGGTCTTCGCTATCACCTTGTTGCCGCGAGGGGTGAGCGTCTTGCCGTCCTTCTCAAGCATGAGGAACCGGTTCTGGTTCGTTATGAAGAAGCCGGGCGCGAGGGCGTTCACGCGGATGCCCATGGGCGCAAGGTGCGTCGCAAGGAAGCTGGTGAAGTTCATGATGCCCGCCTTGGCCGCGCCATACGCCGCCACCTTCGTGAGCGGCTGGTATGCGGCCATGGAGCAGAAGTTCAGCACGGCGCCGCCCCTCTTGAGCATCTCCTTGCAGAACACCTGGCACGGCAGGATCGTTCCGACGAGGTTAAGCCTGTTCACGAACTCGAAGCCCTCCGGCGTAAGGCCGAAGAACGTATCCTCAAGCTTGACGCCCTTCGTCATCTGCTCCGCCGGGGTAGTCCCCTTCGGATGGTTGCCGCCAGCCCCGTTTATCAGCACGTCGATGCGCTTCCACTTCTTCAGCACCGCCTTGCAGGCCGCCTCAAGCGAGGCCTTGTCGAGGACGTTCGCCTCGATGGCGAGCGTCTGCCTGAGCCCCTTCTTGGCGAGCTTGGCGCAGAAGTCCCTGGCAACATCGCCGCGCAGATCAAGAACCGCGACCTTTGCGCCATGGCGCAGCAGATCCTCCGTCATGCTGGAGCACAGGACGCCGGCCGCGCCCGTGCATACTATGACCTTTCCCTCCACGCCCTTGTCTTTGAGTACTTTCATTGTCATCCTTTCGTTGGTTTGTTGAACAGGTTTCCGCAAGGCGTCAGTACAGTTCCCTGACCTTCGCCGCCACGTTGTCGACGGTGAACCCGAAGTGCTCCGCAAGCACCTTGTAGGGGGCGGACTCGCCGTAGCGGTCAAGCGTGATGAAGCGCGTCTTAGAGGTATCCACCGCGTACGCGCCCCATCCGAACTTCACCCCAGCCTCCACGATCACGCGCTTTACGCACGTGCCGGGGACTATGCTTTCGCGGTATTCGAGGGACTGGCGCTCAAACAGCTCCCTGCACGGCATGGACACCACGCGCACCGCGCGCCCCGTCTCGGCGATGCGCTTCGCCGCCTCGACGCACAGGGACACCTCCGAACCGGAGGCTATGAGCAGATACTCTGGATGCGCCGCGCTTTCGTAGACGGTGTATGCGCCGTGCGCCACGCCTTCGGCGCTCGTGCCCTCGAGGATCGGCAGGTTCTGGCGCGTCGTGAGGATGCAGCTCGGGCCTGTGGTGTTCTTCAGCATCTCCACCCAGCACCACCCGGTCTCGTTCGCATCGGCAGGACGGAACGTCGCCACGTTCGGCATCGTGCGCATTGCGGCAAGCTGCTCCACGGGTTCGTGCGTGGGGCCGTCCTCCCCGACATAGAAGGAGTCGTGCGAGAAGACCCAGATGGAAGGAAGCTTCATCAGCGCCGCGAGGCGTATCGCCGGACGGCAATAGTCGGAGAACACGAAGAACGTCGCGCCGAATGCGCGGTATCCGCCATATGCGGTGATGCCGTTCACTATGGCGCTCATGGCGAGTTCGCGGATGCCGAAGTGTATGTTGCGGCCGGAATAGTTCCCCGCCGCGAGCCACCCGTATTCCTTGAGCCCGGTCTTGTTCGACGGCTCTAGGTCGGCAGAGCCGCCTATCAGGTCTGCCGCAACCTTCGCGAGCGCATTCATGACGACGCCGTTTGCCGCACGGGTGGCGACGGGCTTCGCCGGATCGAACGCCGGCAGAGCCCCATACAGGTCGTCTGCCGTATACTTTGGCGGCGGCGTGGGAGCGGACTTCCTCGCCCGCTCGTATGCGTTGCGCAGACGGTGGCACCGCAGCGCGCGCTGCTCAAACATGTCGTAGACCTCTTCCGGCACGAAGAAGCTCTTCTCGGGGTCGAAGCCGAGAGCCTTCTTCAACCCAGCGAGCTCTTCCGCGCCAAGCGGAGCGCCATGCACCCCGGCCGTACCCTTCTTCGTCGGCGCGCCAAACCCGATCGTGGTCTTCGCTATTATCACCACGGGGACGTCCGTTATCTTGAGGGCCTTGCGATAGACGCGATCGATCTGGTCGAAGTCATGCCCGTCGCATTCGAGCACCTTCCATCCATAGCTCTCGAACCGCTTCTTGGGATCGTCGGCCATCGACAAGGACGCAGGGCCTTCAATGGTTATGCCGTTCGAGTCGTAGATGAGCGTAAGCCCGCCGAGCTTGAGGTTGCCCGCGAACGAGCAAGCCTCATGCGAGATGCCCTCCTCAAGGTCGCCATCTCCGCAGAACACCCACGTGTGGTTCATGTCGCCGTTCCGCCTCGACGCGAGCGCGAGGCCGACGCCCATCGCGATCCCCTGCCCGAGCGGGCCGGTGGTCACCTCGACGCCCGGCATCACGCCACGCTCAGGATGCCCGGCGCAGCGCGAGCCGAGCTGGCGGAACGACTGCACCTGATCCATCTCGCACCCCTTCACGCCCGCAAGGTGCAAGAGCGAGTACACGAGCATCGACGCGTGCCCGCCTGAAAAGACAAGCCTGTCTCGAATCGCCCAATTCACGTCCTTGGGATCGAAATCGAGAAACTTGAGCCAGAGCGAGACCGCAAGGTCCGCCATGCCCATGGGGGCGCCGGGATGCCCGCTGCTCGCCTTCTCGATCGCATCTGCCGCGAGACAACGCACCGTGTTCGCCGCCAACCTCAACTGTTCATTTGTATATTTCATTTTCACCCTCTTTGTTTAATGGCAGTATTGTACCACAAAATCATCCGCGTCTCACCAGATTGCGACAAACCGGGGCATTCACTTTTTCAAGCTGTGGAAGGTCACGGCATAGGCTTGTTCGCGAGACTGGGATTCGTGCAGAGGTTGCTCTTCATGTCCCATTCGAGGTTGCGGTCGAGCGGCGTCGGGTTGAGGTAGTAGAGGAAGCGCACGGAGATGATGCCGCGATCAAGAT